>DLMV01000005.1:24607-25167 GCA_002478225.1 Deltaproteobacteria bacterium UBA7527 | reverse complement strand
GCAAAGGCGCGGGTCGTGCGTGATGGGAAGGAGATGGAGATCCCCAGCGAAGAGCTCGTACCCGGCGACGTTGTGCTCCTCGCATCAGGCGCCAGGGTGCCGGCTGATCTGAGGCTCTTGGAGGTCACTGAGCTGAGGACAGAAGAGGCGCCTCTCACAGGAGAATCCCTTCCCGTGGAGAAGACGGCAAGGCCCATAGGCGAAGAGAACCTTACGCCGGGCGATCAGACCAACATTGCTTTCATGGGCACTGTTGTGGTCAACGGCAGAGGCCGCGGGGTCGTCGTCGAAACAGGCGCCAGGACGGTGATCGGGCAGATCGCCCGGGATGTTAAAGGGCTGGGTGTTACTGAGACGCCCCTCCAGCGGAAGATCGTCAGGTTCGCCCAGTTCATAGGGCTTCTTGTTCTCGGCAGCGCCGTTGCCATAATCCTGCTGGGACTCATCCTCGGGATGACCTTTGCGGAGGTCTTCGGCATTGCCGTTGCCGCGGCAGTCGCGACAGTGCCCGAAGGGCTTCCCATTGTGGTGACCGTGACCATGGCCATAGGCATCACCCG
>DLMV01000005.1:7258-24439 GCA_002478225.1 Deltaproteobacteria bacterium UBA7527 | reverse complement strand
TGACGAAGAACGAGATGACCGTGAAGGCCATCTACGACGGGTATCACGCCTATGAAGTTACCGGCAGCGGATACGATCCCGACGGCAAGATACTTCACGATTGGGAACCCGCTGATCCCGGATTCTTCAAAGGGATCGAGACAGTGCTCAGGATCGGCCTGCTCTGCAACGAATCCCGGGTAGTCGAGGAGAAGGGTCATCTCAGGATCGACGGCGACCCGACGGAAGGAGCGCTCATCATATCGGCAATGAAGGCAGGGCTTCACCTGGAAGAGGAAAAGACAAAGTATCCCCAGGAAGGCATGGTCCCCTTCGAATCCGACCGCGGTTTCATGGCAACACTCCACGATCACGGCGGCGAAAAGGTCATCTTTCTGAAAGGGGCACCGGAACGCGTGCTCGACATGTGCCGGGATCTACCCGCAGGGGAAGTTCTTGACCGGACAAAGGTCATCGGGGCCGCCGAACGTTTTGCAGAGGATGGGTTAAGGGTTCTCGCCATGGCATATAAAAATGTCACCGGCAATATTTCGCCCGGGCAGTTCACCCATGACCATCTTGGAAACGACCTTGTGTTTGCCGGCCTGCAGGGCATGATCGACCCTCCGAGGCCTGAGGCTATCGAGGCGATCGCAGGGTGCAGGGAGGCAGGCATAAGGGTTGCGATGATAACCGGCGACCACGCGGTCACAGCCTCTGCCATCGGCAGGACGATCGGCCTCAGTGAGAACAGGGCCCCGGCCATCACGGGAAAAGAGCTGGAAGAGATTGACGACGACGATCTCTTTGCCCGCGTCCAAAAGACATCTGTTTATGCGAGGGTATCCCCCCAGCACAAGCTCCGAATCGTCCAGCAGTATATGCGGCATGGAGAGGTGGTGGCCGTTACCGGCGACGGCGTCAACGATGCCCCCGCGCTCAAAGCAGCCCATATCGGCGCTGCCATGGGAAGAACAGGCACGGATGTGGCACGCGAAGCAGCCGACATGGTAATCACCGATGATAATTTTGCAAGCATCTTCCACGCTGTCGAGGAAGGGAGGATAGTCTTTGACAACATCAGGAAGGTCACCATGTTTCTCATCCCCACCGGATTCGCCGCTATCATCTCCATCATTATCGCAATGATCATTGACATACCGGTCCCCTACGTGGCAGCTCAGCTGTTATGGATCAATCTTGTGACCAACGGCCTGCAGGATGTGGCGCTCGCCTTCGAGCCGGGCGAAAAGGATATCATAAAAAGAAAACCGAGAGATCCTCAAGAAGGAATCATGTCCAGGCTTATGTTTGAACGGAGCATTTTGGTGGGGATCATCATCTCCGCCGGCGTAGTCTATAATTTTCACGAAGCCCTCTCCCAGAGCTCTTCCGTCGCGCATGCAAGGACCATCGCCATGACCACCATGGTGCTCTTTCAGTTCTTCCAGGCATGGAACTCCCGTTCCGAGCACGAATCCGTTTTTCTAATGAATCCCCTGGGCAATCCCTTCCTTTTCTACAGCATGGTCATGGCCCTCCTTGCACAGATCGCTGTTATCTACGTTCCCGCGCTGCAGTGGATCTTCAGAACAGATGCCTTAAGCCCTGTGGAATGGGTTAAGATCGCAGCGGTGGCACTGACCGTTGTTGCTGCCGTTGAGATCGATAAACTGATACGAAGGCGAAGGACAATATGAAGATCACGCTTCTTGACCGCAGCCTCTATCTGAAAGGCTTAATGCTCCTCATCCGAAAGGATCAGGTGATACACAATGAAGAAAAAGCCTTGATGATGCATATAGGAAGAACTCTTGGTTTTGAAGAGGATTTCTGTGAGAAGGCAATTGAGGAGATATTGATCTGCAAGCATGTCGTTGACGAGCCGCCTCACTTTTCCAAGCCCGATATCGCACGGTGCTTTATCAAGGACGGGCTCAAGGTATCGCTTATAGACAGGGAGGCAAATGACCATGAGATCGCATGGCTGAAGTCGGTCTCCAGGTTGAACGGCATCGACGAGCGGTTCGTTGATGAAAATATCTATAATGCCTTAGGCCAAATCCATGAAAGCGTGCAGAATACCCTCGAAATAAGGAATTTCGAGTGGGAATAAGCTGAGCGCCTCTTTATTCTATCTGCTTCGGCGCCTTTTTATGGATTTCTCGATCTCCACTGCAAAGACGATTATTGAAGACAACCCTATAGTGAGGAGCAATTCATTGAGCGTCAAAAGCTCTGTCTTCAACGTGGGGCTTAAAGACAGTACGTAGATCGTCGCCACCTGGAGTACAAAGGTGGTCTGCCCCTATAGGCCGATCCAGTTTCTGTGTCAGGCTTTGAAATGTGGGGGTGACTGTAATGTCTACGTTTTATAACGTATTTATTTTATTTGGCTGGGAGACAAGGATTTGAACCTTGATTCACGGAGTCAGAGTCCGTTGTCCTGCCGTTGAACGATCTCCCAGTAGAAGACTATCTATCGGGGACATCACTCCTTTGTTTCTGTTGCAACCTCTTTCTTTACCGTTTTCTTTCTCGGCTTTTTTTCTTTTGCTTCTGTCTTTTCGGCCTTCTCTTTTCCTGTCTTTTCCTTCTTGATGGTCTTCTCTTTCTTTTCTTCTTTTGGTTTGGCCTTTGGCCTGGCCTTCGTTTCCCTGACCTTCTTCTCGTCCTTTTCTTTTTTCTCTTCCTTCTCTTTCTTGTGAGTAAGCTCGATGATAGCCATGGGGGCATTATCGCCTTTTCTGCTGCCGATCTTAAGAACCCGCGTGTACCCTCCGTTCGTCGTCGCGTAACGTTCGCCTATGTCGGTGAAAAGCTTCCTTACGATCTCCTTGTCCCTCAAGATCGCGAATGCGAGCCTCATGGAGTGCAGGTCTTTTCTTTTTGCCAGGGTTATGAGCCTGTCTGCAACCTTCTTAAGCTCCATAGCCTTCGGGCTTGTTGTCTTTATGCTTTCATGATCGAAAAGGGCATTCGCCAGGTTCTGGAACAGCGCCCTTCTGTGGCTTTTCTTTTTGTTCAATGTCTTAACTCGGTTCATATGCCTCATGGCAAACCTCTATATATGATCTTTTTTCTTAAGAAGCATCTTGTCCAGGTCTTCTCTCGGAGGAAAGCTGTCCAGTTTCAATCCGAGACGCAATCCCATGCAGGAGAGGATCTCTTTGATCTCGTTCAATGACTTCCTGCCGAAATTCTTCGTCATCAGGATCTCCTGCTCCGACTTCTGAACGAGCTCACCGATATATTTAATATCGGCATTCTTCAGGCAGTTCGCACTTCTTACAGACAATTCAAGCTCGTCAACGCTCCTGAAAAGGTTCTCATTGTAATCATGTTTGTCTGCTGCCTTGTCCTCAACTATATCAATCTCTTCGATCTCTTCAAAATTGATAAAGATCTTCATCTGCTCCCTGATGATCTTTGCCCCAAAAGAAAGCGCGTCCAGAGGGTCGACGCTCCCATCGGTCCAGATCTCCATGGTCAGCTTATCATAGTCCGTTCTTCTGCCGACCCTTGCCTGTGTTACGTTATAGCTTACCTTCCTGATGGGAGAAAAGATGGCATCGATGGGTATTGTGCCGATAGGATCGTTCTCATCGACGTTCATCTCGGACGGCATATACCCACGTCCAAGCTGCGCCTTCATCTCCATATACAATTGCGCGTCATCGCTTAAATATGCTATATGGAGGTCCGGGTTCATAACTTCAACGCCCCCATCATGAGTAATGTCGCCTGCCTTGACCTCTTTTTTATCTTTCACGTCTATCTTTAAAACTTTCGTTTTATCGTCGGTAACCTTCAGGACAACCTTTTTAAGGTTCAGGATGATCTCCGTTACGTCTTCCTTTACCCCTCTTATAGTGGAAAATTCATGTTCAACGCCGTTGATCCAGACAGAAGTAATAGCGCCGCCCATGATAGAAGAAAGGAGAACTCTTCTTATGGAATTCCCTATCGTTATCCCATAACCCCGCTCAAAAGGTTCCGTAGAGAACTTCACGTAGTTTTGCTCTTTCTTCTCTATCTCGATCTTTGTCGGTCTTATAAGTTCCTGCCAGTTTTTTTCAAACATAGGTATCTACCCTCCTTGGGGCAAAACTATCTTGAATAGTATTCTACGATGAGCTGTTCTTTAATGGGCATCGTGATATCGTCGCGCGTAGGCAGAAGCTTGATCGTGCCTTTCATGTTCTCTTTGTCCAGCTCGATCCATGACGGGATCCCTCTTCGTACAACTGATTCAAGCGCATTTTTAATGCTTGGCAAGTCTTTGTGCTTTACCGAGATCTCATCGCCCGGTTTTACCAGGAACGACGGCGTGCTTACCTTCCTTCCGTTGACCAGAATATGGCTGTGCGATACAAGCTGTCTTGCTTCTTTCCGGGATGTCGCAAATCCAAGCCTGAAGACCATGTTGTCGATCCGTCTCTCAAGCAAAACAAGGAAATTTGTACCCGTGATGCCTTGCTTCCGCTCTGCCATCTCGAAAAATCTTTTAAACTGTTTTTCACTGAGACCGTAGATCCTTCTCAGGCGCTGCTTTTCCCTTAACCTCAATCCATATTCAAGAAACTTGCCTCTCGTTTCGACGTGTACGCCGGGCGGGTAGTTTCTCTTCTCGATCGCGCATTTTTCTGTATAACACCTCTCCCCCTTGAGAAAAAGCTTGATCCCTTCACGTCTGCATAACCTGCATGATGGTCCTACATATCTTGACAAAGCTTGCCTCCTTACACTCTTCTTCTTTTAGGTGGCCTGCACCCGTTATGTGGTATAGGCGTTATGTCTCTGATAAGATGGATCTTAAGTCCTGCGCTCTGAAGGGCCCTGAGCGCCGCTTCTCTTCCTGCCCCTGGTCCTTTGATATATACGTCGACGGTTTTCATGCCGTTCTCGATGGCTTTCTTTGCTGCATTCTCTGCGGCAAGCTGGGCTGCGAAAGGCGTGCTCTTCCTCGAACCCTTGAAGCCGACAACGCCGCCGCTCGACCATGCGACAACATGCCCCTGAGGGTCAGTGATCGTAATGATAGTGTTATTAAAGCTCGACTGTATGTAAACACCGCCTATGGGGATGTTCTTTTTTACCTTTTTCTTACCGGTTTTTTTCGCTTTTGCCATTTACACACCTCATTATTTTCTTTTCATCGAGGTCTTCCTCGGACCCTTCCGTGTCCTGGAATTCGTCCGGGTCCTCTGTCCCCTGACCGGCAGTCCCCTTCTATGCCGCAAGCCCCTGTAGCAGCCGATATCCATGAGCCTCTTGATGCTCATATTCACATCTTTCCGCAGGTCACCCTCTACCTTATAATTTCTCTCCAGGATATCGCGTATCTTTGCGATCTCTTCATCGGTCAAGGCATTGGTCCTCTTATTAGGGTCAATGCCGGCTTCGCCGAGGATCCGGTTTGAGAGTGTCCTCCCGATACCGTAAACATACGTCAGGGCTATCTCTATCCTCTTGTCCCGCGGTATATCCACACCAGCAATTCTTGCCACGTTGCTCCTCCTTAACCTTGCTTCTGCTTATGCTTTGGATTTTCGCAGATGATCCTTACTATACCTTTTCTCTTAATGATCTTGCACTTATCACATCTCTTCTTGACAGAAGGTTTGACCTTCATGAGAACCTCCTATTTCACCCTGTAGATGATCCTGCCTCTTGTCAGATCGTATGGCGAAAGCTCCACCACGACCTTATCGCCCCTGAGTATCTTTATATAATGCATACGCATCTTGCCTGACACATGGGCAAGCACTTTGTGCCCGTTGGGAAGCTCAACCCTGAACATGGCGTTCGGCAACGGCTCAATCACTGTACCTTCGATTTCTATTCCTTCACCTTTTGGCATAATCACCTATGGCACGCTCAGTATCTCTGCGCCCTTTTCGGTTATGGCAACGGTGTGCTCAAAGTGGGCTGAGAGGCTCCCGTCCTTTGTCGCCGCGGTCCACCCGTTCTCTCTGATCACGACATCGCTTTTTTCCATATTCACCATTGGCTCGATCGCCAGCACCATGCCTGTCTTCAGGCGTATCCCTGTTCCTTTCTCTCCGTAATTAGGGATCTGCGGTTCCTCATGAAGATTTCTCCCTATTCCGTGACCGACGAACTCGCGCACAACAGAAAATCCCGCTTCCTCTACATGAGACTGGATAGCGTGTGAGATATCGTGCAGCCTGTTGCCCTCCTTTGTTGCCTCGATCCCTTTATAGAGGGCGCTTTCAGTAACGGCGAGCAGTTTTTCAGTCCTCTTAGGGATCCTTCCGACGCTGTATGTGATCGCTGCGTCTCCGCAGAAACCGTCATAACGCGTGCCAAAATCAAGGCTTACAATGTCGCCTTCTCTCAATATCCGTTCTCCGGGCATACCATGCACCACCTCATCATTCACGGAAGTACAGAGGCAATATGGGTAGCCGTTATATCCTTTGAACGCAGGCTCTACATTGCCGATCCTGCGTATCTTCTCTTCACACAATCTTTCAAGCTCTAAGGTCTTCAAGCCTTCCTTTATAAACTGTCCCAGATATATAAGGATCTCAATGGCATACTTGCTGGCAACCTTTATCTTCTCTATCTCTTCCCTGCTCTTCAGAATAATCATCCTGCAATATATAACAGCTCTCAGTGGTCAGCTATCAGTAAGAACCGGAGACCACATTTACGATCCGGTTTCGATTCTGCTGAAAGCCGATGGCTGTATCATCTTCTTCCTTTCATCCTTGCCGATTTTTTAACAAGCCCGTCATAATGCCTGAGGATAAGATGAGATTCTATCTGCTGTATCGTGTCGAGGGCAACACCCACCACGATCAGGAGCGCTGTGCCTCCAAAATAGAAAGGAACGTTGAATTTTCTCACCAACAAGGTCGGCAGGACGCACACAAAGGAGATATATACGGCGCCAATAAACGTCACCCTTGAAAGTATCCTCTCGATGAACTCTGAGGTCTTCTTGCCCGGCCTTATGCCCGGTATGTACCCGCCGTACTTCTTCATGTTGTCCGCCACATTGTCGGGATTGAAAACGATGGCCGTGTAAAAAAAGCAGAAAAAGATAATAAAACCCACATACAGAAGTTCATGGAGGAATGTTCCCGGCGTGAGCATTTCCGAAAATTTCTTCATATACGGGTGCTGTATAAAATTTGCGATCGTTGCCGGAAACATGATGATCGAAGAGGCAAATATGGGAGGGATCACGCCTGCCGTATTGATCTTTAGGGGCAAATGCGTTGCCTGGCCGCCGTACATCTTGCGGCCAACAACCCGTTTTGCATACTGGACGGGTATCCTCCTCTGCGATGTCTCCATGAATATAATGAAGGCAACGACAACCAGCATCATTGCGGTGATCAAAAGAACCACAAACCAGTTCATCTCGCCGGAGTTGACAAGGGTCATCGTGCTGGCGATTGCGTTCGGCATCCGCGCTACAATACCCGCAAAGATTATCAGCGATATGCCATTGCCTATTCCCTTTTCCGTGATCTGCTCCCCGAGCCACATAATAAAGGCTGTTCCGCCGGTGAGGGTTATCATCGTCATAAGCCGGAAGCTCCAGCCGGGATTGTAAACGACGAGCTCGCCTGCCGCGCCCCTCATCTGCTCCAGCCCAATGCTGATGCCAAAACCCTGGATGAGGCTTATGACAACCGTGCCGTATCGTGTATACTGGGTTATTTTTCGCCTGCCCGCCTCTCCCTCCTTTGAAAGCTTCTCGAGGGTCGGCACAACAACGGTAAGGAGCTGTAGAATGATCGATGCGCTGATGTAAGGCATAATGCCAAGGGCGAATATGGAAAGTCTTTCGAGACCGCCGCCCGCGAACATGTCAAAGAAGCCGAGCAGAGTGCCCCTGGCCCTTTCAAAGATCCCTGCCAGAACCGTTCCATCGATCCCTGGTGTGGGGATATGAACGCCGACCCTGTAGACCGCCAGGAGAGCAAGTGTGGCGATTATTCTCCGCTTAAGCTCAGGGATTTTTCCAATATTCTGGAAACCTCCCATTAAATCAGTACCTCCACATCTCCACCCTGGGCCTTTATCTTCTCAATAGCGCGTTCAGAGGCCTTATGCACCTGGATCCTGATCGGGAAGTCAATGTCGCCGTCAGAAAGGAGCTTAATGCCGTCCTTCATCTTCTTGATGGATCCTGATCTCAGTATATCCTCTATGCTCACCTTCTCCTGTCCCTTGAATACAGCCAGATCACCTATTTTTATCAAGGAATATTCTTTCCTGAAGGGGTTTTTAAACCCTCTTTTGGGAATTCTCCTCGTGAGCGGCATCTGCCCGCCTTCAAAACCCTTTTTCTTCGTCCCACCGCTTGTGGAACGTTGACCCTTGTTCCCATATGTTGCGGTAGTGCCGTGGCCGGAGCCGGTGCCCCGTCCTACCCTTTTTTTCTTCTTCGTTGATCCTTCGCTCGGTCTCAAGTCTGACAGCTTCATTTACCGGACATCCTCCACAATCGTTAAAAGATGGATCACTTTCTTCACCATACCCCGTATCTCGGGCGTGTTTTTCACCGTTCTTTCCTGGTAAAGCTTTTTGAAGCCAAGGCTTCGTATGGTGTCGCGCTGATCCTGTGTGCACCCTATAAAGCTCCTTGTCCATTTGATCTTGAGGTGGCTCACGTTATCCCTCCTCGCCCTTCGTCTTGCCCCGCTGCTTCAATGAGACATCGGGCGACTTTAACGTGGCAAGCCCTTTGATGGTTGCCTTTACTACATTATGGTAATTTCGCGATCCGTAGCATTTTGTAAGTATGTTCGTTATGCCGGCTACCTCTACAACGGCCCGCACGGCCCTTCCCGCGATAACGCCGGTCCCTTCGCTTGCCGGCTTCATAAACACCTCGCTTGTCCCGTATTTTGCCTTTATCTCATGAGGGATCGTCCCCTTTCTGACAGGGACCTCGATAATGCTTTTCTTTGCCCTCTCCACTGCCTTTCTGATCGCATCAGGGACCTCGTTGGCCTTGCCAAGTCCAAACCCAACACGACCGTTGCCGTCACCGACAACGACGATGGCGCTAAAGCTGAACCGCCGGCCGCCTTTCACAACTTTTGCGACACGATTTATATAGACCAACCTGTCCTGCAGCTCAAGCTCGCCTGGTTCTGTACGCTTTTTCTCAGCCAATACAACCTCCTCTTAAAATTGTAAGCCTGCCTCTCTTGCACCATCGGCCAGGGCCTTTATCCTGCCGTGATATTTAAAACCATTCCGGTCAAAGACAACCTGGTTGATGCCCATGCCGGCTGCCTTCTTGCCGATATACTCTCCAACCTTTTTCGCCGCTTCAACGTTGCCGCCGTGTTTTACCGTTGCCCTCACTTCTTTTGTAAGCGTCGATGCAGCGGTTATTACCTTGTCCTGTGAATCATCAATTAATTGCGCATATATCTGTTTTAAGCTCTTGTAGACGCATAGTCTCGGTTTGCTGACAGTGCCGGAGATCGTCCTGCGAATCCTCTTTTTTCTCTTCCCCCTTGCTGCTACCTTCTCTTTTCTTTCCATCTTCTCACCTCTTACTTACCGCTTTTGCCAGCCTTTTTCCTCAATTTCTCGTCAGCGTATTTGATCCCCTTGTTCTTATATGCATCGGGTCTTCTCAATGCCCTTATCTTTGCCGCTGTCTGCCCGACAAGCTCTTTATCGATGCCTTTGATGGTCAGAAGCGTCTGCTTTTCTACCTGAGCGGAGATCCCTGCGGGCAGGGGGAATGTGATTGGATGGGAATAGCCGAGGTAAAAGATAATATTATTGCCCTGCAGCTCTGATCTGTATCCGATGCCGATGATCTCAAGCTTTTTTTCAAACCCTTTATGAACGCCGTCTACCATGTTTGCGATCAGCGTCCTCATGAGTCCATGCAAGCCCTTCATCTTTTTGTCTTCCCCGGTTCGCTGAACTGTCACGGTGCTGCCATCTATATTGACGCCCAGCCCTTCCAGAAACGGCCTTCGCAGCGAACCCTTTGGCCCCGTTACGACAATTTCGCTATTCTGCAATTCCAGCTTTGTGCCCTTAGGCAAAATAATCGGCTTTCTGCCTATCCTCGACATTTCACACCTCACCAAACAACAAGGAGGGGTTCTCCTCCTACCTTATTTTTTATCGCGCTCCTGTCTGTCATGATCCCCTTTGATGTGGAGATCACGATAAGACCTATCCGTTTCTTCAGCCTCGGTATCTCCACTGTACTTACATACTTCCTTCTCCCGGACCTGCTGATCCTTCGTAGGCCGGTAATGACGCTTTTGTTGTTCTCGTCGTAGTGTATATAAACCTTGAGGAATTTCTTCCTGGCCTCATCAATAAAGGTTTTGTAATTTTTTATATAGCCCTCTTCTTTTAATATCTTTGATATGGCAAATTTCATATTGGAATACGGTATGTCAACTGATTCATGGCGCGCTATGATACCATTCCGTATTCTTGTCAGCATATCAGCAATAGGATCTACTGTTAGCATGAATCCCCCTCACCAGCTTGATTTTATAACGCCGGGTATTTCGCCCTTCAGAGAATGGCTCCTGAAGCATATCCTGCACATCTGAAATTTACGCAGGTAGCCGCGGGGCCTCCCGCAGATAGTGCACCTGTTATGAACCCTGACCTGGTATTTTGGCGTCGCCTTTGCCTTTTCCATCATTGATTTTTTTGCCATTGACTCCTCCGTCAACTCCTGAAGGGCATTCCCATTAGTTTGAGAAGCTCAAAGCCTTCCTCGTCCGTCTTAGCCGTTGTCCCGATGGTAATGTTCATCCCTCTTGCCTTATCGATCTTGTCGTACTCTATCTCGGGGAATATGATCTGCTCTCTCAAGCCAAGCGTATAGTTGCCCCTCCCGTCGAACGACTTCGGAGAAACACCCTTAAAATCCCTCACCCGTGGAAGGACGATATAGACAAGCTTATGAAGGAACTCGTACATCCTTTCCCTTCTCAAGGTCACCATGCAGCCGATCGACATGCCCTCTCTCAATTTAAAGGAAGCGATCGATTTCTTTGACTTTGTGATAACAGGCTTCTGTCCTGTGATAAGCTTCATGTCGCCGGTTGCGTTATCAAGGACCTTAATATTCTGAAGGGCTTCGCCCAGCCCGATGTTGACAGTGATCTTTTCTATCTTCGGCACCTGCATGATGTTCTTATACTGGAATCTCCTCATCAGCGCCGATCTGACCTCTTTTTCATAAAATTCCATATACGCTGTTTTCAACGATGCCTCCTACTTATCTAAGACCTCTTCACACTTCTTGCAAAAACGGACCTTCTTCCCGTCCTCGAGGATACGCTTTCCCACCCTTACCGGCTTCGAGCATTTCTCGCAGTAGAGCATAACGTTGGACAGGTGGATGGGGCTTTCCTTTTCCATGATGCCGCCTTTTGATTTCTGGCTGGGCTTCACATGCCTCTTGACCATGTTAACCTTTTCAACGATCAGTCTGTCCTTCTTTTTAATGATCCGTAAAACCTTGCCGGTCTTGCCCTTGTCCTTACCGTATGCGACCATCACAAGGTCATTCTTTTTAACGTGGTAATGTTTTTCCATAGTATCCCTCACACAACCTCAGGGGCCAAAGAAACGATCTTCATGAACTTTTTCGCCCGGAGCTCCCTGGCAACGGGCCCAAAGATCCTTGTCCCAATAGGCTCGTTATACTGATTGATGATAACCGCGGAATTATCATCAAATTTCACGTAGGACCCGTCAGTCCTTCTGATCTCTTTTTTTGTCCTCACGATCACTGCCTTGACCACTTCGCCCTTCTTTACCTTTGAGCTGGGGATGACCTCTTTTACTGACGCTACAATGATATCCCCCACCGTACCGTACCTCTTCCTTGACCCGCCAAGAACCTTTATGCAGCCGAGCTTTTTAGCGCCGGAGTTATCTGCCACTTCAAGCTTAGATCTCGCCTGTATCATCTCCAACCACCTCTTTCTGAGCTAAGAAAGGCTCTTCTTTCTTTATGATCTCTTTTACAAGCCACCGTTTATCCTTGCTGATCGGCCTCGCCTCAATGATTGACACCACGTCGCCCAGCTTGCAGGCATTTTTCTCGTCGTGTACTTTATAACGCTTCTTTCTCTTCAGGTACTTATGGTATTTCGGATGCTGCAGAACCTTCTCGACCTCAACGACGATGGTCTTGTTCATCTTGTCCTTTACAACAATACCGGTCATCTTTTTTTTGTTTACGTTACTTTTCGTTTCCATGCCAACTCCGGATTATAGCCTTCGGCCGCCAGCTACCGGCTCACAGCTTTATTATGCCTTTGATGTCTTTTCCCGCAAAACCGTCTCTATTCTCGCTACGTCCCTTTTCAATAGCTTCAACCGCGCGGTATTCTCCAGCTGTCCCGTTGAGTGCTGGAACCGCAGATTGAATAATTCTTCCTTGGCGTCCTTCTTTTTCTTTAAAAGCTCTTCCTTGGTCAGCTCTCTCAGCTCCCTGCCTTTCATTGTTCCTCGCTTCTTGCCACAATCTTTGTTGCAATGGGAAGTTTGAATGAGGCTATTCTCAAAGCCTCTCTTGCCTTATCCTCGGGGACACCCTTGATCTCATAAAGGATCTTTCCCGGTATTACCGGCGCTACCCAGCCTTCGCTGGGGCCTTTTCCCTTCCCCATTCTTGTCTCGGCCGGTTTTTTTGTGATCGGCTTGTCCGGAAAGACCCTGATCCAGACCTTTCCTGTCCTTTTTACATATCTTGTAAGCGCTATCCTTGCCGCCTCGATCTGTCTTGAGGTTACCCAGCCGGCCTCTTCAGCCTGCAGGCCGTAGTCTCCGAAGCTTACCCTGTTCCCTCTCGCGGCAACGCCTTTCATTCTGCCTTTCTGCTGCTTTCTGTATTTGACTCGCTTTGGCGCAAGCATTATCTTGCCTCCTGGAATATTTCGCCCTTAAAGATCCAGACCTTGATCCCGATGACACCGTACTTTGTGCTTGCTACGGCGACGCCGTAATCTATGTCAGCCCTTATCGTCTGCAACGGCACCCTTCCCTCCCGGTACCACTCAGTTCGTGACATCTCGGCTCCGCCCAGCCTTCCGGCGCACATCGCCTTTATTCCCTTGGCGCCGAACTTAAGCGCCTGCGTAACATTTTTCTTCATCGCCCTCCTGAAAGAAACTCGGCGCTCGATCTGTAAGGCAATATTCTCTGCCACGAGCTGCGCGTCAACCTCAGGTCTTTTGACCTCCGTAATATTTAAGATCACCTCTTTGTCGGTGATCTGCTGAAGTTCTTTTTTCAGGTTCTCTACCTCGGCGCCCTTTCTCCCTATAACAAGTCCCGGTCGGGATGTGTAGATATTGATCTTTGCCCTCTTGTCCTTATTGGCCGCCCTCTCTATCTCGATCTTTGAGATCCCTGCCTGGTAGAGCTTCCTCTTCAGATAGTCCTTAATCGTTATGTCCTCGTGCAGGAACTTTGCGTAGTTCTTCGATGCAAACCACTTGGAATCCCATGTCTTGATAGTCCCGAGCCTGAAACCGAAAGGATGTGTCTTTTGACCCATTTAACCTCCAGATCTATGATTCGTCTAATACAAGCGTAATGTGGCTTATCCGCTTTCTGATCTTTGTTGCCCTTCCCATTGCCCTTGGCAAAAACCTCTTCAGTACCGGCCCGCCGTCAACGATGACATTCTTGACATAGAGGTTGTCGATATCGACATATTTTTTCTGTTTTGCATTCGCTATGGCGCTGTCGAGAAGCTTCTTCAGGATAAATGAAGCCTTTTGGGGCATATACGTCAGCATCCCGGAGGCCTGATTGATATTCTTCTTCTTTATCAGATCTCCCACGATCCTTACTTTTCTCGGGGATATCCTGATCATCCTTGTCCTTGCTATGATCTCCATGACCCTATTCCTTCCTCTTGACCACTTTTGCTTTTCTGTCGCCTGAATGGCTGTGGAACGTTCTTGTAGGCGAGAACTCACCAAACTTATGTCCCACCATCTCCTCCGTAACAAACACCGGAATAAACTTCTTGCCATTGTGGACAGCAAAGGTAAATCCTACAAATTCAGGAATGATCGTTGATCTCCTTGACCATGTCTTTATTACCTTTGAGCCCCTTGAAGATCTTGCTTCCTCGACCTTCTTTAGCAGTTTTTCTTCTGAAAACGGCCCTTTCTTTAAAGACCTCGCCACAAAAACCTCCTACCCTCTGAGCTTTATAATAAACTTATCGGTTCTCTTGTTCTTCCTTGTCTTCATGCCCTTTGCAAGCTGTCCCCACGGAGAACAGGGATGCCTTCCGCCCTTTGACCTTCCTTCTCCGCCGCCAAGCGGGTGATCAACAGGGTTCATTGCCGTTCCGCGAACGGTTGGTCTGATTCCCTGCCATCTTGGTTTTCCGGCCTTGCCGATGGTGATATTTTCATGGTCGATATTTCCTACCTGGCCTATTGTTGCCATACATGAAAGGTTGATCAGCCTGACCCCGCCTGAAGGCAGCCTGATGTGTCCGTAATCGCCTTCCTTTGCCACAAGCTGCGCATAGTTTCCCGCGCTCCTCGCGAGCTGCCCGCCTTTGCCGGGCTTCATCTCCACGTTGTGAACGAAGGTTCCAAGGGGTATGAACTTCAAGGGGAGCGAGTTCCCCTCTTTGATCTCCGTATCGGGTTTCGTGCTCGCAATAATTGTATCGCCCGCCTTGAGCCCCAGCGGCGAGATGATATACCGCTTCTCGCCGTCCGCATAACTGATAAGGGCGATATTCGCAGACCTGTTGGGGTCATATTCGATGCCCTCAACCTTGCCCGGGATCTCGAACTTATCTCTCTTGAAGTCTATGATCCGGTATTTTTTCTTATGTCCGCCGCCGATGTGCCTGGTGGTGATCTTTCCGGCATGATTTCTTCCCCCGGTCTTTTTCTTTGGGACAAGCAGCGCCTTCTCGGGCTCCTTCTTGGTGATCTCCTCAAAGGTAAGACCGCTCATGAATCTTCTGCCTGCAGAGGTAGGTTTATATTCTTTTACGCCCATTATGCACCTGCACCTTCAAAAATCAAGATTTTATCTTTCGGACTCAGCTTCACGATCGCCTTTTTCCAGTCAGAGCGCTTGCCGGCAAATCTGCCGAGTCTCTTCTTTTTCCCTTCAAGGTTGCTGACGCTTACGGAAAGGACCTTTACTTTGAAGAGCTTCTCAACGGCGTGCTTGATCTCTATCTTATTGGCGTCCCGGTGAACCTCGAACACATACTGGTTACCGTTGTCCTTCAACAATGTGCTCTTCTCGGTTATTATGGGGCGACGAATAATATCGTACTCGTTCATGATGCCAATACCTCTTCTATTTTCCGCAACGCGTCTACGGTCAGCACAAGCTGGTCATGTCTGATGATGTCGTAAACATTCAGTCCGTCATATTTGAGGATCTTCACATAGGGAATGTTCCTCGCTGATCTTTCAACGATCTCGTCCTTTTTCTCAATAATGAACAGAGGCTTCGTGAGGCTCAGGGTCTTCACGATGCCGCTGAATTTCTTCGTGCTGACGTCCTGAAGGTCCAGCTTGTCGAGGATCTTCATGCTCGATCCTGCATGCCGCACGGTAAGGGCTGACCGCAGTGCGCTCCTTCTTACCTTTTTCGGCACTGTATAATGATAATCCTTCGGTTTCGGACCGAACACAGAACCGCCGCCCGGCATCAGCGGTGACCGCGATGTTCCCTGTCTCGCCCTGCCGGTCCCTTTCTGTCTGAACGGCTTCTTCCCTCCGCCTCTTACTTCTTTCCTTGTCTTCACCGATGCCGTACCGCTCCGTCTGTTCGTAAGCTGCATCTTTACCACATCGTGAATAAGGTGAGGTTTAACCTCGCAGTTGAAGATCGCATCGCTGATCTCAACCTCTCCGACCTTTGCCCCTTCTATATTCAATACGTCAACTAATGCCATACCTGCTCCTACGATTTTATCTCCACGTCCACGCCTGCAGCCAGTTCGAGCTTCATCAAAGCATCTACTGTCTGCTGTGTCGGTTCAACGATATCTATCAACCGCTTGTGCGTCCTTATCTCAAACTGCTCCCTCGACTTCTTGTCTATGTGCGGGGATCTTAATACACAGTATTTCTGTATCTTTGTCGGTAACGGCACCGGTCCTACGACCTGCGCCCCCGTCTTCTTCGCCGCGTCAACAATCTCCTTCACCGATTGATCAAGCAATCTATGATCAAAGGCTTTCAGGCATATCCTGATTCGCTGCCTCATCCCTCCCCCTTTACTCGCTAATCTCGGTGACCACCCCTGCGCCTACGGTCTTGCCGCCTTCCCTGATGGCAAAGCGGAGTTCCTTCTCAAGGGCAATGGGGGTGACGAGCTCGACCGTCAGGGTCACGTTGTCGCCGGGCATGACCATCTCGACGCCCTCGGGGAGCTTTGCCACGCCGGTCACGTCAGTGGTGCGGAAGTAGAACTGGGGACGGTAGCCGGAGAAGAACGGGGTATGGCGGCCTCCCTCCTCTTTCGTCAGGATGTAGACCTCCCCCTTGAACTTCGTGTGGGGCTTGATGGAGCCGGGCTTGGCAAGGACCTGGCCGCGCTCCACCTCGTCCTTCTTGGTGCCTCTGAGCAGGACGCCGATATTATCGCCGGCCTGACCCTGGTCGAGGATCTTCCGGAACATCTCGACGGAGGTGGCGACGGTCTTCTCGGTGGCGCGGAAGCCCACGATCTCGACCTCCTCGCCGGGCTTGATGACGCCGCGCTCGACCCTGCCGGTGACCACGGTGCCCCTGCCGGAGATGGAGAAGACATCCTCCACGGGCATCAGGAAGGGCTTGGCGACGTCACGGACGGGCTCGGGGACGTAGGAGTCCACGGCATCCATGAGCTCATAGATGCTCTTGCAGTCAGGGCAGTTCCTGTCGCCGCAGCCGTGCTCCAGGGCCTTTAAGGCGCTTCCCCGGATGATGGGGATCTTGTCGCCGGGGAACTCGTACTGGGTGAGAAGCTCTCTGAGCTCGAGCTCGACGAGCTCGATGAGCTCCGGGTCATCGACCATGTCGACCTTGTTCAGGTAGACGACGATGTAGGGGACGCCGACCTGGCGGGCAAGGAGGATGTGCTCCCTCGTCTGGGGCATGGGCCCGTCGTTGGCGCCGACAACGAGGATCGCACCGTCCATCTGCGCTGCGCCGGTGATCATGTTCTTGA
>DLMV01000005.1:3340-7119 GCA_002478225.1 Deltaproteobacteria bacterium UBA7527 | reverse complement strand
GCGTGGCCGGGGCAGTCCACATGGGCGTAGTGACGCTTATCGGTCTCATACTCCACGTGCGCCGTCGCGATCGTGATGCCCCGTTCCTTCTCCTCGGGGGCCTTGTCGATCTGGTCGAAGGGGATCCATTCCGCGAACCCCTTGTTCGCGAGACACTTCGTGATGGCAGAGGTGAGCGTCGTCTTTCCGTGGTCGATGTGCCCGATCGTCCCAATGTTCACGTGGGGCTTTGTCCTCTCAAACTTCTTCTTAGCCATAGAGAACCTCCGTTTGATTTTTATCTCTATTTTTTAAAACATTTTCGTAGATGTGTTGCGGCACCGGGGCATAATGGAAAAATTCCATGCTGTAATAACCCCTTCCCTGCGTAACAGAGCGAAGCCGCGTTGTATAGCCGAACATCTCATCCAGCGGCAGGTAGGCAAGAACCGTTTTGAAATCGTTCCTGTCGCCAAGTTCAGCGATCCTGCCTCTCCTCGATGAAATGTCGCCGATGACCGATCCAAGAAAATCTCCGGGGACGTTGATATCGACCTTCATGATAGGTTCGAGGAGAATGGGGTTTGCCTTTGACACGGCGTCTTTTATCCCGATGGACCCGGCGAGCTTGAATGCAAGCTCCGATGAATCCACCTCGTGAAATGAGCCGTCCAGGAGCTCAACCTTTATGTCGATCAACGGGTATCCGCATAGTATGCCCTTTTCCAGGGTCTCTTTGATCCCTGCCTCTATGCTGGAGATGTATTCCCGCGGTATGACGCCGCCGACGGTCTTATTCTCAAAGATGAATCCGGCCCCCTCGTGGGGAGATACCTGCAGGACGACGTGTCCGTATTGACCGCGCCCTCCGGATTGCTTGATGTATTTGCCGGTTCCTGTCGTATGCCTTGTAATGGCCTCCCGGTAGGCTACCTGCGGAGGCGAGGAAAGCATTTCAAGATTATGCTCTCTTTTCGCTCTGTCCATGATGATCTCAAGGTGAAGCTCGCCCATACCGGAGAGGATCACCTCTCCTGTTTCGTTGTCAAGCCTCACGGTGAGCGACGGATCCTCGACGGTATATCTATTGAAGACGAGCCACATCTTCTTGAGGTCGTCCTTCTTTTTCGGCGCAATGGCGCAGGAAACGACAGGCGACGGAACCTCTATCGCCTCGAAAGATATATGCATGTCGGGATCGGTGAGCGTGTCGCCTGTTGAGACGCCCTTCAAGCCGACGATCGCACAGATATCCCCGGCCTCCACCCTTTTTATCTCTTCCCTTTTGTTCGCGTGGAGTCTCATGATCCTGCCGATCCGTTCCGTCTTCGATCTTGACGTGTTCAGAACGGTGTCGCCTGTTCTCAATTCTCCTGAATAGATCCTGATATAGCTCAGATGGCCCACAAAGGGGTCGTTCATGATCTTAAAGACGAGTCCGCTGAACTTCTCATCTTTTACGCCGACGAGGGTCGTCTCTTCGCCGTCCTCGGTCCAGCATGTATGCGGCGAGATGTCCTGAGGCGACGGGAGGTAATCTACGATCGCGTCAAGAAGCGGCTGGATGCCTTTGTTCTTAAAGGCGCTGCCGCAGAGCACCGGCAGTATGTTCCCGCTCAGCGTGCCCCTGCGTATAACTCTCTTGATCTCGCTTTCTCTGATCTCGTCGCCCTCCAGGAACCTCGACATAAATTCGTCATCGATCTCGGAAAGCGCCTCCATCATCTTTTCCCGCGCCGCATGTACCTCAGCTGCCATATGTGCGGGTATGTCACAGAGGGTATATTCATATCCGAGCCTATCCTTATTGTAAAGGATCGCGGATCCGGCAATGACATCCACTACGCCGAGGAATTCATCCCCTTCCTTGATGGGCAGCTGCACAACAAGCGGGTTGGCCTTCAGTATCTCCCGTATCATGGCAAGACATCTCTGGAAATCAGCCCCTGGTCTGTCCATCTTGTTCACGAAGCCTATCCTCGGCACGCCGTAGCGATCGGCCTGCCTCCAGACGGTCTCGGATTGCGGCTCAACGCCCTCTACCCCCGAGAAGAGCGCTACCGCCCCATCAAGGACCCTCAATGACCTTCCCACTTCTATCGTAAAATCTATATGTCCCGGCGTGTCGATGATGTTTATCCTGTGATCATTCCAGAAACATGTGGTGGCTGCAGCGGTGATGGTGATGCCGCGTTCCTTTTCCTCTTCCATCCAGTCCATCGTAGCGGCACCGTCATCAACCTCGCCGATCCTGTTGTTCACCCCTGTATAGAACAGCATCCGCTCAGTAGCGGTAGTCTTCCCCGCATCAATATGAGCCATTATCCCGACATTTCTTACATGCTGATTCATAACGAACGTGCTACCATCTGTAATGGGCAAAGGCCTTGTTGGCTTCCGCCATCTTGTGGGTATCCTCCCTCTTCTTTACGGCGCCGCCCTTGTTGTTGAATGCGTCGATGATCTCTGCCGCGAGCTTTTCCGTCATTGTCCTCTCTGATCTTTCCCGCGCATACCTGATAAGCCACCGTATGCCCAGGGAGAGTTTCCTGTTCAGCCGCACTTCAACAGGAACCTGATATGTTGCTCCGCCGACGCGCCTCGCTTTCACCTCAATCTCCGGCCTGATATTCTCAACTGCCTTATGAAAGACCTTTAGGGGTTCGTCCTTGATCTTGCTTTCGATAAGATCGAACGCACCATATACGATGCCCGTTGCGGTGCTCTTCTTCCCGTCCAGCATGACACAGTTTACAAGCCTCTGCACGAGCAGGTCGTTGTATTTCGGGTCAGGCAGTTTTTCCCTCTTTGAAACATGTCCTTTTCTCGGCATGAAAATACTCCTTTATTGCTTCGGTCTCTTTGCGCCGTACTTTGATCTGCTTTTCTTTCTGTTGGCCACGCCGCTCGCATCCAGAGAACCCCTGATAATATGATACCGGACGCCGGGTAGGTCTTTGACCCTGCCGCCCCTGATCAATACTACTGAGTGCTCCTGCAGGTTGTGCCCGATCCCCGGTATATAGGTCGTCACTTCGATACCGTTCGTAAGCCTTACACGTGCTACCTTCCGCAACGCGGAGTTTGGTTTTTTTGGAGTCGTCGTATATACTCTTACGCAGACTCCGCGCTTCTGCGGGCAATCTGTAAGGGCAGGGGAAGAACTCTTCTTTTTGACAGCTTCTCTCCCTCGCCTCACTAATTGGTTAATAGTAGGCATTAAAACCTCCAAAAAAATAATCCCTCATTTTATTAAGGGATATTGGTACACAGCGAAAAACTTTGGTATATTAAACGATTTAGCCATCTAATGTCAAGAAATTTTTAAAGAATTTTAATGAAAGAACGGGCAGCCATATGGGCAAAAATCCTGCAGAAAAAAGGCCTGAAAATCCTTTGAAGGATAAAAAATGGAGATAAAATTAAATATACAATTATATCATATAGTTATAAGTTATGTCCATGGCCATAGCGTCAAGAGCGGCTCATGGCTGATGGCTTATATAAACCAGATGCTGGATACTCGATACTGGATGCCGGCGATAAGCACGTAAAATATAGCAAAGTGCACACGGCGTAAAGCAAATCGCATATCGTAGTTCGTGTAGCGTATATCAGGATTGTAAGAAAACCGCTCCGCGAGAAATGCAACTTACGGCTGGCAGTAAAAACTAAACATAGTAAGCAGTAAGGAGTAGGCAGCAAAAGATTTTTGTGCATACTACCTACTGCCTACTTCGCATTTGCAATTTTTACCTACCCGGTTCTTGCTGTTGCTATGAGCTATGAACTATGAGCTA
>DLMV01000005.1:2938-3240 GCA_002478225.1 Deltaproteobacteria bacterium UBA7527 | reverse complement strand
TATGAGCTATGAACTATGAGCTACGAGCTTCTTTCATTGCGTATTTCCAGGGAAAGGGCCGACATCATGCTGATCTTAGAATCCGGCTTTATAACACGATCCGGCATCTGTGTCTTGTGATTTCTGTCACGGAAAAAACTTGACATTAACTGACCGAGTATAATATCTTCAGTCAAATCTTTAATTTTAATACATTTTCGGGAGGTAAACTCTTATGTCCGAAGATACAAAAGTTTTTGGCATGTCCGCAAATGCCGGACGGTGGATCTTTGTAGTGCTCGGCATGGTGATCAACATGTGTC
>DLMV01000005.1:1860-2793 GCA_002478225.1 Deltaproteobacteria bacterium UBA7527 | reverse complement strand
ACATGTGTCTTGGCGCCGTGTATGCGTACAGCGTTTTCAAGAAGCCGCTGGAAACGCTCTTTAATGCAACGGCAACCCAGGGCAACCTGCCTTTTATGGTCTTTCTTGCGATGTTCGCCCTCTTCACGTTCTTCTCCGGCAGATTCATCGACAAGTTGGGTCCCCGCAAGGTAATGATGGTCGGCGGTATCGTCGTTGGCCTCGGCTGGATACTCACGAAATTCGCCGGCAGCATGACCATGGTCGTCATCACATACGGGATCATCGGTGGAGCCGGCGTCGGCATCGTCTATGGCGGCCCTGTTTCTGTTGCTACAAAATGGTTTCCCGACAAGAAAGGGCTCGCCGTGGGGCTTTCGCTCCTTGGTTTCGGTGCATCGGCTTTCATAACAGCGCCTCTTGCCAAAACCCTTATCGCTTCTTCCGGGCCTCTTAACACCTTCGGCATGATGGGGATCGGGTTCCTTATCGTCACGGTGATCCTTTCCATGTTTATGAGGTTCCCTGAGGCCGGGTGGAAGCCTGCCGGTTGGAATCCACCGCAACCTGCCGGCGGTGCAGCGGCAACAGCCTTCACGGCTGGACAGATGCTCGGTACGGGCAGCTTCTACGGCCTGTGGCTCTGCTACATATTGGGCGCAACGGCAGGCCTTATGGCCATCGGCATCTCCGCCACGGTCGGGAGAGAGGTGATCGGCCTCGATACAGGCACTTCTGCATTTCTTGTGTCAATATTTGCGATCTTCAACGGCATCGGCCGTCCCATCTTCGGCGCGCTCTCTGACAAGATCACACCGAAGGGAGCAGCGATACTCTCCTTCGTCATCATCGCCGTAGCATCGTTCATGATGCTCGGTGCGGGACAGGGCTCAACAGGCCTTTATGCAATCGCCTTCTGCGGCTTCTGGCTCTGCCTCGGCGGCTGGCTCGCCA
>DLMV01000005.1:0-1759 GCA_002478225.1 Deltaproteobacteria bacterium UBA7527 | reverse complement strand
TGCCTCGGCGGCTGGCTCGCCATCGGTCCTGCAGCCACGGCGACATTCTTCGGCCTTGAAGGATATGCCCAGAAATACGGCATCGTCTTCAGCGCATACGGCCTCGGCGCCATCATAGGCGGCATCATCTCCGGCATGGCAAAGGACGTCTTCGGGAGCTACCTGAAGGCCTTCATTCCCACTGCTGGCATGGCCATCCTCGGCATCGTCATCGCGCTTATACTTTTGAAACCGCCGAAACGTTCATAGAAAGAGATATCCCGGCGAGTTAAACCCCCGCTGTTGAGGGGGTTTAACTCGACCCGAACCCCTCCTCAATAGCCCCCAACACATCTTCACGATCAAAACGTCCTTCAATATGTGGCAATTAGGCACTTAGTCCTTGACAATAAAATGTCCCTTATTATAAAGTTGACATGGGGGGTAATTGTAAGTGCCCTTGACCATTAAAAAATTCCGAATAGCGGATCATTTCATCATCTTCTGTCACCCAATACTTCTTATCTGATACCTGTGTAGCCCCCATAAGCTGAGGGCATAACAAATAGAAAGGAGGGTATAAATAATGAAGAAAGGAGCGGTGCTTCTTAAATGGGTTGTAGTGGCCATATGCTTCTCCATCATCGTCGCCATAGGGACGGTGCAGGAAACATATGCGGGGTGCGATAGCCACCGGGTAGATTGCAACATCGATAAGGGAACCAAAATGGTCGGGCACAGCAACTTCAGCTATTGCTTCGGTTGGGGCGCTGATGGTCTTAACTGTTACCCTTGCCATGGCTATGCCCACCTTGCCAAATGGTGCAACGACAACGTTGAAAAATGTAATGGCAAGTGTTGGGGGTGCGCCCGTTTTGACTATGAATGTTATGATTCACACGGGAAGCGGAAGAAAAGTTATAATTATTAATTATCCCTGAGCACAATTAAGGAGGTACCACCCATGAAAAGATATTTTATTATAGGTTGTGCAGTATTGTTCCTTGCCGCCTTCTCGATGGGCGACCTCATCGGTGCGGAGAAGGCGCAGCCCGTGAAGCAGAAAGCAGCGACGGGAAAGACCGCGAAGGCGCCTGTACGGGAACCGATCGAGACAATCCTCGGCACGGTCACCGCGGTCGACCCGGAGAAAAAGACGCTTACCGTCAGGGCGCACTACGAGACGGAATACTACATCACGGGAACGGATACTGCCACACGGGAGTTCATTGCCGATGATGCGGAAGTGACCTTCGACATCGCAAAGGCGAAGCTGGTCGGGTTTACGGGGATCAGGAACATCCACACGGGCAGCCATGTCCGGGTGGGCTATGACCGCAAGGACGGAACCCTGGTCGCCCATGCGGTGATCCTCGTCCCGTCGAAGCAGGACAGATCGATCGTCCGGACCTTCCTCGGCACGGTCACCGCAACGGATGAAGCAAAAAAGACCCTGACGGTGAAGGCGATCCTGGAAGGGGAGTTCTATGCCTATGAGGAGAATACACGCCTCAAGGAGTACGTCCTTGACGAGAAGGATATCACCTTCGACACCTCAAGGGCCATCTTTGTGGGGAACAAGAAGATCGATAAAGGAGACACGGTTCGGGTCGGTTTCGATGAAAAGAGGGGCGCCTACATGGCCCATACGGTCCTGAAGATCGAGAAGAGGTAAAAAAAGGGGGGGTGTATCATGGAAAAAAGGGTCTTGGTTTTCGGATTGGTCGTGCTTCTTGTTCTCTGGTCTCTTTCGGCTGCTGTGGGAACGGTGCAGGCGGGA
>DLMV01000079.1 GCA_002478225.1 Deltaproteobacteria bacterium UBA7527 | reverse complement strand
GCGAAAAATATTTTACGTTATCCCCTCTCTCTTCCTTCCCGGTAAAACTGTTCAGCCCTCTTGACGGACTTGCTCAATAGATCAAAATCCTTTTTGCTTGCCTTCTGGCAGACCATATCAATATATCTCCAGGACCCGCAAGGCTTCCCTCACCGCAACCCTGCTGACCCCAAAGATCTTGGCAAGTTCTGTTTCTGAAGGAAGCTTGTCGCCAGGCTTTAGCCTGTCTGTCTCGATCGCGTTCTTTATCTCGTCAACAATTTTTTCGAAGATCCTTTTCTCTTTAATATTATTGAACATGATTATCTGTCCTTTTATTAAATGTCATACATTTAAATATTTTGTATATAATGAGCAGCGGAATTACTTCTTGCCAATATATTTTTCTTAAATTTATAAATTACTGTTTATTGCTGCTAAAGTGTATCGCTATTTTTTCTTGCAGAAGGCGTAGAAGATCACGCTTGCCCCCATACAGACGAAGCAGAGCAGGAAGGAAACATGGTATGCATCCGGAGGATAGGAACGGCCGCTGTGAGGAAAGAGCTCTATGATCGTTCCCATCATTTGCGTAAAGAAGGCCCCGCCGGCAATAACAAAAAAATTTACCCATGTCATTACGGTACCCGAAAGGCTGGAAGGAAAGATCTCCTTTACATGGGAATAGAGCAGCATTCCAAAACCGCTGAAAAAACCAATAACAAAATAAAGCACAGCGTAAATAAAAGCGTATTTGATCTTGAAGATCCCAACCAGGGGCAACAGGCTGAGACAATAAAGGATCAACCCAAGCAGGATAACGTTCTTTCTTGAATGAGGTATCCGGTCATAGAGCCAACCGGCACAAGGACTCCCTGCGATCATTCCAACAGACAGCATCATAAGTATATTGCCGCTTCGAATAGGTGAAAATCCTTCAACGTCCATCAGGTAAAGGCCCAGCCATAGCCCTTGAAGGCCCACGAAGGTCCCGTACCTGCAAAAGGCAACGGCCGCTATCTGCCAGAATGAGATTGAGCCCAACACAAGTCTGGCTGTATGAAGTATCCCCGTTCCCTGTCCGGCAATGGCCGGCGCATCATCGCTGCCCTCTTCCCTTTTCTCATCCCCAAGGATCCAGAAGATCAAAAACGAAAGCGTCATTGTGACAATGGCGGCAATAATGAGCGTCGTCCTCCAGCCTATCAATGAAGTAAAATAGGCAAAAGGTGATGCGGCAAGAACACAGCCAAGCATGCCGAAGGAGATAATGAGGCCGGCGTAACTGGCAAACTTTTCGGGTGGCAGTCTCAGCGTAAAGACCTTCAAAGAACCCATGAGAACGGCTGCCGTCCCGGCTCCCATAAGAACCCTCCCTATCAGGGCCAAGCCGAATGACCGGGAAAGGGCAAAGATCATCACCCCTGCCGCCGCGGTCAGGGAGAAAGAGGTCATTATGATCCGCGGCCCGATCCTGTCAAGCAAAGGGCCCAGAGGGATCTGAGCCAGGGCAAAGGCATAGAAAATTACTCCCCCGAGTATGCCGAGCTCTTCCGCATTGATATGGAACTCTTCGATAAGGTTTGGAGCAATCACCGCATTTGCGACGCGGTAGAACATTGAAAGTACAAAGAGCGCTGATAGTACGGAGAAAAGGAGTATATAATCTTTTTTGTTTAATTTAGCGTTTGTGGACACCTGATCGCCTGTGTAGAAAATACTACCACAGATTTATACGGTTTCCTCCTCTAAAAAGGGCAGCTTTTGATCCTTACGGTAGACAACAGCCTGGCAGGCGGCTATTTTCCGATCTCCGGCATCGCCCTTCTCAACGACCTCGATGGCATAGGTTGCAATACGCTTGCTCCTGCTCTCTTCCCTTGCCTCGACAACAAGAAGGGAATTGATCGCAGGGGATGCGAGAAAGGTAACATTGAGATTTAAGGCCACAGCAACCGTGCCATGAGAATTTGATGCGGCGCTGAACGCCTCATCGATAAGGGAAAAGATGGCCCCTCCATGAACCAGGCCGACGAAGTTCGTCATCTTCTCCGAATACCTTGTCTCCATTACCGCATAACCGGGGCCAACGTCCCGAAGCCTGATCCCCATGTGATTTGCATAAGGCTCGTTCTTTATTTCTTCCTTTAACGATTCGAATAGATCTTTCGCCATTCATCAGCCTCCCGTAAAATTAGACCTGATGCATCCATTTTACCTTACCCCCTCGCCAGTTGTCTACAGTTCCCTGCTTACATAAATCGAGGCAGTCAGGTAGCAATGCCCGGGAAAATAATGAATAAGGCCATTCCCACAAATGTCAAAAGAATATAGGGCAGTGATATTTCCTTTCATGATGAAAAGGGGAAGACCAAAAGGAGATATGGGGAGCCCGTGGGAGATGCTGATGAGCATCAGAAGCCCCATCCATACAGGATCAAAATCGAGGGCTTGACTGATCAGCATAAAGATGGACACGGCGATGATGTGGGGGTAGTCTTTTTTGATGTTCTCCGTGGTGCCGTTTATATACCAATTTTATCTAGATGATATTTAATCCATTTCAATATAAATCTGACCCTTGAAGATGTTATTGACAAAAAAAAACGATCCATTTATATACTTACTGGTTGGTATAGTATTAACAAGGCTTGCAGAGGAGGATAATGTCTCGAAGGAAAGGTGTAACGCCTCAATATGAAAAAAGAAAGGTCGATATCATGCAGAAGGCGCTGAAGCTCTTCATGGCAAAGGGTTTTGATGCGACCTCAACCAACGATATCTGTTGGGCCGCAAAAATGACGAAGCCCAGCCTGTATCACTACTTCAGCAATAAGAACCATCTCCTCTTTTCCGTTCATATGTACATAATCGAGAATATCCTTCACCCTTACCTTGCAGACGTTGGATCTATACAAGACCCGCAGAAGCGCCTGGAAGCAATGATCCGGGATTATGCGAAACTGATACTTTCCCACCCTGAACTCCGTTTCTTGCTCCATGAATCATTGACGGTGAAGGATAGATACCATGGAGAGATCAAAAAGGAGTGGAGGCATCTCTATGGTATGTTCCGGACCACCATTAACGAGCTGCAGTCGATCGGTAAAGTCTCTAAAGACTTTGAGCCGTCATGGGCTGCCCTTCTTTTATTAGGCATGATCACATGGATGACCTTCTGGTTCGACTATAAAACCAAGGAGCGTGTTGATGAGATCATTGAGCTGACCGTCATAATGGGTTTCCAAAGTCTCGGTATCCAGACGGTCCGGGGTTGACGTGTATATTGACAGCCGCAAGAGGACTGTCCTGAGACAGTATTGTACATCGAAATCCTTACCAATGTTCAGTTGCCAGAGATACCTTCTATAATTGAGGTCGAGCCTGGTTCCACTCTGCAGGATGTGCTTGCGGCGATCGCACCGCAGCTGATAGATCCGGAGACAGGCAACATGAGGCCTGACCAGGATATTTACGGGATCCGCCTGAACGACGAGCCCTACGGTCTTCTCAGGAACGGGCTGAACACGCAGATGCGCGAAGGCGACCTGATACAGCTATCATTGATCATCATGGCAGGCGGGTAAAGCGGTCAGTCCCTTCATTGAAATGATACTTGCTCAGCATCTTACCGATTTATCATATAATATATCGTGTCATGGAAATGATAGCTTTTTATCTGTCCTTCGTTTTCCATCAATTTTAGCCTGTTTTTTGCCTTGTAGAAGGATACTCCGGTGATCTTAACAATATCGTCAAGGCTTAACGATCTTCTTTCCAATATATCCAGGACATTTTTAGACCACTCTTTTTCCTCATGCTGCACCGGCATCTTTTCGAAGGTGGAGATTATCTCGCATGAACCGCCAAGGAACGCCTTTGCCTTTTCAAGCTCATCCATGGTCAACCTCCCCGTTATCTCTTCACTGGGAGGTCTCGTTACCGTGTTCAACTGGACCTTATCGACATGTATTAAATCAATGGTCTCTTTGATCTTTGTTAATTCTTCCTCGGTATCATTGATATCTTTCACCAGCATGATCTCAAGCCATATCTGGTTCTGATAGTCTTGCCTTAAAAACCTAAGACCCGATATTATTGACTGGATCTCTATGAGCAAATGCGGTCTGTTAATGTATCGAAATATATCCTCGCTGACCGCATCCAGCGACGGTAGAACCACATCAGCCTCTAAGAGATCCTTACGCACATCTTCCTGAAACAACAGGGCGCCGCTCGTTATCACAGATACAGGGATGTTGATCGATCTTTTTATTTCATTGATCATTAAACCCAGGTCCGAGTTTAATGTGGGTTCGCCTGAACCGGAAAATGTTATGTAATCTATATGTTCTGATGTATTTACCTTCTCTATGACCTCCTTGATGATCGTATAGGGGTCAAAAAAACTTCTCCTTTCGATCTCGTGGTTCGTGGTTTTCCCAATCTGGCAATATATGCAGTCGTAACAGCAATATTTGCTCGGTATAATGTCCACGCCAAGGGAGAACCCTAATCTTCTCGAAGGAACCGGTCCGAAGACATATCTGCTCACGGGAAGATATTAAACAATTCCCGTTCAAAATGAAATATAAATCATGTACTGGCTTAATATTGACTTTTCAACTATAATATACTAAAAGTAACACGCATGGGCGATTAGCTCAGATGGTTAGAGCGCTGGTCTCACATACCAGAGGTCGTTGGTTCGAATCCAATATCGCCCACCATCTTATTATCTGGGGGCCCAATGTCAGGACATAGCAAGTGGAGTTCGATCAAGCATAAAAAAGGCGCCGCTGACGCGAAAAGGGGAAAGATCTTTACAAAGCTCATCAAAGAGATAACGACCGCGGCGAGGATAGGCGGAGGCGACCCTGAATCAAATCCAAGGCTGCGGGTTGCCATTCTTCAGGCAAAATCCGAAAACATGCCGAAAGACAACATTGAGCGGGCGATCAAGAAAGGGATCGGGGCGATAGAAGGTGAAAGCTACGAAGAATACACCTATGAAGGATATGGTCCCGGAGGCGTTGCGATACTCATAGAAGCCCTTACGGACAACAAAAAAAGGACGACCGCAGAAGTGCGCCATATCCTAACGCGGTTGAATGGCAACTTAGGCGAGGCAGGATGTGTATCCTGGATCTTTCAGAAAAAGGGCTATATATCCTTCGAAAAGAAGAGCGTCGATGAGGAAAAGATCATGGAATTGGCCCTTGAAGCAGGCGCCGAGGACGTTGTAGACACCGGTACAGAGATCGAGGTTATGACCAATGTGCCAAACTTCGAAGCGGTGAAAAAGATCTTTGACGACCATGGCATTAAATATATTGTTTCCGAGATCAGCATGATCCCTCAAACATCGGTGAAACTGGACGGCAAGAACGCGGAGACAATGCTTAAGCTGATGGAAGCGCTGGAAGATTCCGATGACATCCAAAAAGTGTATGCTAATTTCGATATCCCGGCCTCGGAGATGGAAAGGCTGACACAGTAAGTATAGCTGGTCTGAAGTTTTTCGATATTATGATAATTTAATTCTTTTTACTTCGCCGTTCTTCCCTGCGAACTGCACATCTTTACCGTTCAGGAACATCTTTATCCCCCCTGCATTCCCGATGAGAAGATCAAACCTCTCTTTGGCGCTGAGCATGATGACGTCCTGGGGGTTAAGCATAAACTCCTTTTTCTCTGAGTCATCAATAATAACACTGATCCATGTCCGTTCCTGGCAGGAGATCATAAGCATTTTCTTGTCGGTGGCGCTGGATGCGGAAGATTTATTCTCACCGGGGCCCCTGCTGACAGTACCCGAAGAGGATACGTGGCTTGTTGCCTCAACAGAAGGCGTGTATGCTTGCTCTCTCTGGACGCGGCTCGCAACCAGATAACCAATCAGAACAATGATGATCACCGAATATACGAATGCCTTCCGAGGGATCTTCTTTCGAGGCGGGTTCACCGTCTGCTGAATAGGGATCTCCGGCGCAATCGTCTTTTCTTCCTCTACAAGATCATCGGCGATCTCTTTGAATACGTTGAGAAAATTTGCATATTCTTTGATATAACCCTTAACATAAACGTGGTGCGGAAGCATGGCCCAGTTTCCCTGCTCCAAAGCTTCAATTAAAGATTTCCGCACACACAAAACGCTGGAGACCTGGGCAATGGTAAAACCCTTCTCTTCCCTTCTTGCCTTTAAGAATCTTCCTATTTTTTCGAGATCAAAAGGCATGCTTTTAACCTTTTCAGGATAGACATTGGATCAGCTAACTGACTTTTTGAGTCATATTAACCACTTATATTTTATACTTTTATGAAGCCATTGCAACATATATTTTTAAAATACCGGAGATGAATGCTTTTTTCTATGTTCCCCGTCACACTTTTAAAAATTATTTGCAATCCGGGCAGATAAGAAGCTCTTCCAACGGGGTGCCTGACTTACGGGCGATAAATTCTAATTGTTCAACGGGCGCATGGTATCTGTTGCATTTCGGGCATCGCGCAAGGTCAAACCTTTTGTTCCAGATCATCCTTACACCGTTCCTGTCCTCCATATAGATGTGTCCTGTAGGACATATGGCAACGCAGGCCCCGCACCCTATGCAGTCGTGGGATGGTTCACCGTAGGGGGTTGTCACCTTTTTCAAAGGACCCTTCCCGCTCATGCCAAGGGCGGTAGCTCCCACATTTAATTCACAGGTCTTCACGCATAGATTGCAAAGGATGCATTTCCCTTTATCGTTGTCCGGCGCATATCTGGCTTTGCTCACGCCATACTCTTTCGCAAGATACTGGATGACGTCGGAATTGGGGCATCTGGCAAGCAGAAGCTCTAAAACGGTTTTTCTCACAAGGAGAACATCGGGAGACTCCGTGAAGACCTCTATTCCGTTTTCAACAGGATACAAACAGGAGGTGACGACCCTTTTCCTGCTTCCCCTCTGGACTTCAACCATACACAACCTGCATCGTCCATCAGAACCAAGGGCATCATGCCAGCATAAAGTAGGTATGTCGAATCCTTCGCGCCGTGCAACATCAAGGATAGTCTCACCCTTCTCTGCCAGGACCTTCTTTCCGTTTATCGCGAACTCCACCATGGTCGTTTCTCCCTATTCGTACTTCACTGCGTCAAATTTACATACGTCGTAGCATGTACCGCACTTTATGCACTTCGATTGGTCTATAGCATGGACCTTCTTTTTCTCGCCGCTGATGCATATTACCGGACATTCGGAGGCGCACCGCATGCAACCGGTGCATTTCCCGGGATCGATCATAAATGCCGTAAGAGCCTTACAGACACCGGCGGGGCACTTCTTTTGCCGGATGTGCACATTGTACTCATCCCTGAAGTATTTGATCGTTGAAAGAACAGGGTTCGGGGCGCTCTGGCCAAGGGCGCAGAGCGAGCCAAGCTGGATAGCCTTTGCAAGTTCCTCAAGCCGCTCCACATCCCCCTCTTCTCCGTTCCCGCCGCATATGTTATCGACGATCTCATACATGCGCCTCACCCCCTCCCTGCAGGGCGTGCACTTGCCGCAGGATTCGTCAACGAGGAATTTAAGGAAATAACGCGCCACATCGACCATGCAATCCCTTTCGTCCATGACGATCATCCCGCCTGAACCCATCATGGAGCCGAGTTTGGTCAGTGAATCAAAATCGACCGGCATGCCGAGGTGTTCTCCGGGTATGCAGCCGCCGGACGGGCCTCCGGTCTGCACAGCCTTGAATTTCCTGTTTCCCTGGATACCCCCTCCAAGTTCAAAGATGATCTCATTGAGCGTAATGCCCATGGGAACTTCGACGAGTCCCGTATTCTTTACCTTGCCGACCAACGAAAAGACCTTCGTCCCCTTGCTTTGAGGGGTTCCGATCGAGCTAAACCATTCCCAGCCTTTATTGATTATATGGGGGACGCAGGCCCACGTCTCCACATTGTTCAGGTTCGAAGGTTTATCCCAGAGTCCCTTCTCAACGGTATGGATATACTTTGCGCGTGGCTCGCCTGTCTTGCCCTCAATGGATGACATGAGCGCTGTGGATTCGCCGCACACAAAAGCGCCGCCGCCGCGAAATATCTTGATATCAAAGCTAAAACCGGAACCAAAGATATTCGTACCCAGGAGGCCGTTTTCCCTGGCCTTATTAATTGCTGTCGAAAGCCTCTGAACTGCAAGGGGATATTCGTCCCTCACATAGATGAAGCCCTGATCGGAGCCAATAGCGTAGCCGCCTATGATCATTCCTTCAATGACGGCATGGGGATTTCCTTCCATGAGGGACCTGTCCATAAAGGCCCCGGGGTCGCCCTCGTCTCCGTTCGCTATGACATAGCGCGGTTCACCCTCAGCATCCCTGCAGGAACGCCATTTTGTACCCGTCGGAAAACCTCCGCCGCCCCTCCCTCTTAATCCTGATTTCTGTATCCATTCAATGATCTCCGCAGGATCCATCTGAAGCGCTTTATGTATGGCCCTGTAACCGCCAGCGCTAATGTATTCTTCAATGTCTTCAGGGTCAAGGATGCCGTTTTGAGCGAGAACGATCCTTGTCTGACCTGAATAAAAAGGGATGTCGCGGGGCGATACGTATCTTTTTGTCTTATCTTCTCCTTTGTAGAGAAGGTTTTCCGCGACTGTTCCATCCTGGATGGTTTTTAGCAAAAGCTTCGCATCATCATCCAGGTTTCTTTTCCCAACGGTCTGATACAGGATCTCATCTTCACCAAAAACGATAATGGGTCCCCTTTCGCATAATCCGTGGCAACCTGTTTTCTTTACAAGTACCCTGTCGATCAGTTTTTCCGCTGCGATAGCTTCATTGAGCTTTTCATACACCTTCAGCGCGCCTGACGATATGCAGCCTGTGCCGCAGCAGATCTTCACGATCTTGCTATAAGTTCCGGTCTTTTGTCTGTATGCTGCTGCTATTCCGTCGAGTTGCTCGATCGATACGATCATGTTGATTCTCCATATTCGTTGATTATCTTCTTAACGCTGCCCGGCGTTGTCTTCCCATAATCCTGTTCGTCGATCCTTACAAGCGGGGCAAGCGCACAGGCGCCGAGGCAGTTCACAGACTCGAGTGTAAAGAGGCCGTTCTCTGTTGTGTCCCCCCTCTTGATGTTCAGTTCTCTTTCAAATGTGTTGAGGATATTCGGCCCACCCCTCAAATGGCACGCAGTTCCAAGGCACACATGGACCGTGTGCTTTCCCCTTGGCTTAAGCGAGAGGGAGGAATAGAAGGTGGCAACTTCATAGCCCTTGCTGAATGGAATGTTAAGCTTGTCGCAGATATGCTGAATAGCGTCTTTCGGCAGATACCTGTATTGCCTTTGTACATCCTGGAACATGGCAAGCAGATAAGATTTGTCTTTGCCGTACTTGTCAATTATGGTATTGACTACTGCGGTATCAACCTCCATGCAATCCCCCTTTGGTTAATTCAAAAAAATCTCTTTTACTTTACGCCGCAGAGATATTTCGTTCTTTCCCAGTCTTTTTTTACTTTTTCCTGGATCTGGGAAATTGTTTTTACAGTAAGGTGTCTGAACCTGCCCTGACCGTTCATATAGTCCACAACATGACGCAGCGGTTCCGGGTTGTATGTGAGTCTGTATTTGCCTTTTTCCACCTCATAGAGAGGGAAGACGCCGGTTTCAACGGCCAGCCTTCCGTACCGTATGGCAAGGTCAGAGGGTATCCTCCAGCCCGTAGGACAGACAGAGAGGATGTGGAGGTAGGAAGGTCCGTTGACCATGCGCGCCTTCTTGACCTTTGCAAGGAGATCAAAGGGATAGGAAGGACAGGCTGTGGCGACGTAGGGGATATTGTGGGCAGCGGCGATCTTCGGCATGTTCTTCTTCTGTGTTGCCTGCCCGATGCTCCGTTTTCCCGGAGGGCTGGTGGTGGTCATTGCGCCATAGGGTGTGGATGAAGAACGCTGGATGCCGGTGTTCATATAGGCCTCGTTGTCCACGCAGATGTAAGTGAACTTGTGTCCCCGCTCCAGCGCGCCGGAGAGGGCCTGGAGGCCGATGTCGCTGGTCCCGCCGTCCCCCGCGATGGCAACGACATGGATATCCTTCCGGGGTATCTTCTTTTTCTCGGTGAGGATCTTGAGCGCCGACTCGATGCCGGAGGCAACGGCGGCGGTATTCTCAAAGGCAACATGGATCCAGGGGAGCCGCCAG
>DLMV01000049.1:60250-82669 GCA_002478225.1 Deltaproteobacteria bacterium UBA7527 | reverse complement strand
ATTTGATATTTGAATTTTGATATTGTTTAAAATTTAGTGCTAAGAAATTAGAATTTGCTATATACTTTTTATTCGAAGAACTCCATGAATTTTTGTTTAAATCCCTTACGCGTTCTCCCTCTATCACTGCCAAATTCCTTTGAAAGCTCTTCCAGGAGCAAACGTTGTTTTTCACTCAGCTGCGAAGGAATAATAACATTGAGGTAAACAAGCTGGTCTCCCCTCCCGTGCCCGTTCGATTTGGTTACGCCAAGCCCCCTGATACGGAAGACCTTGCCCGGTTGCGTGCCGGGCGGTATTGTGATCGTTGTCTCACCCTCTATGGTAGGGACTGCAAGCTCCCCTCCGAGACATAAAAGCGGAAAGCTGATATCAATCTGAACGGTGATATCGTCGCCTGCGCGTTCAAAGATCTGGTGCTCCTTTACCTTCAGGACGACGTACAGGTCGCCTGGGGCGGTGTCGCCAAACTGCTGCATTCCTTCCCCCCGCAGCTTTAACCTCATGCCGGTGTCGACGCCTGGCGGGACCTTGATCTTTATCTTCTTCTTTTTGTTAATGCTTCCCTTGCCCTTGCAGGCCTTGCAGGGGTCTTTGATGATATGACCGTCACCGTTGCAGTATTCGCAGGTCCTGTTTATCGTAAAAAATCCATGGCTCTGCCTGACCTGCCCTCTTCCGCCGCAGTGCTTGCAGCTCACAGGACGGTGTCCCGGCTCTATCCGGGATCCGCCGCAGACTGAGCATTTTTCTTCTTTGGGTATCTCTATCTCTTTCTCAATGCCGAATACCGCCTCTTCAAATTCTATGGTGAGGTTATAGCGCAGGTCCTGCCCTTTCCTTTCCCTCTGCCTTGGGGAACCGAAAAAATCACTGAAAAGGTCGTTGAAAACGGTATCGAAATTCCCCCCGAACCCAAAATCGAAGACAGAACCCGTATCGCCCGCAGTGCCAAATCTCTCGTACCGGTATCGTTTTTCCGGATCGCTGAGCACCTCATAGGCCTCGCTGACCTTTTTAAACATCTCTTCTGCTTCTTTATTGCCGGGATTTCTGTCCGGGTGGTATTGAAGCGCAAGCTTCCTGTAAGCCTTTTTTATCTCCTCATCCGTCGCATTTTTTGAAACATTGAGGATCTCGTGGTAGTCTCGGTGTGCTGTTCGCATAGATCAACCGTATATTACTGAACTTCCGGTTTTTTGGAAACAACTACCCTGGCAGGCCTCACCAACCTGTTGTTCAGCAGATAACCCTTTTGAAACTCTGATATGACCGTATCAGGCTCCATATCCTCCTTTTCTTCCTGGTAGAAGGCTTCATGGAGATTGGGGTCGAATTTCTTGCCGGCAGCCTCGATCCTGGTAACACCCGCCTTTTCAAGCACCTTGAGAAATTCATTGAAGGTTATCTTGACCCCTTCGTAGATCCCCTTGTAATCCTCTGTTTTTTCTGTATGGTCCAATGCCATCTCAAGGTTATCCAGCACAGGGAGCAGTTCCTTTACGAGAACTTCGTTCCCGAACTTCAGCGTATCCTGTTTCTCTTTCATTTTGAGTTTCTTGTAATTCTCGAACTCAGCCTGGAGATAAAGGATTTTTTCCTGCAGGGACTTTATGGCCTCTTCCTTCTCCTCAAGCGCCCGCTTCAGTTCTTCCGTGGTGTCATCTTTCTTCTTTTTCTTCTTGTGTTCCTCGTGCCTGCTTGTTTCCTGTCCTTTTTCTCTTTCTTCCGTTGCACCGTCAGTGTTCTTTTTTTCCTTGTCCTCCATGCCGGTCCTCTACATCATTCTTAGAATATCTGTAACCGTCTTCGCCGTATAACTAACGATCGGTATTATTCTCGAATAATTCATCCGGATCGGGCCTATGACACCGAGAAAGCCGTAACTATCTTCGCCGATCTGATAGGGCGAGGATATGATGCTTATTCCCTGCATCTCTCTCATGTCATTCCCGTCGCCTATAATAATGCTTATGCCATCCTCCCGGAGGCAGCTATCGAGCAATTTGACCAGTTTTTCTTTCTTTTCCAGCGCCTGAAAAAGCTCTTTCAATCTTTCGAGGTCAGAAAATTCAGGGATGCCTATCATTTTAGATGTCCCTTCTATGTAGACCTCCCGCTTGCTCTTTTCATCAATGATCGCGTCAAGCGTGTCGCGGATCTTTGCGCAGAGGTTGTTAAATATCTCCTTGTCCCGTCTTACATCGACCAGTATGCGATCTCGCAAGACATAGAACGGAACGCCGCTGAATTTTTCATTCATGTACCTTTTCATCTCGTTCAAAACATTAACGTCCAACTCCTCGTCGGTATGCACGATCCTTTTGTGAACCATGCCTGAAGAGGTTATAAAGACGATAAGGATCGTATGCTTCGACAATTTGACGAACTCGACCTCCTTGAAGAGCATCGTGTTCACTTTCGGCTCTATCACAATGCTTGTATACTGTGATATGGCCGCAAGCGTCCTCGAAGCATCCTCCATGATCTCCTCAACGTATGAGTATCGGGGCCGGGCAAGCGATTCAAGCACCTTCAGTTCCTTTTTGCCGGGAGCTGTCAGCGGCGACAAGTTCTTTACGTAATATCTGAAGGCCTTGTGCGTCGGTATTCGTCCCGCCACAGCATGGGGCTTATAAAGAAAACCAAGCTCCTCAAGGTCCCCCATGATATTCCTTATCGTTGCAGAGCTTATCCTATTTTTCATCATCTTCGATATTGTTCTCGAGCCAATCGGTTCCGCAGCGTTTATATAGTCATCCATAATAAGCTCAAGAATCCTTTTTTCCCGTTCTGTCAGAATATCCATCGGCGCAGGCCAATCCTTATAGAATAAAGTAATGATAGAAGACACCTTTGTCAAGAAATGAGATGCTCAATTTGTCAGACAAGGAACTGCTAAGCGTATACCGGCGGTGCTGATTTTCATAATTCTGGCTGGTATCGTCCAACACAGTTTATAATAATACAAAGGAAAGGCTCTATAAGCCGGTTAACCTCTTGCGGGCATATGAAGGGCGGCGCAAGCCCAGGAATTGACGAAATTGTTTTATAATAATACTGGAGAAAATTCCACAGAGATTGTATCATATCAGCGTCTGACCCTTATTACACCTGCAGGCGGCAGCGCACCCATAATATCTAAGGAGGATCCATGAGCGGTATTTTCGGCATTATATCGAAAAAGAACTGTGCAAGCGAACTTCTCTACGGGACAGACTACCATTCGCACATGGGAACAGAGTATGGCGGAATGGCTGTTCTGGGAGAACGCTTTCATCGATCCATTCATGATATCAGCAAGTCCCAGTTCAAATCAAAATTCTACGAAGATTATAAGGAAATGGAGGGAAATCTTGGCATCGGGGTCATAAGCGACCGGGACGCCCAACCGCTTATCATCGGCTCAAAATTCGGAACCTTCGCCATTGTATCGGCGGGTCTCGTTGATAATACGAACGAACTGGCGCAGGAACTCCTCGAGCAGGGGGAAACTTTCGGCGAGATGTCAAGCGGAGGGGTCAACTCTGTGGAACTTATCGCAAAGATTATCAATCAAGGGAAAACGCTCATTGACGGTATTGAAAGGCTCTATGACCGGATCACGGGGTCAGCCTCTATACTTCTCATGAAGGAGGATGGGATCTATGCTGCCAGGGACCGCCTCGGCCGGATGCCTCTCGTTGTCGGGGAAAGGAAAGGAGATTATGTCATCGCGACGGAGACATGCTCCTTTCTTAACCTCGGTTACCGGATCATAAAGTATCTCGATCCGGGTGAGATCGTTCGCATTGGGAAACATGGATTGGAAGAGCAGCTTTCAGGCAAGACAAACAACCAGATCTGTGCCTTCTTGTGGATATACACAGGATACCCTGCCTCGAGCTACGAAGGGATCAATGTTGAGCTCGTCCGCGAAAGATCCGGAAGGTTTCTCGCGAAAAATGATGATGTGAAGGCTGACCTTGTTGCCGGGGTGCCTGATTCGGGCGTAGGCCACGCCGTTGGGTATGCTATGCAATCAGGGATTCCCTTTCGGCGTCCCCTCGTCAAGTATACCCCCGGGTACGGGAGGAGCTATACGCCGCCTTCGCAGGAGATCCGCGACCTTGTGGCAAAGATGAAGCTCATCGCGGTCAAGGATATCATTGACGGGAACCGGATAGTGCTCTGTGAGGACTCCATCGTACGGGGCACACAGCTTAAAAATTATACCCTGAAGAAACTCTGGGAATCGGGTGCCAAGGAGGTCCATGTACGTCCTGCCTGCCCGCCGCTTATGTTCCCCTGCAAATTCGCCCTCTCCACCCGTTCTGTCGACGAACTGGCCGCCCGACGCGCAATAAGGGCGCTGGAAGGTCGCGACACGGAAGAGATCGGGGACTATCTTGACGACCGGTCAGAGAAGCACCGGAAGATGGTGGATTGGATCGCGAAAGAGATCGATGTTACAACGCTCCGGTATCAGCGGATCGATGACATGGTCGCAGCCATCGGCCTCCCCCGCAAGAAGCTCTGCCTCCACTGCTGGATCGGGGATAAAAGCGGCTCATAATATAAAATCAAATCCTAAGTACTGATATCGGAGCACTAAGACAAATCAAAATATTCCAATGTTCAAAATTCAAAAACGTGTTTAAGGACTTTTGTTTGGAGCATTTGATATTTGAGCTTTGAGATCGTTTAGTGCTTCGTGCTTCGATATTAGGATTTAATCCATATACATCATGGATCTCTTTGCGGGGAATAGCCCGGCACCGCGCCCGTCATAATTGAAAATCCGGCATTAACTATCTTGACTAAAATAATCACCGAGCAGCCCCCTGCTGTGCTCATCGTCGTGGCAGTAGACACAGAGGTTCTCCCAGTTGGAGCCGTCCGGCGGGTTGTTCTTGTGATTTCCATCCTTGTGGTGAACGGTAAGGAGGTGCCTGTCCTTATAATCGAATTCCCGTGCGCATTTTGCACAGATGAGGCCGTGGATACGCAGGGACTGCTCTCTGTAGTCGCTTTTCGATGCGCCGATCTCTTTCAGTTCCTTCACTATCTCTTCAACAGACTTGCCGCCCTCTATTCTCCTCGGGCCTCCGTCCCTGTGTGTATATCGTCTTCTTCTCACTGCCGCGCTTTTTCTCCTGCCGGTTATTATACCATGAACATGAAGAATTGTCGCGCATCAGACCATTGATCCATGACCCGAAGCAGTCCTCCCATAATGCCTCCTGAAAGTTACGGTTATTTCTTTGATATGTACATGATGTGAAAAACGCAGTGCGGGATAAATATTTTCATGACAAAGGGGTTTTGCCAAGTGAAAAAAGGTATAACGCGGGGAGCGACACGGAAAGCGCTCTTTACTCTCATTGCAAAAGATGATAAAAGTCTTTATGGTAAATGTGATTGGCGCGATCCTCGCGGGTGGCAAAAGCGCAAGAATGGGGAGGGACAAGGCTACCCTCGTTCTCGATAATGAACCGTTGATACAAAGGGTATACGGTGTGGTGCGTGAGGCCCTCAATAACACTATTGTCGTTTCCAACAACCTGAAAGTGATGCCCGGCATGAATATACCGATCATAAAGGATGTTGTCGCTGTGCAGAGCCCATTAGCAGGTATTGCCTCAGCTCTCATGTATACCGGCGCGGATTACGTTTTTGCCCTCGCCTGCGATATGCCTTTTTTGTCGGTGAACGCAATAAAGTACATGCTGGACAATATCAGCGGTCAAGATATCATCATACCGGAAACGGAAAAGGGATATGAACCGCTCCATGCGATATACGGAAGGTCCTGTATCTCATATATGCTTACGTGCATCGAGAGAGGCAGGCACAGGATAGCCGACATATTCCCCTATCTCTCTGTCAGTATGCTCAAAGAGTCCCCGCTCTTCTTCTGCGACGGAGTCTCTGTATTCACAAATATCAATACAGAAGAAGAGTTTGAAAAGGCGCTGAATATCAGCCGGGGTTGAGGGTTGGATAACGCCGCACAAAAACACTTTGACGATGTTGCAATAAGAACAATGGGGCTGGCAGACCTTGAGATCGTACTGGAGATCGAAAGACTCTCGTTTATATCCCCATGGACAAAAGGGATGTTCGAGGACACCATTGATTCTCCGATCGCCAGGAATCTTGTACTCGAAAAAGAAAATAAGGTTATTGGATATATTATGCTATACTCTGTCGAAGACGAGGCGCACATTATGAACATCGCCGTACATCCTGTCCATAGGCGAAAGGGGTTTGGCGCCTATCTTGTAAACCATGTCATCAAAGACTGTTCAGAGGATGGCATTATTGATTTTTTCCTTGAGGTAAGGGAAGGCAACAAGAGCGCTCAGGGCCTTTACAGGGCCCTTGGCTTCTCGGTCGTAGGAAGAAGAAAGGGGTATTACCGCGAGACCGGCGAGGACGCATACGTGATGCATATGTCGTTAAAGAAGTGAGGAGGCTGAAAATAATCCCTAAGCACGAATATCGAAATCCTAAACAAATTCAAATGATCCAATGTTCAAATATTAATAAAGTATTTATGTTGGGAACATTCGATATTCGAATTTTGAAATTGTTTAGGATCTAGTGCTTAAGATTTCGTGTTTGCTTCAATATGTGTTGTGAACATTGAGCCGCAATTTTTAGGTTATTTATGGATGACATAGAAGGGAAGGTACTTTCAAACCGCGCAATAGCGCCCGGATACTGCCTGCTCAGGATACGGCTGTCAAGATCCATGGGTGCGGCGAGGCCGGGACAGTTTGTCATGATGAAGATCCCCGGGGAGGACATATTCCTCAGGAGGCCCTTCAGTATTTATGATTATCAGAAGGGTGTCCTTACCATTATGTACAAAGTGGTCGGCAAGGGAACGGAGCGGCTAAGCAAGACTCCGAAAGGCGCATCAATTCTGACGCTGGGGCCGCTTGGCAGATGGTTTACCGTGAACAGGAGCGCTTCCCCGGTTGTCGTTGCCGGCGGTATCGGTTTCGCCGGCGTGTATTCCCTCATCAAAACATTGCGGGGCAATTCGTCGATATTCTTCGGCTGTTCAGCGATCAACGAGATCTCTCTTCTCAAGGATGCGATGCGCTTTCACCCTCTTGTCGCTACCCTTGACGGTTCATATGGTTTCAAGGGAAACGTTGTCCAGTTGTTCAAAAAACACCTGAAGGGGTTGAAAGATAAAAACGTTGAGATCTTCACCTGCGGCCCTGACAATATGGTAAAGAGCCTTAAACAACTGATAGAACCTTACAAAATTCCCTGTCAGGTTCTGCTGGAAGAGAGGATGGCATGCGGCATGGGCTTGTGCTTTGGATGTGTGAAGAAAACAACGGACGTGCAGGAACCCTATAAAAGGGTCTGCAAAGAAGGACCTGTATTCGATCTATGGGAAATATTTCTATAAAATTATTAGGGAAAAGACTGCGCAATCCCGTGCTCAATGCCTCGGGAACCCTTGGGTACGGCATTGAGATAGAACCGCTCTGGGGCATTGAGACCCTGGGAGCCTATGTCACAAAGGGGTTATCGATAAAGCCCCATCACGGGAACCCGACGCCCCGCGTATGGGAAGAGCGCCACGGCATGATCAACAGCATTGGGCTTCAGAATGTAGGCGTCGACCGTTTTTTCAATGTATACTTTCCTTTTTTTAAGAAGAAAAAGGCCCCCATCATCGTGAATTTCTTCGGTTTTACTGAAGATGAGTACATCGCCTGCGCTGAAAAGATAAAGCCCGATAGGCTGATCGCTGCCCTTGAGATGAACCTCTCATGTCCAAACATCAAGGCGGGAGGGATAAGTTTCGGGAAAGAACCCCGTATGGTATTTGATATAGTGAAAAAGGTAAAGGCAGTGACAAAAATACCGCTTTTCGCAAAGCTTACCCCTGAGGTAAGGAATATCGTTGATATAGCGCGTGCGGCCTGTGATGCAGGCGCCGACGGCCTTACACTTATCAATACGATGCCTGCCGCCGGGTTTGACGCGAAGAAAAAGAACATCCCTTTAAAAGGGGGACTCTCAGGCCCTGTTCTGAAGCCGATCGCGCTTCGCGCCGTCCATGAATGCTCAAAGGCAGTGCGGGTGCCAATTATCGGTGTCGGCGGGATCATGGATGCCATGGACGCTGTCTCCTTCTTTATGGCCGGTGCAAAAGCGATCCAGATCGGCACAGCGACATTCGTCGACCCTTATGCGATACCAAAGATCATAAAGGGAGTGGCGGATTACCTGGACGCGAACGGCTATAAAAAGATCGACGATATCATCGGGACCGCCCATGAAAGATAAATTTGAAATCCTAAATTCGAATATCGAAACACGAATAAAATTCCGGAAGGCATCAGGCGTGAGGCGATTTAACCCCTTACCCCTTACGACTCAAGAATTACGGGTTTAATATGCATAACGAACAAGATAATTCTGATACCATAAGATCTATTGAAAAAGAGCTTGGCATCCCCAATCTCATGGCCAGGATCCTTGTTGAGAGGGGCATAACGGGACCATCAGAGGCGGCAACGCTCCTTCATCCGAAGCTCGAAGATCTTTCTGATCCCTTCCTCATGCCTGATATGAGAAAAGCCGTCAGGAGAGTTGTTGAGGCTGTACGGCAGAGGGAAACAATATGTCTTTACGGCGATTACGATGCAGACGGCGTGACCTCCCTTGCACTCATGGTGAATTTTTTCAGACACCTTGGGGTAGCGCCGATCATTTATATACCTGAGCGCAAAGATGGGTACGGGCTTCACGCTAAGCCCTTGAAAGCATTTAAGGAACAAAGCACAACCCTGCTTATCTGTCTTGATTGCGGGTCGACAAACGTCGAGGAGATCAGGCTGGCAGAAGAACTCGGCATTGACACGATCGTCATAGACCACCACGAGATGGGGGCCGAAATGCCTCCTGCCTTTGCCATCATCAACCCCAAAAGAGAGGATGCCCGGTTCCCGACGAGGGAACTCGCTGCCTGCGGGGTCGCATTTTTCTTTCTTCTGGCGCTGCGCAGGGTCATGCACACTGAAGGGTTGCTCGAGCAAGCAATAAACCTGAAGCAGGAGCTGGATATTGTGGCGGTAGGAACAGTGGGCGACATGGCTCCCCTTACAAAAGACAACAGGATCATGGTAAAGCACGGCATGGATATGATGAAAAGAAAACCGCGGACATGGTACCGGTCTTTCATCGCAAACAAGATAATACCCGACAGGGATATCGATGAATACGTATTGAACTTTATCATTGTTCCAAGGATAAATGCACCTGGCAGGGTGTCAAACCCCCATATATCCCTTGATCTTCTTACCTGTGAAGACGATAAGGCTTCGGCCCTGCACCTCAAAAAGCTTCAGGAAGCCAACAAAAAGAGGCAGCAGATCGAAAAGGGGATGATCGATGAGATCGCGGGCATCCTGAAAAAAGATGGCATCGCCGGCAGAAACTCCATTATCCTGTTTAAAAAGGGATGGCATATCGGTGTTCTCGGGATCGTTGCACAGAAAATAATGGAGGCGCATGGCAAACCGTCCATTATCATGACCGATGTTGGCGATATCTGGAAAGGCTCCGGCAGAGGCAGTGACGGCGTGGATCTTTACAGCACCTTATCATCGCTGTCGGACCTCCTTATTCAGTTTGGAGGGCACAGGTACGCGTGCGGCATAACCATCTCTGAAGACAACCTTGTCCCATTCAGGGACGCCTTTGACAACGCTCTCGGCGGTTTTTTAAGGAACAGTACGAAGGCAGCGCACATTGATGCCCATGCGGGATTCGAGGAACTGACGAAGGAGCTGATGGAATGCATTGAGCAGCTTTCTCCCTTCGGGATCGGCAATCCGAGGCCAAACCTCCTGCTGACGCCATCTTCGATCACATCATTGAACAACGGACGCGTTAAGATCATCGATCATAACAAAGTGGTCTGGCATGGATACATGCAGGAAAAGATTGCCGCTCCTCTGTCCGGCGACATACGAATCGTGGCATCTCCTGTCCTGAGGCGGGAAAACGGTGGAACATTCATCAACCTGAACGTGAAACAGTTGCTGTGAACCGGTGAAAGGTTAAGAAGAATCTCGTAAGTCGTAAGGCGTTAGGCGTAAGAGGTGGGAGCAAAATCCCTCGGCGTTTTGTCATTGCGAGCCCGCAGGGCGTGGCGTAGCGTCATTGCGAGCGGAGCGCGGCAATCTCATTCAATAGATTATATTTTTGGATCGCCACGTCGCTTACGCTCCTCGCGATGGCTCACGGTTGTCATGTTATGCTCCATGCCCTTTGCACTACTTTTTAATCCACTCACGATTTACGCCTGACGACTTACAGGTTTCCGGGATTAAACTCCTTTCCATCACCCCGCAAACTTATTATAATATATCCCTATGATCGATCTGCTGCGAGTTCTGGAAAGATGCGAGCTCTGCCCGCGCAGATGCCGGGTGAACAGGCTGAATGGCGAGCGCGGGTATTGCGGCGTAGGGGATGAGATCCTCATTGCACACTACGGACCTCACCATGGAGAAGAACCGCCGATCTCAGGAAGAAATGGCTCCGGGAACATATTCTTTTCCTCGTGCAACCTGCGATGCATCTTCTGTCAGAACTACCAGATAAGCCATGGGATTATCGGGAATGGAGTCCCGGTAAAGGAACTCACAGAGATCTTTTTTCAGCTCGAGCAGGCTGGCTGTCACAATATTAATCTTGTCAGCCCCACTCCTTACGCCCCTTTTATCGCCCTTGCAATCAGCGAGGCGAAGCGGCGAGGGATAGGCATACCATTTGTCTATAACACAAATGCATATGAAAATGTAGAAACGCTCAGGCTCCTTGATGGGCTTGTGGATGTCTACCTTCCGGATTTCAAATACTGGAGCCCGAAGATCGCGGCAAAGCTCTCCGATGCGCCGCTCGGGCAAGAGTACCCGCATTTCGCGCGGCTTTCCATTATGGAGATGAAAAAACAGGTCGGCAACCTGGCCATGCTCGGCGGGCTTGCAACGAAAGGCCTGCTCATACGCCACCTCGTCCTGCCGGGAGGTCTTGCCGGTTCAGCGAACATTATCAGATGGATCAGGGATACCCTCGGCATCGACACGTACATAAGCCTTATGTCGCAATACTGCCCACTCCACGAAGCCCGCGCTTACCCTCCCCTCCGGAGAAGGATCAGACAAAGTGAATATGACAGGCTCGTTGCGCTTTTATCGGATAACGGCTTCGAGAATGTCTTCATACAGGAACTTGACAGCGCCCCGCTCTTTATACCAGACTTTGAAAAGGAAGAACCCTTTGAGGCAAAGAGTGATAAACCCGTAAGTCGTGAGTCGTAAGGGGTAAGGGGTTAAATCGCCTCACGCCTGACGCCTTACGGCTCTTATTCGGACTTACTTGGTGCTTTGACATACGAATTACGATATACTATGAGCTGCTCTATGCTCTCAGCTCAACGCTCTCAGCTTGTCAAAGGAGGTACCTATGGAATTCAAAACAGTAAAGGTTGATGTGCCCGAAGGGCTCAACATCATTATCGGCCAATCCCATTTCGTCAAGACCATTGAGGACATTTATGAGATACTTATAGGCTCCTCTCCGTCGCTCAGGTTCGGCATCGCCTTTTCCGAGGCAAGCGGGCCATGCCTCGTACGGTATGAAGGGAATGATGAAACGCTCATGAAGCTTGCGTACGAAACATCCTTTTCGCTTTCCTGCGGCCATACCTTTGTAATATTCTTAAAAGATGGATTTCCCATCAACGTATTAAATGCCCTGAAGACCTGCCAGGAGGTATGCCATATCATCTGTGCCACAGCCAATCCTCTTCAGGTGGTCGTAGCAGAGACAGACCAGGGCAGCGGCATCCTCGGCGTTATCGACGGTGCGAAGCCGAAAGGCATAGAACAGGAAAAGGACAAGAAGGCGCGGAAAGAGCTCCTGCGGAAATTCGGATATAAACTGTAGTGCTGCCCAACACTTCTTACGGGGAACGAGAAGGGCCTCCCGCTGCTCTTAATCAACGAATTAGGATTGTTCTTCCTTCGTCAGAATGAAACCGTACGTGCTTGATTTTGCCATGAGCCATGAACTATGAGCTGCTTTTATGCTGTTCACTGCCTTTCCTGTGGCAATGATTTTGCAGCAAGGGTATTGATTGTAGGTGCCGTATATGGTAATGTTCATCGAAATGGACGATTTCTATAGGATATCAAGGCTGCCGCCCTACGTCTTCGGAATAGTGCGGGACCTGATGATCGAGGCGAGGAAAAAAGGTGAGGATATCATTGACCTCGGCATGGGGAACCCCGATATCCCCACTCCGAAGCACATTGTCGCAAAGCTCGTGGAGGCGGCGAGGAACCCGAGAAACCACCGCTACTCGGTTACAAGGGGGATAACAAAGCTGAGGGCGGCCATCGCCAGCTGGTACAAGAAAAAATATGATGTCGATGTAGACCCCGAGACAGAGATCGTGGTGACCATGGGGGCCAAGGAAGGGCTCGGCCATCTCGTACTCGCAACTGTCAGTCAAGGGGAAGTGGTCATTGTCCCTAATCCCGCGTACCCGATCCACTCTTATTCGGTGGTCATTGCCGGAGGCGATCTGAGGACCATACCGCTTCTGCCAAGGGATGAATTTTTCGAAAGGCTGAACATCGCAGTGAAAACAACCTGGCCGCAGCCGCGCATGCTCATCATCAGCTTTCCCAACAACCCTACAACAGAGGTGGTAGAGACAAATTTCTTTGAAAAGGTTGTTGCATTTGCAGAAGAGCATAGGCTCATGGTGGTGCACGACCTTGCGTACGCCGACCTGGTCTTCGACGGATATAAGGCGCCAAGCTTCTTACAGGTAAAAGGCGCCAAGGATGTTGGCGTTGAATTTTTCTCCCTCTCCAAGAGCTACAGCATGCCGGGATGGAGAGTTGGTTTTGCCGTGGGCAATCAACGAATGATCAACGCCCTCAGCAGAATCAAGAGCTATTTTGATTACGGTGTGTTTCAGCCTATCCAGATAGCATCCATCATAGCCCTCAACGAGGGAGACGATGACGTAAAGGAGATCGTAGAGAAATACAAGGCAAGAAGGGATGCCCTCTGCGAAGGGCTTTACAGGAATGGCTGGGAGGTAGAAAAACCCAAGGCAACGATGTTTGTCTGGGCCAGGATCCCTGAACAATTTGCCTCTATGGGTTCTGTGGAGTTCTCAAAGCTTCTCCTTGAGGAGGCAAAGGTAGCGACCTCACCGGGGATCGGCTTCGGTGAGTACGGGGAGGGTTACATACGGTTCGCCCTGATAGAGAACGAGCACAGGATCAAACAGGCGGTGAAGGGGATCAAGAATCTTTTATATTCTTCGAAAAGTAAATGATCGGCGTCGGCATTATAGGTCTCGGTACAGTAGGCACCGGAACATACAGGATCCTTACTGAACACAGATCCTTGATACAAGAAAAAACAGGGCTTGATATCAGGGTTGTCAAAGTAGCCGAAACAGACCCGCGACAAATAAATGGCAAAAGGATCGTTGGAGGCCTCATCACAAGCAACGCCCTTGACGTCCTGAACGATCCGCGCGTCGATATCGTTGTGGAGCTGATAGGCGGCATCAGGCCGGCTTACGACTATATCATCCAGGCGTTGGAAAAGAAAAAATGGGTCGTTACCGCCAATAAGGCACTCCTGGCCGAACGGGGCGACAAGCTTTTCCGGGTCGCAGAGAAAAACCAGTGCGAGATAGGTTTTGAGGCATCCGTGTGCGGCGGCATTCCAGTTGTCAGGGCTATACGGGACGGTCTTATCGGGAACCGGATAACATATTTGCTCGGCATATTGAACGGAACAAGCAACTATATACTCACCAAGATGACCGATGAGGGGATCTCCTTTAAAGACGCCCTGCGCGCCGCACAGCAGTTGGGTTTTGCTGAAAAAGACCCCACCTTCGATATTGAGGGCATCGATGCAGCCCATAAGCTCTCGATCCTTGTGCGTCTGGCCTTTTCCTACCCCATCAGGATGGCAGATATCATTGCAGGAGGGATCTCCAGGATCGAACCGATAGATATAGATTCCGCAAAGGAATTCGGCTACAGGATCAAGCTCCTCGCAATCGCAAAGGATGAGGGCGGTCTCATTGAGGCCAGGGTTGAACCGGCGATGCTCCCTTTAACGCATCCGATGAGCAATGTCCATGGCGTCTACAACGCCGTATATGTGGTCGGGAGCAATGTAGGCCCCAACCTGTTCTACGGGCGGGGCGCCGGCAGCGCGCCGACGGGCAGTGCAGTAGTGAGCGATATCATAGACATGGCTCACAGGATCAAAGGTAAAAATAATTTTGTAAAATTACCGATGTACGCAAGCGGTAAAAAGATGAAAAAAGGCGAAGAGTCGTCGGTGCCTTACTACATGAGATTTACCGCACAGGATAGGCCCGGGGTATTGTCGAAGGTCTCTGGTATCCTGGCGCAGCACAACATCAGCATTTCAGCAGTTACCCAGAAGGGCAGAAAAGAGACCGGATACGTCCCCATAGTGATGCTTACCCATGAGGCGGTTGAGCGCAACCTGAAGAAGGCAACGGCAGCGATCGATAGGTTGCCTTTTATACGCAGAGGCAGCATATATATACGTATTGAGGAAGGGGGACTGTGAAAGCAGCTGACAGCTTTCAGCTGTCAGCAAACAGAAACAATTGCGTGAGAGGTCTTGCGAATGAAGTACGTTGTCATTATCGGTGACGGCATGGCTGATTTCCCTCTGCAGGAATTGGAAGGAAAAACACCGCTCATGGCAGCGCGGAAACCGTGCATGGACAAGATGGCCGGGGAAGGGTTCTGCGGAAAGGTGATCACTGTGCCTGAGGGTTTTCCGCCCGGCAGCGATGTCGCCTGTATGTCCATATTCGGTTATGACCCTGCAAAATATTATACAGGCAGGGCTCCCATCGAAGCCTCCGGGATGAAGATCGAGATGGGCGATGACGATGTGGCATTCAGGTGCAATCTCGTTTACCTCGCAAAGGCAAGCGGCGGAACCATCATGGGCGATTACAGCGGCGGCCACATCACGACCGAGGAGGCGCACGTCCTCATTAGAGATCTGCATAACAATATAATGGGCGATGCATTTGTCTTCTTTCCCGGGGTAAGCTACCGCCACATCATGATATGGAAAGGCGGTTTGTGGAAGATGAAGACGACACCGCCGCACGATATTACCGGAAAACAGATCGGTGAATACATGCCGAACGGTGACGGCGCGAAGGTGCTTACAGAATTGATGGAGCGGTCGCAAGCCTTTCTTGCAAACCACCCCCTGAACAAGAGGCGGGAATCCGAAGGCAGGTATCCCGCCAATAGCGTCTGGCTATGGGGACAGGGGAAGAAGGCCCGCTTTCCATCATTCAAGGGTCAGTACGGTGTTCAAGGCGCAACCGTTGCCGCTGTTGATCTCGTTAAAGGCATAAGCAGGCTTATCGGTTTTGATGCGCCCTATATCGAAGGGGCAACGGGGTATCTCGACACTGACTATAAAGCAAAGGCAAACGCAGCGCTCAGGCTCCTTGAAGGCAACGATATCGTCTACGTCCATATCGAAGCGCCCGACGAGGCCTCCCATAACGGAAATGTCACGGAGAAGATACGGGCGATCGAGAACATTGACAGAGAGGTGGTGGGCCTGATCCATGAGAAAAGCAGCGAAGATACACGGTTCCTTATTGTTACTGATCATGCGACACCCATATCGATGAAAACGCATTACGCCTGTCCGGTGCCGTTTGTAATATACGATAAAAATGTCAGGCGAGACGGCTGCCAATCGGGATACAGCGAGCAATCAGGTGAGACGGTAATGAGCGGAGAAGAGATGATACGCTCTTTTCTAAAAGGACATAAATGATGAGACAGAAATTCATATTCGTAACCGGAGGCGTTGTATCCTCCCTGGGCAAAGGACTTGCTTCGGCCTCTATCGGGGCGCTCCTCGAGTCGAGGGGACTCAACATCATGATAAAAAAGCTTGACCCTTACATCAACGTGGACCCCGGCACCATGAATCCCTTTCAGCACGGTGAGGTGTATGTCACAGACGACGGCGCTGAGACCGACCTCGACCTTGGCCACTACGAACGATTCACCAACGCCGTGGTGTCAAGGCGGTGCAACTTCACAACAGGACAGGTCTACGACACTGTTCTATCGAAGGAAAGAAAAGGAGAATACCTGGGAGGAACCGTACAGGTGATCCCCCACATAACCGATGAGATCAAGAGGAGGATTCTTGATGTAGACGACGGCGTCGATGTTGTTCTCGTTGAGATCGGAGGCACTGTCGGCGATATTGAGAGCCTGCCGTTTTTGGAGGCCATCAGGCAGCTCAGGAACGATCTCGGCAAAGAAAACTCCCTCTTCATCCACCTCACGCTCGTTCCCTTTATAAAGACAGCGGACGAGATGAAGACAAAACCAACGCAGCACAGCGTGAACGAGCTCCGCAGGATCGGTATCCAGCCCGATATCCTCCTGTGCCGGACAGAAAGAGCTCTTTCGCAGGGATTGAAGGATAAGATCGCGCTTTTCTGCAATGTTGAAAAAGATGCGGTGATAACGGCCAGGGACGTTGAGGTGATCTATGAAGTTCCCCTCCTGTTTCACAATGAGGGGCTCGACGATAAGATCACGAAGCTTCTTAATATATGGGCAAAGAAACCGGACCTGTCAAAATGGGACAACATCATCGAGACCATCAAGAACCCGAAAAGGCAGGTCGACATTGCCTTAGTAGGCAAGTATGTAAGATTGAAAGATTCGTACAAAAGCCTTAACGAGGCCCTCGTTCACGGCGGTATCGCGAACAATTGCAAGGTCAATATCCACTACATAGATTCCGAGGACCTTGAGAGGGGATCCAATGCCGGGCTGCAAGGCGTGGACGGCATACTCGTCCCGGGCGGTTTTGGGGACAGGGGGATAGAAGGCAAGATCAACGCCATACGGTTCTCCAGGGAGAAAAAAATCCCCTATTTAGGCCTGTGCCTCGGCATGCAGCTCGCCGTCATCGAGATAGGGAGGCATAAAGCGGGATGCGAAGGCGCGCACAGCTGCGAATTCGATGAAAACACTCCCTACCCGATCATATACCTCATAGAGGAATGGGTAGACAGGGATAATAAAGTACAGAAGAGGGACAAGTTCTCCGATAAAGGCGGAACCATGAGGCTCGGGGCATATCCGTGCAAGATCGCTCAGGGCAGCCTTGCTTTTAAGGCATACGGTCAGGAAATGATCCACGAGAGGCACCGTCACCGGTACGAATTCAATATGGAATTTCGTAACCGCCTTGAAAAATGCGGAATGGTCATCTCCGGGATCTCTCCTGACGGCAAACTTGTTGAGATCATAGAGTTCAAAAACCACCCGTGGTTCCTTGCGTGCCAGTTCCATCCTGAATTCAAGTCAAAACCCTTCAAGCCGCATCCATTGTTCAGGGATTTCATCAGGGCATCATTAAAGCAGAGACAGGAAAACAACAGGAATGCAAAAAAGAATAGACATACATAACATCAGCATCGGCGGGAGGCCTTTCGTGTTCATTGGGGGACCTTGTGTCATCGAGGGGAGGGACATTACCCTGAGAACAGCGGAAGTGCTCTGCCGCATCACCGGAGAACTCGGGATCCCTTTCATCTTCAAATCGTCCTACGACAAGGCAAACCGGACATCCATCGAAAGCTTCAGGGGGCTCGGCATTGAGGAAGGCCTGAAGATACTTGCCGAGATAAGAAATTCTGTTGGGATACCCGTTCTCACCGATGTACACTCAGCAGCAGAGGCCGGAATCGCCTCGGAAGTGGTGGATGTTCTGCAGGTGCCCGCGCTTCTCTCACGGCAGACAGACCTGCTGGTTGCTTGCGGAAAGACCGGTAAGCCCGTTAATATCAAAAAGGGGCAGTTTCTCTCTCCCCACGACATACAGCATGCCATCCATAAAGTAGAATCTACCGGCAATACACAGATCATCGTTACCGAGAGGGGAACCTCTTTCGGCTACAATATTCTTGTGAACGATTTCAGGGCCATACCTATAATGAAGACATTTGGATACCCGGTGGTCTTTGATGCAACCCACAGCGTGCAAAAACCGGGAGCGATGCCCGGCTATTCAGGCGGGGAGAGAGAGTTCGTGTTCCCGCTGGCAAAGGCAGCGCTTGCCGTGGGGGCGGATGGCATCTTCATGGAGGTGCATATGGATCCCGGACAGGCCTTGTGCGACGGGGAAAATTCGATCCCGCTCGATGATCTGCCCTTTATGTTGAAGATATTAAAAAAGATCGAGGAGATCCAGTGAGCTCTTTTATAGAGATCGGCAAAGAGGTTCTGAGAAAAGAGGCGGAAGCAATAATCCAGGTGATGAACGGACTGGGTGATAGCTTTGACAGGGCGGTCGATATAATCCATGCATGTACCGGACGGGTCGTGCTTGCCGGCATGGGCAAGTCAGGGCTTATCTGCAAAAAGATCGCTTCCACGCTCTCCAGCACGGGAACCCCGGCCATGTTCCTGCATCCGGCTGATTCTCTTCACGGCGACCTTGGCATGCTGCAGAAGGGGGATGTGCTTGTCGCGGTGAGCAACAGCGGCGAGACGGAAGAGATCGTAAAGATCCTTCCCTGGGTGAAGAGGATGGGCATACCGACGATCGTCATTACGAGCAAGGAAGACTCTACGGTAGCCGCCCATGGAGATGTGGTGCTTAATTTCGAGGTCGATGAAGCATGCCCGTACAATATGGTCCCAACGTCGAGCACTACGGCAACGCTCGCGCTTGGCGATGCCCTTGCCATCGCATTGATGGAAAAGAAAATATTCAAGATAGAGGATTTCGCTTCCCTCCACCCGGGCGGTACGCTGGGGAGAAAACTGCTCATGCAGGTTGCAGACCTGATGCACACGGGCGAGGCAATGCCAAAGGTATACGCAACGGCGCCCATGAAGCATGTTATCCTCGAGATCACCTCAAAGAGGCTTGGCGTAACGGGCGTCTACGACGGAGAGGAGAACCTGATCGGGGTCATCACTGATGGTGACCTCAGGAGGGCAATTGAAAAGTACGACAAGCTTTTACTGACAAAAGAGGCTGTTGATGTGATGACCGGGAAACCAAAGATGATCAGAAAAGACGCCCTCGCCGCTTATGCGCTGAAGGTGATGGAGGAGTTTTCCATCACGTCGCTCTTTGTTACAGCAAAAGAGGGTGATGCGCGACCTGTGGGCATAATCCACATCCACGACCTCTTGAAGGCGAAGATAGTGTGAAGCGCCATGAGCTGTGAGCCATGAGCTATGAGCTTTTTATGAGGATTGATGAAAAACAGACAGATCATAATCTATATAGCCGTAGGGTTTATTATCTTAAGCCTATTGCTGGCTTTCTACTTTTTCCTTAAAAAACCTGATAGAATATCGTCTCCTCTCCTGGATGAAGAGAAACGGGTCATTATTTTTAAAGACGTGAGATATTTTGGCGAGAGAGAGGGCATCATTGATTGGGAGCTTACGGCAAAAATAGCAAAAAAGTTCATCGACAGACCTGAGGTCGAGCTGGAGCGCCTGGAAGGACGATACAAACCAAAAGCGGGCGTCACTGTTGCATTTAAGGGTATCAAGGGGACGATGGACATCGAAAAGGAAAAGGGAGTTGTTGAGGACGTTGATATCCTTTACAAGGGCGAGTACAGCCTGAAAAGCCCTTCTATGAGCTTCGACTTCAAGAATAATATCACGTCGACTACGTCCGCAGTCGATGTAAAAGGAAAAAAATTAACGCTGCGAGGCATCGGGTTGACAGCGAACATGAGGGATGAAACGGTAAGGATCGAAAAAGATATAACGGGACACATAGATACCGAAAAGGCAGGGTTCAATTTTCAGTCAGACGCGTTCTTTTATAATCTGAAGGACAACACCTATATCCTTGACGGAAAGGTCGTATTAAAAGGCCAGGACATGAACATGCTTTGTGACAAACTCTACATCTTCAGCAAAAATCAGGATCCGGAGAGGATCGATGCTAAGGGCAGGGTGCGTTTGCTTTCGAAAGGGACTATTGCGAAAAGCGAAAAGGCTGTATACTATTTCAACGAGGATAAAGTGGTGTTTACCGAATCGCCAAGAATATTTAAGGATAATGTGGAGATGATCGGGGAATCAGTTGTATACTCTATATCGAGCGGTAGGTTTTCGATCCAAAGACCAAAGATGAGGATGGAGAAGTAATGTCAGCAACTGCCAAGCTTTTTGCCCGGAACCTGTCGAAATCCTATAATTCACGGCGTGTCGTTGACGAAGTGACCATTCATATCAATACCGGTGAGATCGTTGGTTTGTTCGGGCCCAACGGTGCAGGCAAGACCACCACATTTTATATGATCATCGGTTTTATCAAACCGGATGACGGCCAGATAGTGCTTGATGAAGAAGACATCACCGGTCTTCCCATGTTCCTGAGGGCGCGAAAGGGGTTGACCTACCTTCCCCAGGAACCTTCGGTATTTAAAAAGATGAGCGTTCAGGATAACCTGAGATCAGTCCTTGAATTCCTTGATATGGACAGGGAGTTGATCAACCATAAAGTTCTGGAGCTGCTTGAGGTGTTCAAGCTTGAACACCTCTCCGGGAACAATGCGGATTCTCTTTCAGGGGGGGAACGGAGAAGGCTTGAGATAGCCCGGGCGCTCATGACATCACCGCGGTTCATGCTCCTTGACGAGCCTTTCTCCGGCATCGATCCCATCTCTGTGTCTGATCTGAAAAAGATAGTCACCGGGTTGAAGAAACGCGGTATCGGGGTGCTCCTCTCCGACCATAATGTTAGGGACTCTCTGCCTATCTGCGACAGGGCCTATGTGGTGAACAGCGGGAAGGTGCTCCTCGAGGGGACTCCGGAAAGCGTGGCTCAGGACAAAATAGTGAGAGAGGTTTATCTGGGAGAGGAATTCTACATCGATGTTGGAACTTAAACAGACACAGAGATTATCACCTATACTCACACAACAACTGCAGCAGGCGATCAAGCTTCTTCAATTGTCAAAACTGGAGCTTGCCGAGGCCATAGAGCAGGAGATCAAAGAAAACCCCATCCTTGAAGTCAGCGAAGAACAACCTGAAGAACAGGCTCAGGAGTCTAAAGATGACGGTGAAGAAATGGCGGAATTACTTGACCGGTTCTCACCTTCCGAGGAATTTTCCTACAGAGAGGACAAGGAGTACCCCGATTACGAAAACCTGATAAAGAAGTCCTCCAATCTGAGAGATTATCTGAGATGGCAGGCAGGCCTGGCAAGTTTTGATCAGAACGAACGGCTTATCGTGGAGTGGATCATAGAGAACATAGACGACAACGGTTATCTGGCATATCCAATAAGCGATATCTCCAGGTCGTCAGGGTTTTCTCCTGAATCTCTGGAGGAGGTCCTTAAAAAGGTTCAGAAGTTCGATCCATCCGGAGTAGGCGCAAGGGACCTCAGAGAGTGCATTCTTATCCAGTACGAAGCTCTCGGGGAAGAAGACCCTCTGCTGGAAGAGATACTGGCCTCCTACTTTGAGCTCTTTCACCACAATAATGTCAAGGGCATCGTAAAGGCAACGGGTCATTCAGCGGATACAGTCAAAAAGGTTTTTGAAAAGATAAAAAGCTTTGACCCGAAACCGGGCAGGAATTACAGCGACGAATACACATCATACATTATGCCTGACGTATACGTTATAAAGAAGGAAGAGGGCTTCGAAATATTGCTTAATGATGACGACCTCCCGGAACTCAGACTTAACAGATACTATATGGAGCTGTGCAGGGATAAAAAGACTCCCGGCGATACGAAGAGGTACATCAAGAGCAAGCTGCATCAGGCCGAATGGTTTATAAAAAGCATACAGCAGCGGCAGAGAACGCTGTATCTCGTGGCAGAAAGCATTCTCAAGTTCCAGAGGGAGTTTTTTGAACAGGGATTGCGGTCACTCAAACCCCTCATTCTCAAAGATGTAGCCCAGGACATTGGCGTTCACGAGTCTACGGTAAGCCGCATCACCACGAACAAATATATGAGCTGTCCCCAGGGCCTTTACGAGTTGAAGTTTTTTTTCCCCACGGGCATCGATAAGGACGGGGATACCCCCCTCTCAACGAACGTTGTCATGGACTTTATCGCGGAGATCGTAAGGCGTGAGGACAAGAAGAACCCTTTAACCGACAGCGATATTGTTGGTTCTCTGAGAGCAAAACAGAATATCAAGATCGCCCGGAGAACAGTCGCAAAATACCGGGAAGCCCTTAACATACCGTCTTCACGGGATAGGGCGGAACAGGATTAAAGCAAAAGACGTCAGCTCATGGCTGATAGCTCATAGC
>DLMV01000049.1:41275-60090 GCA_002478225.1 Deltaproteobacteria bacterium UBA7527 | reverse complement strand
GCTCATGGCTGATAGCTCATAGCGAAACGGACACTGGATGCTCGATGCTGGTCGCCGGTGCAAACCACGCAAGGCGTGAGGAGATGAACCCCGTAAAACGTGAAAGGCAAAAAATAAAATATTTAAACTTTNNACGATATCATTTGATAGCTGATCGCTGAAAACCGGATGATGCAACAAGCCTCAATATTGAATATTTTCAATGAATTGGATTGACATGGCCGCATATATCTGTTAACCTAAATGCGAGGGTTGGTATACACCAACCTTATTTTTATAAGCGGAGGGCCCATGGATATCACGATAAGCTTTAGGCACATTGAACCTGACGAGAATATCAGACAGTATGCGGAAGAAAAGATGACGAGGCTGCAGAAATATGTAGAAACGTCGCTTGATGTCCATGTTGTCCTCTCCCTAGAAAGGAAATACAGGCATCGTGTTGACGTGATGTTCACATTAAACGGGGTCGTCTTTAATGCCCATGAAGTGATGGACGATATGCACGCCGCTATTGACAAGATCCTCGATAAGCTCGAACGGCGATTGACAAAATTCAGGGACAAGACGAAAAAATACCGTGAAGTGAAAACAAAACATTCCCTGTCCCCGCAAGTCCCTGAAGAATCGAGCATCATTGTAACAAAAACGATCGATGCAAAACCCATGGACCCTGAGGAAGCCGTTATGCAGTTGCAAGCCTCAGGGGACAGTTTTATAATATTCCGTGAAGGAGAAAGGGACAACATCTGCGTTGTCTACAAGAGGAAGGATGGGAAATACGGTTTGATAGAAACATTAGGTAAAAGGCCTTGAAAATAGCAGAACTACTTCGAGAACAATGTGTCGTTGCCGACATAAGGGGGAAAACGAAAAAGGAGATCATCACAGAACTCGTTGAAACCCTTGCGAATGCGCGCTTGATCGAAGACATTGAAGCAGTGGTCAACGTAGTGATGGAGCGCGAAAAGCTTGGCAGCACCGGTATCGGTAATGGCGTAGCGATCCCGCACGGCAAACTGAAGAACATCAGCAATATTATGTGCGCCTTTGGAAGGTCAGTAAACGGTGTTGATTTCGATGCCGTCGACAGAGCCCCGGTTCATATCTTTTTTCTGGTCCTTGCCCCTGAGGACTCGGCAAGCCTTCACTTAAAAGTGCTCTCACGGATCACAAAGATCTTGCGCGATCAGTCGTTGCGAAAAAAAGTGATAAAACTCTCAAATAGGCATGACATATATATGAGCATACTCGAGGAGGACGAAAAGATTTAATGTCCCCGTTTATATGCTTGATGATCCGTTCATATAAATCCTGTTCATTGAGAAAGGATGGATGAAAGGGATAACCGTACAGGAACTAAAAGATGACACCCTTTATGGGTTAGGATTGGAGGTTATCTCAGGATCTAAAGGGCTCTCGAGGAAGATTTACAACCAGCGGATCCAGAAGCTCGGCCTTGTTATTACAGGAAACATGGTCTACCTCCATCCGCATCGGGTTCAGATCCTTGGCAACATCGAGATCTCATATCTGCGGTCGCTGACCGATGCAGAAAGAAAAAGGATCATCAGGGAGCTTTGCAGGAACGATGTCGTCTGCTTTATTGTTACCAGGAACCTGAAGGTGCCGGAATATTTTCTTGCCACGACAGAGGATGAGGGCATCCCCCTCTTGAGGACAAAACTCGTTACCTCTGTGTTTATCGAGAGGATAACAAAATTTCTCGAAGAAAGGTTAGCCCCTACGACAACGGTCCACGGGGTGCTACTCGATATATTCGGGGTCGGGACGTTGATAATGGGCAGGCCTGGGATAGGAAAGAGCGAAAATGCGCTTGAATTGATCATGCGGGGGCACAGGCTTGTTGTTGATGATGCCGTCTGCGTGAAAAAGATGGGGGCAATAGACCTCTACGGTGAATCACCGAAAATGATAAAAAGCCTTCTTGAAATACGGGGTATCGGCATTGTTGATATAGGGCAGCTTTTCGGCGTCTCTGCCGTCCGGGATACGAAAAAGATAGAACTTGCCATAGAACTTTTTGATTGGGACAATAACGCGGAGTGCGAGCGGGTCGGGCTCAGGGAAGAGAAGTACAGCCTTCTTGGCTTAGACCTGCCCCTGGTGAGGATCCCCGTCAGTTCCGGCAAGAACGTCTCTGCTATTATTGAGCTTGCATGCCGGACACACATACTCAAGAAGCATGGCGTAAATACATTGGAGGAACTTGAAAAGAGGACGCTGCGATCAATGGGGGGTGGCTCCTAACCATGAAGGTGGTCATTGTAAGCGGTATATCCGGTTCGGGAAAAACGACATTCCTGAGGGCGCTTGAAGACATTGGGTTCTTCTGCGTCGATAATTTCCCGCTCATACTCCTGGAGAAGTTCCTCGAACTGTGTCAGGCCGCCGGAGAGAAGATGGGAAAATGCGCCTTTGTGATCGATGTAAGGGAAAGAGAGTTCTTTGATGAGGGAAAGGATATTCTCAAAAGCATCAAGGACAACTACCAGGCGGAGATCATTTTTCTCGAAAGCTCCGAAGACATACTTCTCAGGCGGTACAAGGAGACAAGAAGGTCGCATCCGCTTTTTTCTACTTCCAATGTCCGCGACGCCCTGAAAGAAGAAAGGGGACTTGTCAGTTGGATCAAGGATATGGCGGACCAGGTGATCGACAGCACACATCTTATCCAACATGACCTGAGGCGCTTTGTCCTGAAGAAATACAGCCAGGAAGCGCAGGTAATGAAGATAAACCTTATATCCTTCGGGTACCCATACGGGATACCGCCGGAAGCAGATATGCTGTTTGACGTAAGGTTTCTGCCAAATCCCTTTTTTGCTGATGGATTGCGGGAGAAGACGGGTCTCGAGAAAGATGTAGGAGAATTTATAAGGTCCAGCGAAATGTATGCCCAATATTCGCTTTTGCTTTATAATTTTCTGGTGTACCTTATACCCTTGTTTGAAAGAGAAGGAAAAAGCTATCTGACGGTCTGTTTCGGGTGCACCGGGGGGAAGCACAGGTCAGTGTTCATCGCACATGAGCTTGCAGAAAGATTGCTTGCGTTGAACTATAATGTTTTCACTATCCACAGGGATATAGACAGGTAGGGAGGGTTCTTATGATCGGGCTGGTAGTAGCGGCGCATTTTAATCTTGCGCGAGAGATGGTGGCGGCAACGGAACTTATCGTAGGCAAACAAAAGCAGTTCACATATGTCGATATCTTTCCTGACGAGGACGTTGAGGCCATAAAAGGCAGGATCGTGTCGGCGATCAAGGAAACAAGCGCCGGCGATGGGGTTATTATTCTTACCGATATGTTCGGGGGGACGCCATCGAATATCAGCCTCTCTTTTCTGGAAGAGGGAAAGATTGAAGTTGTTGCAGGAGTGAACCTCCCCATGCTGATAAAACTGACAACATACAGGGAAGGAAAATCGATCGATGAGCTTGCAGAGTTCATCACCCAGTACGGACAGAAAAATATCTATCTCGCAACGGATGTTCTAAAGGCAAGGAAAAAAGGATAAGGCACAGTGTTGGAGGGTGTATTTACCATCAGGAACAGGCTTGGTCTTCACGCAAGGGCGGCTGCAACATTCGTGAAAAAGGCCGCCGAGTTCAAAGCAAACGTTTTGGTTGAAAAAGACGGCACGCTTGTAAACGGCAAGAGCATTATGGGTCTCTTGATGCTTGCCTGTCCGCTGGGAAGCAGGGTCACGTTAAGGGTTGAAGGCGATGACGAAGAAAGGGCGTTCCGTGAGATCGGCAATCTTATTGACGAAGGATTTCAGGAAGAATGATGGAAGAGCTGTTTACCAATAAGGTTCTCAAGGGAACCGGGGTCTCATCGGGCATTACTACAGGAAAGGTCTATCTCCTTGAACGCGGAAGGATCCCGATCAGCAAACTTTCTATCAGAGAAGAGCATGTTGAGAGGGAAACCAATAAGTTCAAAAACGCCATACATACGGCAATCGACGAACTTAACGGCATCAAAGAAACCATTCCGGACGACGAAGTAAGGAAGCATGCTTTTATCATCGATACCCATATATTGATCATCCAGGACGACTTTTTTGTCAATGAAGTGGTCGATGTCATAAGGAAAGAAAAGATCAATGCAGAATGGGCGCTCGATATCGTCATATCAAAATACCTCGCAAGTTTCGACAAGATCGAGGATTCGTACCTGAGAGAAAGGGGCCAGGACCTCAAATATATCTATGAGCGGCTTGTGAGGATCATGGTAAAGGGCAAGAAGTCCGGCATTGACAGTAAAAGCATGAAAGGCAAATCGATCATTGTTGCCCATGACCTGTCGCCTGCCGATACGATCCAGTTGAACCTCAACAGCATCTCCGGTTTTGTCACTGATGTCGGCGGCAGGACGTCCCACACCTCCATAGTGGCGCGCGCACTGGAAATACCTGCAGTGGTAGGTGTCGGGAATATCACAAGTCTTGTCAAAAACAATGATACGATCATCATTGATGGGGATGAAGGGGTCGTCATCATCAATCCCTCAAGACAGGTCCAGAAGGATTATCTCATCAAGCAGATACACCTTAGAAGCCAGAAGAAAGAGTTTCTCCGGATAGCCAAACTGAAACCCGAAACAAAAGACGGCTTCAGGCTAAAGGTAGGGGCAAACATCGAGCTGCTTGCCGAGATGGATATCGTTGAAAAATACGGCGCTCTTGGCATAGGGCTATACAGGACGGAGTATATCTACCTCTCGCGAAAGACCCTTCCCACAGAGATGGACCATTATCATATTTACAGGAAGCTGGCGGAGAACAAGTCCCTGCAGTATATCACCATACGAACGCTTGATATAGGCGGCGACAAGTTCGTCTCTGATATTGACATGCCGCAAGAGATGAACCCCGCAATGGGGCTCCGGGCGATACGTTTGTGCATCAAAGAGCTTTCAATATTCAGAGCCCAGCTCATGGGGATCTTAAGGGCAAGCGTCTATGGACCGTTAAGGATTTTGATCCCGATGGTCTCCGGTATTGATGAAGTGAGAAAGGCAAAATCGATAATAGCTGAATGCATGGCCGAACTGAGCCACAAGCGGATCCATTTCAACAAGGACATAAAGATCGGCATCATGATCGAGGTGCCCTCCGCGTGCATGATCAGCGATAAGCTTGCCGAAGAGGTAGATTTTTTCAGCGTCGGCACCAACGATCTCATTCAGTATACCCTTGCCATAGACAGGGTAAACGAGTATGTTTCATACCTTTATGAACCCCTGCACCCTTCGGTGCTGAAGATGATAAAGCGGGCAGTTGACGATGCCCACGCCAACAAGATAGAGATCGCCCTGTGCGGCGAGATGGCCGGAGAGCCCCTTTATGTGCCGATCATGCTGGGGCTGGGGCTCGACGAGGTGAGCATGAACCCTTATGCGATCCCAAGGATAAAAAAGGTCATCAGGGGCATTGACCAGAGCTACTGCAGGGAGCTCGTTGAAGAGATCATGAAAAAGGACACGGCGAAAGAGGGAGAACAGTTTTTGAGGAATGAGATGGCGCAGATATTTCCCAATGATTTTGCTGCGCACCATGAAGGGTAGAATAAAATAGCAGGCTCACGACCGGGCGTCCGCCGGCGGATGCGCGGGGCTCTGCCGGCTAACATTTATTATAGATTTCCCGGAAAATAATCAGTACAATAAACGGGTTTTTGCGTTTATTGCTGATAACCGATAACTGACAGCCTATATAGGAGGTAGCACAATGGGAATGACAAGGTATCTTTTTTCCTCAGAATCTGTCACTGAAGGACATCCGGATAAGGTCGCAGACCAGATCTCTGACGCTGTACTTGACGAAATTATCGCGAAGGACACGAAGGCAAGGGTAGCCTGTGAAACATACGTCACCACGGGCCTTGTGCTTGTTGGCGGAGAGATCACAACGGACTGCTATGTCAACATACCTGATGTGGTCAGGCAGACCGTGAAGGGGATCGGGTATAACGATTCTTCGATGGGTTTCGACTGGGAGACCTGCGCAGTGCTTACCACGATCGATGAGCAGTCGCCTGATATCGCAATGGGCGTCAATGAGTCCGGCGATCACGAACAGGGCGCCGGGGACCAGGGCATCATGTTCGGTTATGCCTGCGATGAAACGCCTGAATTCATGCCCATGCCGATCATGTATGCTCACAAGCTGGTGAAAAGGCTCGCTGAAGCAAGGAAGGGCAATACGCTCAAATTCCTTCGTCCGGACGGAAAAAGCCAGGTTACCATTGAGTATATAGACAAGAAACCTGTACGCGTTGACGCTGTCGTCATAGCCGCCCAGCACAACCCCGATGCAACGATAGAGACCGTCCGGGAAGGGATCGCCGAAGAGGTCATTAAGAAGGTAATACCGCCGGAGATGATGGACAAGAACACGAAATTCTTTATCAACTCCACGGGCAGGTTCGTTGTGGGGGGACCGAAAGGCGACTGCGGGATGACGGGAAGAAAGATCATCGTCGATACCTATGGCGGCATGAGCAGCCACGGCGGAGGCGCCTTTTCCGGGAAAGATCCGTCCAAAGTAGACAGGAGCAGCTCATATATGGCGCGTTACATCGCGAAGAACCTCGTTGCCGCGGGACTTGCCAAAAGGATCGAGATCCAGATCGCCTATACGATAGGCGTGGCAAAACCCGTTTCCGTCATGGTCGACACCCAGGGCACATCGAAGATACCGCCGGACAGGATAGCCGAGATCGTGAACGAGCTCTTCGATCTGAGGCCAAGGAAGATCATAGAGAGGCTCGACCTCCTTAAGCCTATCTATAACCGGACGGCATGCGGCGGCCATTTCGGGCGGAGTGAACCGGGGTTTACATGGGAACGCCTCGATATGGTCGAAGAGATCAGGAAGAGGGCGGGGATCTAACGACGGCTAACGCCGTCGAGTTCGGCGTTCAGAGTTCGGAGTAAATACAGAGTTCAACGGGGTCATCATAGCTTCTTCAATAACTATGGGCCATGAGCTAATACGGAGGGTATAATGGATTATGATGTCAGGGATATAAAACTTGCCGAGCAGGGCATGGAAAGGATCGAATGGGCAGAGCGGAGAATGCCCGTTCTGAAAAAGATCCGCGAAAGATTCTCCAAAGAAAAGATCCTGAAAGGGGTCAGGATCGCGTGCTGCCTCCACGTCACCACCGAAACGGCAAACCTCGTGAGGACGCTGAAGGAGGGCGGCGCGCAGGTCGCGCTGTGCGCGTCGAACCCGCTCTCCACGCAGGACGATGTCGCGGCGGCGATCGTGAAGTACATGAAGATCCCCACGTTCTCTATCAAGGGAGAGAACGATGAACAGTATTACACCCATATCATGAAGGCCCTTGCGTTCATGCCGAACATTACCATGGACGACGGCGCCGACCTTGTCGGGGCGCTCCATATGATAGCACTTGAGCGCTATGACGCTCTCCATCCGGTGATCAAGAAATGGGTGAAGAGACTGACCATGGCGGAGAGGAAGAAGCTCGTTGCCGGCGTGCTTGGCTCCATGGAAGAGACGACAACCGGCGTTATACGCTTGAAGAGCATGGAAAAGGAAGGAGTTCTATGCTTCCCGGTCATTGCCGTCAACGACGCACAGACAAAGCATATGTTCGATAACCGGTACGGTACAGGGCAGAGCACGATTGACGGCATCCTGCGCGCGACCAATATCCTCTTTGCCGGCGCGACATTTGTCCTGGCAGGATACGGCTGGTGCGGCAAGGGTGTTTCCATGAGGGCAAAAGGCCTCGGCGCCCATATGATCGTCACGGAGGTCGATCCTTTGAGGGCCCTCGAGGCGCACATGGACGGCTACGAAGTAATGTCCATGGAGAAGGCCGCACCCCTCGGCGATGTCTTTGTTACCACTACCGGCGATATCAACGTCATCAGGCAGGAACACTTCAAGAAGATGAAGGACGGGGCCGTTGTTGCGAACTCTGGTCACTTCAACGTAGAGATAGATATCAACGCGCTTGAGGCAATGAAGACGAAGAAAAGGAAGATCCGAGGACACATCGATGAATATACCCTCGCCGACGGCAAGAAGATATTCCTCCTTGGGGAAGGCAGGCTTGTCAACCTCGCATGCGCGGAAGGCCATCCGTCCGACGTCATGGACATGAGCTTTGCAAACCAGGCCCTCTGCTCGGAGTTCATGTGGAAAAATGGCAAGAAGCTCGAGAAGAAGGTATACTCCGTGCCGCAGGAGATCGATAAGAACGTTGCCATGCTGAAGCTCCAATCGGCAGGGATCACCATCGACAAGCTGACGGAAGAACAGAAGAGATACCTCGCTTCCTGGGAAATGGGAACATGATCAAGCTCCTCGTCGCAGGCACCGTCGCATACGACTCGATAGAGACGCCCTTCGGCAAGGCGGAGAATGTCCTTGGCGGCTCTGCGCTCCATTTCACCAATGCAGCGAGCTTCTTCGCCGACGTGGGCATAGTGGCCGCTGTCGGAAAGGATTTCAAGCTCAGCGATATAGAATTTCTAAAGGATAGAAACGTTGATATGTCAGGCCTCGCCATTGACGAGGGCAAGACATTCCGGTGGGAGGGCAAATACGGCTATGATCTGAACCAGGCCATCACCCTTAAGACCGAGCTCAATGTGATCGAGACCTACAAGCCTCATGTCCCCGAGGGCTTCCGCAACGCTGATTTCCTGTTCCTCGCAAATATCGATCCCGAGCTCCAGGCGCACGTGATCGATCAGGTAAGATCACCGACGGCCATTGTCCTCGATACGATGAACTTCTGGATCGAGCACAAGTACGACCAACTCATGGATGTCATAAGGCGCGTCCACATGCTCGTCATCAACGAGGCGGAGCTCCGGGAGATAGCAAAAGAGCACAATCTCGTAAAGGGCGCACGGAAGATCATCGACCAGGGCCCCTCCTGCGTTGTGGTGAAGCGGGGAGAGTACGGCGTCTTCATGATGAACAGGGATGAGGTCTTCCTCGCGCCTGCATTTCCGCTGGAAGACATCTTTGATCCCACCGGCGCCGGCGATACCTTCGCGGGCGGCTTCATGGGCTATCTTGCCAATATCGGCGACGCATCGTCGGAAACAATAAAGCAGGCGATCGTGATGGGGACCGTGATGGCCTCCTTCAATGTGGAGGATTTCAGCATCAACAGGATCAAGCGGCTCGCCTACAATGAGATCAGGGAGCGCTACACCGCATTCAAGGGCTGCATGAACTTCGGGGAGTGCAGGATCTAAATCCAAACTTCAACGGGCTGGTGCCCAAATATTGTTTTAGCAGGAACATTCTTTCGTTCCAGCACCCACGATCAGGTGCAAACCCTTGAAAAAACAAGCGGTGCGGCCGGAACACCATGCGCGCAATATTTCTCCACCATCTTTGAAAACTGCACCTTTATATTACCCATTTCGTGCATAGCGCAAAATGGGTAATATTTTTGTTTAGAGTTTAAAGGGACGCCCATTAAACTATTAAATTCTGCCTTATAAGGGACACAGGGAACAAATGCTCAAAGCGCATTTGGCCACCTGCAAAAATTCATTGCATTTTTATGACCTTTGGAGGAAGATTGAAAAAAGGCGTGCTAATCTGGGGATACATCAACTGATAAGAATTTTTTGGCTGGGGGATAGGTATTAAATTATTGGGCACATCGCCTATACTGCCAGGACCCTGAGCCGCTGACTAAAAGAGGTACACGATGAAGATATCTACGATCGGTTTTACGAAGAAGTCGGCCGAATCCTTTTTCACGAAGCTGCAGCGCGCAGGCGTCAGGAAACTGGTGGACGTTCGGCTGAACAATGTTTCGCAACTGGCAGGCTTTACCAAACACGACGATCTCCGCTATTTTTTGAAGGCGATCTGCAATATCGATTATGTGCACCTCCCTGAGCTTGCACCCACGCAGGAAATAATGGACGAATACAAGAAGCGCAACGGCGACTGGGGTCTGTATGAGCGCCAGTTCATCGATCTGCTGAAGGCACGGAATGTCGAGAACAAGCTTGACCGCAGATCCTTCGAAGATGCCTGTCTTCTGTGCAGCGAAGATAAGCCTGCCCATTGCCACCGCCGTCTTGTGGCAGAGTACCTTAAGGACAAATGGGGCAATGTCCGGATCGAGCACATCATCTAAGGACCGGGGTCATCACCCAGCCGGGAGAGGAAGGACCAAACCGGTGGAGGATGGCGCCACTGATAAGGATTCCCCAATCTTACCTTACATATTATGGCGAAAAAACCGGCAAATCTAATATATGGCGTGGATGAAAGCCCCGGGATCGGCTCTCTCCTTCTGCTTGGATTCCAGCATATCTTCATTCTCGCTATTGCCTTTATTTTTCCGGTTGTCATAGTCGATGCGATCGGCGGAACACCCGATCAGGCCCGAAACTTAATCAGCACGGCCATGTTTGCAACCGGGGTTGCAACTATACTGCAGGGCCTCAATAAAGGGTTTATAGGGTCCGGCTATTTATGCCCGTTGTTAAACGGACCTGCCTTTCTGTCTGCCAGCCTGTTGGCCGGAAAGGCAGGAGGTTTATCGTTGATCTTCGGCATGACAGCCATAGGCGGCGCATTCGAAGCCTTGTTTTCCCGGATAGTCCCCAGATTGCGCGCCGTCTTCCCGGCAGAGGTGACCGGTACGATAGTAATGATGGTGGGGATTGAGATCATACCGCTTGCAGTCACGCGGTTTCAGGGCATTGACAGGATAAACACAGCGGCGAACCCTGCTGCCGTGGCGGTCGGGTTTATCACCCTCATTGCAATGATGGGCTTTAATGTATGGGGCAAGGGAAAACTGCGGTTATACTCCGTTCTTATCGGCATGGCCGTAGGGTATGCTGCTGCGTCTTTAACGGGCGTCCTTACCGCAAAACATATCGGGCAATTGTTGAATACGCCCTTATTTAAAACACCGTCCTTCGGTGAGTACGGGCTTTCTTTTAATGTTGCGCTGCTTATACCCTTCCTCGTTGCCACACTCTCCTCGGCCCTTAAGACAATGGGCGACCTCACTATCTGTCAGAAGATTAATGACGCTGAATGGAAAAGACCTGACATGAAGTCGATCGGCAGGGGGATCCTGGCAAGCGCTGTCGGCAACCTGATCTCCGGGCTTACCGGTTCATTAGGACAATCCGTTTCTTCGAGTAACGTAGGCCTATCCATTGCTACGGGTGCAACGAGTCGCACAATAGCCTATTCGATTGGAGGCATATTGATATTCAGCGCCTTCTTTCCAAGGCTCGCCTCGATTTTTGTCATCATGCCAACCCCTGTGATGGGTGCAAGCCTGATATTCGCCGCAAGCTTTATGATCCTTGCAGGCATCCAGATCATAACATCGCGGATGATAGACGCAAGAAAGACCTTTGTAATAGGTGTTTCGCTTGTCTTCGGTCTGAGCGTCGATCTCGTACCCGGGTTATTTAAACATACTCATCCATGGATCCAGCCCTTTTTCAGCTCGTCCCTGTCCTTAGCTACCGTATGCGCGATCATCCTGAACCTTTTTCTCCGTGTCGGTATCTCAAAATCTGCTGAGATAGAGCTGAAGCCCGGCGTGGATTCATCGGATAAGATATTTGCCTTCATGGAACATCACGGTTCCCAATGGGGTGCCTTGAGGGGTGTCGTGTACCGTGCGGCATCGGTCATAAATGAATTCCTGGAATCCGTCGCGCGATCAGGGATTTCAAAGGAAAACCTGAAAGTACGTGCGACATTTGATGAGTTCAATCTCGATGTATACATCTCGTACAAAGGGTTGCCTATGAGATTTTCAGAAAAGCAGCCGTCGGAGACCGAACTCCTTCAGGATGAAAACCCTCTTCCAGCGCTCTCCAGTTTTCTGATGTCGAAGAATGCAGACAGCATTAAATCGTCTGTTAATGGTGAACAATGCAAGGTGCACTTCCATTTTGATCATTAGAGGCAGGAAAAGAATTAGAGGAGGTACATCTCTTCTGCCTTTCGGAGCAGTTCATCCCGGAACTTAGGATGTGCCAAACCGATGATCGCCAGTGCCCTCTCCTTTGTCGACTTTCCCTTCATATTGGCCACGCCGTATTCTGTAACGAGATAATGCGTGTCCGTGCGAGGGGTTGTTACTACGGCCCCATGTGCAAGGCGGTCAACGATCCTCGAGATATTCCCCTTGCCTGCAGTGGCATAAAATGCAAGGATCGATTTGCCCTCCTTCGCGTCAAAGGCACCCCGCACAAAATCCAACTGGCCTCCCGTCCCGCTGTATTGATGCCCGTAGAGAAATTCGGCGTTGCATTGACCTGTAAGATCAACCTCCAGCACTGCATTAACAGAAACCATCCGGTCGTTCTGTGCAATGACTGACGGGTGGTTTGTGTAGGAGACGGGGTAACTCTCTATGGCCGAATTGTTGTCCATGAAGTCCAGCATCTCCTGATCGCCAAGGGCAACTGTGAAAACATGCTTCCTGTGGTGGAGCGTTTTCTTCGATCCCGTTATAACGCCTTTTTTTATGAGGTGGACCATTGCAGGCCCGAAGACCTCCGTGTGGATACCAAGATCTTTATGCCCTTCCAGATACGCCGCTACTGTGTTAGGGATAGCCCCGATACCGAGCTGCAGGCAGGCGCCGTCAGGGACCATCCCGGCAATGGTCTTTCCGATAGCCTCATCTTCGGGTCGTGACTCAGGGGCGGACAGCGTAAAGATCGGTTCATGATTCTCGACGATTGCGTCCACTTCCGATATGTGGATGAAGGCATCACCGAGGACGCGGGGCATGAAACGGTTCACCTCCACGATACATAGCTTCGCTGCTCGCGCTGCCGTGGACGTGAAGCTATTTGTGGCTCCAAAGGAAAAGTACCCCCACCGGTCCATGGGCGAAACCATGGTGGCACAGACGTCAACACCAATGAACTCGGTGAGGATTCTTGGCACCTGATGGAAATGGTTGGGGGTAAAATAGGCAAGACCCGTACTTACGAGTCCGCGTTGACCGGCGCTGACAAACTGGCTATAGACCTCTACGCAGTCCATCAGATCCACGGCAAGTATCGTCTCGCAGGCATGCTTCATCGGAAGAGCTGAAAAAACCCTCAGCCGTTTCAAGTCGCCTGCTCTTAACCGGACTGCAACCGCCCTGAGCAGCGCCGGAGGTTCTGCCAGTGACGTGCCGTAAACCAGCATATCGCCGTCTCTTATTGCTGCTATGGCCTGCTCCGGTGCGACAAGCCTTTTCTGATATTCATGTTCATACATAGCCAGGCCCCCCTTTTTTAAGTGCTTATCGTAATACCCTTTCTTATCCCCATGTTCTTATCACGGCCGCTGCTTCTCATGCGGGCATTTACCTTACCGCCGCCTCCACCGTAACCCGTCTATTTGTTGCGTCGAGCGTGGCGGCGGCGCCGAACGGTATGGTGAGCTTGCTGCGCACGTGGCCGAACTGCAGGCCGTAGATGCAGGGGATCCTGAGGGGAACGGTTCGTTCGCGTATGATATCGAGAAGCGCAACGTTGTATTTGTAGTAGTTGTCGCGGACAGTATAGCTGCATTGCGGGAACGTGCCGAATATAATACCTCTTGCCTGCGTTAGCTTGCCTGCCTGTAAAAGCTGGGTCAGGTATCGATCGATCCTGTGCGGCTTCTCATCGATGTCTTCGAAGAAGAGGACCTTGTCCTTTGTGTCGATCTCGTACGGCGTTCCCAGGGACGCAACGACAATGGAGAGGCAGCCGCCGGTCAACCTTCCCGCAGCTTTGCCTGGGACTATGGTGATCATCTCTTTCTTTGGGGGGTTCTTAAGCTCGATCATTTCGCCGGTGTTTGTGAGCATTTTGAAAAAGTTTTCTCTGGTATAGCCTGCCAATTGCTTACCGAAGTCCGTTGACACCATGGGCCCGTAGAATGTCACCAACCCCGTTCTCTGGAATATGGCCAGCTGGAGCGAGGTGATGTCGCTGTAACCAACGAATATCTTGGGATTCCTCAAGACAGCCGAGAAATCGATATACGGGAGCATCTGTGCGGTACCGCAGCCGCCGCGCACGCAGATGATGGCCTTGATCCTTCTATCCCGGAAGGCATTGTTGATATCTGCCGCCCTCACCTTCGCGTCGCCCGCGAAGAGGAGGCGCCTGTCGCGGACATGCCTGCCCGGCACGACATGATAGCCCATTGCATCCAGCGCGGCATTGCCTCTTTCATAGTATGTCTTCGTCAATGTGGGCGATGCGGGCGAGACAACACAGATGCGGTCCCCCGCGCGGAGCCTTTCAGGCTTGATGATCTTCTTATTTGTGAACTGTGACACACGATCCGGATCCTTTATGGCCATCTATGCGAATGTAACATAGCAACCGGCTTGCATTCAATATCCTTTTTTCGTTACAATGTCACGGGAACGTACGGTGTGTTCAATTGGCGGATAACGAGATACTCCTCCTGCATCTCGGCGGGCTTGGCGATGTCTGTCTCTCCGAGTCTGTATTTCTATCACTGCGCGATCATTTCGGGAACAGGATCGTCGCCGTCGGTACAAAACGGTTCTTCCGCCTTTTCCCGGAATATTTCCTCAGGATACATGGCGTCGAATCCCGGCATTGGCTCTACCTTTTTTCTAATGAGGCAACCAGCATAAGATGGAAGCGCGTTATCTTTATCGGCAAGGACAGGAAGGGCGAGCTGAGGAGGCGCTGGCAGCAGGTATCGCTCGACCCGATGATCTTCATCGATATGTACCCCGAGAATCAGTTCGGCGTTCGGCGTTCGGCGTCGGAAGAAAAACCCAAAAATGATTATCATGTGATTCATGCTGAGGAGTATCAGCTTGCGCAACTCGCACAATTCGGTATAGAGGCCGTAAAAAAAGAGATACCATGGAGAAAATCACGCCGGGTGATCCTGTACCCGGAAAAAGGCTTTGAAAAGGAGAAGTGGGAGCCCGAGCATTTTGCAGCCCTCTGTCAATCGCTGCGATCAAGAGGCGTTCAGGCTTACATGATGGTGCCTGACAGCTTACGGGCAGTAATGCCGGACGCGATATCCATTGACAGCCTCAATGACGCCAGGGACTTTTTTAAAGGAGGCGGCATCTTTGTCTCCAGCGACTCCGGCATGGCACACCTCGCAGGCGCCTCCGGTCTTTTTACCATCACCATATTCACCGATCATGATCCCCGCATCTGGCATCCGAGAGGGGCAAATATCTCATTGAAACGCGGCGAGGACCAGTTCGATCGTGAAACTATAGAAAAGATCATACTGGACAGCCTCTGACACCTATCAGTACAAATAAACCGGCAAGAAGTCAGGTGAGAAAAACAGCTCATTGCTCATAGAAAAAACAAAGCACTAATATCTAAGCACCAAATCCTAAACAATATCAAAATTACAATATCCAATGTTCGAAATAAACTTTCAACACATTTTGCATTTTGATCATTGGAACATTTGAATTTGTCTCGTGCTTCGACATTAGGATTTAGAATTTACTATTCCATGCTGCTGACCGCTGATAGCTTATTGCTGGCTTCTGACTTTAAGGATTGTCATCACAAATTCTTAATGATACAATAATATTATGACCTTTATAACAGACGTTTACTTAAGCGAAATACTGAAGAAGGATGTCATCAATCAGTATGGCAGAACAATCGGCAGGTTGTGGGACCTTGTTATTGTACCGGGAACCAAGTTCCCAAAGGTTACAACACTTATTATCAAAAATAAAAAACAGTTTTTTGAATTGAAGGTGGAACATCTTAACCTTTTTAACAGGTTTGTTATAACTGCTCACGCCACGGAAGAGGAATATCGTCCATACATCTATAACGGCAGCGACATACTTATAAGCAAGGATATACTTGATAAACAGATCCTTGATGTGAACGGGGCAAAGGTTGTCAGGGTCAATGATCTGAAGCTCGGTGATGTCGATGGCAACATCTGCATCCTTGGCATAGACGTGGGATTAAACGGCATCCTGAGAAGAATAGACGGCGGACGGATGCTTCAGAATGCCATGATGCTCTTTAATAAACCTATCAAAGAGAATATCGTAGGCTGGAACTATCTGCAGACCATTGATCCCGATCTTAGGAATCTGACATTGAATATAGCGAGGAAACAGCTGGGCAAGCTCCACCCCTCCGACCTTGCGCAGATCCTGACAGAGATCCATCCGGAACAGGGAACAGAGATCCTTTCATCGGTTGACGAAGAGCTGGCCGGGGAGGCGCTCCACGAGGTCTCATCCGAGGTGCGGGAAAAGCTCTTAAAGGAGCTGGACAAGGAAACGATCTCCGATATACTCGAAGAGATGCCCCCCGATGAAGCAGCCGACATCCTGGGGGATATGCCTGAAGAGACCTAGGAAGAGCTTCTTTCCCTCATGGAAAAAGAGGATGCCGAAGACGTAAAAGATCTCCTGAGCTATGAAGATGATACAGCGGGCGGCCTCATGACCAGTGAATTCATGGATTTTCTGCCTGATACGACGGTTGACGAAACGCTTGCGAACATGAGACTTCTGGTGCCGGACGTAGAGTTCATATACTATATATATGTCGTCGATGCTCAAGACCATCTGCTCGGTGTCGTTTCCTTGAGAAGACTCTTAACAAGCCCTCTGGATGCAAAGCTTGGCGACCTGATGACCCATAATGTGAAATATGTCCACCATGATGCAGACAGAAAAGAAGTGGCAGAGCTTATTTCGAAGTACGATTTTATTGCAATCCCTGTGCTGGATGAGCACAAAACCCTCTGCGGTGTCATTACCGCCGACGATATCATCGACCTCTTTGTCCCGAACCCAACGCGGAGAAGAAGAGGATTGAGAAGGAAATAATCAAACACGGCGAAATCCGTAAGTCGTGAATCGTAAGAGGTAAGGGGATCGGCCTTTCACGCCTCACGCCTGACGACTTACGGATTTTTATTCGGATTTAGTATTTGTTGTATAGTTATTTCAATCCGAACAACGCCGGAAGGAACATGGAGAGTGACGGGAAGAGTATCGTGATAAGAAGCGCTAAGAACATGATCGCGATAAACGGGGTCACTGAACGCGATATCCTTTCCAGGGAGATATTAGCGATGTTTGCGATAACATAGAGGTTGACAGCCACCGGTGGGGTTATCTGTCCGATGGCAAGATTCATTGTCATTACCACGCCGAACCAAACAGGATCCCACTGGAAATGCTTCATAATAGGGAGCAGGATGGGGAGAAAGATATAGTATATGGATATGGCATCCATGAGCATTCCGGCAATAAAGAGCGCCACATTAATGAGGATGATGACGAAAAGCGGGTCCGATGACACCGACAGGAGGTATGAAGAGGTCTTGTCCATTACGCCAAGCGTTGACCCCGTCCAGGAGAAAAGCCCTGCAAAGGCAACAATGAACATGACGACCGCCGACGAGAGGGTAGCGTCCCTGAATATCCCATAGAGCATGCGGAGATCAAGGCTCCTGTATACGACAAGGCCAAGGAAAAGCCCGTAAAAGACAGCCACAACCGCCGCCTCTGTTGCCGTGAAGATCCCGCCGTAGATGCCGCCGAGGATCACTCCTGGCGCGGCGAGCCCCCATATCGCCCCCTTGAATGCCTCCCAGATCTCCTTGCCGGTTCCCCAGCGCTCTCCCCGCCACCCGCGCCTCTTTGCTATAAAAACCGAGGGGATGACAAGAAGAAGGGCAGCGATGACCCCGGGGATAACGCCTGCAGCAAAGAGCGCCGGAACAGAGGTGCTGGCTATAACTCCGTAGATAATGAAGGCAATGCTCGGCGGGATAACGATCGCAAGAGAACCGGAGCTCGCTATCAATGCCGATGTATACCCCTTGTCGTACCCCATTGCAACCATGGCAGGGAAAAGGATGGTTCCAAGGGCAGCCGTGTCGGCCGGCCCTGACCCTGAGATCCCCGCAAAGATAACGCCAACGATGATCGCGACAATGGCAAGCCCGCCGGGCATGGGCCCCACGAGGAGGCTGACAAAGCGTATCAGCCGCCTGGAGATCCCGCAGCGGTCAAGAATGAGGCCGGCAAGGATAAAGAACGGCAGGGCAAGCAACTGGAACTTCGCAATGTTGGCATAAAAATTCGGCGACAGCACCTGAATGCCGAGGTTGTATTTCCAGATCAATACTACGGCAGTGAATCCAAGCGATGTCGCAACAGGGATACCGAAAAGGAGGAGGACAATAAAAAGGGCAAAAAAGACGGTGACCTGCTCCATCAGCCATTTCCTCCTCTCATTTCCTTACAGGCTGCCTCGATGATACGAAATATGATAAGGATCCCTCCGGCAGGGATAGCGAGGGTATACAGCCAGTGAGGGATATTCAGCGCTTCGGTCATCGTATCAAGGGAGATCTCGATCCTGATCTGCGCAATACTGAACCAGATGAGCATGGAAACGGTGAATATCGTCAGGATCGAAGCGAGAGGAAGGAGGATATTCTTGCCAAGGTTGGGAAAGCGAAAAACAAGAAGATCAAAGCCCAGGTGGATCTTTCTCCTGAAGCCTGCCGCCGCGCCGAGCATGGTGAGCCATACGAGGCATGCGACCTCGACCTCTTCCGTAAACGCAAACGAGTAATGTATGAAATACCGCGTGATCACATTAACAAAGGCCAGCCCTGACATAACAACGAGGAGGACAACACAGGTTGCCTCCTCGAAATGTTCATAGATCTTTTTCAGCATTGACCGTTATTTTTTTGGGGCCTTTGTCTTCGGCGCTGGTTTGGCTGTCCCCTGCAT
>DLMV01000049.1:37822-41155 GCA_002478225.1 Deltaproteobacteria bacterium UBA7527 | reverse complement strand
GGCTGTCCCCTGCATCGCCTTCTGGATGTCCTTTTCCGCCATAGCGATGAGCTCTGTCCCTATCTCCTTGGCCCATTTGCTGTAAACTGATTTCGTTTTATCTTTGAAGGCCTTAACCTGCTCGGGCGTAAGAACTGTGACGTCCATGCCGTTTTTCTTCAGGACATCGAGGGTATCCATGCCGCCTTCCAGTCCTTCCCTGGCGCCCTTCTTCTGCCATGCTACGGTCTCAGCGGCAGCCTTCTTGACCGCCTCTTTATCCTGCGCAGAAAATCCGTCCCATACTTCTTTGCTTACGCCCAGGATAAGAGGGTCAATGGCATAATGCCAGATCGTTGCGAATTTATGGACCTGCCAGAGCTTATTGGGGATTATAACGGAAACAACGGGATTTTCCTGGCCGTCGACGGTCCCTTGCTGGAACGCAGAGAGCGCCTCACCCCAGTTCATGGAGACAGGGTTCGCGCCCATAGCCTTAAAGGTATCGATGAATATGGGCGAGCCGACAACGCGCACCTTCAGGCCATCCATGTCCTCCGGTCTCTTCACTGCCTTTTTGCTGTTCGTCAGTTCCCTGTAACCATTTTCAGCCCAGCCGAGCCCCACAACGCCTTTCTCCTCGATGATCTTGAAGAGGCGTTTTCCGACCTCTCCGTTCTCCACGGCATCAAGGGCTTTGTAATCAGGAAAGAAGAAAGGCATGGAGAAGAGGTTAAGCTCCTTCACTGTTGTTGACCAGTTTATCGTCGACCCGAGAGCGAAGTCGATGACACCCTGTTTCATCAGGAGGAATTCATTCGTCTGCTTCCCCGCGAAAAGCTGCCCGCTGTAATACGGCTTGATATTGATCCGGCCATCGGTATATTTCCTGACGGCCTCAGCGAACCTTGCGGCGCCTTCTCCCCATGGCCCTGCCGGGCCAACGACGATGCTCATTTTATATTCAGGTTTGTACGTTTGCGCTGGGCCAATGGTTGCAAGAAGAAGAACCAAAACAAAAGCAATAAAAACGCTCACAGACCTCTTCATCATATAATACCTCCATGTTCTATTGATTGCTCCGCCAGATGCGGGCTACTTCTTCACATCCTTCTTCGGTTCCATTGCATCCATGAGCTTCATAACTTCCCGAGCCTGGTGCGAATTGATCCCATACTTTGCTATAGCCTTCTCGAAGTTGCTCCGCGCAAGATCATGCCTGCCCATCTCAAGATAATACCTGCCAAGATATTCAAACCCCTGTCCCTCGTCTCCCATCCGCCCCAGGAGCATGGCGAGCCTGTACAGTATCTCTGGATATGCGCTGCCGTATGGAATAAGATCTTTCAGTGTTGCTGCGGCCATCTCGCGGTTGCCGCTTCCTTCGTACGCCCTTGCGAGGAAATAACGGGATGTGGGGTCTCTGCTGCCACGGAGCGTCTCTATCGCTTCATTATACCGGCGGGCATTGACGAGTATTTCGCCGAGCAGAAGCCTCTTATATGGCGAATCGATATGTGATGCGATCTGTATTGATTCGTCTGTCTTCCCTTTCCCGGAGAAGACCAGCGATGCCGCATATGCGTTCACCGGATCATTCCTTGCCTTTAGATACCGGTTGATAATGACCTCATCAATACCGGGGCTATGCGTCTTCCCAAAAAGCTTTGCCCTCACAAGGATATAAGGGAAAAAGGAGGTATTGACGGTAACCCTGCTATTGGGCCACATATTCTCGAGGGTAACGATCCGCGATTCATGATAAGGATGTGTCAACAGATACTGGGGCAAGAACTTGTCGCCGCCTATCGATCTGATCTTTTTCAGGAAGTCTGCGATCCCAAGGCCGCCGTATCCGGCCCTGTCTGCTATCACAGAGCCTTCTTTGTCGGCCTCTTCCTCGTCTTCGCGGGAGTATTTCAGGGATAGCGCCTGGGCAGAGGCAGTCCCTGCTGTGGCCACGGCGCTTCCTGCCTGATCGCCGATGAACATGCCCGCGATCAACGTTGCAAGCATGCCGATGTTAATAAATTTCTGTTTTTCCAGCCTCTTCGCAATGTGTCTTTTCTTGATGTGTCCAAGCTCGTGGGCCATGACACCTGCCAGTTCTTCCTCCCTGTCACACTCTCCTATGAGCCCTGTAGTGATAAAGACATAACCACCCACTGTCGCAAAGGCGTCGACCGTATTCGATTCAATGATCGTCAGCACCACAGGAAAAGGCATATTGGCAACATCTTCCAACCGGTTCTTTATTTCCTGGACATAGATCGATAGGTAGGGATCGTTGTTGATCGTTGCGGATCTCGCTATCTCTGCAAATACCTCTTTGCCGTACTTCTTTTCCTCGCTTATCGTCAATCCGTATGCTGAGTGGGCCAGAAAGGTAAAACAGAGGAGGAGCGCTATGAAAAAGAAGTGCTTATGATTCATGAGCCTGACTTAACAGGTTTTTTTGTGCCTTTTTTAACCTTTTTATATTTCTTTTTTGTTGCGGCCTTTTTCTCATTCTTCGGTTTGTATGAAGAGAGCGACACGGAACATGCCCTTGCCAGACGCAGCTCATCATCAGAGGGCAGCTGGTCATAGAGGTTTCTCAGTATCAGCACAGCATCGCCCCAAAGGTCGCGGCTGTTGAGAAGTGAAAGAATATAAGTCTTTCCGTCCCTTTCAAAGGCGCCCACATAGCAGTGCTTCGACCGCCTCGTGAACCCTGTCTTCCCTCCGATCGCCGGCTCAAAACAGAAAAGGAATCTGTTGTGGTTCTTGAACTGGACACTCCTCCTGCTGTCCTGGAAGAAAAAATACTTCTTCTTGATCAGATCTCTGAATATGTCGTTCGACAACGCGTTCTTGAAGATCAGCGCCAGATCATAGCTGGTGGTGTACTGGCCGTTGACATAGAGACCGGAGGCGTTCTTAAAATGGGTGTTGTATGCGCCCAACTCGTTCGCCCTATCATTCATCATGCGCGCAAAGCTCTCTTCGCTGCCGCCGATATGTTTTGCAAGGGCATAGGCAGCGTCATTTGCAGACTCTATCATTGCTCCGTTCATCAGATCGAAGGCCCTGTATTGTTTTCCGGGCACGAGGTGCATCTTAGAAGCAGGGAGGCTTGCCGTCTTTTTATCCGGTACGATCATCTCATCTGCGTTGATCTTTTCTATGGCAAGCAGCGTTGTCATCACCTTTGTGGTGCTGGCGGGGGCCAGCCTTGTGTGGTAATTCCTGCCTGCGATGATGTCGAAGGATCCTTCCTCAACAAGGATGTATGAGCTCGCTGTAATGGTTTCACCTGCAAAGAGAAATGAAGGGAAAAGTAAAGACAGAATGAGAAGAAAGGATATCACTATA
>DLMV01000049.1:37518-37699 GCA_002478225.1 Deltaproteobacteria bacterium UBA7527 | reverse complement strand
TATATTTTTTATATATTATTTTTCATGATTTGACAAGTAATTTTGATGCAAAACAAAAATAGTGTTATAAATTTCCCGATATTTCGCGAATAACAAACTGTATTTATTAAAAATCTTAATCAATCCACGGCTCCTCACGACTGACGGTTCTTTTATAGTTTGTTTAGTGCTTCGATATTAG
>DLMV01000049.1:24757-37387 GCA_002478225.1 Deltaproteobacteria bacterium UBA7527 | reverse complement strand
TTAGTGCTTCGATATTAGAATTTGCCATAAGCTATGAGCTATCAACGATACGGCGCCTTTATAAGGTTGACATTTTGTTTTCTTACCATTAATATAAAGATAATTGATATGTTTGAAGATGCAGTAGTAAGACGTTACAGTTTCATCGTTCTCCTTGGCGCGTTGTTATTCCAGCTCATCTTCTCGGAAGGCGGCATTTTCGAATTTATTAAAATAAAAAGCTCCATCAAGTCTGTGCGCGTTTCAATACAGAAGACCGAAAAGGAGAACGCGGCGCTCTTCCAGGAATTGGAAAAGCTACAGAAGGATGATCGATATCTCGAGGAGGTTGCCCGCAAGAAGTACGGGTTTGTTCGGGAAGGAGAGAGGGTATACAGGATTGAACAATGAAATACGAAGGGGCTATCTACAGGCCGCCGAGCGAGGCGGACAGTTTAATACTGCAGGTCACTATCGGCTGTTCCCACAATAAATGCACATTCTGCGGTTCCTTTAAAGAAAAAAAATTCAGGGTCAGATCCTTTGAAGAGGTCAGGGAAGATGTTGAAGAGGCAAAGCAGTTTGCCAAATACATCCGGAAGGTCTTTATTGCCGACGGCGATGCGCTCATCATCCCGCAGAAGATGCTCGTTCCGATCGTTCAGCTTATAAAAAACTCCTTCCCGCGCCTTGAGAGGATCGGTATCTACGGGAACACGAAGTCGATCCTTAAAAAATCCGTCGAGGAATTAAAAACCTTAAAAGAGCTTGGCGTCGGGATCATATACCTCGGCGTAGAATCGGGCGACCAGGTTACCCTCGACAGGGTCTGCAAGGGAACGGTCCTTGATAAAACGGCAGAGGCATCCCGGAGGGTGAAGGATGCCGGCATTATCCTCTCCGTTACTGTACTGCTCGGTCTGGGTGGAGTTGAGAGAAGCAGGATACACGCTGAAGAAACGGGGAAATTCTTAAGCAGGATAGACCCTGATTACGCTGGCGCCTTGAGCGTTATCATCGTCCCGGGCACTCCGCTGGCCGAAGAGGTAAAGAGAGGCACATTCAAGGTCCCTGATCCTTACATGCTCCTCGAGGAACTCGCGATCATGATCAAGAACACGAACGTCACCCACACGTATTTTGCCTCAAACCATGCCTCTAATTATCTTCCCGTGAAGGCATGGCTTCCGGAAGAAAAAGAGAAGACATTGAAAGCGATAGAGCATGTTCTCAAAAAAAGAGATCCGTCCCTCCTGCGGCCGGAATTTATGAGAGCCCTTTAGGTAACGATCGATGCGCATGCGTGACAGCGAATCAGGATTTGTCGATGTTCCCGTAAGGGTGCGGTATGCGGACACCGACAGGATGGGCATCGTCTACTATGGCAATTACCCGACCTTCTTCGAGATAGGAAGAAGCGAGTATATGAGAGAAAAAGGATTCACATACAGGGAATTCGAGGAGATGGGCTACCACCTCGTCGTCGTCGGCATGGAAATGAAGTATTACAATACCGCCACCTACGATGATCTTCTTATTGTGAAAACAAGGGTGGCTGAGTTGAAGTCAAGAGGGGTTACGTTCCATTACATCATATACCGTGACGGCAACCTCATCGTAGAAGGGAGAACAAGACACGTTTGCGTTAATACGAACAGAAAACCTGTCCTTATCCCCCAGCACCTTTTCAACGTCCTGAAAGATGTCAACGCCAGGTAATATCCTCGTTATTCGATTGAGCTCTCTCGGGGATGTACTGATGTGCATTCCTGCCGTGAAGGCAATGCGGGACCGCTTTCCCGATGCACGCATTACATGGCTTGTTGAAGGTCCGGTCGGTGAGCTGCTTGCCTTTCAGACATTCATCGATGAAGTAATACAGTTTCCCAGGAGGCGCCTTCAGGATGGATTAAAGGCCGGGAGCCTTCTCAACGTTGCACGCGAGATGAAGAGATTTCTCGCGCACCTGAGAAAAGATCACTATGATTGTATCGTTGATTTTCACGGTATCATCAAGAGCGCCTTGATCTCTTTGTGCGCAAGGGGAGATAGGAAGATCGGCTTCGACGCCATCCATGCCAAGGAGAAGAGCCACATCTTTTACGGGGAATGTGTTCGCGGCACAGACAGGAGAATGCACAAGGTGGACAAGAACATGCTCGTAGCGCGGTATCTCGGCGCCGGCAATGCAAGGCCTGAGACAATGCTCCAGGCGCCTGACAGCGTGTATCGATATATCGAGAATTTTTTTCGGAACACGGGCATACGGTCACCCGTCTTTGCCATAAACCCTTTCTCCAGCAAGGGAACAGGTTTTAAGCGATGGCCGATAGAGCGGTATGCGCAGCTGGCCGGCAGGGTAAAGGATTATATGGGCGCACAGATATTGATCCTCTGGGGTCCGGGCGAGAAAGAGGAAGCGGAGCGGCTTAAGGCAATGGCAGGAGAGAATGCCTTTTTGGCCTGCCCTACCAATATCCCCCAGCTTTACGCGCTGCTCGAAAACGTCGATATGTATATAGGGGGCGATACCGGCGTCATGCACCTTGCCTCCGCAGCAAAGATACCCGTTGTGGCAATCTTTGGACCAACGGATGCAGCGGTCAATGCGCCCTATGGGTTCAATAATATAATAGTAAGAAAAGAGCTGTCCTGCAGCCCCTGCAAGAAAAAGGATTGCCGGGACAGAACGTGCATTGCAAGCATCAGCGTCGAGGATGTCTTTGAGGCAGTAAAGAGCATGAGCGATAATGCCGGTTGAAAAGGTAAGGCAAACTGAAAACGTTTTGAACATTTGAAATTTGCATTTCGATATTGTTTCGGATTTAGATATTAGAATTTAGTGCTTGGAATTTAGAACAGGACATTCCATGAAGGTGCTTTTCATATACCCCAACATCAACACCCAGATAGGATTCAATTACGGGATCTCCTATATTTCCGGCTTATTGAAAAAGCATGGAATAGAGACGCGCCTCATTAATATCAACGAAAAGCTCGGCTATCCCCTCGACCTTGAAAGAATAAAAAAGGACGTTCTTGCGATACAACCTGACGCGATAGGCTTTTCTGTTCTCACGAACCAATACAAGTACGCCCTTGAGATAGCCCGCAGCATAAAGGAATATTGCAATGCCCCTATCATCTTCGGCGGTATCCATCCAACCATGGACCCCATGGGGACGCTGTCCGAGGAATGTGTAGATTATATATGCGTTGGCGAAGGCGAAGATGCTTTCCTGGAGTTCCTCCAGCAGGGCAACCCAAAGGGAATAAGGAACATGGGCCATAAAGAAAAAGGAAGACCGGTTTTAGAACCGCTCCGGCCTTTCACGGATATTACCACACTTCCTTTTAAGGATTATGAGATCTTCGATTTCCAGCAAATGATCGATGCCAAGGACGGCTGGGTCGGCCTGACAGCATCCAGAGGATGCCCTTTCAGATGCACCTATTGCCTCAACCACAAGATCATGGGTCTCTACAAAGGCCACGGGCACCTCCCGAGACAGTATCTGCGCCGGCACACCGTTGAGGAAATGATACACGAGATCGAATATCTCATCGGTCATTACAAAGGGATCAGGATGTTCATCTTTGACGATGATATATTTACCTTCGATAAGAAGTGGCTTCGCGAGTTCACCGAACGATACAAAAAAACCACCGATATAGGCTTTGTCTGCAATGCCCACGCAAAGGTCTTTGATGAGGAGGTAGCAAGAAGCCTCAAAGAGGCCGGGTGCAGGATCGTAAAGTTCGGTCTTGAGAGCGGCAGCAACAGGATACGAAGGGACGTCCTGCACCGGTACATGTCAAATAAAGATATCTGCCATGCCTTTGATGTGGCGCATAGGGTAGGCCTTCACACCTCGGCATTTGTTATGATAGGGCTGCCGCAGGAGAAAACGGCGGACATCATGGAGACAGTGGAGCTTCTCGCCAGGATCCAACCGGGCAGGTTCCGGTGGTCACTATTCTTTCCCTTTGTCGGCACGAAGGCATACAGCATTGCCGAGCAGTCAGGGCAGATAGATTTTGAAAAAATGCTTCATCTCGATAATTTTACCGATGAGACCTGCATGGTGCTCGGGAGTGAAGCTGACCTTCTCGTTGACAAAGTAAAGACGATGTTCTGTACATTTGTGAACGGCTATGCGAATATAGACAAGAGCTATGCCGATCTTGTAAGGCTCGTGGAGGAGGCAGGCGAGGAGGCCTGGAAACAGGGAAAAGACGGTTTTCTGAAAAAAGAGGACGAGATCAATAGAGAGGCGGATAAGCAAGGCAAAGCACATTATATGGTTAAATATAATCCTTTCATGGGCGTGAGAAGTGACTGGCAGGACGATAGTATATCTGCCTAACTGGCTTGGCGATATGGTAATGGCCGTGCCGTTTCTCCATGCGCTGAGGGCATATGTCTACGGCGAGATCTGGGCCGTAGGAAAAAGCAACGCAATTCATATCTACAACGGGCTCAATCTTTTCGACAGATTTCTCGCTATCGACGACAAAGGCATCATCCCTTTTCTCGATACGGTAAGCATCTTGAAGAAGGTTTCATTTAAGCGCGGGATAATCCTTCCTCATTCTTTTCGATCAGCCCTGCTCTTCTTTACGCTGCTTCTAAGGGAAAGGATCGGTTATGCCCGCAATAAGCGGGGTTTCATGCTGAACAGAAAGATCCCTGAAGGGCGCGATACCGAATCTACGGTAGAACACTATCTCAGGATCATCGACGCCCTTGGCGGTAAAAGGTCCCTCGATGCCCCTGTGCTCCTGGTTACCGAGGACGAGGAACAGAAATTCGACAAAAAATTTACCGATATCCGCAAACCATATGCTGTCTTTGCTGTGAGCGCTCAGTATGGTCCGTCAAAATGCTGGCCAGCGCATTATTTTTCTGAGCTCGCTGATATGATCGTGAAACAGTACGGCATAGAGGTTTACATACTGCCAGGAAAAGATGAGGAAGAGACAGCCAACAAAGTTCTCGCCGGCGCCACGGAGAAAGACCATGTGGAGGTGAGATCGATGAACGTAATGGACCTGAAGGTGTGCATCTCAAGGGCATCCTTTGTCGTGAGCAACGATACAGGCCCCCGCCATCTTTCCGCCGCCCTCTCAAGACCAACCATCGTCCTTTTAGGGCCCATGGACGACCGGTATACCAGTTATCCGAGCCCGTGGACCTATCCATTGTGGAAGGACCTGCCCTGCAGGCCCTGCAACAAAAAACACTGCGACAGGGAACATGAATGCCTCGTACAGATAACACCAAAAGAAGTCTTCGCTAAGGTGGAGGAGATCATTGAAAAAAGAACATAGGCTGAGCGAAATTGTTAAACGGTTCAGGGGAAAAAAGATCTGCGTGATAGGCGATATCATTGCTGATGTGTACATTTTCGGGAAACCATACAGGCTCTCGCGAGAGGCACCGGTAGTTGTTGTGCAGTTTGAAGAGTCAAAAGTATATCCCGGCAGCGCGGGCAACACGATCAGCAACCTTCTCGCCCTTGGAGCGCACGTCTATCCGCTGGGTTTTATAGGGAACGATAATGCGGGCAAGAAGCTCATGCAGCACTTCTCCCGGCATAAAAATATTGACCTTGGGGGACTCATCAGGCATAACGGCGAAACAGTGACCAAGACCAGGATCCTTGCCGGCGACACCCACACATCGAAACAACAGGTGATACGGATCGACAAAGACAGCAAGAGGCCTGTGTCCCGGTCAGAAAAGGCAATTCTCATGAAGAGGCTGAAAGCAACAGCCCCCTTGGTTGACGCTTTTATCGTATCCGATTACGGCCATGGAACGGTCGACACAGAGATTATTGATTTCATGAGGAATATAGCGAAAAAGAAGGTAGTTGTCGGCGACTCGCGCTATGGACTGGAAAAGTTTACCGGTTTTACTATCATCACGCCTAATGAATCTGAGGCATACCGTCTGAGCAACCTTGATGAGGGCCATGATATAAACATTGTGGGGAAGACGATCATGGGACGGATGGAATTGCAGGCCCTCCTCGTGACCCGCGGCAACAAGGGCATGAGTCTCTTTGTGGCGGATGGAAAGATATACGATATACCGATCTCCGGAACGGATGATGTAACGGATGTTACAGGCGCCGGCGATACGGTCTGTGCTGCCGTCGCGCTTTCCCTTGCAGGCGGGGCTGATTTCCATACAGCATCGAGGATCGCAAATTACGCCGCCGGTGTTGTCGTCATGAAGAGAGGGACGGCAACGGTTACGGCCGAGGAGCTGCAAAAGGCAATGGAGGGGAATAAATAGGCCCATGGGCAGGATAATAGGCAGTCTCGCTGAATTAAAGAACATCATAGAAAAAGAAAAACAAAATGGCAAGAAGATCGTCTTCGGGAACGGGTGCTTCGACCTCCTCCACGTGGGGCACGTCCGGTATCTCAAGGGGGCGAAGTCGCTCGGCGATATTCTTATCGTTGCAGTCAACGACGATTCATCAGTAACCGGCCTGGGGAAGAGGAAGCAGGTGGTGACACCGGCAGATGAACGGGCAGAGATCATCGCGGCGATCGATTGCGTCGACTACGTGATCATATTCAGCGAGCCTACCGTTGAAGACCTCCTCCGCACATTACAGCCCCACATCCACGCAAAGGGGACGGACTACACGGAAGAGAATGTGCCGGAAAGGGCCATCGTTCTATCCTACGGAGGCAAGGTAGCCATCGTCGGCGATCCCAAAGACCATTCCACGCGCGATCTCATCAAAACCATAAAAGAACTTTCTTAACACAACAGAAATCCTGGTTAAAACCAATTTGCAGTCAATATTACAGTTAAGGTAAGGGAAAACCTGTTTCTCACAGCGAGCATTTGAGGACGTCTTGGTGATTACCCTACCCTTCAGTTAGGTACCCATGGAGGAACCGACATGGGTGGCCACTGCGGCCATGCCGAGTTCAGGCCGATGTTGCTCGACTTCGCTCGCAATGAAACCGTACTCGCTGTCTGAGCCTGGTACCCGCCCGCAGGGTGGGTGGGCGAGTTCGAGAATCGAACGAAGGTGAAGTGGTGCAGGGTAAGACGCCCGCAGCGGCGAGCGAGAGAAATGGTTTTCCCCAAAATATCAGTTTGATCGCAAATTGGCATAAAACCCCTTTCAGAAACTGAATGTTGCCGTCATTCCTCCGACATAGTTGCCTCTCAGATAGCCGTTGGGATTATAGGAGATCCTATTCCCGGATGCATCGGTTCCCATTGTCTTCCTGGAATCACCGGAAAGAGGGAACCAGTATTGAATAACGGGCTGCAATGTTACTTGTTTTGATACGGGTATTGTCAGCCCTGCCTTGACCATGCCGTCGTGGAAGCCGCTGTACTTGCTTCCCGTATAGGCGGCCGTGGCGAGCTCATAGGTCTTCCAGTAGCTACCGCTTCCGATGAAGTATCCGCCTGAAGCGCCGAGATCGAGCGTCACCTCTTTATAGATTGTGAACGAGTGTGCGAGTGATAGATTGATGTATGTGCCTGCGAAGGCGTTGATGTCCCGATAGATAGCTAACGTTGGCTTCAGAAAGATATCACAGGCTCCGCTGAGAAAAAATTCCTCTGTTTCGTTGGCGTATTTCGTGCCGTAATAGATATAACCGCCTGTTAAGCTGAGCTTGCCTATATTATACGTGTAGCTGAGCGTCATGTCTGTTTCGTTGTATCCTTTCTGTCCTTCTGCCGTTCCGGGATCAAATGATTGCGTCATGTGCTGGTTCGTATCGATATTGCCCCAGAATGTCACTGCAAAACCTTTATACGATACATTTAAAGATGGCTGGATGACCATGCTGTTCTTGCTCATCTCATACCCTCTGGAGATGTATCTATTGAAAACGCTCAACGATGCGCTTCCGGCAACCTTATCTTCCGGGGACTTTGGCTCGTCAGCCGAGCCGGCAGCAACAAGAACAAAAATGTGGAACAACACAACAAGTATCAAAAATGCTGCTCGTTTCATTGTAGGCCTCCCTGTTATATTTTGTTTCTGCTGCAAAATAAAAAAAGCGCCTTTAAATCATCAATGATGTAAAGACGCCTCTGTCTTCCTGCCGGATTACATTAAGCCCTAAACAAAAAAAGTGTTCCTTTTGCAAGAACACCTTCGTTTAAGAACACCGCATTGTGCTTATCCCTGTCTGAGGGATATATGTTTAAAGTAAAAAGATATTTTCTTTGGTAACCTCAGTTATGGTTCTGCTGAGCGAGCCCTAAGTATTTATCGCGGATCCTGTTTTTGATCTTCAGGACCATAACGTGCGATATGCCGAGCCTGCTGCCTATTTCCCGCATCGACATACCTTCCAAAAAACAAGAAAGGACCTCGCGCTCCCTTTCCGAGAGGCATTGTTCTTCCAGCGACTCCACTTCCAGCTTGCCTTCTACATAGTCCAGCGTTGTGATGATGTTCTCAGGTACGAGGAAATCTTCAAGACATACGCACTCATCCCCCATGGGATTGCTCAAACTCAAAAAAACGCCATGCTCCCTGACCTTCCTGAGATAATTCTTTAAATGGTAATAACACCCCTGGAGGATATAGCTGTCCGTCTTGCCGTCAATGGACCCTTTGTTGTGGGCCATCCAGAGATGGGTCAGGGCTTCCTGGTAGAGATCATCGTCGTCAAAAAAGGAATGGTGTCCATTCAGTCTCTTTGTGATCCTTTTTAATGTTGGCGATAACCTCCGGACAACGCCTTCAAAGTCCATTATTTCCCCCGGTACTGATTTGTTATCGGCATCCGCCTGTCCTTGCCGAATGCCTTCGGCGTGATCTTAATGCCTGGAGGAGACTGGCGCCGTTTGTACTCGCTCGCTTCAACCATTTGCAATACTTTTTTTACTTCTGCCCGGGATAGCGCACGTGAAGTAATGGCGTTGAGATCCCTGTCTTCTTCTATATAACCCTTCAGTACGGGATCGAGGTGCTCGTACGGCGGCAGCGTATCCCTGTCCTTTTGGTCCGGCTTCAATTCTGCCGTCGGTTCCTTGGTCAAAACCCTTGCGGGTATGACGCTGCTTAAGGAATTTCTGTACCGTGACAATTGATACACCAGCGTCTTCGGCACATCTTTTATGACTGCGAAACCGCCGGCCATATCCCCGTAAAGCGTTGCATACCCAACGCTCATCTCCGACTTGTTCCCGGTAGTCAGAACAAGCCAGCCGAACTTGTTCGACAGAGCCATCAGGATATTTCCGCGAATTCGTGCCTGGATGTTCTCTTCGGTAATATCTTCCCGCAACCCTGAAAATACAGGCTGCAATGTGGAGATATATGCCCTGTAGACTGCATGTATCGGTATGGTAAGCAACCTGATACCGAGGCGCCTTACAAGCTCCCTCGTATCAGCCCCGGATTCTTTCGACGTATAACGGGACGGCATGAACACGCCAATGACATTGTCGCTGCCAAGACTATCTACTGCCAAAGTGGCCACGATAGAAGAATCGACGCCGCCGGAAAGGCCTATTACTGTCTTTTGAAAACCATTTTTCACCACATAGTCATGAAGACCCATCTTCAAGGCTTCATACACCTCAGCAACCGGCTCCAATGGTCTTCTTTTGAATACTGACAGGGCAGGTCTTTCCCTGTGCGGTATCTTGTCGCTTATAGTGATGACCCGCGCATGATCGCCGGTGCGCGCCTGCCGTAATCCCTTTGTTCTCTGCCTGAGCTCCTTAAGCGGTATATCGAGCACGAGCAGGTCCTCGCGGAATGCATCTGCCTGCGCTATGATCCGACCCTTTTTGTCCATCACAAAACTCTGCCCGTCAAACACCAGTTCGTCCTGTCCGCCTACCATGTTCGTATAAGAGATGAAAACGCCGTTTTCCTGTATGCGGTTTTTCGAGATCTCGGAGCGTACATAGATCTTCCCTGCGTGGTATGGAGAAGCGTTAATGTTGCATATCAAAGCAGCTCCTGCCTGGGCCATCATGCCTGTTGGCCCCTCCCTGTGCCAGATATCTTCACATATGCTGACACCGAAAATAACATCACCGTACCTGAACACCGGGGGCTTGCTTCCTTGCTCAAAATACCGTTTTTCGTCAAAAACACCGTAATTGGGCAGGAGCGTTTTATGGCATATGCCTCTTATCTTTCGTTTGCATATAACGGCCGCAGCGTTGTAGAGGTTTCCTCCCTTCCTGTTGACAAAACCTACAACGGCTATGATATTACCAACATTTTCCGTCAATTCGCCCAATGCCTTGATGTTCTCATCAATAAAACTTCCTTTCAGGAGAAGGTCCTCCGGTGGATAGCCGGTGATCGCAAGCTCGGGGAATGTAACGATATCAACCCCAAGGGAAGCTGCTCTTTCTATGTATTCTATGATCCTGGCGCAGTTTCTCTTTATGTTTCCGACAATACAGTTGACCTGCCCGACAGCTATTCTCAGTTCATCCATACTGTTCACCATCCATAAAAATAAAAAAGGCATCTCAAACCACACTGGTGATTTGGACGCCCTTGTCCGTTCAATCGTCTTTGCGAGTTTTTAGCGCCCTTCGCTAATAACTCTTCCTTTGTCGTAGAATCATAGTAATTTTTTTTTTCACTTTTGTCAAGTCCTTTTCTTGAGATCAGAGGTTAGTATGATTGCATCGGCGACCTCTTTCATGGTCTTTCTCATATCCATGCTCTTCTTGTGGATCTTTTTATACGCCTCATCCTCTGTAAGTCCAAGCTCTTTCATGAGAATGCCCTTTGCCCTCTCAATTATTTTCCTCGACTCCAAAGCCTCCTTTGCGGTAAGTATCTCCTGGCTCAGGTTTGTATTTTCTATGGCAACGGCAGCCTGGTTGGCTACTGCCTGAAGGATCTCTATCTCCTCTTTCCTGAAATTATGCTCGCTCCTCGTGTAGCTGTTGATCACCCCTATGACCCTGTCCTTGATCATCATAGGCACTGAGAGCAACGACACGATCCCTTCCTTTTTCGCAATTTCGGGATACATAAAACCCGGTTCCTTTGTGACATCGAGGACGGTGATGGGTTTTTTTTCAAATACCGCTTTACCGCTTACCGATTGTCCCACCTTCAGGTTCGGCTTATTAATATAGTCCTGACTGAGGCTCTGGGTGGCTGCAATGACAAGTTCTTCTCTCTTTTCATCAAGCAACATGATCGAACAGATCTTGGAGTCCATCACCTTTGCGGTCATAGTGACGATCAGCTGAAGTATCTCTTTGAGGTAATAACCGGAAACGATCGTCCTGGAAACCTGCGAGAGAAGATCGAGCTGTTTTGCTTTCTTTACCACCTCATCATATGTCATTGCGTTCTGGATGCTGCTCCCGAGGTATCGTCCGATCGTAAAAAGCAGGTTCACCTGGGGCTCCGGATAGACATGCTCCTTCCTGTTCCTGAGGTTCATGACGCCTATGACCTCATTTTTCGAGAGGATCGGGATCGAAAGGAAGGCCTCGTACTGATCTTCTTCGAGGAGAGGGAAGGTCTTAAATCTCCTGTCCTTGTAGGACTCCCTTGACAGGGCAACCGGTTTCTTCTCCTTTGCGGCCCACCCGGTGACGCCTTCGCCCATCTTTAGCCTGACCGTGCCAAGCCCCTTAAGATGCCTGTCGTTCGATGCCGTAAGAATAAGCTCGTCGTTCGATTTGTCGTACAGATAAACAAGGCAGGAATCAACAGACACGAAGTTCATGATGGTCTCTATGATGCGCTGCAGGAGCACTGCGAGGTCAAGGTTGTCGCTGATATCCTTTGCAAACTCGTGGAGGATGCGCAATTCCTCTTCCTGCTGTTCCATCTTCTGCTTTATCTGCGTATTTCTCATATCACCTAAGCCTGCTTTCGGCAATCACTGTAAAAAGAATACCTAAAAAGAGGGGGGCACAGGATTTAGCGTATATTGTCGTTTTCGCACGCTCAGAATGCCTTTTTTTACGAGGCTCTTGACCATCCGCGATACGGTCTCCCTGGAGCAACCGCAGGAACTGGCTATCTCGATCTGCGTGGGACCCTTTTCTATGATGACGTAATCCTTTACCTTGATCCCTTCTTTTTCGCCGACACCCAGGAGATATTTTAGCACCCTCCCTTCAACGCTGAGGAAGGCAAGCCACTTGATCCTCTCGTCTGCCTCGCGAAGCCTCCTGGAAAGAACCTTCAAAATGGCAACGGTGATCGCAGGGTTTTCCATGAGAAGCTTGGCAAACTCGTTCCTTCTGATAATGAGCAGTTCTGAATTTTCAAGGGCGATCACGTTCGCGGACCTGGGCAATTCGTCAATAAGCGCAAGCTCGCCAAAAAAACCGTCTTTGCCGATGACGGCCAGTATGTATTCTCTGCCGTCTTCGTCGTAGAGGCAGACCTTCACCTGCCCCTTGAGGACGATATAAAGCGAGTCCCCTTTTTCACCCTCCTGGAAAACGATCTCTCCCTTTGCATAGGTGCTGATAAAGAGGATCTTTGAAATGATCTCTATGTCCTTCTCGTTCAGCGTAGCAAAAAGGCTCACGTTCTTTAAGTTGTCCATGTATCTTCTCATCATCGCCTTATCTCCTCGTCCGCGCTAAGGACCGAATATCAATTCATGATCCTTGAGCGCTTCTTTTACTTTCTTGCCGGAAACACC
>DLMV01000049.1:1869-24619 GCA_002478225.1 Deltaproteobacteria bacterium UBA7527 | reverse complement strand
TTTCTTGCCGGAAACACCCCCCTGCGCGATCTGAGGCCCTCCGCCGCCTTTGCCGCCGTAGCGCTCTGAAATCTTCTTTACGATCTTACCGGCATTATATGAACCCTGCAGATCCTTCGTGACAGCAAGAACGATCAATCCCTTGCCCTCTTCCTGCGAGCCTACGATCGCGATGCAGCTCTTTGCTTTACTGCGGATAATATCCGTAACCTTCCTCAGCTCCTCTGCACCGGCATTGGGCACAAAGAGCGAGACAACCTTCGTCCCGTCTTTTTCAAAGGCCTCCTTCAGGGCCTCTTCGATCCTGTATGATGCGATCTCTGCTTTCAGCCTTTCGATCTCTTTCCCCCTTTTCTCAAGGTCGCTCACGATCGATTCCACCTTCTCGCCAACTCTCTCAATCTCTGCGTTGGAAAGTTTTGCAACTGACTTCAGCGCCTTTTCCATCTTTCTCTTGTAGAGGATCGCCGACCTGCCTGTCACCGCTTCTATTCTCCTGATCCCTGACGCGAGGGATCCTTCGCTGACGATATAAAAACTCCCTATCTCGCCGGTATTCTTTACATGGGTGCCGCCGCAGAGCTCCATGCTGAAGTCTCCTATCTTGATGACCCGTACCTTCTCGCCGTACTTTTCCTCGAACAGCGCTGTGGCGCCTTCCCGGATGGCATCTTCACGGCTCTTTTCTTCGGTGTCGATGTCGATGCATGCCATGATCTTCTCGTTGACGATGTCCTCGACCTTCGCTATCTCCACATCGTTCACACCTTCAAAGTGGGTAAAGTCAAACCTCAGCCTGTCCTGTTCTACAAGGGAGCCGGATTGTTTTACATGATCTCCAAGGACCTTTCGCAAGGCGTGGTGAAGCAGGTGCGTCGCGGTATGGTTCCGTGAAACACCCTTTCTCCTCTCCAGGTCAACGACCAGCTCCGCGTGATCTTCTTTTTTAATAACGCCTTTTTCCACCTTCACCTTGTGGGAGAAAAGGTTGTCCTTGATCTTTGTAACTTCCAGGATCCTCGCTATGCCTTCTGTATGATCCGGACGGGCAACGCGGACGAAACCTTCATCGCTGATCTGGCCGCCGCTCTCCGCATAAAAAGGCGTCCTGGCAAAAAAGAGCTCCCCCTCGTCTCCTTCCCGTATCTCGTTCACCAGATCGGCCCCGACCAGCACACGCTCAACGGTCCCGGTGTCTTTCAGGGTCTTGTATCCTGTAAAAGCGCTCGTTATGCCTTCCCTTAAGACTGCCAGGTGGCCCTCATCCCATTCTTCTCCTTTGATCCTCGAGGCCGTTCTTGATCGTTCTTTCTGGTCTTTTGATGCACACTCAAAACCTTCCAGGTCGACGGACAAACCATCTTCCTCGGCTATCTCCATGGTTATATCCAGGGGAAATCCATGGGTATCATAGAGCTTATAGACGAGATCGCCGGGGATGGTCTTTATTCCTCTTGATATGAGCCCTTCCGTGATCTCCTCATAGACCCTCATTCCAACGCTTAATGTCTCTACGAAACGCTCTTCCTCGCCCTTTATTACCCGGACGATGTAAGGGTGGTTGTTCCTGACCTCAGGGTATACGCCTTCCATAAGGTCTACAACCGTCTTTGACAGGTCATAGAGAAACTCTTTTCCGATGCCGATCTTCTTCCCGTACCGCAAAGCCCTTCTGATGATCCTCCGTAAAACGTAACCCCTGCCTTCCTTTGACGGCAATACGCCGTCGTTGATGATGAACGTGGCGCCCCTGGCGTGGTCTGCTATAACCCTCATCGCTACGTCGATCTTCTCGTCCTGTCCATATATATGCCCTGAGATATCCTCGAGCCGCTTGAGGATAGGAACAAAAAGGTCCGTATCGTAATTCCCGATCTTTCCCTGGAGTATTGACGTGATCCTTTCAAGACCCATGCCCGTGTCGATCGACGGAGAGGGCAGATTTTTCATCTGTCCCTCAGCGTTTCTCTCAAATTCCATGAACACAAGGTTCCATATTTCAAGATACCTGTCACAGTCACACCCCACCTTGCAGGCAGGCAATCTGCAACCAACCTGTTCGCCGAGGTCATAGATGATCTCCGAGCAAGGCCCGCAGGGCCCCTCGTCGCCCATGGACCAGAAGTTGTCTTTCTCGCCGAGCCTTACGATCCTGTCTCCCCGTACGCCGACCTGCGTCCACAGCTCCGCTGCATCGTTATCGTCCTGGTAGATCGTTATCCACATCCTGCCTGTGTCGAGGCCGAGCGTCTTTGTCAGAAATTCCCACGCATAGGCGATCGCCTCTTTCTTAAAGTAATCACCGAAGGAGAAGTTTCCCAGCATCTCGAAGAACGTGTGGTGCCTTAGCGTCTTGCCGATGTTCTCCAGGTCGTTGTGTTTGCCTCCTGCCCTCACGCATTTCTGACAGGACGTCGCCCTCTGGTACTCCCTCTTCTCGTCCCCCAGGAAAAGGTTCTTGAAGGGCACCATCCCTGCGTTGACAAAGAGCAGGGTCGGATCCTTTTCAGGCACCAGCGATGCGCTCGTTATCACCCTGTGGCCCTGGTCCGAAAAAAAATCCAGGAACGTTTTACGGATCTCTTTTGAGGTCACGATTCATCCTTTTTTTGCTGACAGTATCTTCTCCTCGATCGTCTTTGTAACATCCGGATGATTCTTCAAAAACTCTTTGGCATTTTCCCTGCCCTGGCCGATCCTCGAATCGCCATAGGAGTACCATGTGCCAGCCTTCTCAACGATGCCAAGATCAACTGCGAGATCAAGGACGTCTCCCTCCCTTGAAATGCCCTCCCCGAAGATGATGTCGAATTCGACTTCTTTGAAGGGCGGCGCAAGCTTGTTCTTCACGACCTTGACCCTCGTCCTGCTCCCTACAACATCCTGACCGTCCTTTATGGATGCGATCCTTCTTATATCAAGGCGGACGGAGGCATAGAATTTTAATGCGTTTCCGCCCGTTGTGGTCTCGGGATTCCCAAACATGATCCCTATCTTCTGCCGTATCTGGTTGATGAATATGACCGTTGTCATTGATTTGCCGATCGTTGCCGTTAACTTCCTCAGGGCCTGCGACATAAGCCTTGCCTGCAGCCCCATGTGGGCGTCACCCATTTCCCCCTCGATCTCTGCCCTTGGAACAAGGGCTGCCACTGAATCAACGACAACAGCCTCAACGGCGCTGCTCCTCACAAGTATCTCGGCGATCTCAAGGGCCTGCTCGCCGGTATCGGGCTGGGATATCAGGAGGTCATCGGTATTAACGCCGATCTTCCGGGCATAGAAGACATCAAGGGCATGCTCGGCGTCGATAAAGGCAGCAATACCGCCTGCCTTCTGGATCTCCGCAACAACATGCAAGGCAAGCGTGGTCTTTCCCGACGCCTCAGGACCGTAGATCTCTACCACCCTTCCTCTCGGCAACCCGCCGATCCCCAGCGCCATATCAAGGGAGATCGAGCCCGTCGGAACAACGGGAACCTCCTCCAGCGGTTTTTCACCAAGTTTCATGATAGAACCTTTTCCGAAAAGTTTCTCGATGTGAGAAACAGCCATGTCGATCGCCTTGTTCTTGCTTGTTTCCTCTTTCACGCGCTCCCCCTCTCTTGTTAAATTGTTTTGTTGAACTCAAGCTCCCGGATCGGAGCATATATGGCGCCTGCAGGTTGCAGTATGCTCTGAAAAAGCACCATCTTGTTTATAGTAAAGCCCCTCATATCAACATCAACAATATCCCTGTCCAGCAACGGGCCGGGTATCCTCATCCTTCCAAGGGTAATATGAGGCCTGAAGCTCCGCTTTTCTTTCTCAATACCCAATTCTGACAGCCGGTCCTCTATATCATGAAATATCATTCGTATGTTGTCAACTCCCTTTTCAAGTGCCATTACGATCACCCTTGCCCTTTTTCTGTCAGGGAACGCCTCAATATCTTTCAATGTCACGGCAACGGGGTTGTACAGCCTTTCAATGCCGGATAGCGCATCCCCGATCTCGCGCACCCTCTTCTCTTCCTGCTCGCCAAAAAATTTTAGCGTTATATGCTGTCCACTCTCGTTGACCCACTTTACGTTACGGATGCGTGTTGCCAGCTGATCTCTGACGACACGGAGATATGCCTTTATCTCACCGGGGATCTCCAGTGCCAGAAAAACCCTCACCGGAGTCTCCCTTCAAGATGGTCAAGGATAAAGAGCAGGGCTTCCTCTGACGTCTGGAGCTTGACTTCCGCCCTGTCCCCCTGAAAAGAAAATTTTCTGACAAATGTACCATCCGGAACGGCAAGCGCTATGTAGACCGTACCGACAGGCTTCTCATCTGTGCCTCCTCCCGGCCCCGCTATTCCAGTGATGGCCAGCCCAATATCAACGCCGGCGGCCTTCCTCACGCCCTCAGCCATGGATCGCGCGACCTCGTCGCTTACCGCCCCCTTCGCCCTTATCACTGCCCCGGGAACCGACAAAAAATCCTCCTTGGCCTTATTGCTATAGGTCACAAGACCGGCCTCGAAGTAAACCGACGCGCCTTGAACATTGGTGATCCTGTGCGCTACCAGCCCTCCCGTGCAGGACTCGGCAACAGCTATCTTTTTCTGTCTCTGCATTAACATACTTCCAATCTTTTCTTCTAATACCATTTCATTCTCTCCCAGATCATCAGCACGGCATTGGAAAATATCCCCGCGATCACGTCATCCGCCACTATGCCGTACCCCTTTCTCAGTTTCTCTGCATGCCGGATCGGAAACGGCTTCAAAATGTCAAAACACCGGAAGAAGACAAAACCGATGGCGATGTTCACAAGGGTGGTGCTATGCCCTGCCACGGCAACACACATCCCGGCCAGTTCGTCGATCACAATATATCCGGGGTCTTTTTCTTCAAATCTGAGCAGGTTGATGCAAAGAACAGAGAACGCAGCAAGAACAACGGCAAAAAGCAGATTACTGAACGGCAACGGGAACAGGTATATCAAGATACAACCAAGCATGGAGGCGTATGTGCCGGGGGCAAACGGCAGCCGCCCGATATAGCCGCACGTAACGATGAAATGCAGTATCACGTCTAATTTTCGTGACATTTCTCTAAGGAGCAGAGAGCTGGATGCTCGTAACTTGATATTCGTCGCTCGTCGCTGGATTCTGGTTCAAACCAGTGACAAGTAACGGGCAACGAGGAACAAGGTTTTCACCTTTCACTTTTCACTGCCTTTATCGCCATATACCTGCTTTTCATCGAATATCTTCTTGCCCACGATCTTCCAGCCATTTTCCCAGATCCTGTAAAAACAGCTCCAATAGCCTGTGTGGCATGCCGCCACCCTCTGATCCACTGTGATGAGGATCGTGTCGTTGTCGCAGTCAAGATAGACGCCGCGGACTTCCTGAGTGTGTCCTGAGGTCTCCCCCTTCAGCCAGATCTTCTTTCTCGACCTCGAATAGTAATGCGCTTTTTTTGTCTTTAACGTAAGGTCCAGCGCCTCGCTGTTCATATAAGCGACCATCAGAACATCCTTTGTCTTGAAATCCTGCACCACAACAGGCACAAGCCCTCTTTCATCCCATTTGATATCTTTCATCGCTTCTATTTCCTCGCCTTAATCCTTCTATATTTCAGAGCCTCACGTTAACGCCTTTTTGTTGTAAATATTTCTTTGCGTCTATTACGGTAAATTCCCTGTAGTGGAATATCGACGCAGCAAGCACAGCATCTGCTTTGGCCAAAACGAAGCCCTCGTAGAGATGCTCCAGTGTTCCCACTCCGCCCGATGCTATAACGGGGATATTCACCGCCTCTGATATAGCCCTCGTGAGCTCAATATCAAAACCCAATTTCGTTCCATCCCTGTCCATACTTGTCAGCAGTATCTCCCCTGCCCCGAGCCTTTCCACCTCCCTGGCCCATCGGACGGCATCGACCCCTGTCGGCCTCCTGCCGCCATAGGTATACACCTCGAAACCCTCGTCCCTTCGTTTTGCATCAATGGCCACACAGATGCACTGGCTCCCGAAGACATCGCTCGACTCCTGTATGAATTCAGGCGTCTCCACCGCAGTTGTGTTGATCGTTACCTTGTCCGCGCCTGCAAGAAGTATATCCCGTATGTCCTGAAGCTTGCGTATGCCGCCGCCGACCGTAAGCGGCATAAAGACCTCATTGGCAACCCTTTCAACAACATCCAGGATCGTTCTTCTCTTTTCATGAGAGGCCGTTATATCGAGAAAGCAGAGCTCATCGGCCGTCTGCTCCTCATATGCCTTCGCATTTTCAACGGGGTCGCCGGCATCCCGCAATTCGAGGAAGTTCGTTCCCTTCACGACCCTCCCTTCCATTACGTCAAGACATGGGATGATCCTTTTAGTCAGCATACCGGATCGCCTCTTCGATCTGTATCCTCCCCTCATACACAGCCTTGCCGAGGATAGCAGCCCAGACGTTGAGGTCCTTCAATCTTTTAACGTCGTCGATATCAGAGACGCCGCCGCTTGCGATGAGGGGAAGCCGCGTCATCGCCAGCAGCCGCTTCATGCCGTCATAGTCAGGCCCGGTGAGCATGCCATCCCTTTCTATGCTCGTGCACAGGATCGCCATGACGCCGACCCGCTCCGCTGCTTTGATAATGTCCTTGATATCCCTGTCAAGGGCGGTCTTCCAGCCCCGCACCATTGGACGTCCGCCATAGAGATCGAGCCCGAGAATAATATTCCGGAAAACTGCGAGGCTCTCAAAAAAATCAGGATCCTCAAGGGCCCTGGTGCCCACAATGATGCCGTCCATGTGCGATTCGCTGTAATATGCTATGTCGCTTGCATCTCTGATCCCGCCTCCTACCTCCATATAGCCTTTGACCCTCTGCCTGATCTCCCGCATGATCTCATGATGGGTGCGCTTGCCCGTTCTTGCCCCGTCAAGATCGATCATGTGGAAGTCCCTGGCGCCGCTTTGCATCATCTCTTCAACCTTTGCAACCGGGTCTTCGCTGTATACCGTAACCTTCGAGAAATCCCCTTTCTGCAGGCGGACGCACTTCCCTCCTATCAGGTCCATGGCGAAGAGGGCCTTCACTCCAGCACCTCCAGGAGATGGTCGAGACCGGCATTAATGCCTTCTTCCGCGAGCTGGTCAGCGGTCACCCACTTGCCTCCCCGTTTAAAGAACTTTCCTATCTTCAAGATGTTCTGGCTCAGCGCCTGCTGGTCCTCATCAAAAACGAACACGCGGCCAACGACGTTGCCTTCCATGAGATGCATGTGGAACCCGACCCCGGCGGGTCTTTCCACCGCAAAGTTGCCGCCTTTTCTCTCTTCGAACCTGTAGACAAGGATATTGACGAACGGTGATGGGCCCTTGCTCTCTTTCAATCCGATCCCCCGCTCGATGAGGTGATCCTGTACCCTCTTTTTTATGATCGTTTCGGCATCCTTATGGATATGGCCGGTCTTTATCTGCCTTCCGCAATACTGGCATGTGACAAACTTCCCGCCCGTCTCAAGTCTCTCCACCTCTACCCATATATCGCCAAGAGAGAACAGCACGCCTGGAGATAGAACGATCATCATGGCCAGGACAGGAAAAAGACGGAGCAACCTGACCGGGGAAAGGATGTCTTTTGAGAACATATATAATTCTATAAGAAAAGAGGCTGGAAATAAAGGATAAAAGGGGAAGCGGCAACGGGAAACCGCTGATCATACCATGAGGTATTTCTTTTTCACTTCCTCGTTCGCTTCGAGTTCGGAGACGGTCCCTTCGAAGCGTATGCTCCCGTTGTCGATAACGTATACCCTGCCGATCATCTTCAGGGCTGACCGTACGTTCTGTTCCGAAAGGAGTATGCTGATGCCGGCGTCCCTCAGTTTGAGGATCTGTTCCTCAAGGTCGCGGACGATCAATGGCGCCAGTCCTTCTGTCGGCTCATCAAGCAAAAGAAGTTCGGGGCCGCCCATGAGGGCCCTCGCGATGGTAAGCATCTGTTGTTCGCCGCCGCTTAAGTGCCCGGCCCTTCTCATTTTTATTTCACTGAGCGCCGGGAACAGCTCATACACCCTTTCTTTGTTCCAGTCAGTTCCTCTGTTGTGGACGATGTTGAGGTTATCGTCGACGCTCAGGTCCGCAAAGACTCTCCTGTCATCCGGCACATACCCGATGCCTTTGCGAAAAAGCAGATACGGCTTCTGTCCTGTTATGTCCTCTCCGTTAAACACTACCGAGCCTTCTTTGGGCGGGGTCAAGCCCATTATGCTCTTCATCGTTGTGCTCTTTCCGGCGCCGTTCCTCCCAAGAAGGCCCACAACCTCACCCCTGGAGACCGTGAGAGACACATCGAAGAGGATATGACTTAAACCATAATAGGTATGTATACCCTTTACATCAAGCATACATCGCTCCCGCCGAGATACGCGTTCTGCACTGCTTCATTGCACCTCACTTCGTCGCAGGAACCCTGAACGATCGTCGCCCCCCTTACCATCACCATGATCCTGTCCGCGATCCCGAAGACGATCTCCATATCATGTTCGCAGAACAGGATCGTCAGGCCAAGCTCCTCTGAAAGACGCTTTACAAGTTCAATGCAGCGGAATGTTTCTTCGGGTGCCATGCCGGCTGTCGGTTCATCGAGGATAAGAAACTCCGGATTGCCGCCCAGCGCCATGGCTATCTCAAGCACCTTACTGTCGCCGTGTGAGAGCAATGCCGTCATTCGGTCCTTTTTCTGTACAAGGCCAACGCTCTCCAGGATCCGGTTCGTTTCATCTATAGCTAGTTTCGTCGATGGGGTAAAAAGGTTCCATGTCCTTTTTTCTCTTGAGAGTATTGATACCTGGACATTTTCGAAGACCGTGAGCCGGGGGAAGATATTGACTATCTGGAACGAACGGGATATACGCTTCCTGCAGATCTCATACGGAGGGAACCCTGTTATGTTCTCGCCTTTGAAATGCACCGTCCCGCTGTCCGGCTTGAGTATGCCGGTAATGAGGTTGAACAGCGTTGTCTTTCCTGCCCCATTCGGACCGATAACAGCAACGATCTCGCCTTTTTGAACATCAAGGTTTGCGTTGTTGACGGCCTTGAAGCCGTCGAAGCTCTTTGATAAAGACTTTACCTCTAACACCAGCTACTCCTTTATGACCGGCTCGATGAAATCTTTTTTTATTTTTTCCTCTATGTACCCGAGCACGCCGTTGGGAAGGAAAAAGATCACGAACATCATCAATACCCCGAGAACGAGCGCCCAGTAAGTTGTATATGTGCTGACAAAGGTCCTCAGCATTATGATGATCGCAGCGCCAAGCATCGGCCCCAGGAAGGTAAACCACCCGCCCAGGAGGCACATGATAAGGACCTCAAGGGAGAGCGTCCAGAAGAGCATGTCCGGAAAAACGGTATTATCCACTACAATAAAGAGGGAACCAGCAACGCCTGCAAAAAATCCTGCGATTATCAACGCCAGGAGCTGGTGGCGTTTGACATTTATCCCTATCATCTCGCTTCGCACCGGGTTGTCCCGGATCCCCTGCAGGGCGCTCCCGAAGGGGGATCTTATCATCTTATAGGTCACAAACAGACAGGCCGCGGTAACGATAAGCGTAAAGTAGTAAGCGCTGTTCGGAGACGAAATGATATCAGGCAACGGTACGCCATGGATCCCGTCATCGCCCCCGGTAAAAGAGTACCACCGGTACACGATGATCCACACGAGGGATCCAAGGGAGATCTGGAGCATGCCGAAATAGAGCTTCGAAAGCCTGATGCAGATCAAGCCCATGATGAAGCTGAGAAACCCTGATACAAGCGGCCCCACAATAAAGCTCAGCCAGGGGGAAAGGCCGCTTTTTGTGAGCATCAGCGCTGTCGCATATGCGCCGACCCCATAGAACACGGCATGATGGAACTGGAATATCCCTCCGTAACCAAGAACAAGATTGAGGCTCGTTGCCAGGAGACCGGTCAATAAAATAATGGATGTAAGGTAGATATAGAATCTCGGTAAAATAAGAGGCAGAACGAAAAGGACAACAATGCCTGCATATACGTATAATTGAGCCTTCCCCCTCATTCTACTTTGAACCATTGTCAGCTCCTGGTTACCATGTGGATTTGAGAAGCCCTGTGGGTCTGAACAACAACACCACTATCACGGCGGCATAGGGAAAGATGATCCCGAACTGTGACCATATTAAAATACCAAGCGATTGTGACAGACCAAAGATAAGCGCCCCGAGAAGGGCCCCCCAGATATTGCCCAACCCCCCCATGATAACGATAAGAAATGCCTCCATAATGAGCGTGTGGTCCATCCCCAGCGTCACGCTTACCGTTGGCGCCACAAGGACACCGCCAAGTCCTGCGAGGAGGCATCCAATAACAAAGACGATCGCGAAGACCCAGCTTACATTGATCCCAACGGCCCCGACCATCTCCCTGTCGACCGCTGCTGCCCTCCCGATCTTCCCGATCTTGGTCTTGTTGACAAAAAGCCATAGGGCGACTGCCACTATGGGACCAACAATAAGAAGAAAGAGATTATACAACGGAAAAGGCAGCCCGCCGAACAGATAGACAAAACCATGGAACATCTGGGGCACGGGCACTGACTTGTACTCCGTACCCCATACGATCTTAACAAGGTCGCCAAAGACAAGTGAAAACGCAAAGGTAAGCAGAAGAAGCATGAGGTGTTCCCGCTCGTAGAGATACCGAAATACCCCCCGCTCAGCAACGAGGCTTATGATCGCCACCCCAAGGGGGGCGCCTATCAATGCCATCCAGAACCCAAGGTCTCCTCCGCCGAACAACACTGAGAGCGAATAGGCCATAAAGGCACCTATCATATAAAGGGACCCATGGGCAACGTTCGGTATCCTAAGTACGCCGAGGATAAGGCTCAACCCTGAGGATACAATAAAAAGGATCGTTGTCCTGCTCAACCCCACAAAGATCTGGCTTAAGACCTTTGGGGGAATGATCGCGTAAAAAAAATCCATAGCATCCTGTCTTGCCTGGTGTTTTTTACTATTTTATTTATATTTACGCATCTTCCTGACTTCATCACAGGTAGGCATATAATCTTTCCCTGTGATCGTCTCAATATCGCCGGCTACAAGAAAATCAGGAAATTTCGGGTCCTTCTTTGTCTTCCCGAAGTACATTGGCAGCACCAGCTGGTGATCGCATGCTCGGATCTCCAGTTTTCCTACAGGGCTGTCGAGCACCATACCCTCAAGGGCGGTTACCATCTTTTCCTTGTCGATCGCCCCTGCCTTTTCATAAGCCTTTGCGATATACTGGGCCGTCATATACCCTGAGAGAGCGCCGATCCGCGGCTCCCTGTTATAGGCCTTCTTGAACTCATCTACAAAGGCCTTGTTCGCCGGCGTATCAGGATAATAGAAGAAATAGTTCGCTGTCCCGAATACGCCTTCCGGCGCATTCTGACCCTGCGGCTTCAGCACAGAAAGCTCAATGGCGGTATGCTGGTAGAATGGGATCTTCTGGCTTAAGCCCGTTGCCTTTGCCGCTTTCTGGAAATTGACCATTCCTGAGCCGCCTGTTGCAACTATGATAAAGTCGGGTTTCGCTGCAAGGATCTGGGTAATGTATGGAGTAAAATCCGCTTCCCCGACCTTCCACCAGGTCTGCCCGATAAGGACCGCCTTCGAGTTTACTTTCTGTATATTCTCCCAGACGTTGTTGGCGATTGAGTGGCCGTATTCGTAATCATCGCCGGCGATCCAGTATTTTGTATAGGGTTTCTTGCCAAGCGCGTAGCCGGCGGCCCGGCCTGCCATCATGGCATTCTCGTTCATGTTGAAGACGTAGCGATGCCCTTGATCGACAACGATCTTCTCGCTCTTGGAAAAGGTGACGAAAAAGGGGATCTTTTCTTTCTTGGCAAAATCAGACACGGCAAGGGCGGTCGCGCTGTTTATGGTGCCCATGAGGATATCGACCTTTTCTTTTAACACGAGCTCTTTGGCCATTGCCAACCCGATATCAGGCTTGAACTTCTCGTCCCTCGTTGTAAACTCGACCTTTCTTCCGAGGATCCCGCCCTTTGCATTGATCTTTTTGATGGCCATCTCGAACCCGTCACGGACATCGATCGTAAAAGCGCTTGCAGGTCCCGTATAGGTATCGACGATGCCAACCTTGATCGTCTTTTGTGCATAGGATGACGGTGTGAAAAGAAAGAGACTGAAAATGGCTGCAAAAACGAATGAAAATAACATAACTTTTCTCATGACTTCACCCCTCCTGATTTTTAGGGAATCAAACAAACTATAAAAACATTAATACCCTTTTGTCAACACTAAACCTTCAGGTAGTTTGCATGTCCGTTTTGTTCGTTACAACACGCTTTTTTATTATTAGCATATTTAGCGCAATTTATGAAGTCAATCCATTGCTTCAAGGGTTTTTTTGTTTGACAAGACTGTATTTTTATATAACAATCTGTTGAAACTACTACAATAAAATAAGGGGGAAACAGTATGAAACGAATTATCCTGGCAGTATTGATCGGCGTAGCGCTTATTTTTTCCTCGTTTGCCGTCTGCGAAGCCAAAACCATCGTTAAATATGGTCATGTCGGGCCTCCTATCCATCCGCAGCACCATGGGGCAGTCGCCTTCGCAAAATATGTAACGGAAAAAACCAATGGAGAGCTTGAGGTGCAGGTGTTCCCTCTTGGTCAGCTCGGCGGAGAGCGTTCCATGACAGAACAGGTCCAGGCAGGGACGCTGCACATGACCGCAGTAACTGCCAGCGTACTGGCGAACTTCGTCCCTGAGATGGGCATCATAGAGCTGCCCTTCATCTATCCGAACCGCACAGTGGCATACAACGTCCTTGACGACAAAGAGGTAAAGGAGAGGTTTGCGAAATTATGCGACCCCAAGGGTTTCGTCTTCATAGGGTATACGGAGAACGAGTTCAGGGATATGACCAACTCAAAGAGACCAATAAAGAAACCTGAGGACCTGAAAGGTCTCAAGATCAGGGTCATTGAAGGTCCTATATTTATTGATACATTCAAGACGCTCGGGGCAAACCCGACCCCCCTGCCATTCCCCGAGATATACAACGCACTCCAGCAGAAGGTCATCGACGGACAGGACAATCCTCTCTTCACCTCAATCCTGATGAAGTTCACAGAGGTCAACAAATTCGCAACCGTAACGAATCATATCCTTACCGAATGCCCTGTCGTTGTGAACAAGGCCTTCTGGAACTCCCTCACGCCCGAGCAGCAGAAGATCTTCAGGGAGGCGGCAGAGGTCCAGATAAAGACGAACAGGGACGGAAACGCCAAAGGGCGGGCAGATGCAATGGAGAAGGCAAAGGCGCAGGGCGTTGATGTTTATGTGCTGACCGCTGCGGACAGGGCAGCCTTCAAAAAGGCAGTAAAGCCGGTGCTCGATAAATACAAAGGCGTGTACGGCGCAGAACTGTACGATTTCTACATGAAGAAGATAGACTTTTATTCAAAGAAAAAGTAAGCAGGACTCAGTCAGGATTGGCAGGCTGCTGACCAGATCTGCATCCTGCCAATCCATACCATCGTAGCGCTCGGTAATATATGGACAAGCTTATAAAGACCCTCAACAAGGCAGAGGATTCTCTTGTTGCTTTCACTCTCCTCGGCGTGGCAATGCTCACCTTTATTGAGACAGCGCTGAGATATACCATCTCATACACCTTTGTCTGGTTCGGCGAGGTGGCAAACTACACGATCATATTCTGCACATACCTCGGTGCGTCCATTGGCGTTAAGTACGGAACACATTTCTCAATGGAGGCGCTCACGGAGTTCGCACCCGACAGGGTAAGCCACCTTATAAAGACAGTAGCCTACCTGATCTCCGGCTGCATTACGGTCCTTTTTATCTATTTCGGGATCAAACATGTTGCAACGCTGCAATCCTTCGGCGTGAAAAGCTCTGCCATGCAGCTGCCGATGTTCATCCCTTACATCTCGATACCGCTTTTCTCCATCACGATGTCCTTCAGGTTCTTTGTACAATCCTACAAACATTTCAGGAGTTTCATAAAGAATGAGCCTTATGCTAAAGTGAGGAAGAAGGAGACGTGAACCTTACCATTATATTTATCTGCTTCTTTGTGCTCCTCACCCTCAGTCTGCCCATATCCATCGTCCTTGTCACCACGACAGCGGTCTACCTCTTTTTCTTCGCAAAGACCCCTTTAACATCCCTCATACAGCAGCTGTTCAACGGCCTGGACAACTTCGTTCTCCTCGGCGTCCCATTCTTTATCCTCGCCGGCAACATCATGGCGGAAGGCGCCATATCGAACAGGCTTGTCAACGTGATGAAGCTCTTCGTCGGGAGGCTCACCGGCGGGCTTGCCATGGCGTCCATCCTGGCATGCATGTTCTTTGCCGCCATATCAGGCTCGTCGCCGGCAACGGTGATCGCCATCGGGAGCATCATGATGCCGGCGCTCATTAAAGAAGGCTACGGCGAACGTTTCTCCATCGGGCTTCTCACATCCGCAGGATCTCTCGGCATCCTCATACCGCCAAGCATACCGATGATACTCTATGCGCTGGTGATGAACGTATCCGTTGCGGAGATCTTTATGGCAGGCTTCCTCCCTGGCATCTTCATCGGCTGCTGCCTCATCGGATATTCCTATTTCATGGCCAGGAGGAACGGGTGGAGATCGGAGGTGCAGCACACCTTCAAAGAGGGACTAAAGATAATCAAAGACGGGTTCTGGGCACTGTTCCTGCCTTTTCTCGTCCTCGGTGGGATCTACGGCGGAGCGTTCACACCCACAGAAGCTGCCGCAGTATCGGTCGTCTACGCGTTGTTCGTGGAGCTCTTTATCTATAAGGAACTGAAGTTTAAAAAGATCTTTGGTATCTGCAGGGACTCTGCAATACTCTCGGGCAGTCTTCTTTTCATACTCTCGTGCGCCATGACATTCATCTGGCTGCTTACCGTTGAGCAGATCCCGGTGAAGCTTGCGGAGCTTATCATTGATAATGTAAAGGAACGGTGGCTCTTTCTCCTTGCCATAAACGGCGTCCTGCTCATCATCGGCGGGCTTATGGATATCGTCACCGCCGTCATCGTCATATCGCCCATACTGATCGAGACGCTGAACCGATACAATATCGATTTTGTGCATTTCGGCATCATAATGATCATCAATATCGAATGCGGGTTCCTGACGCCTCCTTTCGGCCTCAACCTTTTTGTGTCAATGGCGATCATGAGGCGCTCGCTGATCGAGACAGGCAAAGCGGTGCTCCCCTATATCCTCTTATTCCTGGCATGTCTTCTCGTCATCACCTATGTTCCGAAGCTTTCCCTACTTCTCCCTGACCTGCTTATAAGGAGATAACCATGGACATGGCCGTAAAGCATGATCTCTGGAACCGGGACCTGACCTTTTCCCTGTCACTTCCTGCTCGGTGGAACACTCAGATCCTCGCCATGGAAGGGGACGGGAAAAAGACGCTTACGCAAAGTGATTTCAGGAAGGCGGTTCAGCCCCTTGCGTCTCTCATCAAAGGCAAGAAAGAGGTCTGCATACTCTTTGACGACACCTCCCGGCCGACAAGAACTTATGAGATCGTCCCGCACCTCCTTGACCTTTTTCATCAGAGCGGCGTCAGGGATGAGCAGGTGCGCTTCATCTGCGCCCTCGGCACCCATGCGCCCCTCGATAATGCGTCATTCCGCAAAAAGCTGGGCAATGAGGTCATGGAGAGGTTCCCCGTCTACAACCACAATCCTTATGAGCATTGCGAACTGATAGGCAGGACGAAACAGGGCACGCCTGTCATGGTGAACAAAGAATTTCTTTCGTGTGACCTTAGGATAGGCATCGGCGCTCTTATCCCCCACTCGTTCTGCGGTTTCGGGGGCGGCTATAAGATCGTCATGCCTGCGATAAGCCATATTGATGCCATAGAATACCACCACGGAACCCTTTTGAGAAAATACTGGGACACCTGTTACGGCATCGGCAGGTACCGCAACAACCCCCTCCTTGAAGATATTAAGGAGTGCGGCAGCATGGCGCGTCTTGATGCCGTTATTAACGTTATGATCAATACCGGTGCGCTTGCAACAGATATCTACGCCGGACACCCCGACGGACTTTATCGGGAGATGGCCGAAAAGGCTGCTCAGCATTACAGGACGCCGGCGCATAAAAAGGCCGATATTGTCATAGCCAACGCATATGGAAAGGCGAGCGAAGCTGTGATCGCACTCTCGCTGGCAGAGGAGTTCCTTAAGGATGAGGGCGGTGATGTCGTTGTCCTCTGCGACATTGCAGAGGGACAGGTAGTCCATTACCTTCTGGGCAGGTTTGGAAAGGATGCCTGGGGACGCCTTGCCTTTGGCGAGAGGAAGAAAAGCAGCAAAATAAAAAAGATACACATCTACTCACAGTATAGGGACCACGCAAATGAATTCTGGTTCGGAAAAAAAGAGGACCTCCTCTGGCATAAAAGCCTTGAGGATATGATCGGTCACCTCGATGACAGATATAGGGGCAGGGTGCCGGATGTCCTGTTCATCCCGGATGGAACGATACAGATGATCTAAAACAACCCGTAAGGTGTTAGGGGTTTAATCGCCTGACGACTTACGCCTTACGACTTACGGGTTTCTCTGCATAATGAACTTCACGGAACACATAATCGCCAGGGCAATGAAAATTATCACTATGAAATAATCGCCGTATCTCACGTAGAAGGTCTTCGTATCTTTCAGGGAGAAGCTGCCCCTTAAGACCGTTTCGACAAAGATAGGGGTTTGCGCCTGTATGCGCCCCTTCGGGTCGATGATGGCGCTGATCCCCGTGTTGGCACACCTTAGAAGGAATCTGTCCGTCTCTATTGCCCTGAAAACATAAAAGGCAAAATGTTGAAAAGGCGCGGAAGTGCGCTCGTACCAAGCGTCGTTTGTGATGTTCACAAGGACCTGCGCCCCATTCCGCACCGTCTCATTTGTGATGTACGGGAAGATCCCTTCATAACAGATAAGCGCGCCGATCTTGCCTGCCTGCGTATTTAAGGGTCGATGTCCCTCGCCGGGGGAAAAGTCGCCGCCGGCGGCTGTCAGTTTCTCGAGAAAGGGAAGGTATCTGGCAAGAGGAGTATATTCACCGAAAGGGACGAGGTGCACTTTGCTGTATATCCCAACGGTCTCAGATCTTTTGTCGATCACATAGGCAGAGTTATGGTGCTTGCCTGCACGGTCCCGCGAAACCGTACCGAACAAAAGGTTGCCTTGCAGAATGCCAGGAAGGTCTTTTATGTAACGGTTTGCGTAGATCTCATCTTCAAAGATAAAAGGCATGGCGGTTTCTGGCCAGACAATGAGGTCTGCGCTTCTTGCCCCCTCCAGTGTTTTCAGGTAGTAGGTCCGGATGGTCCTGGCCTTGAAGGCTTCATCCCATTTAACGTCCTGCCTGATATTCCCCTGTATTATTGCAGCCCGCAAGGTTCCTTCTTCCTTTTTGCCCAGTTCCTCAAATCCATAGATCAATGAACCTGCAAAAAGAAAAAAGATCATAGACACATAGATCGCTGAAACAGGCCTTCTCCGGATCACATTATAGACGATGCAGTTTATTGCAACGATGATGAACGATATGAAATATGTTCCTGTGATGGACACGACCTGAATGAAATGCAGAAATCTGTCCTGGGAATGAGCAAGGAACGACCATGGGAATCCTGTGAACAGGAGCCCCCTCACATACTCCAGCAGCACCCAGACGAGAGGGGCGGTAAGCCAGACCGGCAAGGTTAGCTTTTTTTTAAGACAGGACACCGTAAGGGCAAAGAAACCTGTATATAACGATAGGTAAAGAACGAGGAGCAGGAGGATGAGACAGCTCAACCAGATATGGATACCCCCGTACCTGTTCATGGCTATGACAACCCAGTAGACAAGACCTGTGAAGGAAACGAGCCCGCAGAAAAAGCCAATCCAGAATGCGGGTCGGCAGTCATGCTCATCTGTGGCGTAGAGGAGCGGTATGAGCGCGAAAAAAGCGATCGGACAGAGAGATATCGGCGGCTGGATGAGCACGAGCAGAACTCCCGAGATACAACTGAGGTATAAAGACGGGAGGTGAGGAGCAAGGAACAAGGCGCGAGGGATGAGGGATGAAAACAGGTTTCGGGCTCCCCCTGCAGATGCCCCTGTCATCGTGCTGTCCGCCCTGAAGCCATCTGCCTATAGACATCGTGGGAAACAATAAAACCGAGGAGCTTCTTTTCGCGGTATCTCATCCTTCGGCACTGTTTTTTTTCTCCCACGTGGTCATAGCCCGTTATATGCAACAGGCCGTGGATGATAAGGGCAAAGAGCCTTTCATAGAAGTGTACGCCTGATCGTTCTGCCTCTTCCCGCGTCTTTTCAACCGATATTATGATCTCACCGGCAATCTCGCCGGGCAGCCCGCCAATATATGAAAAAGAGATGACGTTCGTTGGTTGCTGCTTTCTAAAAAATCTTTTATTTAATGTTGTGATCTGCCTGTTATTGATTAAGAGTATGCTGATGTCCCTACCCTGAAGCCCTGAAAAGGTTAGTAATTCTTTTGTAAGTTTTTTGACGCTCTTGCTGTCTACCGTTATCGACCTTTGAGAGTTTTTTATCAATACCGCCATTTTGTGTCCTTTCAGGATATTCAATCCTATGGTGAAATATGCCAAGGAGGATCGCAATAAAACTCTTCTGGATCGCATTGAGGTCTTTCAGGGTAAGTTCAGATTCATCGAGCTGCCCGTCAAGGAATATGTTTTCAATAATGCTTTGCACATGGCTTTCTATCCGTTTCGGCGTAGGATCCTCGAGGACCCTGGATGCCGCCTCCACTGCATCTGCCAGCATGATGATGCCCGTCTCTTTCGTCTGTGGCTTCGGTCCGGCATATCGAAAGTCCTGTTCCTTGATAGTATGCAGCTTCGGGTCTTCATGCTCCTTTGCTTTGCTGTAAAAATAACTGACGAGGCTCTTCCCGTGATGTTGCTGTATCACCTCGGTGATCTTCCTTCCAAGCTTATACTTTTCCGCCAGCTCAACCCCTTCTTTCACATGGTTAAGGATAATAAGGGCGCTCATGCTTGGCGTCAGGTCTTTATGGGGATCTTCGATGTCTGTTCTGTTCTCTATAAAGTAGTGGGGCATCTTCAGCTTCCCGATATCATGGTAGTATGCCGATACCCTTGTAAGCAGGGGATGAGCCCCGATGCTTTCTGCGGCTGCCTTTGAGAGGTTTCCTACAATAACGCTGTGGTGGTATGTTCCGGGGGCGTCGACCATCATCTCTTCCAGAAGCGGGTTCTCAAAGTTGGCAAGCTCAAGCAGTTTGATATCGGTCGTGTAATCGAAGACGTGCTCGATAACAGGCAAAAGCCCAAGGGCGATGAAGCTGCTCGCAATACCGTTCAAGACGATGAAGGCGACCTTCATGGGCAGGTTTGAAAAGGGTTGTTCCAATAAAACATCAAGGAGGAGAACAAAAAAAATCATGACAAAGGACGTGTAAAGCCCTGCCTTGAGGATAGTGTTCCTGTTTTCGCATTTCCCCGAAAAATAAGAGGCAAGGACATTGCCAAGGAATGCATACAGAAGTACCGCCATGCTGTTGTCAAAAGAGAGACCCATGGCAATTGCGAAGACCATTGTAAAGAGGATGGCGACCTCAGAGAAAAGAACGATCCTCATGATGATCCCGTACGAAAAGATGGGGATCACATAAAATAGCGCGGAGGTATGGTTCGGGGCATAATATTCAAAGACCAGGGAAAATCCTCTTGCTAAAAAGATCACGAAGAGGGTAAGGGCGGCACAAAATATAAGGTCTTTCTGCGTGAGCGAGAATTTTTTAATGTTTCTTTCCCCGTATTCATACAGTATCGTGACGAACAAAAACAGCACAAGGAATACCACGAGAAATCGTTTCAGGGTAAAACCTTCCCTCTTGTTAAGCAGGCTGAAGGCGGAGAGCTTCCGGAGGTGCTCTTCGTTGACCCTTTCGCCTTCCCTGACGACAACCTCACCTTTCTTGATGGTGATATCGCCCCGTGGCGCATAGAGGTCGGCAGGAGATTTAATGTTCTTCCTTGCTATATCGCCAAGCTGATATTCCTCTGTGGTGTATGGTTGATGAATGTTGATGATGCATGACAGCAGAAGCGACAGAGCGAAGAGTATCAGAAATTTCCTGTAGTAAAAATACGAAGGAGGCTTATCCTTTCCATTCTGCATTGTTCAAGCCTTCTGACTCTATTTTCCTTGTTTCGTATGCTTTGATTATCTTCTGCACAAGTGGATGTCTTACCACATCTTTCTCTGTAAAGTAAACAAACTTAATGCCCTTTACCCCCTTCAGGATCCCCTGTACCTCCACGAGGCCGCTCGTCTTCTTGTCCGGGAGGTCTATCTGCGTGATATCACCGGTAATAACGGTCTTCGAGGAAAATCCAAGACGCGTAAGGAACATCTTCATCTGTTCGGAAGCAGTGTTTTGGGCCTCATCAAGGATAACAAAGGAGTCATTTAAGGTCCTGCCCCGCATGAACGCAAGCGGGGCGATCTCAATTGTGCCCTTTTCAACAAGTCTGGCGGCCTTCTCCATATCAAGCATGTCATACAGCGCATCGTAGAGAGGCCTGAGGTAAGGGTTAACCTTTTCATACATCGTTCCTGGGAGGTAACCGAGCTTTTCGCCCGCCTCAATGGCCGGCCTCGTTAACACGATCCTCGAAACTTCCTTCCTGTAATAAGAGGAAAGGGCCATCGCCATTGCGAGATATGTCTTGCCGGTACCGGCGGGGCCTATGCCGATCACCATATCATGCTTCTTTATCGCATCGATATATGCCTTCTGGTTCCTCGTTTTCGGCATCACAATCTTTCTGGACGGGAAGATATATATCTGGTCCTTGTGGAGATTGCTTGTGGTGTCCTGTGCATGCGAAACGTAACGTATGGCCTGGTCTATATCCGACGCACTAATAACAAAGCCCTTCTTTATGATGTTGTGAAGTTCGTTAATTACCTTATTTGTATTCTCCACATCTGCCTTGCTGCCTATAAGGGTCAGATGGTTCCCCCGTATGCTTGTCCTTACGTTGAAATATTGCCTGAGGTATTTGATATTCTCGTCGCGGGGGCCAAAGAGGTTGCGGGCTACGTTTATATCGTCAAAAAAGAGTTTCAGAAACCCTTCATTCGTCTTTTCTTCCAATAAAGTTTTCCATTCCTCCTTTATGCTACATATTTAATATACCATAAAAACACCTTTTGCAATAGTGTGAAAGGGCGTTCTGCCGAAAGTTCCTCGATAACTTAAAACGATTGTAAATTCATACAGTTTTGAGTAGAATATAGACCATGCATAAAGTTCTCATTATCGATGATGAAAAGGACATACTCGACAGCCTGTCTTCTATACTTGAAGATGAGGGCTTTCAGGTCTCAAAGGCGACTGACGGAAAGGAGGGTCTTTCCCTCTTCGAAAAAGAAAAACCAGACATCGTCATTCTTGATATATGGATGCCCGAACTGGACGGGATACAGGTTTTGAAACGGATCAAGAAAAAAAGGGGGGAAGCGATCGTGATCGTTATTTCCGGTCATGGAACGATCTCCACTGCCGTCGAGGCAGTCAAAATGGGCGCCTATGACTTTCTGGAAAAACCACTTTCAATCGAAAAGGTTCTCGAGGTTATATTCAGGGGCTTAGGCGCTGAAGACCGTCATATGGTAAAGACCGAAGGTTTCCGGATAGAAAGCGCCAAGGGCATCCATAAATTCCGACAAAAAACAATCGGGAAAAGCATCGTTGTCTATGGTGTGGGTCTTCACTCAGGGGCAAAGACCGGCATGATACTCCTTCCTATGCCTGAAAATACCGGCATCATATTCGAACATATACCTGATGGGGAACGCATTCCTGCTTATATCGATTATGTCTTCTCGGTCGGCTACGCCTCATCAGTAAAAGGGAAAAACTGCATGGTAAGGACCATTGAGCATCTCCTTGCCACGATTCACATGTACGGCATAACGAACCTTCTCGTTAAGGTCAGTGAGGAGATTCCGATCCTCGACGGCTCTGCCATTGAAATATGCAACAGGATCGAGCAAGCAGGGATCATTGAACAGCAAAAAGGGATAGAACCCCTCTACATTAATGAGATGGCCAATATAGCGGGTCTAAGCAATGGAAAGTCTTTCCATATTGAGCCATCGGAATGTTTTGAAATAGACTACACGTTAGAACATGGCAGGCCTATCGGCATCCAGCGATATTATTTCAAAGGAAATAAGGACGACTTCGTTGCCGAAATAGCACCGGCAAGGACATTTGGCTTCCTCAAGGATTTTGAACAGCTTGCAAAGATGGGGCTTGGCACGGGCGGCAGGATAAATAACGTCATTATCTTGAATGATGAAGGTGTCATCAACACGAAACTGAGGTTTAAGGACGAGTTTGTAAGACATAAAGTACTTGATCTGATCGGCGATATATACCTGTTGAACCGGCCTATTATCGGGAAAATCGTTGCGAGGCAAACTGGTCACCTTGAAAATCTCGCCCTTGTCAAAGAGCTTAGGAAGCGCTTTCTGAACTGATCCCGTAAAAAGTGAAAAGTGAAATGTTGGGCATTTCTCGCCTTACTTCTTCATGAAGTTTCCGTCAGTATCAAGTATCGAGCATCCAGCATCTGGTTTGCTATGAAC
>DLMV01000049.1:389-1738 GCA_002478225.1 Deltaproteobacteria bacterium UBA7527 | reverse complement strand
CCAGCATCTGGTTTGCTATGAACTATGCACTGCCTGTCTGCCTCACGAGGTCCAGTATGAGCTCCGCCACGCCTTCGATGTCGTCGCGCAGGAACTGCTTCACGGGCGCATTGACGGGTTTATCCGTTACAAGTGCGATGAGCGATCCGTCATTCAGGCAAACAGGCAAGAAATCCTCTTTCCACTTAAAGACCTCAATCTTTGGAAAGCTCTCGCTCTTATATCCTTCGGTTATAACCAGGTCCACGTCGTGTATATACCGCTGGATGATCTCCTGAACGTCCAGTTCCTTTTCAACGTCCGTAACAAGAGCGATCTGCGCCGGCGATGATAGGATTACTGCTTTTGCTCCTGCAGCTTTATGCCTGTATGTGTCTTTGCCTTCCCTATCGATCTCGAAATCATTGTGATGGTGCTTGATCGTGGCTATCCTCAGACCCTTTCTTTTCAGTAACGGTATCAGTTTTTCTATCAGGGTTGTCTTGCCGGTCTTTGATCTTCCTACGACGGAGAGCACTGTGATGCTATTTTGTGCCATCATGAAAATAATGGTTCTTCATAAAATAGAAATGGAAGGCAATAACAACCAGGGCATGATTGATCTTCCCTTTTTCTATCAGTGAAGGGATCTCTTTCGCGGGAATAAGCACGACCTCGATATCTTCGTCTGGGTCGAAGTTTGTCTCGGCAACTTTCCTGACATTTTTGACCAGATATGTGTGGCAGAGGTTGTTGAATATGGCAGGGTTAGGGTTTACGGCGCCGAGGTATTCGACCTCCTCCCCCCTGTATCCCGTCTCTTCCTCAAGTTCACGGAGCGCCGCCTCTTTATGCCCTTCATCATCCACAAGCCCGCCTGGTATCTCAAGGGTGATATCACGGGAACCATGTCGGTATTGCTTTATCATGACAACCTTCCCATCATCCGTCACGGGAATAATATTGACCCAGTCATTCGTTTCGATGGTGTAAAATTCGCTTATTTCACTTGTTCTTGGAGAGAGCGCATGGTTTACGGCAATCCTGAACACCCTGTAGTCCCTGTCGACCTTCGAATCTAAAAGCTCCCATTCCTTGATCATGGCAATATCGCATAAAAACTAACATGGGTGTCTCGGTAATGCAATAGCAATTGATGGCTGATAGTCATTGCAGAGCTATCTTGTTCCCTGGCGCGAAAATGGATATGCGTTCTTTCAGACCGGCATATCTCGCCTGTACAAAGAAATTGATGGGATCAAGATAATGACAATAAGACATCCAAACATAAAGAGGAATAATTTTTTAGGGAATACCCCGTTAATTATTTACCTCTTTCAGGTAATGTTCAGATTAATATAATCCTGCCG
>DLMV01000049.1:0-277 GCA_002478225.1 Deltaproteobacteria bacterium UBA7527 | reverse complement strand
ATATAATCCTGCCGTGCCCTATAAAAAATTACGCCTGCTACTTAACCTTCATCTCTTTACCGCAGCAGATTAAATCGCATACCCCGGCACAACCGCACGCCGTGTCCACCGATACAATCATCCCGCAGACACTGCAAGCATACTTGGTGCCTTTCTTCATGGATGATTTTGCTGCCAGCTTCTTCGCCACCGGTTTCTTTTTTACAACGCTTTCCTTCGCCACCGGCTTTGCTTTGGCAGCTGGTTTCTTGGTTGCCATTTACTTCCTCCTTACGGT
>DLMV01000060.1:28588-31684 GCA_002478225.1 Deltaproteobacteria bacterium UBA7527 | reverse complement strand
CCTGCTGTCGCATATTCCTCCACTTTAATAAGCCGGTCATGGGCGTCCTTCTCATGGACCTTTTTGATGCCCATCTGATCAACAGTGGTGGTGCGGAGCGGCGCGTAGCTCTTTGTCACCGTGCTCGCATCGGGATAGGTGATCTTTGTTGGTCTCCCGAAGGTGTCGTAATCGCTGCTCGTCCATCGCTGAGTCTCCGAGCATGACATGGATCCGGCGGCAGTGAAGCAGGGAAGCGCCTTGCCGGACACAAGACCCCTGGTATTATAGGTTGTCTTCGTGAGGATGTTCTTCGTGGTCTCCGGGGCCGATCTTTTTATCACCGTGTCCCTTGTCAGGCCGTCAAAGTAGACCTCCTTCCAGCTTGCATCAGGGAAAAGGGTCTTTACGTTCTGGGAACCCACTGACCCGAAGTTGTTGTAGGTGTAAGTGGTGATGCTCGCATCGGGTGCGGTTTCCGTCCTGAGCCTCCCGAATACATCATAGGTATAGGTCGTGGTGGGGGGAGAGGGATCTCCCTGGAGGTGTGCGTCGGTTCTGGTAAGGGGTTTTCCGAAGCGGTAATCGTAAGTGGCGAGGGTGATATGGTTGAGAGGATTCGTCGTTTTCGTCACATAGGTCCAGGTCGGGTCATACTCCATCCTCGTTACGTTCAGTTTCGGGTCAATGGTCGTCTCCTGGTTGCCGTAGGCAGTGTAGGTGTATGACGTTATGGGATCAGCTACACCGTCGAGCCAGTCCTTTTTCTGGGTGAGGTTGCCCCTCGCGTCGTAGGTGAAGGATGTCCTCGCCTTCACGTTGCCCGCCTTGTCGGTAATGGTAATGCTTGCGGGGCGGTCAAGGATCCAGCTCGAGGCGTTGTAGCCATAGGCAGTTATTTCATAGCGTTCATCGCCGGTCACGGCAATATCGCCTTCATACCTCTTTGCCGTGATGTTGCCGTAATTGTCGTAGGTATAATTGGTCTGGAGCTGTTTCACCGGCGAGCTGCCGAGCCACAGCTTTTCGTCCCTGGCGGCGAGATAGGGGAAGGCTGCTCCCGCTGCCGGGGTCGTGTAATTATAGGTGTTGTAGACCGATGTATATTTGGAACCGTACGCGTCCGTGACTGACTGCGTCTCGATGAGACCTTTGTAGCGATTCATCACGCCCGAGGGCTCATTCTGCTTGAACCAGGTCTCCGTAGCGGTGCTCACCGGGTCGATCTTCTTGATGTACCGGAACCCGTAGAATTCCCTGTCAAGAAAACTGTAGAATCCTCCTGCGTAGGTGTACCTGTTGGTCGCAACAACCCCGTTGCCGTCATTGATGTCGATCTTCGAGACGGTGTGGATAAGGAAGGGCAAAACCCCGTTGATCCAGTCCGATGATGGGGTATAGGTAATAGTTGATACGCCGCCGATGCCGTTATTGACGGTCTTGAGGAGGTCGCCAGGAGGATAGGCGGAATAGTGGGTATTGATGGAATCATTGTCCCTCCAGGATATGACATCAGCCTTGCCGTCGCCGTTGAAATCTGCCACGTGAAAGCGTCCGTTGAAATCCAGGGTTGCAGGCCACTCCTGCCTGTTAAATCCGCTGCCCGTAGAGAGGTTGACATAGGCCCTGTATCCGTCGTTATAACCGATGAGGTCGGTGAGTCCGTCGCCGTTGAAGTCGCCTGCCTTGACGACATCCATCACCCTGGTGATATCCAGCACGGTTGTAAGCGAATTGTTCCATATCTCCGTGACAAACCCGCTGCCTGTAGAGAGATTCATATAGGCAGAGGTACTGTCCTTATAGCTGGCGATGTCCGTCTTGCCGTCGCCGTTGAAGTCGCCCACCCAGATAACGGGTGCATAAGCGCTGTTCTTGATCATCCTGGCAATAGAGGCGTTCCAGTACTGGATGGTAAACCCCGTGAAGTTGCCGTTGCCGTCTACTGTCGCGAGATGGACGCGGAGAGGCCCTCCGTCTGGAGTCCATGTGGCAAAGTCGGTCCTTCCGTCGCCGTTGAAGTCGCCGAAGATGAGCTGGATGCCGGGGTAGAGCCACTTGGTGTCGACCTTCACGTTGCTCACCGTATTGAAACTAAAGGTGCCGTTGGCGTCTACCTTCGCGAGGTGCACGCTGGCGCTTGTTTCGCTGAGCAGGTTCATGACGTCCGTCTTGCCGTCGCCGTTAAAATCACCGGACCACATGAAGGAGCTGCCGAACCACGGGACAGGCACGTATACGGAATACTTCTGCTGCGTGAACCCGCCGTAGGTCCTGTTGGCATTGCACTTTGAAAAATTGACGGTTATCCCTGTATTGATCGCCCAGTTCCCGTAATCCGTGCACCCGTCGCCGTTGAAGTCGGCTATCCAGTGGAAGCCTTCAGACAGGATGGGGAGATTCTCTTCGTAGACAGTGAACAGGTTGTTGCCATTGGATATATGGACATAGGACTTGCCGGAGGTGCTTGACTTTGCGATAAAATCCATGTTCCCGTCGCCGTTGAAATCGCCGATGCCGGACATCTCGGTGCTGAGATATTTCGTCCCTGCTTGTATACCCTGGGTAAAAGGATCATAGGTGTTGTAGGGCGTGAAGGTGATAGCGGGGAGGGCGCTGGCATTGTCCGAGCCTCTGCGCACGATCCTGGTGAGGATCGACCGCCTCGTGCTGCTGCTCGTTGTATAGGTGAGCTCGTATTTTCTCACCAGGCTTGTATTTCCGTAGATCTGGATCTCCTTGAGACGTTCCTCCGTCCTTACCCTCCCGCCTGTCTCATAGCTTGCGATCTTGTCTTCCCGCGACGATTCGCGGACGAACTGGATCGAGTTCGCAGCGGAAAGGCCGCCCGCGGAGTTCCCCGTATATTCGATCCTGTTGGGATAGATCTCTCCCTGGCTTTTCACGTAAGTGAAGGCGATAAAATTCCCGTTCGGATCGACTATCTTATCGAGGCACCATTTGAATACCTTATTGGATTGCACCGGATCCTGACGGGAGTCGGCAGTGCTGCCGAAATAGTATCTTGTCCCGTCTTTTGCCGTTACTATCCAGCCATCAGAGGAATAGCAATATTTGGAGAACGCGCCTTCAACAGCGCTTCCATAACAGTTTGAA
>DLMV01000060.1:26027-28466 GCA_002478225.1 Deltaproteobacteria bacterium UBA7527 | reverse complement strand
CCAATCCGTTCTCGGAACAAGTTCGCTCATCGTGCCGTTTATCGATGCGGTAAATTCGTTCTTGTTATAATCAAGCCCCCATTTTGTAGACCGCTGTATGTAGCCGATATCGATTATCCACCCCACGCCGATCCAGCCGTTCTTCTGCTGGCTGTTGTAGGTGAGCTCCAGCCGGGGCGCCGCATTGTTCCTGCCGGGAGGGACTTCGATAGGAATTCTCATGACTGCCGCCCCGGTTAATTGCTGGCTCTCAGGCGTAGGGATGTCGGTGGCAATGTAAGGAATGACCTTGTTATCGTTCGTGGCGGCAGCAGCCAGGCCCTCTGTTTTGCCGGAAGACGTTTCTGATCCCTGGATCGCCTGCCGGTTAATGTCATTTTTCAGGGGAGAGGCATTTTCTTCCGCCGCAGGATCCTGATCGCCCTGCGGTGCTATGACATATTCCCGGACCCCTGCCGGAGCGGAAGCGGATCCTGCCTCTGCCGCCCTGATAGTGTGCGCGGCAAGGAGCGCCATCGCAATGAAGATGATGAAAAGAGAGATTGAGAAGAGACGGTTTGCTTTCATTGGACCTCCTTGTTGTTTTTTATGAATTCCTCGATCTTTTGATCCTTGTTGATGCCCTTCAATCTGTTCATGTAGTCGGTTGTCACCTCGACCGCTTTTTTATGGTCCCTGATAACGTGCGGCGTGAGGAGGACGAGAAGCTCGGTCCGTGTGGTCGAGTCATTTGTCGAACCGAAGAGATATCCGAGCACAGGGATCTTGCGGAGGAACGGGATGCCTTCAAACGTCTTATTGCTCCTGTCCTTTATGAGCCCGCCTAAGATGATCGTCTGACCATCCTGCGCAACAAGGTTCGTCGATGCCTCTCGTTTTGATATTACATACTGCTCTGTGCCGAGGATCTTCTGCCTGCTGAAGTCAGAGACCTCCTGCACCACCTCGAGGGCGACGAGCCCGCTCTCGTTGATCTGGGGCTTGACCTTCAGGATGATGCCCGTATCTTTGTACTGGATGGTAGTGAGAATGCTGTTCGATGTCCCTACCTGCGTGGATTGCGAGGTGGCAATGGGGACCTGATCGCCGATCTGTATCTTTGCTTCCCGGTTATCGGCGGCGATAATATGGGGCGAGGCCAGGACATTGAGCTTTGAGTCTGATGCAAGCGCCTGGAGAAGCGCTCTGACCGTGCCGTCAGGGTCGGTAGCCATGAATGAGAATCCGGATACCCCCTTCACCGTATCGGGGAGCAGATCGGAGTTCTGTCCCATGTACCCTTTCAGATCGACCTCAGATCTAAGCGGGTTCAGCTTGAGGTTCAGGTTTGTTTTTATCAGCCACTCAACGCCGAACTGCAATTGGTCCTGCAGGGTGATCTCAGCGATGAGCACCTCTATCAGCACCTGCCGGGGGACGGTGTCGAGTTTTTTTATCGTTTCTTCAATAAAGCCGTAATCAGCCGGGGTTGCGAGCACGATCAGTGAATTGGTTATTTCATCGGCGAGCAGCCGGGTATCAGGCCCTACCATGAAGCCGCTCCCGGCGGCGGCCAAGGATGCCCCGGTCTTTGGCTGAGCGGCGGCAGATGCGCTTTTATGCTGGACAGAAGGGGCGCGCGGGCCGCCTGTTGTTCCCGTGAGTATGCTCTGGAGCAGCGAAGCAACATGTGCTGCCTTGCTGTTTTGCAGCGGGTACACGAAGACCTTTGGGATTGCGCCGGGGATCATGGCAAGGGGGACTATCCTGTATATATCGTTGTCAAGGATACACCCGGCGCCGTTGAGCTTCAAAAGCGATTCCATGATGGGAATCACTTCGTCCCTTGGGACCGTTGAAACTGTTCTGAAGTTTACCCGCCCCTTGACGCTTGGATCTATCATGTAATTGACCTTCAGTATGTCTCCGAAGACCGTCTGGATCACCTCGAGGATATCGGCGTCATCAAAATTGAAGCTGATCTCCCCTTTTTTCGCTGTTGTCCGGATACTGTGAGGCGGAGGTTCTGACGGGGACCTTGGCAGTTGGGCAGGAGAGGGCTGCGGATTTGTTTCAGGGAGCGGCGGGGGAACCTGTGCGGGTGAATGTTCCAGTGGTACCCCCGGTGCCGGCTCCTGCGCCGCAGGCCGGGTCACACCTGTCGCAACAATTGTGAACATCAAAACGATACTGACCGATATTCGGGATATGTTCATATTATCAGCTTTCAGCCATCAGTAAACCCGTAAGTCGTGAATCGTAAGTCGTGAGTAGATTAAAGCGTAGCGCAAAGGGCATGAAGCATAGCGGGACACCCGTGAGTCATCGCGAGGAGCGTAAGCAACGTGGCGATCCTTTCCGGATGCTGGATACTTGATGCTGGTTGCTGGATGCTCGATGCTGGATGCTGGATGCTCGATGCTGGTTGCTCGATGCTCGATGCTGGTCAGATTCTATCAA
>DLMV01000060.1:16559-25761 GCA_002478225.1 Deltaproteobacteria bacterium UBA7527 | reverse complement strand
ACCTATTACCTGCCACCTATCACCTTTCATCTTTCACATGGTTCATCCAATTACGAATTACGATTCACGAATTACGGTTTTCCCGCCTAACGCCTGACGCCTTGCGATTTACGGGTTTGTTACTGTGGGCTGACGACCGACGACTGACGACCGCCTTTAATCAGCCGCATGGTCTTAAGGGTGAATGATTTTTTACCTGGCGCTTCAGGCCGATGTATCGACACCGTTATCTCCATGAGCTTCATCGGAAGGCCGGCTGTCCGTTCAGCGAGGGTTTCTTTAATTGAGGCGTCCAGCCTGTATCCTTCGTCCGTGATCTCGCTCCATGCCTTTTCAATTGACAGGTCTTCACACAGGACCTCCCTCATCCGTATATCCGTCCGAACGGCAACCGACACATGATCTTGCGACGAGAAGATAGCCCTTGAACCTCCTGAAAAGAGGCGGGCGATGACAAGCAGGGCAATGCTCAATATTGAAACCGCTGCGAGGACCTCCAGAAGGGTAAATCCACGATTTCGATATGCGAACATTGCAGGCAGGCGGATCATTTCACGATGACAAACCCGACGACAGGGTCGATCTCTATCGTCACCTCCCTTTTTTTATTCCACAGGATGATCCTTGCCGGTTTTATGCTCCCTGTCTGTTGAAACGACATGCGATACATGCCGCTGCCGGTCTCCCCGGTTATCGGGTCGACCACCTTTATCCTGATGTCGGGCGGGATATTTTTGCAGCCGTATCCTTCGATCCCGTAACGCATTCCGTCGAAGTCGATCATTATGGATCCTGCTGCACGTTTTACCTCTGCAATATGTTTTGCGCGTCGGATCGTTGCTGACAATTCCCTGACCGTTGCGTTAAACCTGCCTGAAGATGTGTTGCCGATAAAGAAAAACGATGAAATGCCGGTGACAAGCGTGATAAGGAACAGGACGATGATCAGTTCGAGAAGAGTGAAGCCTGAGCGACCATCGTGAAATGTGAAATGTGAAAGGTGAAAGGTAGAAATCAGCAAGCCCGCATATCCCTGCGGCTTGTGTGAAGTGGGCGAGAGATAATGCCTTTTCACTTTTTACCTTTTACCCTTCACTTCAAAACGGCAGGTCCGTCATGCTGAAGACGGCCATGAGCATGGAGATGACGATGAAGCCTATCAGAAGGCCCATGCAGAGGATCATGGCAGGTTCAAGGAGGCTGATGAACCTCTTTATTGCGGTCCGCATGGTTTTTTCATATATTGAGGCGACCTGGAGCAACATGGCATCCATCTGCCCCGTCTCTTCGCCAACCCTGATCATGGAAAGAGCAAGTGCAGGGAATATGCGTGCGTTTTCAAGGGGAGCTGCGAGCCCTTTCCCCTCCCTGATGCCCTTTGAGACCGACGGTATGGCAGAAGCTATGACGCTGTTGTTGATAACATCGCGGGCGTTGTCCAATGCCCGCAGCATCGGCACCCCGCTCTGGAGGAGCGTACCCAGCGTTCTGCAGAACCGGGCAGTTTCGATCGCAGCAATGACATCGCCCATCATCCTGAGCTTCAATGCGTCCATCCTGTGTCTGCCGGCATCCGTTCTGACATGTCTCCTGAGAATGACCCATCCGGCTGCCGCGAGGCCCGCGATGATCCACCAGAATTTCCTGAGGCCGTTGCTGAAAGTAAGAAGCATCTGCGTAGAAAACGGAAGAGATGCCCCGATCTCCGAGAAGAGCACGGTGAATTTGGGGATCACATATGTGAGGAGCACGATGATGGAAACACTGCCCGTCAGGACCAGTATCGAAGGGTAGATCATGGCGGAAAAGATATGCTCCCTCAATTCCTTTGCTGATTCAAGAAAATCGTTCATCTTTTCCAATACGACATCCAGCACTCCCCCGGCCTCTCCTGCCTTTATCATGCTTATATAAAGCCTCGGAAAGACCTTCGGGTGCCTATTGAGCGCGTCAGAGAATGAGCTTCCTTCCCGGATGGAGGCGAGGACCGACCGGATTATGTCTTTTGTACCCCGACCCTGCGATATCCCGGAGAGCACTTCAAGGCTTCTGTCCAGAGGAAGCCCCGCTTTCAGCATCGCGGAAAGTTCTGCGGTAAAGGTCAATACGTCGCTTTTCGATGATTTAAATGAGATCCTCTGCGGCCCGCCTTCCTTATGGGAAGCGATCCTCAGCGGGATAACGCCCGAAGACCGCAGTTTGGCAACGGCTGCGGTCTCATCCGCGGCCTCAATAAGACCCTCGGCGATTATGCCGTCCATAGAGGTGGCCTTGTAGGAGAATATCACCGTTGCTATGCCTCCTGGATGACCCTGAAGACCTCGCTGAAGGTGGTAATACCCGAACGCACCTTTTTGATGCCGTCATCGATCATGGGCTGCATCCCGTTCTTTATCGCCATTGCCCTTATATCATTGGCGTCTGCATTCTCCATGATCAATCTCCGGATAGGATCGTCGACAACGAGAAGCTCAAAGATGCCTATCCTGCCGTGATATCCTGTGTGTGAGCATATTTCGCAGCCTGACCCTTGATAGAGGGCCTCGTCTTTTTTGATGCCCAGGAGGGATAGCTGCTCCCTGCCGTCAGACGACGCATCGATCTGTTTGCAGGCCGGACAGATAACCCGCACCAGCCTTTGGGCGAGTATCCCTCTTACCGTAGAAGAGATGAGGAAATTCTCGACACCCATATCGATCAGCCTCGTTATGGCGCCGGGGGCGTCGTTCGTATGGAGGGTCGAAAAGACGAGATGGCCGGTAAGCGACGATTGGATGGCTATCCCGGCGGTTTCGAGGTCCCTTGTCTCCCCGATCATGATGATGTCGGGGTCCTGACGCACGATGTGTCTGAGCGTATTTGCAAAATTGAGACCTATCTGCGGCCTGACCTGTATCTGGTTGATCCCTTTCAGCCGGTACTCGATAGGGTCTTCAACGGTGATGATCTTCCTGTCAGGAAAGTTGATGGTGCTGAGCGCGCTGTAAAGGGTCGTGGTCTTTCCGCTTCCTGTAGGCCCGGTAACAAAGAGAACACCGTTCGGTTTATGTATCAGTCCCTGGAAAATGGAAAATGTCAGAGGATTGAAACCGAGGCGGTCGAGATCCATGATGGCAGCATCCCTGTCGAGAACGCGCATTACCACGCTTTCGCCGTATAATACCGGGATCGTAGATACCCGGAGGTCAAGCTCTTTCCCGGCGACCCTGATCCTGATGCGGCCATCCTGCGGCAGCCTCCTCTCGGCGATATTGAGCCTGGCCGTCAGCTTTATCCTCGATACGATCGCTGCCTGGAGGTTTCCCGGCATCGATTCGCTGTCATGCAGGATACCGTCTATACGGTAACGCACCTTCAGCTCGTCTTCGAAGGGCTCGATATGAATATCGCTTGCCCTGTTTTCTACTGCCCTCGTCATGATCATGTTGACCAGCTTGATGATAGGCGCTTCGGCCGCGAGATCTTTTAAATGTCCCACATCGTCTTCATCCGCATCTTGCCTCAGGAACTCAAATTCTTCCCTGTCTGTGATCTCCTCGATGATCCGGTTGATATTCTGTGGCTCCTGTCCGTAAAATTGCGCAAAGTATTCGTCAATGGTCCTACGGTCGGCGCTGTGCACCCTGATCGTTTTAACTGATGCTGCGACCATCATTGCTTCGATAGTATCCCCGTCGTCAGGGTCTGCCATAACAACGCTCAGGATATTGTTCTTAAGGCCGAGGGGGATGATCCTGTTTTCCTGCATGAAGCGCAGCGGTATGCTGTTCATAACAAGCGGAGCCTTAGGCATATCTTCCAGTCTTAAAAAACCTGCCTTTTCAATACTTGTCACTGGATGCTCGATGCTCGTCACTCGTTGCTCGATGCTGGTCAGATACATCGAGGAGTGAGGTGCGAGGAACAAGTTTCTTAATTGTATTGTCATCGCGAGGCGGAGCCGTGCGATCCTGTCAGTGAGATTGCCGCGTCTTTTCGCTCCTCGCAATGACACTTTTCACATCTACTGCCTGCTGACGACTAACGACTGACGACTGCCTTTATCATTCCCAGCTTACGATATCCGCATCTTCGCCTTCGCCTCCGGGCGCGCCGTCCCTGCCATATGAATAAAGGTCGTATTCCCCGTGTGTGCCCGGTGATGCGTAATGGTAGGGTCTCCCCCAGGGGTCGTAGGGCATGCCTTTTTTAAGATAAGGTCCATCCCATCTTTCGATGCCGGGATTTGTTGTCAGGGCGCCCATGCCCTCTTGTGTGGTGGGATACCTCCCTGTATCGAGCCTGAACTGGTCGAGGCTCTGTTCGAGCAGGCCGATCTGTGCCTTTGCAGCGGCCTGTTTTCCTTTTCCAAGCTTAGGAAAGATCTTTGGGGCAACAAGCGCCGCAAGCAGACCAAAGATCACGAGGACAACAAGCAGTTCAATGAGGGTAAAGCCTTTTCTGCTTAACGTATAATAACGACAGGCTACCGCCGTAGCGCCTCCATTCTCGTGACGCCGGAGCATCTTTGTCTTGTCTTGTGCTGAACGGGTGTGCAAACGCATACATATTTGTACATTTTGAATTGAGATGTAAATAAACCAAATCCTTATGACTTGTAAGAGAAATGGAGTATTTAAGTTACGCCAATGGATGGTGGTAGATATGGGATTGGTGAAACGGAGGGTGTTGCAGATCGAACGGAATAAGGCCCTCTGTTATGGCATACTTAGTAAGCTCAGCCAGGCTGTTGATGCTCAGCTTATCCATAACTTTGCGGCGATGGATCTCGACCGTTTTTACACTGAGATTGAGATGTGAAGAGATCTGTTTCATCGACTTTCCTTCAGCGATTAATCTTAAAACTTGACGTTCTCTGGGCGTAAGTTTGTCAACCGGGAGAGCGTTCTTTCCTGTTAAATATTTGAGATAATCTTTAAGCACGCCGCCCGTTACCGTCGGACTCAGATAGAACTTATCCTCAAGTACCACATTGATGGCATGGATAAGCTCATTAAATGAACAATCTTTATCAAGATACCCTCTTGCCCCTGCCTTGACCATCTCGGTCACGAACCTGTTATCGCAATATCCCGTGAGGACAATAACCTTAATGTCCGGCAGGTTCTTATTGATATATTTCGCAGCTTCAACGCCGTTAAGCTCCGGTATCTGCAGATTCATGATGACGATATGGGGCAGCAGTTTATTTGCAAGATCGATCGCCGTGCGTCCGTTTTTTGCCTCCCCAACCAGTTCGAAATCAGGTTGTTTACTGATAAGAGAGCAAAGACCTTCCCTCACGATATTTTGGTTCTCGGCAAGAAGAATCTTGATCTTCAAATCTTTTTCTCCGCCCTCATGAACAGAATTTATATGCGGCGATCGTTAGCGAAACTATAATAATGCGACAAAGAGATCAGATACATAGTTATGTGACGAAAGTGCCGGAAAATGTGACAAGCAGAGCAAAGGGGTCAAAAACCTGATCTTGAATATTTTTTTGCCTGGATATTCGTGCTTCGGATTTTGCTCTCCATTTCGATATACGATATACGAAATGCGGTATACGATTAGCTATGGGCTGTGAGCCTTCTTTATCCCGGTACGTTCTCTTTGAGGATCTCAAAAAGGGCATCCGCCACTTTTGGATCGTAATAGCCCTTTTCTGTATTTTTCTTGAGTTCGTTGACGGCAAGGCGGGCATCCCACGAGCCGCGGTATGGCCGCCATGATGTCATCGCGCAGTATACCTCTGCGATGGAAGTTATACGGGATCCGATCGGGATCGCTTCTCCCTCGAGTCTATCAGGGTAGCCGTTGCCGTTCCACATTTCATGGTGGTGCTTGACGATATCGAGGAGCGTCTCGTCGACGTAGCCGAGTCGTTTTAATATGGCAACGCTCTCCACAACATATCTTTCTATGAGCTTGATCTCCTGTTCCGTGAGGCTCGCGGGCCGGTTGAGGATATGATGGGGAACAGCCTCTTTCCCCAGGTCCTGGAGCAATCCTGCCTGGAGGATCGTCTGTTTCAGGTCTTCGTTCAGCTTCAGGTGGTCTGCTATTGCGTAAGAGAGCATGCCCGTGAGAAGACCCCTTCCGATGGAGCCGTCAAGGGATTCCACGGCGAGAATCTCGTCAAAAGGCGCCTTGATGCCTTTTTCTATATTGCGGTACTTTGCAACCAATGATGAAGGGATGATGCTCGGGTCGTGCCACCTGCTTTTGATCCCCTTTACCTCAAACACCGAGATCTTGTGAAGCTTTCCTTTTAGCTGGATCTTTTCGTATTCATCCTTCTTCAGGTTTGCATCTGCGTAGGCAAGCCGTATCTCGGTGTTGTCGGGGTCTATGGTCAGCGCATGTTCAAAACAGGAGATGGCAGCACTGACGTCGTGCAGCCCAAAGTGCATTCTTCCCATCTGGTAAAGCAGCTCAGCGCTCTCGCCTTCTTCTACCATCCTTCCTTCAAGGACCCTTAATTGTTCCAGCAGATCTTTGTCTGACTGTCGGCTGTAGCTCATATTGCGGACTTTGGTGACATTGATAAAGGGCTCAACCATCCGGTAGGTAGCTTCATCGATATAGATCTTATCCGGCTCGCAGATCTCCTCGAGGCGCTTTGCCACATTTACCTTGTCGCCGATCGCGCTGTATGCCTGTCTCTTGACGCCCATCATGCCGACGATAGCATTGCCTGTTGCTATGCCGATCCGAAGGCGCCAGGGTATTGCCGTATCTTTCAGCCTTTCCTGTATCTTGATGCCGGCAAGGACGGCCATGACAGCGTGCTGGGCATAATCTATCGGCGCGCCGAACTCTACCATGACGCCGTCGCCCATGTACTTGTCGATATGGCCGCGAAACAGATCGATGACCGGTTCTATCTGGCCAATGAACCTGTTGAGCTCATCGAGGACGATATCGGGCGCATTCTGATCTGAATAGGTAGTGAAGTCTGTGAGGTCGCAGAACATGATCGTTATCTCGCGTTTTTCGATCCGGATCTTGCCTTCTGTTGCAAGCTTGGCGACGACCGGGTCCATGGTGGTATACAGGGTCTTTTCCACCTTTTCTTTCATCTCCTCGATGACGCGGCTTCTCTTCAGCTCCTCATAAAGGCGGCGCGTCTCTGTAAAGCCTTTTGATATGCGTTCCTGCAGGGAACCGATAACAATGCTGGTGAGGACGAGAAATCCTCCCCAGATGGTGATCATGACCATGGTGCTGAGCGTTATCCCGGGGCTGGTGAACCACTCAGGTCTTATAAGGGCGGTGAGCGCCACAAGGAGTATGATGTGGAGGCTCGCAAGGAGCGATTTCCTCTTGCCGAGGAAATAAGCGGCAAGCAGGACGGGGAGATAGAAGAGGTTCAGAAAGGCGAACTTGTAAGGGATGAAGAAGAAGAGAAGGAGGATCAGTAAGGCGATGATAAGGATGAAGATGAGCTCGAGGTTGCGGATGACAGTATTCCGGAAACGTGTTACCCATGCCCCGCCAAGCGTTGTCTCAAGTTCTATCCCCGGTAATTCCGGGAGTTTGTCGTCAGGAGGACTCATGCAATGGACTGCCTCCCTTGACAGACGTCGACATGATCATCATTTCGGTTTTAAAGTCTATCAAGATTCTCATTTTTATCATGTGCATATGTTTTTGTCAATGAGAGTTATCTGTGGCGAATGCCTTTGTAGGTTTGCAGGGTCTTCCTGCCGTTTTGGATTGCTTTTGCAGCCCGCATATGTGATACTTGTGTCCGTTACTTATGGGACTTGTACGCCTACTCTTTGAGGATCCTCTGACATTTCTTCTTGTCGCCATACCGCTGCTCTATTCAATAATCATCCATGAGCTTGCCCACGGATGGGTCGCCTATAAGATGGGGGACCCTACAGCCAAATGGCTTGGGAGATTGACCCTTGACCCGCGGAAGCATATCGACCCCATCGGGACGATCGCCCTTTTCCTCATCGGTTTTGGATGGGCAAAGCCTGTCCCGGTCAATTTTGACAACCTCCGCGACGAGAGGAAGGGGCTTATCTTTGTCTCTGCGGCCGGTATAGCAGCGAACATCATACTCGCCTTCTTTTCCTTGCTGCTTCTCAGGGTTGTGGAGCCGCTGCCGGGTACGCCGGTATTTCTTCTTTTTTACTATGCAGCGCAGATCAACATCATGCTCGCAGCGTTCAATCTGATCCCCATCCCGCCGCTCGACGGGTCAAAGGTGCTCATGGGTTTTACTTCGAGGCGATTCCAGTATTCGCTTATGAGGCTTGAGCCTTACGGGATGTTCATTATACTGGGTCTGCTTTATCTTGGCATCCTGAACCCCATCATCGCCTTCTTTAAATGGATCATCTGGTCGATGATCGGGCTCCTGCTCGGCTGAGCAATACGATTATTTTGATTCCTTGCCGTAATTTTCGCTCAGATACTTGGCGATGATCGCAGCCTCACCGTCGTTGATCGGGGCTTTACGGACATCCTTCATCCTCGTTACCGTGGTCTGCCATTCCTTGGGCGTTTTCTTCAGCGATGTTGCCCTGTCCGCTTTATGGCAGCCGCTGCATTTGGCCTCGAACAAGGCCTTGGCGTCGACCTTTTCCTGGCCCGTTGATGGGATTACGGATGCAATAAGAAACGCAGCGCCGATCATGCATGCAAGCAATATCCTCATGGTCATCTCCTCCGAAGATTATCAGTTCTGCATTATACCATTATAGAGCAGGCAGGTCAATTTCTCCTTTAAAATATAGTCCTGACTAATATATAATAGTGCCTGGATGATAAAGCTATGGATATAAAGTTCGATATTGTGAACAGGATACTGGAGCGGAGGCTCCAGCAGGAAGACATCAAGAACATCCTCGACGGGCTTAGCGAGGCAGACCGAGAGGAATTCCTCCTGAAGATCTCCGATGTGCTGGCAAAGCTGACGGCGCTCCTCGAGGTCTCAAAAAAGATCTCCGACACGATCCAATTGAACGAGCTCTTAAGCCGGATGATCGAGATAACAACCGAGGCGATAAATGCCGACAGAGGCACGCTCTTTTTGAATGATAAAGAGTCGAAGGAGCTCTTTTCGAGGATCCTCCAGGGAGAAGAAGTGAACGAGATCAGGTTCCCTAACAGCGCGGGGATAGCAGGGGCCGTATTCACGAGCGGCGATCCGATCATCATCAATGACGCCTATTCAGACCCGCGGTTCAACCCCGAGGTGGAT
>DLMV01000060.1:14323-16435 GCA_002478225.1 Deltaproteobacteria bacterium UBA7527 | reverse complement strand
TGAACAACATCCTCTGCGCGCCTATCAGGACCAGGAACAATGAGACCATCGGCGTTATCCAGCTGCTCAATAAAAAGAATGCGGATTTTCACGATGAGGACCTGGCGCTCCTCGAGGCGATCACGTCCCAGGCCTCCGCCGCCCTGCAGAATGCCCAGCTTTTCGATGAGGTCCAGAAGGCAAAGGAGGAGGAGTCGCAGCTTCTGGAGATCACCTCCGCCATCTCTTCAGAGCTGCAGCTCCAACCGCTCCTTGCAAAGATCATCGAGACGACGACCGATATGCTGGGCGCGGACAGGGCCACACTTTTCATTTACGATGAAAAGACCGATGAGCTGTGGTCGCAGGTCGCCCTCGGCATTGAAACAAAAGAGATACGCTTTCCAAGCCATCTCGGCATAGCCGGGACGGTATTCACGACCGGCGAGACGATCAATATCCCCGACGCATACAAGGATGATCGGTTCAACCCCGAGGTCGATAAAAAGACCGGCTACAGGACGAGGAACATCCTCACCATGCCCGTGAAGAACAAAGAAGGAAGGACGATCGGCGTTGTCCAGGTACTTAACAAGCGCGGAGGGCCGTTCACGAAGGTGGACGAGAACCGCCTCAGGGCATTTTCAGCGCAGGCATCCATCGCGATCGAGAACGCGAAGCTCTTCGATGATGTCCTGAACATGAAGAACTACAACGAGAGCATGCTCGAAAGCATGACCAACGGCGTCATTACCCTTGATGACAGGAAGCGGATCGTGAAATGCAATTCGGCAGCGCTGAGGATCCTCGGCGTTACCGTGCAGGGCATCATGGGGCTGTCCGCGACGAACTACTTCTCCGGAAACAACAATTGGATCATTGAGCACGTGGACGATGTAACAAATACCGGCCAACATTATGTCGCTATGGACACGGAGCTTTTTCTCGATGAGGACGTTAAGGTGTCCGTCAATATGATGATCGTGCCCCTCATCAACGTGAAAGGCATGCCCATCGGAACGATGCTCGTCTTTGAGGACCTGACGAAAGAGAAGAGGCTGAAGAGCACCATGGCTCGGTATATGACGAAAGAGGTCGCAGAAAGGCTCCTCGAGGCCGGCGATACGATTCTTGGCGGGCAGCTTCAGGAGGCGACGGTGTTCTTCTCCGACATCAGGAGCTTCACCTCCATCTCCGAAAGGATCGGCGCCCATGAGACGGTGAGCATGCTCAACGAATACTTCACCATCATGGTCGATATCATCTTCAAATACGGCGGCGTGCTCGATAAATATATCGGCGACGCCATAATGGCTGTCTTCGGCGCCCCTTTCTCGAGCGGCGAAGACGCTGACCGGGCTGTGATGGCGGCGATCGAGATGCTGCGTGCGCTCAGGGGATTTAACGAAGAGAGGGCAAAGAACGGAAAAGACCCTGTCCGGATAGGGATTGGCATCAATACCGACAAGATCGTTTCAGGGAACATTGGCAGCATGAAGCGGATGGACTATACGGTCATCGGCGACGGCGTCAACCTTGCCTCCCGTCTTGAAGGCGCAAACAAATATTACGGTTCGAGCATCCTCATCAGCGAGTTCACCTTCAGGCAGCTGAAAGGGAATTATCTCTATAGGGAAGTGGACCGCATGCGGGTGAAGGGCAAGAACGAACCTATTACCGTCTATGAGGTCCTCGATTACCACGACGAGAGATCCTTCGCGAACATGAAGGACGTCGTAAAGCTGTACCACGAAGGGATAGCGCTCTACAGGCAGACAAAATGGGAGGAGGGCATCAGGAAGTTCAATGAGGCCCTCGCATTGAACGGACACGACCGCCTCTGCCGGATATGCCTCGAACGCTGCGAATATTTTCTCCAGAACCCGCCCGATGGCACCTGGGACGGCGTCTGGACGATGAAGGAAAAGTAACTTAAAGGTGAAAGGTAATAGGTGATAGGTGATAGGTCATTGCAAGGAGCGAAGCTACGCGGCAATCTCATTCAAAGGCAGTGGATAGTCGTCAGCATCGATTCAAATACTATTGACTTTGCATCGGTTTTCATTTAGTTTATTGCACATATAACAGCGGGGTGGAGCAGAATGGTAGCTCGTCGGGCTCATAACCCGAAGG
>DLMV01000060.1:13135-14143 GCA_002478225.1 Deltaproteobacteria bacterium UBA7527 | reverse complement strand
CATAACCCGAAGGTCACTGGTTCAAATCCGGTCCCCGCAACCAACAACGACAAGGGCTTGCGAAGCGTTTCGTGAGTCCTTTTTTATTTTCAATGAGGCGAGAAGGCTCAGCCATTGACCACCCCCTGCTCTCCCAAAAGAATCCCTTGACATGCCCGGTATATCCTTGTATATCACATAGAGTATAGTAGTAATTAATAATCAAAACGATTGAAGACATGAACGTAGCGATCGAAGTCATCCTGCATCTGATCAAAGATATCCCTTTTTTCGACTGCTTCGACGATAATGAGATCGGCATTCTTCTGGAGAGAGGCACGTGGATCAAGGAAAAGACCGATACCCGTATTGTGAGCCAGGGAGAAACGGACTTCCGTATGTTCATCCTGGTCATGGGGCATGTCGAGGTCATTTTACATGAAAAAGTTTTAGCAGTTCTCGCTGCCGGGGATATATTCGGCGAGGTCGGTTTGCTGGGAGCTCCCCGTATGGCTGATGTTGTAAGCAGGACAGAATGCCTCATATTAACTTTTAATGCGGATGAGCTCAATGATCTTCCCATAGAGCTCCAGCTAAAATTGCTCAGGCGCATCCTGCTGGTTATGGTAGCGCGGCTCCAGAAGCTTAACCTGCATGAATGGCTTCGCTCTCCCACAAGAAAGATCGACGCATCCCCGAACGGCGACGCAAAGAAATCATCCTCAGACAAAATTAAAGACGTTTGATCAGAAAATGCCGGCGCTCTGGGCGGAAGGTCCGGTCCTTAAGCATCAATTACGATATCAGACCGGTACTGAACAACCGTAGATGCAGATATGCAATACGGGTGGTGCGGACATTGTTCCTGAAATTGCGTTATCAATAAAATACATTTGTGTTTTTATAATTTTTGATGCGAAATGAAAAAAGATTGGAATCACGGAACAAGTCGGCTTGACAATTCAATTGTTGATATGAGGGAATATTAGTTGAAAAAGCGAGAAGCAGCGCAATTTCAGAAACAACGTC
>DLMV01000060.1:8836-13050 GCA_002478225.1 Deltaproteobacteria bacterium UBA7527 | reverse complement strand
CGCATTATACTATTTATTTAAATCACATTTTGTGATATAAAACGCTAAGTTCAAAATCTATGGTTTTTCATTTTAAACGCTGGTTTACGAGTTGGATCGCACGCTTTGTTCTTTTACGGCGAATGAGCGTTCCAATATAAGATTGACTGAAAAAGGAAGGAGGGAACATGGATTTATTTGAGAGATGCAAAAGGGTCAATCGTTATCTTTACCTTATCGGCGGATTTGCACTGATGTTCATGATGTTATTGACGGTGGCCGATGTCATCCTGAGGGACTTTGATCATCCGATCGTAGGGACGTATGAGCTTGTAGGTTTTTCAGCTGCTGTAGTGATAGGTTTCTGCATCCCCTACACGACATCGGCGCGAAGCCATATCACCGTTGACTTTCTTACCATGCGACTGTCGGCAGGGATCCAGAGGATACTGCGCGTCATTACACGTCTTTTAGGTGTATTCCTGTTTATCTTTCTTGGATATAACCTGTTCATAATGGGGGCAGACCTTTGGAGATCCGGGGAGGTATCCCTTACCATACAGATGCCGTTTTATCCTATTGCTTTCGGAATAGGCGTGTGCTGCTTTCTCCAGGCTTTTACCCAGCTGGTCGATGTTGTTGGTATTGTAAGGAGGCGGTCATGAGCCCGGAAATAGTCGGCATTATAGGCCTTATCATTATGTTTATGCTTTTTTTTGCAGGCCTTGAAATAGGGTTTGCCATGGCAATAGTAGGTTTTCTGGGTTTCAGCTATATAACATCATTTCAGGCCGGGGCGAACCTCATCGCCAAGGACATTTTCGATGTCTTTTCCTCTTACAGTCTCACGGTCATTCCTCTTTTCATATTCATGGGGCAGCTCGCGGCGAACTCAGGGATAGGAAGAAAGCTGTATGATTCAGCGTTTCGATTCATAGGTCATATACCGGGCGGACTTGCAATGGCGACAGTTATAGGGTGCACATTTTTCGGCGCCATATGCGGATCTACCACTGCAACAGCCGCTACATTCACGAGCGTGTCCGTACCTGAGATGAGACGATACAAATACAGCGATAAGCTCATCGGCGGATCAATCGCATCATCCGGAGGGCTTGGCATCATGATACCCCCGAGCGTGATATTCATAGTGTACGGCATATTCACACAGCAATCGATCGGCAAGCTTTTCATGGCCGGCGTGCTTCCCGGCATCATGATCTGCGCCTTATTTATAATCTCTATCTTCTTTTGGTGCCTGAAAGATCCCTCTCTGGGTCCCAAGGGCGAAGCATCTACATGGAAAGAGCGGTTTAAATCGCTTCCCGGAGCAATCGAGATAATCATCATCTTCATTGTTGTCATGGGAGGGATGATGAAAGGCTTTTTTACCCCCACGGAAGGAGGAGCGGTCGGCGCATTTGCAACACTTATCCTCACGCTCATTACGAGGTCTATAACCTTTAAGGAAGTGGGCAAATCGATCCTTGAAACGCTCTTATCATCATGCATGATTATGGTTATCGTTGCCGGGGCGACTATTTTCGGTCATTTCCTTGCGGTCTCAACAATACCTTTCAAGGTTGCCCAAGCCGTTGGGAGCATGGCGCTTCCCCATGCTATGATCATGGGTTTGATAATGTTTATATATCTACTCGGCGGCTGCGTCATAGATGCGCTTGCACTGATCATTCTCACCATCCCCATCTTTTACCCTGTTGTCATCCAGCTTGGCTACGACCCCATATGGTTTGGAGTGGTCATTGTGCTTATCACGATGATGGGCGTTATCACGCCGCCGGTAGGAATGAACAGTTATGTTGTTGCCGGAATCTCCAAGATCCCCCTGGGAACTGTTTTTCAGGGAATCTGGCCTTTCCTGATCGCGCTCTGTGTTGCAGCCGTGATCCTGATCTGTTTCCCGGCCCTCGCAACATTTTTACCTACTCTCCTGATGGGGAGTTAAATAAAAGGAGGAAGTACCTATGGGAAAATCCTTTCTTGAAGGAAAGACAATATTGGCGGTGGACGACGAGCTGGATGTGCTCCAGGTTCTCCGGGAAGAGATAGAAGGGGCCTGCGCAACCTGCCGGTTCGACCAGGCAGCAACATATAATGAGGCCGCCGGTAAGCTTCGGTCCGGTGTCTACGATATCGTGATCCTTGACATCATGGGCGTGAGAGGCTTTGATCTCCTTGAAATGGCTGTAAAAAGAAACATGAAGGTCGTAATGCTTACCGCGCACGCACTCAATTCCGATGCCCTGAAACGGGCCTACGATATGAAGGCGAGGGCCTATCTCCCCAAGAACAAGCTCGGTGAGATAGTGCCCTTTCTCGAAGATGTCCTTGTCCATGAATACGGACCGGGATGGAAACGCCTCATTGAAAAGATGGAAAGTTTTTTTGATGAGCTTTTTGAGCCTGACTGGAAAAAGAAGATAGGATATTAAGCGGCCGGAAAAAAGAAACTCAGGAAACTGAGCAAGACAAAAGAAAGACCACCCACAGGTGGTCTTTCTTTTGTAACGGACAGTATCTTCTTTTGTTACTTGGCGACCTTGGCTTTCAGCTTCTTTCCCGCTGAGAACTTTACGACCTTCTTTGCCGGTATCTTGATCTCTTTACCGGTCTGCGGGTTTCTTCCCTTCCTTGCCTTTCTCTGTGCTACCGAGAAGGTCCCGAAGCCGACCACCGCTACTTTGCCGCCTTTTTTCAGTGTTGCGCCGATGGAGTCAACGACAGCATTGAGTGCCTTCTCGGCACTTGCCTTTGATAGCTTGGCTCCCTTTGCCACTGCGTCTATTAAATCCCCCTTGTTCATAAAAAGCCCTCCCTTGGCTGTTTTTTCTTATATGATACATGTAATTCCCCCAATTGCAACAGAAATCAGCATAAATGGGATAATTTTTTTATACAGCTCGATTTGCCCGGGACCACACCTCCAGGAGGTCGAAGCAATACTGGGCAGGGGCGTTCGAAGTTGCGAACCGCCTTTTTTTTGCTATAATGAGAGAATCACCTAAGGAGAGGTATCCGATGATCAAAGTGACGATGATCTTTTTTCATTCTGTCAGTTCTTCTATTTTTTCTGGCATTGGATGCCGGGTATGGGTTCAACGATGCGGATCTTCAGGGGCTAAAGTCAACAGGCCAATGCCCTGGTTGTGATCTTGCCGGTGCATACCTGACAGGCGCGAACCTTACAGGCGCACGCTTGGGCAAGGAAACCTGGACAGACGGCAAAAAATGCGCGGAAGATTCTGTCGGGGTGTGCAAAAGATGAGATTGCCAAACAGCTTATTTGTGGCGGGTTATGAATCATGAGCATTTTTCACCAAAATAGTAAGAAAGGAGGAATTGTGCATGCCCTACGATGCGAACAGGATGTCTGACTGGCAGATATCTGAAGCGGCGGAAGTGAACATGAAGTCGATCTGGCAGCTCCGGGAGGAAATGGGGCTCGAAAAGGATGAGGTGATTCCTCACGGCAAGGTGGGGAGGCTCAGCTTCATGAAAATAATGAACAGGCTGCGTCAGAACAAGAACGGGAGGTACATCAATATCACCGCCATTACCCCGACACCCCTCGGAGAGGGGAAGACAACAACGTGCATAGGGCTGCTGGAGGGACTGGGCAAAAGGGGCAAGAGAACAGGTGGGGCCATACGCCAGCCTTCCGGCGGACCCACAATGAATGTGAAAGGGAGCGCTGCCGGAGGAGGCAACGCCCAGGTGATCCCGCTGACGGAGTTCTCTCTGGGGTTGACCGGCGATATCAATAATATCATGAACGCCCACAATCTCGCCATGACGGCCCTGACAGCCAGGATGCAGCACGAAAGGAACTACACGGACCCTGAGCTCGCAAAAAGAGATCTGAGACGCCTGGATATCGATACCAAAAGCGTTCAAATGGGCTGGGTCATTGATTTCTGCGCCCAGGCCTTAAGAAATATTATCATCGGGATCGGCGGGAAGATGGACGGATACACGATGCAGTCCCGTTTTGATATTGCCGTCAGCTCTGAATTGATGGCGATCCTGTCAATAGCGAAAGACCTCAGGGACCTGCGGGAGAGGATCGGAAAGATCACCATGGCGTTCGACCGTTACGGCAAACCTATCACGACAGAGGACCTGGAGGTGGCGGGCGCGATGTGCGCGTTCCTCAGGGAGAGCATCAACCCGAACCTTTTGCAGACGGTCGAGGGACAGCCCGTCCTGGTCCATGT
>DLMV01000060.1:3345-8739 GCA_002478225.1 Deltaproteobacteria bacterium UBA7527 | reverse complement strand
GTCCTGGTCCATGCGGGACCGTTCGCGAATATCGCCATCGGGCAGTCGTCGATCATCGCCGACATGGTCGGCCTGAAATTATTTGATTATCACGTTACAGAGAGCGGGTTTGCGTCCGACATAGGGTTCGAGAAGTTCTGGAACGTTAAATGCAGGATCAGCGGGCTTAAGCCGAATGTGTCCGTCATTACCGCATCGATCAGGGCACTGAAGATGCATGGCGGAGGCCCCAGGGTGGCGCCGGGATTGCCCCTCCCTGCTGAATACAGGGAAGAGAATTTGCAATTATTAGAGAAAGGTCTGCCGAACCTTGTCCACCACATACGGACGGTCAAGCTGTCGGGCGTTAAACCTGTTGTATGCATCAACAGCTTCAATACCGACACAAAGGAGGAACTGAGGCTTGTGAAAAGGATAGCCGAGGCTGAAGGCGCGCGCGTAGCGGTTTCGGAGTCATGGCAAAAGGGAGGAGAGGGCGCCCTGGAACTGGCGGATGCCGTGATCGACGCCTGTAATGAGGATGTAAATTTTCAGTTCCTATATCCTGTTGAGATGCCGTTGGTGGAGAGGGTCGATCTGATCGCAAAGAATATCTATGGCGCAGATAAAGTGCTGTGGCTGCCCGGGGTGGAGGAGAAAGCAGAAAGGTTAGAAAAAGACCCGGATAAGAAGGATTACTTTACCATGATGGTCAAGACCCATCTTAGCCTGTCCCACGACCCGGAGCTGAAAGGCGTGCCCAGGGGGTGGACCTTGCCTATCAGGGATATATTGGTGTTTTCAGGGGCCAGGTTCCTTTGCCCTGTTGCAGGTTCTATAAATCTAATGCCTGGCACAGGCTCAGACCCAGCGTTCAGAAGGATTGACGTCGATGTGGAGACCGGTAAGGTGAAGGGGCTGTATTAAAAGTGAAAAGTATAAAGTGAAAGACAACATGAAACACGGAGTACAAGGAACAAGGTGCGAGGAACGAGAGACGAGGAGCCGGATAACCGGATGCACCCAATAAGCGCGTCAGTCGCACCAGAGGCTGCACGTTGCCCCGGTATAAAGGTTTTGAATGACTGCGCTGGAGCATGTTCCATACGGGCTGCCCTGTAAAAAGACAACCCAGTCCCCTTCGGCGATCCCTTCACAGGCCGTCATGGCCTCGTATCGATATCCGTTGATGATGTAGATCTCATCTTTTAAGACTTCCTGTACCGGGTATGCAGGGGTCGCATGACCTGCCGTGACGCAGGAAACAATGATCAGCATGCAAGAGACCACAGCCGTTATCACCATAGTATCTATAATATCATATTCCGAAGGAAAAACAGCCCATAAGCTGTACCCGATGTTCGACGCTGGTTGCTGGACACTCGTCGCTGGATGCTCAATACTGGATGCTGGTCAGATTCTATCAAGGAACAAGGATCGAGATGCGAGGAACGGGGTTCTTGTTATATTGTCATCGCGAGGAGCGAAGCGACGTGGCGATCTCATAGGGTATAACTATTAGTGAGATTGCCGCGCTCCGCTCGAAATGACAGGAAGGGTAAAGGCGAAGGCCGGCTGCTGTGTGCCACTGCGAAATTATGTACTTTGGTGTGTTTTTAGTGTAACCTATACGCATGAAAGGGTTTTTCCTCGGTCTGAGCAACGGCGCAACATGCGTCGCATACTGCACGCCCGTATTGATCCCGTATATGCTCGGCGAGGGGAAAAACATTGCGCGAAATTATATTGCATTGACACAGTTCCTTCTGGGGCGCCTTGCCGGGTATCTTGTCTTCGCCTTCATCGCCTGGCTGATCAACCTATCGATCCTCGATAGACTTGGGTCGAAGGGATTCCTGATCGGGGTGCTTTATATTGTCTTCTCCTGTCTCCTTATGATCTACGCATTTTTCAGAACAGATGTCCCGTGTGCGGCCCAAAGCATCGATCGTATTGCCCGGAAGATCAAGGTTCCTTTGCTTATCCCCACACTGGCCGGTCTGCTAAGCGGCATTGCTCTCTGCCCGCCCTTTCTCCTTGCGATGACCGGCGCGGCGGCAGAAGGGAACCTGTCGTACAGCCTTTTCTTTTTCTTTATGTTCTTCATCGGTACCTCCATATTTTTCATCCCGATACCCTTTGTCGGGGCGTTGCGCCGCATACAGGCGCTTCAGATCATAGGGAAGATGGCGTCAGGGATCGTTGGGCTGTATTACCTATATGCAGGAATAATAGCCGTGATAGAAGGAGTGAGGGGCATATGAAAACTGACCCCCATAAGGCTCCTCAGGGAGAAAGCATAGGCACAACGATCGTTCTCACCATGGTGATGGCGGTTACCACCGTTGTCATGTTCAGCCAGGGAAAGATGCCGCAGGACCCGAAAGAGTTGATCGCCCTGGCCCTTACGATCCTTTTTGCGAATACCATCTTTTTTCTCCTGATATACACGGGCAGAACAGACAGGTACCGGGCGATCTATTTCAGCACTTTTGCGGTCGCGCTCGTCATATCCTTTATCTCACACATGTTCGAGGTAAGGGGGAGCATGTCCCTCTCGGAGGCAAAGGTGTTCCAGTGCGAGGTGCCGTTCTGTCATCTTGTGATACCCATGACATTGGTCCCTGTGGCCCTTACGAAGACGATCATCTTTCCTGGCAGCCTCATCGGAGGATACGCCTCCATTGCGTCCATGTTCGTCATATGGATAGGGGCGACGCTTGCCTTCGGAAGAGGGTTCTGCAGCTGGGGCTGTTTTTACGGCGGCCTTGACGACGGCTTCTCGAGGGTCCTCAAGAGGCCGGTCATAAAGAACATCAACCCCAAATGGATATACCTCCCCTTCGCCGTCCTCCTCTTTGTGGTGTTGACCGCGGCAGCTTACCTCTCGCCTGTTTATTGTTCCTGGCTATGTCCATTTAAAGCGGTAACGGAGTTTAAAGCCGTTACCTCAACGACGGTCCTCATACAGACGATCATCTTTGTCAGCCTCTTCATCGGCCTTGTGATCGTTCTTCCTATCCTGACGAAGAAGAGGACACAGTGCGCGTTCTTCTGCCCTTTTGGCGCAATGCAGTCGGTGACGAACAAGATAAATGCCTTTGATGTGAGGATCGACAAAGAAAAGTGCCTGAAGTGCAAGCGGTGCATCCAGGTATGCCCGACCCTGTCCATGAACGAGGAGAGCCTCGAGCAGGGCCGTACACGCATCACCTGCATGAAATGCGGCAAGTGCATCGACAACTGTCCGAAAGGCGCTATCGGCTATCACATAAAAGGGACGGATATTCCGGGGAAGAGGAACGTCTATCGCCTCCTTTTTCTTTTTTCTGCCTTCCTGTTCCTTGCAATATTCTCCTCCCATATTATTGAGGATGGGATCATGAGGATATTGAAGCTCATTACGACAGGGAGCATGATCTGATGAGGTGCATGTAATGGCAAAGATACGTTCGATCATCGGATATATGTGGGCTATCGCAGCGATCATTATGGTCTTTGCCACATTCCTGGGGAGTAACTTTTTCAGCCGTGCCCTTGTTGCTGCCTCAGGGGTGAAGATCTCCCCGCGGTATTCGGGGGGAGAGGTCGTGCGGTCTGTCGATCACGGTGCTTACAGGACACTTGTGCACCGTCCCGTCTTCGACGCGCTCATTGGCGAGAAGAGCGAAGGTTTTATCCAGTTGAACTGGGAACCACTTGCGGGCTTGCCGGGGGTCATTGAAGAATCGGTTGACTACAGCGGCGACGGCAAGGCGGATTTCTCTGTCCGGTTAGATACGAAGACAGGAGAGACCTCTCTTACCCCCATCGATCCGCTTGTCCTATCTATAGAGATGGTAGTGAAGCTCGACAATGGGTGGATGGTCAGGGTGCGCCTGAAGAAGGGCTGATCCGGGTTCATGGAACAGGATGCAGCTATTGAATAATACCGACACACGATATAAAGGGGTGAAGGGATGGCTTCTATTGCTGTGTGTCTGTCTCACGATACTTGATCCGCTCAGCGCATTTATTACGCTTATCGCCGTCACCAATGAAACAAAGCCTTATTTTGACCAGCAGCCCGGGTTGTTCAGGCTCATGCTGATCGGCGGGCTATGCAGTACCTGTCTGATAGTGTTCAGCATCTATACGGGCATTTCCCTTTGGAAGATCGTCCCGAACGCTGTCACCACGGTCAAACGATACTTTATCTGCGCATTCCTCTACTCGTTGTTTTCCATATTCCTCCCTGCGATCGTGGGTCTTTCGGAAGGAACCTCCCACGAGGTTGTGAAGACCTCTTCGGTCAACAACGTTATCGTTATGGTGTATCTGTCCATCTGGTATCTCTACCTGATAAGGTCCAGGAGGGTGAAGGCAACATACGGCGAGAGCAGAGAGCGGAGAGCGGAGGGCTGAGAGAGGAACGGGTTCATATGAGTTATTCTCTTCTTGCCGATATCATCGTTTTCGTCCATCTCCTCGTCGTTGTCTATACAGTAGGAGGAGAGGGGGCGATCATCGCCGGATATTTTAAGGGATGGGGTTTTGTGAAAGGTCCCATCTTCAGGATAAGCCATCTGGCGCTCATCGCCTTCGTAACCCTGCAGGCCGTCTTTGGTATGTTCTGCCCGCTCACTGAATGGGAGTATCGCATGCGTCAGCTTGCAGGCCAGAATACGGAGGAGCAGATCTCATTCGTTGCCCGCATCGTTAGGACGATCATCTTTTACGATCTGCCGGCATGGGTCTTTACGACAGCATACATCGCATTCGGCGTGATCGTCGCGCTGACCTTTATTTTTTTTCCGCCGGAGCTCAAGGCGAGGAAAGGCAAGGTATAAGGTGCGCCCATTTGTCCGGGACCAAATTATTATTTGCTTGTCAGCGTATCTGATATTAAAATGTCAGGAAAAAACCGGCCACGGCTACGCTTGATCGCAGTGACAGCGCGTAAATAGTGGTCCGCAGGGAGGAGAATAATGAAGGTCAATATTATCGACCATATATGCATAGCGGTGAAAGACCTCGATGCGGCGAAAGAGACGTGGGAGCCCATCATGGGGAAGACGGGACCGGATGATTCCTACATCGATGAGCGTGAAAAGATCCGCGTCGCGCGGTACTTGCTGGGCGGTATAGGATTTGAGCTCATGGAATCGACTGCCCCAGATGGCCATGTTGCGAAATGGATAGAGAAGAACGGCGAAGGAGTGATGATCGTGAGCTTCAATGTCGATAATACGAGAGAGGCCATACAGGAACTGGAGCCGAAGGGCTATTCCTTCATCCCGGCCCCGGGAGGAGAGAAGACCAGGCCGTTTCGCGACTGCGAGTTTGCCTTCATCCATCCAAAGAAGGTGAACAACGTTCTTCTTGAACTGATCGATTACAAATGGGATGAGCTGAAGGAAGCGGTCCACACTAAAG
>DLMV01000060.1:0-3221 GCA_002478225.1 Deltaproteobacteria bacterium UBA7527 | reverse complement strand
ACGGTCCACACTAAAGACTTCTGATCCCATGGCAGCATGGCCTCAGCCGGTACCGGGGTCAGCCCTTGACATTTGACAAATTGATCGCGATGGGGATGCAGTTGATGAACGTTGCTGTCTCTTCCCTGACCTAACAATCACCTAACAGTTTTATGCCCTGGAAACTCAAGAGGGACGCGGTATGAATGGCGGAGAGGGTGGGATTCGAACCCTCGCCAAACCGTGATTTATCAACCTTTCGAAGAGACTTTAGAAGTGATTTAGAAGTAAGTCGTAAGCAAAAAGCATTAAAAAGAGGTCAATCAATATTGGCGGGCGGATCGCCGCGCCGGGCGGAGGGCCCTCTCGCCCCGAAGCATAGGCGCGAAAGCGATCCCGCTTGCCCGCCTCTGAGCATTCTTGATGAATTCATCACAGAAGCAAAGAAAGTCTTTGGCGTAGAAGAGCATGAACCCGAAGAGCCCCGGAGGGGTTCCTATGGGTTTATAGATACTACCAGTAATTGTTCCCAAGATAGCTATGGATATTCTTCCCTCTATTATAAGAGAAAGCGTTCATACAATATCAACAGGATTAACGCTCTCCGTGAAGTATTCGGAGGGAGAAGACAGGGTAACAGAGGCTTTCATAAGCAGGAAGAGGATAAAGACAGGAAGGTCTATAATGTATGTGAAGACTGCGGAAAGACACTCTATGAAGGCACTTATGATGTCGTCTCTCATTTGTGCATGCCCGAAGAAGAAATAAAGGAGTGTAAAAAGTCATAGTTCAACCAAAGAAGAAATATACTACCCTTGAAAACAAGCTCTTTGTGTATAAATTAGGTCTTCTCACAGAAGAAAACATATACCACTGGTTTGAAGACCTGGTAAGAAGGCAGAATTCCTACGGTGTCGGTCTTGTCTCCCCGGAGGGTAAGATAATAGTCGCTCAGAACGGTCGCTGGTGTAATGTAAAGGGGAGAAGGTCAATCCATATCCAGAAAGTCTTTAAAGAGGGCATAGGAGAGATTGCAGACTGTGTTCTTCTAACCCTTACTACCCACGAAGCAGAGGTGCAGTTATTCATGCCTAAATATACAAACCTTCTCCCTGTCCAGTATGCAACAATACATATCGGGTCATGGATAAGCGTGTTCATAAGGAAACTGAGAAAGTACCAGAAGAAAAACGGCATCCCCTGGAAGTTCGTGGGCTGGACATTGGAATTTCAGGAAAACGGCTATCCTCACGTCCATGTAATATTTCGAGGGCGTTGGATAGGCTCAATACAAGAAATAGCGTCCTTGTGGCCTTACAGTGAGCCTCAGGGGGTCGATTACATGGACAAGAGAAAGTATGAAAGACAGCTTGTCTCTCAGGGAAAGCTTAAACCGGGCCGTCATGTGTCGGGAATACGATTAATCAACTATGTAACTGCCTATGTCTCAAAATGCTCAAAGGCGCTTGTGGTAAGAGACAATGAAATATACGTTCATAAAGGCTATGCCTGGCTTGCCTTCTCTGGAGGGCGTTTATATAACGTAGCACGTGAATACAAGAAAGAGAGGGAACGGGAAAAACAAGAGGGGTGGCAATGTGAAGGGCTTAAGGTAGTGCTATAAAAACAAGTGGGACAGCCTTTTAACTTCTTCCTGAAACTGTGAATTGCAGGCCTTGAAAAAGATAAGAATTATAAGTGGCAATTCTTATAAGGATTGAATTACTGGAATAAACGAGATATTATTGGGTATCTATATGAATAAAGCATTATTACACAATTTTCCTCAAAAGCTGATGGGATATATAGTGGACCTTACCGATGATCCCGACCTGATGTGTGAAGGTAGAAAAACCGTTGATTGTATTTTAATGAATATCGATTTACCAAAAAGCGGTAATCCTATTAACTCAGAACTGCGGTCAGACATACTGAGCGCTTTGATTCTTCATGACAAATTGTGCGTGGATATTTATGATGTCCTTCATCTGCTAAATCTGTTCGGAGCCGATGATTGCATAAAGTTATTAGAGTCAAAATCTTTTGAAATATATGAAAATTTAGGTCCAGTTACTGGTGCAATAGCTAAGGATTCAAACACTTATAAACTAATCATAGCTGACATAGGCGATTCAGATAGTAGAAATAGCAAAATCTCATGGATTGAGGAGATACTAACCAAGATTAGTACGGTACCTATTAATAATATAAATAAAGGCCAAATAGGGAAAATACTAGCGCTGTTGGTCGCAAATATTGCCAATACTAAAAAGGAGTTTGTAACTGATATATTGTTCAAAGAGACGTCATACGATGTGCAAAACAGAAATGTTACAAACATGTTTGATATTACGTCTACCGATTTTGAGGCAATTAATAAAAATGATTTGCTAAAAATCTTAAGATTGAATCATATAAACAGAGGTTTAATTGATGCTCAAAGGATAGGCTCAGATTCCGTAATAATTGATGCATGGGCAAAAAAATTTATAAAAGGAAAACTATCGCCAGCAATGAATGAACATTTGTTGAATTCTTCAGTTGACATTTTTCGGGATAAAATCCTGTCAAACAAAGGGATACCTGACTTAAATGTGCTGTTTGAAAATAGGATTATAAACGCTGATGACATAATTGCCTTCAGGGAAACTACGGATGGGAAACTATTTAGAAAATGGATTTCGGGAATCGATTATGACCCCGAAGCAATCATGACGACGTTATTAAACAAAAAACATCAAAGTCTTATAGATAGAATCGTAAAAACTGTAAGATTTGTCTTCCCTATAGTCGTTGGTCTTCAAAACCCTTTAGCGGGTATTGGGGCAAGCTTAGTCGATAGTTATATTGTCCAAAAGATCATAGAAGGATGGCATCCTTCTTTATTTCTCGATAATAAATTCAAGTCTAAAATAGATGAGAACATTAGATTGGTAGAAAAACAAAAAAAACTAGAAATTCTTCAAAAAATAAACAAAATCGGTAGAAATGATCCGTGCTCTTGTGGAAGTGGGAAAAAATTTAGGAAATGTTGCGGGAGATAAAAGCTATACAGTTGATCGGCGCTACACTTCTAACATAGAGTTTTTTTCTGTCGTGAATTTGTACGCGCTTTCAATCTATAATAAACAGTTCCTTAGCAAGAGAAACATCATGATTCGTAGGTGTAATCCTTTAATATCATAAGATAATTTATGACTTTTCATTAACCTGCAAAATAAGATAACGTAAAATATTTTTCG
>DLMV01000039.1 GCA_002478225.1 Deltaproteobacteria bacterium UBA7527 | reverse complement strand
ATTATGGATACTTATACAGATCAATCATTAATTGACAGTAAAGAGATCATTAAAAAGACCGGCATATCAAGGGCTACGCTCAATAATTATATACGATTAGGCATAATACCAAAACCGTTGGTTAAAAGGCCGGAAGCGGGCAAGGGAAAAACAAAGAAGATAGGGTTTTTTCCAGGGTCAGCAATAGACAGAATCCAAAAAGTGAGATCAATGAAAAAGGAAGGCAGGTCCATCGAAGAGATAGCCGCTATCCTTGCCGGAGGTCCGGCGGTAAAAGCAATAAAGGAAGACATCCAAAAAAAGCCCTTTTCGGAGGAAATGGGACAGTTAACCCTCTCGATCGACGACATTCGCACACCGGCATATCTTATAAACTATAAGTTCGAGATCGAATGGACAAACCAGGCTGCCGAGGAGGAAATATTCAAGCGGCCGGTTCGACAGATAGATGATCCGGGATCGCGGAATATCTTTAAGTTCCTTCACGGGGAGGCGGTCCTTGACCTCCATATGACCTTTTTTAAAACGCGGCATTCAAGAGACGCCCTTGAAGGCCTTTACCCGAATATGCACGACAAGGAGATCGACCTTCTAAAGAGGTCTTTTGATCGTTCCTTGTCTCTGGAAAAGAAAGAACTTATTAACCAGACCTACGTTGACATAGAAAAAAAGGAAGGCGGCAAAGAGTCGTACCGTTTATACGTAACGTTTTTCAGGGAAGGCTTGTTCTTTTTGTATGAACCGGTCGATGCGGCGCTTGGCAGGGCAATGGAATTCCTGACAAACCGGAGCAGGGTTATCAGCGATCTGCTGCAGCGGAGGATGCCCGTCCTGATCAATTTTTGCGTTATCGTGGCCGATCTCCAGGATTCTGTCCGTATTTGCGCCGAGTTGCCTCCGGAGGAATATTTTGAACTGATAAATCAAATGAGAAAAAGGATCGAAGAATTATTCAGAAAATATTACGGAGTGTATGGAAAGCATGCCGGCGACGGGCTGGTCTACTATTTTCTTAAGGATCGCGACCTCAAATATATAGCAAACTCTGTTCAATGTGCACTGGAGATCAAGGAAAGCATGGAGAAAATGTCAGAGGAGTGGAAGGTAAAAAAGAGGTGGGATAACGGACTGTATCTCAATATCGGCATTAACGAAGGCCAGGAATACTTCAGCGCCATCCACCCGTCGGCGAATATTGAATTTACTGCCCTCGGCGACACCATCAATTATGCGGGCAGGTTGTCGGACCTGGCGCATAACGGCGCTGTGCTGGCAACAAAGAACCTTATCAGCAGGATGGAGAAAGAAGACAGGTGCAGATTTATATTTGGAATAAGGAAAAAAACGTCAACAGGCGAGATCTTTGTAGAGAATATGTTCTCCAGGGTCGTAGACCTCATCGATGCCGGGGATCATAGAAGCGCTAAAATGGCGGACATTTCAGCGCTTTCTGTAGCTGAGATCATGGGAAAGAGCTCTGATTACGGGTGGCACTGATGGCGAGCGTAAAAGCCTTATTTGAGAACAGATGGGCGAACGAGATAACGCTCCGCAATAAAAATCTTTATTACAAGCTCCAGATCATCTTCGGGTTCCTCTTCCCGATACCGGTGGCAGCCATCTTGTTCCTGATCATCAAATATAATATCTTCAGAGATAACACTTTTCAGCTTGTCCTTCTGGCGGTTCTGGTCTGTTCTCTCTACGGCTACGGGATACTCCGGAATATCTTCTATAAGATTGTAAGGATATCTGAAGATATTTCAAAGAACATGATTACGGACGCTGCGGACGCACAATGCCAGGATGGCGACGAGCTAAACAATATCGCACATTCATTCCGCATCATTGCCAACCAGTTTAAGGATACGTGCGGCAAGCTGGAAAAGAAAGGGGCGGAGATATCTACCCTCAAAGAGCTTTCAGACCTTTGCTATGTCACATTCGACACTGAAGAGCTTCTGTATATTACCCTGGAACGCGCGCTGAAGCTCGTCAATGCTGATGTCGGCTCTGTGCTGATGCTTGAAAGGCCGCATCGTAAGAATTTCATTGTGCAGTCGACAATTGGGCTCGGGAGCACCCTGGCAGCAGGAGAAAAGATAGACTTTTCCACGAGCATTGCGAAATACGCCGTTATCAATAAATCACCCATAGTGGTGGAAGATATAGAAAAGGATAACCGTTTCGCGAGGAGCAACAGGTCAAACTATGCGACAAAATCCTTTATTTGTATGCCCATAAAGACGATCAAAGACATCATCGGGGTTATGACGATCTCAAGGCGAGACAACGCGACGCCTTTTAACCAGGAGGACACGGAGGTTTTGACCCCGCTTTTGAGCACCGCGGCCTTCACGTACGAGAACCTGCGCCTTGTCAGGGAAAATGAGGTTGATGCGGAGTATCTTAAGATCGTCGAAAAGGTCCTGAAGAACGTCAATTCGAACATGCAGGAGAACGAGATCATCAACACCTTTTTACAGGATGTCCGTTCCCTGGTGCCTTTTGAACTCGCCATAATACTTACCATAGACGATGATCACCCAGAAGAGCTGTTTGTTTTTGACATAATCTCGCAAGAGAGGACAAGCATTGTAAAGGGTTCATATTATCCCTATAAGGGCTCCCTTATTGATAAGGTTATGGATCAGGGGACAATGTTGATCATTGACGGCCAGAACGGTCTGAACGGGGAATTCGAGAAGATACCTCTTCTGGACCAGAGATACAACTCCTGCCTGCTCAGCCCGCTGAAGACGGAGAACGAACCGAAGGGGATGCTTATCCTCTATGCGAACGAACCAGAGATCTTTCACAGGGCGAACGGCTTCGTAAGCATTGTTGCGGGAAGCGTTGCCCTGTCCATTGCTAAAAGCAAGCTTTCCACGTCGATCAAAAAGAGGAAAAAAGAGCTCGACACGCTTACACAGATCGGGAATGTCCTCGCGTCGTCCACCTTCGACATAGACCAGGTCCTCAAGTACACGATGGATATGGTGCGTGTCGTTATGAATGTAGAGGCCGGCTCGCTGCTTTTGCTTCGCGACAATGAGCTGGAATTTAAAGTAACATTCAACGTGGATATTGGAACTATGAGCAAATTCAGACTGAGGCTGGGCCAGGGCATTGCCGGTTACGCTGCCACATGCGGCAAATCAATTATCGTGAACGACGTCACGCAGTCGCCGCATTTCTCTTCTGACGTTGATAAATCGACGGGCTTCAGGACGAGGTCTGCCTTGTGTGTACCGATTATTTCCCAAGGGAAAGTGCTTGGCGTAATAGAATTGCTGAACAAGCTTCACGGCGATTTTACTTCCGGCGACGAACACCTGCTGCAGTCGATCGCATCATCGGTGAGCATTGCCATGGAGAATGCGCGCCTCTACCGCGAAACGGTATCTATGACGGAGCATGAGCGTGGGATAAGGCAGATGTTCCAGAAATTCGTTCCCAAGGAGGTTGTTGACAAGATCATCCACGGCGAACAGACGGGCAGGGCTCTTGTAGATGAGTTCAGGACACTTACCCTGCTCAATATCGATATACGCGGTTTTTCAAGGCTCGCTACAAAGATCGGCCCCCGGAAGACCGTGTCGATGCTCAATTACTTCTTTTCCACTATGGGCGGTATTGTATTTAATCACCACGGTATCGTTGACAAGTACCTTGGTGATGGTTTTCTTGCGGTATTTGGCGCGCCCGTATCCAGCCCGTCGGATGCTGATAACGCAATAATGGCAGCCCTTGAAATGAAACGATCCATTGAAGCGGTGAGCAACTATTTTCTGAGCAAGATAGGCACCCCGCTTACAATAGGCATCAGCATACACACAGGCGAGGTTGTCATAGGAAATATAGGTTTTGACAAGAAGATCGACTACACGGTCATCGGAGACCCGGTCAATACTGTTTTCAGGCTTCAGGGCATTACGAAGTCAATACAGAACGGCATTCTGATCAGCGAGAAGACCCATCGTGTTGCGCAATCGCACCTTAAGGTCCGGGAAGTCGGAATATACGAGATAGACTCCATGCTCGGAGCACTCAAAGTATACGAGCTCCTTGGCAGCGAACAGAACTAGTTCTCAGAAGCAGGCCCCTCTGCGCCCTCGGTCCCTTCAGTACTTTGCGGCTCCACCGGATCAGCGGGATCATCTTTTTTGCCCTTTGCCTTTAAACGGCGCTCCCGCTTCTCTTTCTGCTTTTCAAGACGGGCTATCTCTCTTTGTCTCTTTTTATGTCCAAAAAATCCGCTATGTTTTGCCAATACAGCCTCCTCTCCATTCGACAGGTCTTGCTTCTGTCCTTATGCCGCTATTAGTCTTTTTTGCGCCTCCCGTAAGAACCCTATGAGGGTTTCCATAATTTCCGGCGACAGAGCTATGCCTTCCTGGGTGGGGATCAGTTCCCCATCATTAATGACATTATAGGTTCGTACGTCAATAACCCTGGCGCCTTTATTCTCTTCTATCGTTACCAGCAGCCTTTGTTTCCCGTTTTTTGTGATCTTTCCTATTAACACTGGTCCTCCCTGTATTGTTTGTTCCATATTTTTTGATGCTGTATGTTCTGGTATACGCCTCGCTGTCTCCCAATATCACTTTTTTGAAACCAGCCTTCCCGAGATGCGCCAGGAAGTTGGTGTCATGCAAGATCCTCTCGATCGATGCTTCGCACAGCAAGGGACACACCAACCGTAAAAACGTTTTATCCGGTCCACTTAGTTCTATGTTAACAAGCATGCCTCTGTTGAGATAATACTGCTCCAATTCATCGGCTAATATCTCGCGCTGCTAATATCCTCCGTTCCCTCAAATGCACTTCGTTCATGAGTCCTCTGACCGCAACATACGCGGTTGATCCTGGCCGGATTGCCTCAAGGTGCCTTCGTGCGTCCCTCACTCTGCCCCATACTGCCTTCATCAGGTTGAAAAAGTTATAATACATTTGCGACATTCACAAATAATGGATCACTCTGCAAAAGCATATCCGATATTTAGTAGAATACGAGGCTATAGGAGGTTCATGGATATGCTCTATAGCCTCAGGAATCTCGAGGAGAGTGAAGTGGCAAAGAAGCGCCTTGCCATCATCCGGTTCTTCGACCGATACGGAGAA
>DLMV01000052.1:51752-52178 GCA_002478225.1 Deltaproteobacteria bacterium UBA7527 | reverse complement strand
GGGCGACGTGAGCCCCATTAATATGAAATTCAAAAGGATCCTCTTGAAATTAAGCGGCGAAGCCCTCATGGCGCGGGAAGGCGGCATAGACCACGGGACGCTCCGGGAAATAGCTGACCAGATCAAGGAGATCAGGGATCTCGGCGTCGAGATAGGGATCGTACTGGGCGGCGGCAATATCTTCCGCGGCAAAGAAGGAGAAAAAGAGGGGATCGATAGGGTAACCGGCGACTACATCGGAATGCTGGCAACTGTCATCAATTCCCTCGCGCTGCAGGGCGCCCTTGAGGCGCTCGGCGTGCCCGTGCACGTTCAGACTGCCCTCTCCATCGAAAAGATCGCCGAGCCATACGACAGAAAAACTGCCCTGGAACACCTGCGGAACAAAAGGATCGTCATCTTCGCCTGCGGCACCGGCAATCCCTA
>DLMV01000052.1:51296-51614 GCA_002478225.1 Deltaproteobacteria bacterium UBA7527 | reverse complement strand
GCCTGCGGCACCGGCAATCCCTACTTTACAAATGACACCGCTGCGGCGCTCCGGGCTATAGAAATGAAGGCCGACGTGCTGATGAAGGCAACGAAGGTTAACGGCGTATACGACAAGGATCCTGAAACCAGCAGGGATGCGCAGTTCTTTCCCGAGATCACCTTTACGGAGGTGCTCAACCGGGGTTTGCAGGTAATGGACCTCACTGCGATAACCCTCTGCAAGGAGAACGGCCTTCCCATCATCGTATTAAACATCAGGGAAAAAGATAACCTGAAAAACGCAGTCCTCGGAGAACACATCGGGACAATAGTGAGG
>DLMV01000052.1:30468-51145 GCA_002478225.1 Deltaproteobacteria bacterium UBA7527 | reverse complement strand
CATCGGGACAATAGTGAGGAGGAAAGCATGAACCGCGAGGTAATGGAAGAGCTTGAAGAAAAACTGAAAAAATCACTTACCACGCTGAAGAAAGATTTCTCAAAATTGAGGACCGGCGTTGCTTCTTTGTCGCTCCTGGAAGATATTAAAGTTGACTATTATAACCAGCCTACGCCTCTCAACCAGGTAGCGAGCATCGGCGTTCCCGACAGCAGGACCATCACCATCCAGCCATGGGACAATTCGATCATCGGTGAACTTGAAAAGGCGATCCAAAAATCAGACCTCGGCGTCAACCCCATGTCGGACGGAAAGATGATCAGGCTATCCTTTCCGAAATTGACGGAGGAGCGGAGGAAAGAGCTTACCAAAGTGGGCAATAGGATGCTTGAGAACACACGGGTTGCCATGAGGAACGTCAGAAGGGACATCAACGAAAAACTGAAAAAGATGGAGAAGGACAAGAAACTTTCACAGGATGACCTGCACAAGAACCAGGACGAAGTCCAGAAACTCACCGACAAATATATTGAAATGGCAGAAAAGGCTTACTCAGAAAAAGAGAAAGAGATACTATCGATCTGAAAAGCACAGCATTCATGCCCAGCCTTGACGTCAATAAGCTTCCTGCACACGTTGCCATCATCATGGATGGAAACGGAAGGTGGGCAAGAAAGCGAGGGCTCAAAAGGGCCGAGGGGCATCTCGTCGGCATAGAGTCTGTCAGGGAAATAGTAACGATCACCAGGGAACTGAACATACCTTACCTCACGCTCTACGCCTTTTCCAAGGAAAACTGGTCGAGGCCGAGAAGCGAGGTGAAGACGCTCCTTGAATTCTTAGACTTCTTCTTAGACAAGGAACTTCCCATGATGCTGGAAAAAGGGATACGCTTTAATATGCTCGGAGACAAAAAGGATTTTCCTGGTGCGTTGCAGGCAAAGCTCGACGGGGTCATGGCAAGGACGGCGCGGAACAAAAAGCTCCACCTGAACATCGCTTTGAGCTACAGCGGCAGAAAAGAGATCATTTCAGCGGTGGAGCGCATCGCAGATGACATAAGGAGCGGCGCAATCAAAAAGATAGATGAAAAGAGCTTCGGTAAATATCTTTATACGAAAGGCATGCCCGACCCCGACCTCCTTATCAGGACGAGCGGGGAAATGCGGCTCAGCAATTTTCTCCTCTGGCAGGTTGCATACACGGAGATATACGTAACGGATGTGCTCTGGCCCGATTTCAGGAGAAAGGCATATATAGAGGCATTGCAGGACTTCACAAGGCGGGAGAGGCGCTTCGGAAAGGTAAAGGAAGGCTAAGTGGGAGAGCTGCGAAAAAGAGTTGTAACAGGTATATGCCTTGCGCCCATTATCGTTCTTCTCTTCTTCTTTCTCCCGCCGCAATGGTTATTCCTGTTCCTTCTCGTAATTGCCCTTCTGGGCATCGCAGAGCTGGCGACAATGATAAAAGCAGGTCCCAGGTGCCTCTTGCTCTTCCTTGCTCTCGCGGGCGCTGCGTCTTTGTATTTCGGTTCAATTGCCCTCTATCCTCCCGCTCTCCTTTTCCTCGCCGTCGTCTATCTGCTCATCAAGACCCTCCTCGGAGAAGGCAAAAGAGAGACTGCGAACAGGGACATATTTCTCGGGATCACCGTGCTTCTCTTCGGCGGCATCTTTATAATACTGCCGCTTTTCTATATTTACAGGCTCAAGGAGATATACAGCGGCCTTCCCCTTATATTCCTTCTTACGCTCTGGGCAAGCGACATAAGCGCATATTTTACGGGAAAGGTCTTTGGCAGGACGCCCCTTGTTCCCCGCATCAGCCCGAAAAAGACCGTTGAAGGTCTGTTCGGGGCGATCCTGGGAAGCATGATCATCGTTTTTGCATCGCGTACATTGATAGGCATCACTGTCCAGGAATCCCTGATGATAGGATGCGTTATCGGCCTGCTCGGACAGCTCGGCGATATCCTTGAATCGCTCGGAAAAAGGCTGTCGGAAACAAAGGATTCTTCCTCCCTCATACCGGGGCACGGCGGGATCCTTGACAGGATCGACAGCTTTATCTTTACGGCCCCGTTCCTGTATTACTATCTGGCAGGGATATAATGAAGTGCCAATACTCAATATACAACAGGCTATTGCTCAAATTTTGTATTCGCAGGAACACTGTTCCGCTCACTGCTCCGCTGCGCTTTTTACCCACTATTGGCTCGAAGTTCACTCAATTCGTGAACTCGTCGCTTCTGCTCCTCAGACAGCACGAATTGTCCTCCGGAGCGTTCCTTCTCGCCAAGTGGGTCCCAAAAATGCTCGAAGTCGCTGTTCCCGAAAAGTTCATTCCTGCTCATACGCAATTGAATTTAAGCAACAACCTGTCAATAATGAATTGAAAACTCGTAGATATTCTTTTATATTTGGGTTTGGTCGTTGGTTATTAGTATGATGAGGTGTAGTACGTGAAGAAAAAGATTCTTATACTCGGTTCTACGGGCTCCATCGGAAGGTCAACCCTGGAAGTGATCGAGCAGCAGCAGGATGCCTTTGAGGTCTTCGGCCTTGCATGCAAGGGACAGGCAGACCTTCTCAACCTCCAGATAGAAAGATTTAAGCCCCGATACGTATGCATCTACGACAAAGAACAAAGAGACCGGGTAAACTTCGACAGGAACAAGCTCTTTACCGGCATTAACGGCATGAAGGCGATGATAGGCATGGATGCCAATATTGTTGTCAATGCCTTGCCGGGAAGCATCGGGCTTGAGCCTTCGCTGGAGGCGCTCCGTTGCCACAAGATCCTCGCCCTTGCCAACAAAGAGAGTCTCGTCATGGCCGGAAGGATCATCACGCACATGGTCAAAAAGAATGCGGCAAAGCTTATACCCGTGGACAGCGAGCATTCAGCGCTCTATCAGTTGCTGAAAAATATCAGGAAGAGGGAATTGAAGACCATCATGATCACCGCATCAGGAGGGCCTTTCAGAAAATTTGACAGAGACGCCCTGGAAGGCGTAAGGCCGGAGGAAGCGCTCAATCATCCCACCTGGAAGATGGGCCGGAAGATCTCCCTTGACTCTGCAACCCTCATGAACAAAGGGCTTGAGGTGATCGAAGCGCGGTGGCTCTTTAATATTGAACCTTCACGGATCAGGGTCATAATCCATCCCGAAAGCATACTCCACGGGATCGTGGAGCTTGTTGATCATTCTTTTATCGCATATATGGCCTATCCGGATATGAAGATACCTATTGCCTATGCGATCAACGAAAGCGTGCGGAATCCGCTTGCCTGCAGCCCTTTAAGCCTTGAGGACATCTCCACATTGACATTCTATACGCCTGACGTCGAGCGCTTCCCGTCGCTGCGGCTCGCCTATGACGCGCTCGCATCCGGGGACAGCGCCCTTATTGCGCTTAACGCATCAAACGAGGTCGCTTCCCAGGCATTCATAGAGGGCAGGATACGGTTCACCGACATCCCAGCCCTTGTTGAAGATACCCTCGAACATCACCCGGGGCAGACTATAATAGAAGATGTGGCAACGATCTGGGAGATCCACCATTGGGCAACAACATACACAGAGAACAAATTCAGGAAACTTTGAGGTAACATTATGGTTATGAGCATTATTTACGGGATCATCGCTTTGAGCCTTCTTATACTGGTTCATGAACTTGGGCATTTCCTTGCGGCGAGGCTCGCAGATGTTAAGGTCTTGACTTTTTCGCTGGGCTTTGGAAAAAAACTCCTCAGGCTTAAAAAAGGCGAAACAGAATATGCCCTGTCACTGGTGCCTCTCGGCGGTTATGTTAAGCTGCTCGGCGAATCACCCGACGAAGAGGTACAGGAAGAGGACATGCCGAGGTCTTATGCGCATAAGTCTCCCTTCATAAAGATCCTTATCGCTTTTTCCGGCCCCTTCTTCAATCTTGTCTTTGCAGCCCTGCTCTTCTATGTTGTCTTCGTCAGCGGGTACAGTGTTCTCTCAACAAAGGTAGGCAGTGTTGAAAAAGGTTACCCCGCTTACGAGGCAGGGATCAGGGAGGGAGATATTATCGTCAACATCGAAGGGAGACAGGTCGGCGAGTGGTCTGACATCATGGAGGCCATGATGGATTCCAGACCGGGTCCTCTACGCTTCACGGTGAGCAGGGCCGGCAAACTGGTGAACATGGTCATTACCCCAAAAGAGACGGAGAGCAAGAACATCTTTGGGGAGCCGATAAAACGTAAGGTCATCGGAATCACTGCCTCAAACGAAATGATCGCGAAGAAGGACACACTCCTTGGGGCAGCCGCCAAGGCCTTTTATCAGACATACAACCTCTCAAGAATAACGGTTGTCGGTATTGTGAAGCTTGTTATGGGCAGCATCTCGCCGAAAAACGTCGGCGGGCCCCTGCTGATCCTTGAGGTTGCCGGCAAGCAGGCGAAGGAAGGGGTGACCAGCCTTATCTATTTTGTGGCGATCATCAGCATCAACCTCGGCATTGTAAATCTTCTTCCCATCCCTATTCTCGATGGCGGGCATATACTCTTCCACATCATCGAGATCATCACGCGAAAGAGGATGTCGCAGAGGTGGGTCGACATTGCCCAGAAGGTCGGCATGGGCATCCTTGTCGCCGTAATGGTCCTCGCATTCTTTAACGATATCATGAGGATCGTAGTTGGAAAATAGACTCATACTTGGCATCGACAATTCCCTCGATTCCCTTAATCTCATCCTCGCCGAAGACAACAGGATCGTATCAGAGAAGCGCGGCAAAAGCATGAGAGCTCCCTCCGAGATACTGCCGGGCGCAGTCACAGCGATTCTAACGGACAGCGGGCATGCCATCGGCGACATAACGAACATTTTCGTCACGCTGGGACCGGGCTCTTTTACCGGCATCAGGGTGGCGCTTTCATTCTGCAAGGGCATCAGATCCGTCCTCAACATCCCCATCACCGGCATCCCTACCCTTGATGCGCTCTCTTTTCCCCTCGCCTTTATGGACGGTCATTACCTCTGTCCTCTCATCGATGCAAAAAAGGGCGAGGTCTTCTGCTCGCTCTACACCGTCTCTCAGGGAAACGTGGCGAGGCTCACCGAATATCATGCCCTCAAGCCTGAAAATATTCCCGCCCTGGTCAGAACACCCTGTGTATTCTTCGGAACAGGTGTTCTGCTGTGCGAGAAAAACCTTTCAGGCATCAATGGCGTTACCATCATAAAAGATCGTTTCCAGGCCGTCTCCGGAGAGGCGCTGCTGAAAACAGGCCTGCAAAAGATGACCGACAATTGCCTTGATGAGATAAAACCGATCTACGGCCGCAGATCCGAGGCAGAGATCAAGTTTAATGTAGAACTGACGTGAGAAATACCGTAAGGCGTAAGCCGTTAGGCGATCAAATCCCTTACTGACTGCGACTTGCGGACTCATGGCTTCTGTCATTAACACTGTGTCATTGCGATCCATTTTTCTCTTTGTCATTGCGTGCTTCGCTCCTCGCGATGACAGGAAAGAAGCGCACTCGCGATGATGATAAAGGGTGAAGGTACCCCGCGATGGCCTCACGGTTGTTCTCCCCTTACGCCTGACGCCTCACGGATTTTCCCGCCTCATGCCTCACGGGTTTTACTATGACCTATTAAAGTCTGTCAAACCCATCTTAAATCATGTATAATAATGGATATTGCAAGGAGGCTTGTGTGAAGACGATAGAGGAGATCAACGAGAAGATAAAAAAGAAAAAGGTTGTTGTCGTTACAGCAGAAGAGATGATCGAGATCACCCGGAAAAAGGGGACAAAGAAGGCTGCGCAGCATGTGGATGTCGTTACGACGGGGACCTTCGGACCGATGTGCAGCAGCGGCATGTTCATCAATGTCGGCCACTCAAAACCAAGGATCAAGATCGGCGGCGGCAAATGCTACCTCAATGATGTGCCGGCTTACTGCGGCATTGCTGCAGTAGACATATACATCGGCGCTACCGCATCTCCCGATGACGACCCCCGCAATACTGTATACCCTGGAGCATTCAAATACGGCGGCGGACATGTCATCGAAGACTTCATCAGCGGAAAACCAATACGGCTGGAGGCCACAGCCTACGGCACAGACTGCTACCCGAAAAAGCGGATCGAGACCTATATCAATAAAGAAACGGTCAACGAGGCCTATATCTATAATCCCCGCAACGGGTACCAGAATTACAACGTTGCCGTCAACCTCTCAAAAAAGGTGATCCATACCTACATGGGTGTGCTGAAGCCAAACCTCGGGAGCGCCAACTATTGCAGCGCCGGTCAGCTCTCCCCGCTCCTGAACGACCCCAAATACAGGACCATAGGGATCGGAACAAAACTGTTTCTCGGAGGCGGGATCGGCTACGTGGCATGGTACGGCACGCAGCACAACCCCTCGGCGCCAAGAAGCCCTGACGGGATACCGCGGGCAGGAGCGGGGACGCTCGCCGTCATCGGCGACGCCAAGCAGATGAGCGGAGACTTCATCAAAGGCGCCAGCTTTATCGGGTACGGCCCAACGCTGTTCGTCGGCATCGGCATCCCCATACCGATCCTCGACGAGGAGATGGCATACTTCACGTCCAGAAGCGACGAGGATTTCTGGGCGCAGGTCGTCGATTACGGCCATGACTACCCTGAAAGGATCCCAAAGAGCCTCTGCGAAGTGAACTACGCTCAACTGAAGTCAGGGAAGATCAACGTCAGCGGCAAGGAGATCCCAACCTTCCCCATATCGAGCTATTCCAAGGCAAGGGAGATCGCTTCGACCCTGAAAGGATGGATATCCGCCGGTCAGTTCCTGCTCACAAGTCCCGTGGAGCGCCTTCCCGGCGTTGAGTCGGGCATTAAGATGAAGACCCTGGAAGAAAGGACGCTGGAGGAGGTCTCGTACTAACATCAAAACCTCGTAAATCGTAAGGCGTCAGGCGTTAGGCGGTTAAACCCCTTACGACTTACGATTCACGCCTCACGGGTATATTTATGAGCCATAAGCCAGGAAAAGCAGTATCGCTGATCTCCGGCGGCCTTGACAGCGCCGTAGCCACAAAGCTGATCCTCGAACAGGGCATCAGCGTGACAGGGGTTCATTTTACTTCCCTCTTCGCGAGCAAGCGCGATAAGGAACGCGGTCTCCAAGCCGTCAGAACAGCGGGAGAGCTCGGCATACCCCTTATCGTAATTGATAAAGGGCCCGAATATATCGAGCTCATTAAAAACCCGAGATATGGTTATGGGAAGAACATGAACCCCTGTATCGATTGCAGGATATTCATGCTTCAGAAGGTAAGGGCGATTATGGAACAGGAAGGGGCAAGCTTTGTCATCACCGGGGAGGTCCTCGGCCAGCGCCCTATGTCGCAGCAAAGAGATACCATAAACCTTATCGAGAAGAGAAGCGGATTGAAGGGCCTCATCGTGCGGCCCCTCTCTGCAAAACTATTTTCACCGTCAGAACCGGAAGAAGCAGGCATTGTGGACAGGGGGCAATTGCTTGGCCTGTCGGGCAGATCGAGGACGACCCAGCAGGAACTCGTCGATAAATACCACATGAAGGCATACAGCAGTCCCGGCGGAGGCTGTCTGCTCACGGACCCTATATTCTCCAGCAAGCTGAGGGATCTTTTTAATGACGACAGGGATTTCACCATAAAGGACATCGAGCTTCTGACCTTTGGCAGACATTTCAGGATCAACCATGGAACAAAGCTCGTCATCGGCAGGAACCAGAAGGAAAATGAGACCCTGGAGACGTTGTGGGCAGTACCGTATATACTTTTATCTCCGGAAGATTTCAAAGGCCCTAAGGGCATGATCAAGGGCCGCGCCGATCGGGAGACGCTCACGGTCGCCGCCAACATACTCGGGTTCTACGGAAAACATGATGCCCAACAGATAACCCTGGAGATAAACAACGGCACCCGGAAAACAGTCTGCTTTGAGAAGATCGATGTGGATGTGGAAAGGCTGAGGATATGAGATGCTGGATACTTGATGCTGGATACTGGATACTTGATTTGAACAAGCATCGAGCAACGAGTATCGAGCATTAAGTTTGTTATAAGGAGTTTTTATGAAGATATTTGACGACCTCTATGTTTACCCGTGGCTTTCTTACGAAGCAAACAACTGCAATACCATCTTAATAGACGGGACGGCGCCGACCCTTATTGACCCGGGTCATGCCCAGCTTTTCAGCCACGTCCTTCAGGGCATGGCGAAAGATGGCAAAGATATCAATAAAGTACAGATGATTTTATGCACCCACAGCCACCCGGACCACGTTGAGGCGATCGAGCGCTTTGATAATAGCGTCCTCAAGGCTATAGGCGAAGAGGAATACTTCTATCTTGATGACGGCGGCAGGGAGCTCTTTATGGCCACCGGCTGTGCCCTCCCCAAAAAGCCCTTCACGCTATTTCTTCTTGAAGGTACCTTAAATATCGGCGGAAAATCCTTCCAGGTCATTCACACACCGGGTCATTCCCCGGGCTCTATATGTCTGTACTGGAAGGAGAAACGAACGCTGATCTCAGGAGATACACTCTTTTACATGGGCGTGGGGAGGACTGATCTTCCCGGCGGGGATATGGAACTTCTCGCCGGCAGCGTAGCAAAACTGGCGCAGCTTGACATTGAATGCCTCATACCGGGACACGGCGAACTGATCAGGGGCGAAAAAGCGATAAAGAAGAATTTTCAGTTGATTATTGATGAGTTTTTCGCGTAGAATCAGCGTATGACCGTCATTGACTTTTAGCGTTCCATGCATATATTCAGAGTGGACGCGCAACATGACGGTAAAGAAGGATCTGATCTGCCAGAAATATAATGAAAAGATTAAGGCGATTATTATAAGTTCAGGACCCGATGCATAATTCATTCCCGGAGTATTGAAAATGGCAGCTGCAGGAACAAAAGGAGGAAACACATTGAGAATACCTGATGAATATATATGCGATCTGTGCGGCTACATATTCCTGGACGGAGAGGTTCCGGAGATCTTCTGCCCCAATTGCGGCAGCAGCATGGTGTTGAAGGAGATGTCCTATGACGAATTCTTAGACGACGATGAATCATTCATAAACCTCTATCATTACAGGACGTTCGAGCATGAGGGGATGTGACAAACCGGATACTGGTTGCTGGATACTTGATGCTGGATGATGGTTAAAGCCAGTATCGAGCATCTGCTGTTTAAAAAAAACTTGACATCTTTTTGATAAATTGCTTCACTATTCACGACATACCGCTTGGATCTTGGTTGCTGGACCGAGACGGAAGGAACGAGAGAAATAAAAAGCCTTCTGACCAGTTCAGAAGGCTTTTTTGTAAAGGAGAATTATGGAAAAGATCACGGTGCCGGTTCTTAAAGCCATGAAAGGCAAAGAGAAGATCACCATGCTCACTGCCTACGATTATCCCACGGCAAAGATACTCGATGAAGCAGGCATTCACACGATCCTTGTCGGCGATTCCGTCGGCTCCACGGTCCTCGGCTATCCCAACACCATCCCTGTATCTGTTGATGAAATGATACATCACACAAAACCTGTCACCAGGGCGGCCAAAACGTCCTTTGTCATCATCGACATGCCCTTCATGTCCTACCATGAGAGCATCGAGCAGGCAAAGAGGAACGCGGGGAGGATGATCAAGGAGAGCGGCGCTGAAGCGGTCAAGCTTGAGGGCGGGACAAAGATGAAGGACGTCATCAGGGCGCTTGTCGACATAGAGATCCCCGTTGTCGGCCACGTCGGCCTCACCCCGCAGTCGATCCACCGGATGGGCGGCTACAAGGTCCAGGGGAAAGGCGCAGAGGTTGATGCCCTTATCGCCGACGCAAATGCGGTTGAGCAGGCAGGCGCATTCATGATCGTCCTTGAGTGCGTGCCGCGCCAATTGGGAAAAGAGATCACTGAGATGCTTTCGATCCCGACCATCGGCATAGGCGCCGGTCCCGACTGCGACGGGCAGGTACTTGTTATCCACGACCTCCTCGGTCTTCTCGGCGATTTCAGACCTAAATTCGTGAAGCGATACCTTGATCTGCGAAAAGATATCGGTGAGGCAGTAAAAAGCTTTATTGAAGAGGTAAGGACAGGAACATTTCCTGACGATTCACATTCATTCCATTAACATGAAGACCATTACGACAGTCAAAGAGATGCAGGCTTTATCCGATCAATCCAGAAAGGACGGGAAGATCGCCTTTGTGCCTACCATGGGCTACCTCCATGAAGGTCACCTCGCCCTTGTCAGGAAAGCGCGTGAACTGGGCGATGTTGTTGTGGTGAGCATTTTTGTGAACCCTACCCAGTTCGGACCCAAAGAAGACCTCACGAAATATCCAAGGGACTTCGACAGGGATGCTCATCTCCTCCATAGAGAAAAGACGGACATCATTTTCTATCCTGATGTAAAAGAGATGTATCCCGACGGATATTCGACATATATCGAGGTGAGAAAGCTTCAGGATCATCTCTGCGGGAAGACAAGGGTAGGTCATTTTGTCGGCGTTGCGACGGTGGTTGCCAAGCTCTTCAATATCGTCAAGCCTCACTTTGCCGTCTTCGGACAGAAGGATTACCAGCAGCTGAAGGTGATCGAAAGGATGGTCCGGGACCTGAACATGGATGTCGTGATCGTCCCCTACCCTACGGTACGGGAAGCAGACGGCCTTGCAATGAGCTCCAGAAACACCTATCTCAGCGCAGAGGAACGCCGCACCTCCCTTCTCATCTCAGCGTCGATGGCAAAGGCGCAGGAAAGCTTTCAGAAGGGCGAGCGGCGATCGCCGATTCTTAAAAGAACGGTCGAAGAGATGTTGCATTCCAGCGATGGGATCGACATAGAGTACGTGAGCATCTGCGACAGCGAGACTCTCGAAGAAGTGAACGAGATAAAGAACAATGCTGTCCTCGCAATTGCCTGCCGTGTAGGCAAAACGAGGCTCATAGACAACACTATTTTTACGGAGGCTTAATACCATGCAAAGGACAATGATGAAATCAAAGATCCACAGGGCAACGGTGACGGACAGTAATCTGCACTATGAGGGAAGCATCACCATTGACGGGCTGCTTATGGAAAAGGCGAACATTATGCCTTATGAGCAGGTGGATATATATAATGTGACAACAGGGGAGCGCTTCACCACATACGCCATTAAAGGCGAAAAGGGATCGGACACTATCTGTGTCAACGGCGCTGCAGCCCATAAAGCAAAAAAAGGCGACATGGTCATCATCGTTGCATACGGACGCTACGATGAGAAGGAACTGAGCGCCTTCAAGCCTGACAAGGTCTACGTTGACGAACACAACCGGATCACCAGGATCAGCAACCAGGTCAGCGGACTCGGGCTTGCAGTGTAAAAACTGGATGCTGGTCACTGGATGCTGGATGCTGGTTTAAACCGACATCGAGTGACGAGGAACGAGCATCGAACATCGGGTTGTTTTATTATTTGAACATCTCTTTGAATGGCCTCTGCCAGGCATCTATCAAGGTATCTATCTCCGTATCGATAACGACATTCCCGTCAAGGCCGCGGACGAGGAACCTCCCGTCAGTCCTTACTGCGCCGATGACGCCGTAAGGGATCGCACGAAATATCTTTTCAAACTGTTCAAGGTCTTTTTCTTCCACCGAGATGATGAATCGGCTCTGGGATTCGGAGAAAAGCAGGAAGTCGTCCCTGAAGATGCCGATCTGGGGCGCCTTCGACAGGTTCACATCGACGCCGAGCCCGCCTGCGAATGCGCTTTCCGCAAGTGCACAGGCCAAACCGCCGTCGGACACATCGTGGCAGGATCTGATGATGCCGAGCCGTATCGCCCTTTCAACGCATGAGAAGGTCTTTTTTGCAATATCCCCCCTTACCTTTGGCGGGATGTTCCCGCTTCTGCCCATCATGGCGAGATATTCCGATCCGCCCAGCTCATGATATGTCTTTCCGACGATGATCACAATATCCCCTGCCTTCTTGAGATCCATTGTCATTACCTTCTGCACGTCCTTGATGACGGATATTGCCGAGATGAGGACCGTTTGGGGGACGGAGATCTTTATCTCGTTGAAGATATAATCGTTCTTCATGCTGTCCTTCCCCGAGATGCATGGTGTTCCAAAAAGCGTCGTATAGTCGAAAAGCGCCTTGTTCGCCCTTACAAGCTGGGCAAGCTTATATTCGCCTTCGGGGTTCTTCTCCGAGCTGACAGGGTCCGACCAGCAGAAGTTGTCGAGAAGCGCCATACTCTTCAATGAACCGCCGGTCGCGATGTTGTTCCGTATCGCCTCGTCGATAGCGCACGCGACCATATGGTATGTATCGAACCAGCTGTACTTGGGACATATGCCATGGCTTATGACAACGCCGTCGTGACTCTCCAGATCAGGCCGCACGACGCCCGCGTCGCTGGGGCCGTTATTCCTTTTCCCTGTCAGGGGCTTCACCACGCTTCCGCCCTGTACCTCATGATCGTACTGCCTCACAACATATTCCTTGCTGCATACGTTCCATCTCCCGAGAATGCCGCACAGGAGGGAATTGTGATCGTCCGGCACGGGGATCGGCGGCTCGTCAACGATCCTCCGCTCCCACCTTGCCTGTAGATCCATCTTCGGGAGGCCTTCGTGGAGAAACTTCATATCGAGGAAAGCAACCGTTTCTCCTTTATAGCGGACATGGAATTTGCCGGAACCGGTAAATTCGCCGAGCACCGTAGACGCTACGTTCATCTCTTTCGAAAGGTCGAGAAAGCTTTCAAGCTTTTCCGGGCTCACGGCAACTGTCATCCGCTCCTGCGCCTCAGAGAGCAGTATCTCCCACGGTGAAAGCCCCTGGTACTTGAGCGGCGCCTTCTCGAGATTTATTATGCAGCCGTTCGTATCCTGCGCCATCTCTCCTACTGACGAAGAAAGGCCGCCTGCGCCGTTATCCGTGATGGAATTATAGAGGCTCCGGTCGCGTGCGATGAGAAGAAAATCGGTCATCCTCTTCTGCGTTATAGGGTCGCCGATCTGGACTGCGCTCGTCGGCGATACCTCTGAGAGCTCTTCCGAAGAAAATGTAGCACCGTGGATGCCGTCCTTGCCTATCTTCCCGCCGACCATGATGATCGCGTCGCCTTTTTCCGCCTTCTTGTACTGCGTCGGCTGCCCGTTGATCGTCCGCGGCATGATCCCGCAGGTGCCGCAGAAGACAAGCGGTTTGCCGAGGTATCCCTGATCGAAAACAAGGGAGCCATTGACGGTAGGGATGCCGCTCTTATTTCCGCCGTGCTCAACGCCTTCCCGCACGCCTTCAAGGACCCTCTTGGGATGCAAAAGGCGCGGCGGGATCTCTCCATGGTAATCCGGATAAGCAAAACAGAACACGTCGGTGTTGAATATCAGCTTTGCCCCCTTTCCCGTTCCAAAGGGGTCCCTGTTGACGCCGACGATGCCGGTCAGCGCGCCGCCGTAAGGGTCAAGCGCAGAGGGGGTGTTGTGCGTCTCCACCTTGAATGCCAGGTTGTATCTCTTGTTGAACCTGATTATGCCCGCGTTGTCTTTAAAGACCGAGAGGCACAGATCCCGCTTCCCTTTTTGCTTCCTGATCGCCTCCGTAGAACCAACGATGTAGGTCTTAAAAAGACTATCGATGTCCTCAGTCTTGCCGTCTTCTTTATATTCAATGGCGGCATTGAAGATCTTGTGCTTGCAGTGCTCGGACCATGTCTGGGCAAGGACCTCTATCTCCACATCCGTCGGCCTTTCGCCTAAGCCCGCCATCTTTCTGCCCTCGATGACATCCTTTCTGTTGAAATATTCCCTGATCGTTATCAGTTCGTCCCTTGAAAGCGCCCACGTCCGCTCCCTGTTTATCTGCATCAGCCGCTCTATGTCCATATTGAGATCAAAGGTCTCAACGACTGGCTTCGTCGCAATGCTCACCCTGGGGACATATACCCCCATCCCTTTATCGTTCTTGTACTCTTCCATCGTTTTGCAGATATATCTGTTAATCAGCGTGTTCGCAAGGGCTCCTTCAGCGATGCCGACGATATGCTCCTTGCTGAGGGAGGACCCTCTCAGGAAATACATCTTTGAGGTGTAGACGCCTTCTCCATTCTTGAAAGGTGAACCGGCAATGGCCTCGATGACCTCTTTTGCTGTTCTTCCCACGTTGTCGGTCACGCCTGGCTTGAAGCCCACCTCGATGATCCAGTCCGCGTCGAAGAACGTGGGCGCGTTTGTCAGCCCTTGCTGGATAACTGGATCAACGAACGCATCCGATCGCAGGACATCGACGACGCCCGGGTCAAGCTCTGCGTCGATCGTGTAGACGTCGACCACATGGGCGGCTGCGACATCGATCCCGAAATCCGCCTTGATCCTCTTTTTTAACTTCTCGCCGGCAACATCCCTTACATGTTCCTTGCATGACACTTCGATTCGATAGACCATATTATGAGAGGAACTCCTTTAGATTTTTTATGCTGTCCTTGGCATACGATTCTCTGTGGATCTCTATCGTGTATATGATATCGTCGAGCTGCCGCACGAATGCCTTTAATTCGCGGAAAGGGAATGTCCCCGCTCCTATCGGAAGGTGCTCATCCGATTTCCCGTGGTTGTCATGTAGGTGCATCTCGCGTATCCTGCCTTTCAGCGGTACCAGCCAATCGCTTAAGGAAGTTCTCGAGAAGAGGTTGAAATGGCCGGAATCGAAGCAGAAATTAAGGTTCCTGTCCTGGAAGTGCTTGAAAAGCTCGATCAGCGTCGAAGGTTCGTCCTCGAAGATATTCTCAACGAGCACCAGGAGCCCTGCGTCCGCTTCGACGATCACTTCCGTCCACGTGTCTATGCTCGCGTCAAGCCACAGTTTCTGGTTCCCGTCATAACGCCACCTGTCATATCCGGGGTGGCAGACGACGCTGAGGGCATGCAGGAGGTTCGCATGTTCGACGGATCTTTTCAGCTTGTCTTTCGTGATGGCCCGCACTGTCCGGTCGTAACCTCCGGGGTTGAGATCCATGAAGGGTGCGTGTACGGTGCATTTCACGCCGAGCTCCTCGAGCATCTTTCCGAGATCTTTCACATCGTTCGGCTCAGCCTCGTCAAGGGCGCTGTTGTTGAAATATATCTCTATACCGACCCGGAGAGAAAGTATGCGCTCTATATTATCCCTTACCTGCCTGTATGGAACATTCATAAAAACGGGGAGCATCAAAGGTTCATATCCTTTTTATTTTTTTGTATTGACCGACCAGTATGCCTTGATAAAACGGTCAATAAGGATTTCGACATTGCTGCTGATCACATTTAACGTGCCGATATTTGCAACGCCCGTAATGCTTATATCCCAGGTGCAGGCGAGTGTTTTTAGCTTCGGGTTGGCTTCAAGAGCAACGATCTGCTGGAGGTTCACGGTAATGTTGAATGCGTACCAGTACTTCTCATACTCGTGCGTGTTAATGTTCACATAGAGAACAGGTTTTCCGGGGATCTTGAGCCATGTGTCTCCTGACATTACCTGTATGCCTTGCTTCACAAGCCTTTGCTCTATATTCTTCTGCATCTGCTCCTTTGTAAGGTTAAACCGCTGCGCATATCTCAGGATGTTCGGCTGCAGTTCTTCCACCATGACAGTGATGCCCTGAAGACCGGCCATCGTGCGCCGCGTCAGCTCCGTATCAACACCATAGGCTGAAGGTACCACAATCATCATGGAACAGAGTATTGCAGAGAAGAGAAGAATTCTAACCCTCATATGCTGCCTCCCTTGTTTGTTGCTTGAGGAATAGTGTCGGCTAAAGCCTTGCATACAACCTCGATCTCTTCCTTCTTCATATTCGCATGGAATGGAAGTGCGAGTATTGACGCGCCGGCTGCCTCTGATCGGGGAAAATCTCCCGGCTTAAAGCCGAACATCTTCCGGTAAAAGGGCTGGAGGTGGATCGGAAAAAAATAGGGCCTGCTAGGAACGCCTTTCTCCGCAAGGAGATTCACCATCCTGTCGCGGTCGATGTCCGGGTCAAAACGCACTACATATACAAACCAGCTCATTCGCGTCGTCGTCGGGGCGATGGCGAGCGGGGCGGCCCCTCCAATGCCGGAAATTGTCCTGTTGTATTCATCTGCAACAGCCGATCGTTTGCTTAACAGTTCGTTAAGCCGCTTTATCTGGATCACGCCTACCGCCGCATTCAGCTCGGACATCCTGTAGTTATATCCCAGGCGGGAGTGGTTGAGCCACCCGTCGAATTTGTCCCTTCCCTGGTTCCTGAGGCTTCTGAAAAGGTGCGACCATTCCTCGTCATTCGTAACGATCATTGCCCCTTCGCCTGTAGTGATCTGCTTGTTAGGGTAGAAGGCGAATGTGCCTGCCTTGCCTATGGCGCCGGCCTTTTTGCCCTTGTATTCTGCGCCGATCGCCTCGCATGCGTCCTCTATGACCACCAGGTTGTGCCTGGCGGCTATTTCCATGATGGGATCCATATCGGACGGCTGACCGAAGACGTGGACGACAACGATCGCCTTTGTCCGCTCCGTTATGGCCTCCTCGATCCTGCCGGGATCAATGCCGAGCGTCGCCGGTTCGATGTCGACGAAGACCGGTGTGGCGCGCTCATACAGAATGCAGTTCGCGGAAGAGACAAAGCTGAACGGCGTTGTGATGACCTCGTCGCCAGGCTGAATGCCGGCGGCAACGATGCACATGTGGAGGGCGGCAGTGCCGTTCACAACAGCTACAGCATGTTTCATATTGCATTCCGCCGCGATAAGATCTTCAAGCATAACCGTCTGCGACCCTATACTGAGATTGCGGGATTGCATCACGCGGATAACGTTCTGTATCTCCTTTGTCGTGATATCCGGCATGGACATAGGCAAGCGGAGAGAGCTCGCGCTGCCCGCCAACAGCTCCTCCTGGCTCAAAAGGCTCGCCGGAGCCGATGCGATCGAGAACGGGATCGATATTGCATGGCACATATTCTTGATATTCTGTATCGTCTGAGCCGGCGCATTCGGTATGGCGATTATCACTTCATCAACATTCATTTTATGCACAATGTCTGCCAGCGCAACCAGCGGTCCGAAGACGTCCAGTCCATGGGTCTTTCTGCCGATCTTTTTTTGATCATCATCGACGAAGGCAACCGGCTGCGTCCCAAGCTGAGGATTATCGATGAACTCTCTCGCGAGATTCACTCCAGTATTTCCCGCACCCACGATCAGTGCCCGCCGCGCAGGCTTGATGTCGACCTTCTTCCAGTCGATCTCGTCGGCATAGTTCTCAGACACCTTCAGGATCACCCTCAACCCTCCGAGAAAGAACACGCTCAGCAGGCCTTCAAGTATCAATAGCGAACGCGGAAAGCTTGTGATCAGCAAAGGTCTGAGCAGAAGCAACATAATGAGCGAAAGGACAAGAGAACCTATCCCGACGGCGACAACGAGCCTGAAGAAATCTCGTGTTGTCGCATACCGCCACATACGTTGATATATGCCTGAAAAATAGAATATCAACGGCCGGAGCACCATTGCGAGGATGATAAACGGCCATATGGTCCTTAAGTGCCGGCTGAACAGGAAATAGTCCGGATAAAATATCTCCAGCCGGATCATCATCGCAAAGACGATAGCGGCCGCGGTCAGAAGGCTGTCGGCCAACAGCATGTACCAGTAGCGGATCATCGTTATCTATCAACCCCTTTCATCGATCGCTATTCTTCGTAATGCCTTACATATTTCTTGAGCAATTCCCTCACCTTCGCATCATTCTCCATTGAAGGACCTGACAGCAGTTCCTGGAACTCCCTCAAAATATTTCCAATGTCGTCCATAGAATATTTTTCGCTGTTCTTCGCCACAAAGACCTTTTCATGTTTGCTCGCCATAGTGCCCTCTTCGGCGGTCAGGATCTCCTCAAACCGTTTTTCCCCCTGTCTGACGCCGGTGAATTCAATATCGATGTCCCTATAAGGCTTCAGGCCATGGAGGTCGATCAGTTCTTCCGCAAGCTCAACGATCCTCACCGGCTCCCCCATATCGAGGACAAATACCTCCCCGCCCTCCCCCATCATTGACGCCTGCAATATCAGCGATACCGCCTCAGGTATGGTCATAAAATACCTGACCATATCCTTATCCGTGACGGTCAATGGTCCTCCATATTTCAACTGTTCCATAAAGAGCGGCAACACGCTCCCTCTGCTCCCCAGCACATTCCCGAAACGGACAGAGATGAACCGAGTGGATGGGGTGATGGGGAAATGGGAGGATGAGGGATCCAGTGAATGAGGTTCTTTCGCCGCATTATCGCGTCCCCGCATAATCGCGTCCCCGCATAATCCCTGCTCTCCGCTTCCGTTCATCGCCTGGCATATGTATTCCGCTATCCTTTTCGTCGCGCCCATTACGCTCGTGGGCCGTACCGCTTTGTCCGTTGAGATCATGATAAATTTCTCAACGCCATGCTCCTTTGCTGCTTCCGCAACGACGTGCGTACCAAACATATTGACCTTTACTGCCTCTTTGGGATTGTATTCCATCATCGGCACGTGTTTATACGCTGCAGCGTGAAAAATGATCTGAGGGCGGAACGCGCCGAACACTTCGCTTATCCTGTCCCGGTCCCTGACATCGCCGATCACCAGATGCATATTCCTTTCGAGCTCCGGATGATTTTTCCTCATCCTGATGCTCATGTTATGAAGTTCCGTATCGTCGATATCAAAAAGCACGATGGACCCCGGCTGAAAGGCACAAACCTGCATAACGAGCTCTGAGCCAATTGACCCTCCGGCGCCGGTGACCAATACCGTCTTCTCTTTAATAAAGTCCCTGATGCCCCTGTAATCGATCTGTACGACCTGCCGTCCGATAAGGTCTTCAACGCTGATGTCTTCGAGCGACTTGAGGTTGATGTCAGGCTTATCAAAATCAAATATCCTGGGTACTATCTTAATGGTCTTCACATCCGCCTTTTTTGCCGTATCGTACATGTCCTTCAATTTCTTTCTGTTTAATCTCGGAATTGCTATGATCATAGCCTCTACCGCGTCCTTCACAATAACGTCATCTAATTCCTCCGTCGTACCGAGCACCTTTACCCCATGGATGTAGGTGCCCACTTTGCTTCTGTCATCATCGAGAAACCCGATCGAAGAAAACTCACTGTAGCCCTGCCGCGCCATGTCCCTGAGTATCATCTCACCAGTGTTCCCTGCGCCGATTATGATCGTTCTCTTCCCCTTTTTGTTGAACTTCTTCTCCCGGATCACCTCAAGGTACAGCCTCTTCGAGATCCGCAGCCCCGCGATCAGGAAAAGGGAAACGATGCCGTCGACGAGAAACACTCTCTTCGGGAAGCCTGTAAGGGCAAGGGACGGTATAAGGGAATTCGGAATGCTCAGCACGATGAGCAGCAATTCAGCAAAGATCAGGGCAAGGATAATGTTCACAAGATCAGTGATGCCTACATACCGCCAGGTTATGTTGTATATTCTGAAGGTGACAAAAGCGAACAGCTTCACCACAACAAAATACAACAGCACATCATCGATGATGTCCAGGTAGTCGATGTTCATGTTCAGATCAAAATGGATAAAGAAGGCGATAAAGAGAGAGGTGGAGATCAGGATAATATCTGAAAGCCCAAAGAAGAGGCCCCGCTTCAATGAAGATGTCCGCACAATGTTCTGAATGATGCTCTTAGAACCCATCAATAGATCTTTCTCCTGATTTTCAATATCATCCAAAATCCCCTTGGGAATAATTATCTCTTATCCAGCGCCTTGTTCCATTGATCGAGCTGGGCCTTGTGGTCCCCGGCTAACGAAGCGTCATCGCCTTCGATCGCAATGGTGACGATCGCGTCTCCTGTCGCAATGCTGTTCACGACGTTCTGGTCCGTTGCGTCAACGACCTCGCCGAAGATGCTGTGCCTGTTGTCCAGCCATGGGGTTGGAACGTGGGTGATGAAGAACTGGCTTCCATTCGTGTTTGGTCCCGCATTCGCCATTGAGAGCATCCCGGGCCTATCATGCTTCAATTCCGGTGAGAACTCATCTTTGAACCGGTATCCGGGACCGCCGGTGCCTGTGCCAAGCGGACATCCTCCCTGGATCATAAAATCTGGGATCACCCTGTGGAACTTCAGGTTGTTGTAGAATCCCTTCTTCGATAGATTCACAAAGTTCAATACTGTAAGCGGCGCCTTATCGGGAAAGAGCTTAAGCCGTATATCGCCTTTGCTCGTCTTTATTGTCGCCGTCAACAGGGGGTATGATGCAGCTGCCATGAGACTATTTAAAACCAAAAACGACAAAATTGAAAGAACAATGATCAATTTTTTACAATCGAAATTTGAAGAGTTGCTCCCTGGGGGGGAAAGCAAGTGCAGGATGCACGAAAACGGCGATCCTTGACAAGTCTCTGCACGATGCTATACTGACAATAAGGAGAAGGGAGGCGGCAATATGGACCCATTAAGCAGGAACAGCCCAAAACCGCTGTCAATGAATTACCTGGTAACACATGGGCCGGGACGGAAGACAAGGGAAAAGATCACCTTAAGGCCGCTATCGATGAAGGACCTTGACGATGTGGCCCAGATCGACTTCGCGCTCCTTGGAAAACAGAGGAAAGGGTACTGGGAAAATAAGCT
>DLMV01000052.1:6119-30346 GCA_002478225.1 Deltaproteobacteria bacterium UBA7527 | reverse complement strand
AGTATAGAAGGATCGGACATTCCATCGCTGGCAGCGGAGATCGATGGCAAGGTGATCGGCTTCATCCTCGGCAAGGCAAGCGATCGGGAGTTCGGCATCCCGGAGAACTTCGGATGCATCGACACCATCGGGGTAGCGAAAGAGTGGCAGGGAAAAGGCATATCCCAGCTCCTGTTCAAATCAATTTACTCCGTATTTAAAAAGATCGGCATCGACACCATCTACGTGTTTGTGGACAGGAAGCAGAGGGACCTCCTCAAGTTCTTTGAGAAGATGGGCTTTGCCGGTGGAAATATGATCAACCTGACACTGAAGATCTGACATGCATTCCTGATCAGGCAGCCGGCTGTTTCCGGAGGATAAGGCAGTACAGCACTCCGGCAAATTCCGTTGGACCATTGTGAAAGGGCGTCGCGCAATCCTGCACCCCTGTCAAGGACCGAGCCGGATCGGTTCACTTGAAAGGTGGCCTCTTTTAATGTTATCTATTTGAATAACCCTCTGCGATGAAGATAACATGCTGAGAAAAAAACCGTCCCTTTCCCATGTAATAATGTTCGGAATATCCGTCGGCATAACGGTAATTATCATCGGATATCTTGTCATCTCCTACCAGCAGCAAAGATCCCTCGAAGCATCGAGAAAAGGGTTGTTCCCGAAAATGCCGGAAATAGGCGATGTCCGGCAATACGCCTCAGACGGCGACGGAGATCATTACTACGCCGAAAACCTTACCGCGAAAAAGACCTCAACGCACAATAGAATGATCTGGGGCAAGCTTGCCTATTCGCAAAAAGGCAGGGATTCCTATATCGCCTTACGTAAGCAGAGTGGCCTTTTTACTGAAGGACTTGAGCAGCTGGGCCAGAGGATCGTCCTCTATGAGTTCAGGTGCGGCAAGGATAAACCGGAATATGCCGTCGTTGAGATATTCGAGGTAGGGAAAGACGGCAAGACCCTTGATTACGGGAATACCGGCAAGGACAGGGAATGGGGGTACGCATCGTCCGGCTCTCCGCTGGAAAAACTTGCCGCGCTGGTATGTCCGTAGACATGATCACGCCTGTCTCCACAGGTCCACAGCTTTCGCTGCCAGGGAAGACAGGGACGGATCACGCGCCCCCATGACAAGAACGCAATCGCCGGATCTCGCGTCCGCCTTCAGTCTGGCCAGCAGCTCATCGCGGTCCTTTACCGCCTGCGCATTGAACGGCACGTGACCCAGGCCCGCTATGATGTCTTCCGAGGAGATATCTTTTTGTGCGGTGCCCCCCGCATAATAGATCGGCAAAAGATAGAGCGAGTCGTTCCGCCGGAAGATGGCCCGAAAGGTTGCAATATATTCGTCCTTCAGGAATCGTGTCGGGCCGAACCCATGCGGCTGGTATACCGCGATAACCCGGTCTGAAAGACCCCGTGCGGCGCTCACCGCAGCAGCTATCTTTACCGGATTGTGCGCAAAATCATCGACCACATACACGTTCTGTTCCGTCACGGTCATTGCAAAGCGCCGTGCCGCACCTTCGAAATTCCTTACAGCATCGGCAAGTGCAGGCCCCTCGCAGCCCAGATGTTCGCAGACGCAGAGCGCCGCGCGCAGGTTCTCAAGATTGTGCGCTCCCGGAAGGGGCAGGTGATATTCAATGCCATTGCGAAAAAGCTTGACCGATGTCTTCAGCAATTGTTCATCGTCCGGTCGCCACGATGCTGAATTGTGCCGGCCAAACCCCACTGTTGCCGGAAAGCCGGCAAGGAGCGGGTCATCCGAGTTGACAGCGGTCCATTTCGATCGCGAAAGGAGCGTTGCAAAAAGTCCCTGTATCTCTTCGATCTCCCTGTGGTCCTTTGATACATTAAGCACAACCGCAATCTCTGGAGAATATTTGACCAGCGTTCCATCGCTCTCGTCGGCCTCAACGACCAGGAGATCCGATGCGCCGCTGAAAGCATTGCCGATCATTCCCTGTCTTTCGAGCCTTCGCAGGGGAGCGCCGCTTACAAGCGAGGGCGACTTCCCGCATGCCGTCAGGAGCTCGAATATCATCGCCGTTACCGTCGATTTGCCGCTTGTACCGGCCACCGCGATCGTCCTCTTCGAGGCGATGATCGAGGCAAGCAGATCGGAGCGGTGCATGATGGGAATACTTAAGGCGTGGGCTGCGGCGATGTCGGGGTTTGATTCCTCTATTGCAGATGAGACACAGACCGCATCGGTATCTGCGCTGACGCCTGAACCATCCTGGCCGACGATCGTGCATCCGAGTCCCTCGAGCATGCTCTGCATAGAGGCCGTGCCGTCACTGCCGAGCAGACGATCGGAACCGGAGGCCCCGATCCCCTGGAAACGCAGATACTGTGCGAGTGCGCTCATGCCGCTTCCGAAGATGCCGGCAAAATGGACACTCCTGCACGGCCTTTCGCCGATGGCCATGGGCGGAGGGTCGATGTATACGAGCGTACCCTCCCTGACGATCTCAAAGAGGCGGATGATATCATCATTTCTCAACGCTATGCATCCGTGCGTCAAGGGCATGCCCACCTGATCCTCCCTGTTGGCGCCGTGGATATAGATGCAGCGCTCATAAGAATCCACTCCGTTGCCTTTGTTGATTCCCTCTTCTAAGCCTTCCATCGTCAGGATGCGGGTAAGCACCAGGTTCTCTCCGGTCTGGCCCTGATCACAGTTGATGCCCGTGTCTATGCGGTCTTTGAAGATGCGCCCGGCAGGGGCGCCTGCGCCGATCTTCTCTCTGATCCGATGGATTCCCGGCGGCGTCTTGAGTGAACCCTCCCTGATGCCGCAGCCGAATCGGGAGGTAGAGGCGTCATATCGCCCGACGACCGCATCTCCCTCGCAGACCAGAAGCGCCTGCGCCTCGATCGACTGGACGAGGAAGAGCTCCCGCTCGTCAGCGAAGAATTGCCGCAATCTTCTGTATATTTGATGTAACCGGGCGCTTTCCATCAGGACCGACTCCATTGTTTATCGTTTTGCTTAATATTTGGCATGCAGCCGTATCTTCTCCTGTTCCTGCAATACCTTAAGGATCCCTATGATACTGTCCATACGAGGGTTACCGCGGGATCCCAGCATGCGGTGGATGCTTTTGCTCGATTTGCAAAGTTTTTTTGCAAGGATCGGAAAGGTGATCGTTGCATTGATATAGTCGCGCAGCATTGTCTTCCCCACGTCAAGATTCCCTTCGAGCATCTCGTTCACTGCTTCAGCAAGTAATCCTTTGCGGTATTTCTCATCGCGAGCCGCGCGCTCCATGATAGTCTCTTTAAAATCACGGGTAAGCGCCATGGTCAACCTCCCTGCCTCTTTCTGGTCTTATATTCCTGCCAGAACTTTTTTTTCTTTTCGATGTCCCTGCCCTGTGTCTTCTTCGTTCCACCTGCCAGTAAAATTATCAAAGCAACACCAGCCTGTCCTGAGTAGATCCTGTACCCTGGACCAAAACCTATCTTATATTCATAAACACCGCTGCCAACTGTTCTAATGCACGAAAAGCTCCCATACTTTATCCGAATGGCGAAAGATCTCCTCTGGCAAATTCCTTTATCGCAAATCCGGCCATTATTGTTATGGTAACTTATAGGTTACTATTTGTCAATGGGCAAAGACAATTTCATTGATTATGGCCAGGTTACGAACCCTTTGCGCATATAGGTTTGATCTTTCTCTTTCTTTTTTCATTGTCTTACCATACGGTGTTTGATATTCTTTTCATCGAAGGAGGCTATTGATATGGATCTCCGTATCACAACAGTTTTTGCAAGAGGCATCATATTCCTTCTGCTCGTTCTTCTGTATGGATGCACATCATACACGGTCAAGGTGGATGGCTTCCGCAACCCCGACAAACCGCTGATGACCGCCGCGGGCACAACCATCCATGTCGTTGAAGATAAAGAAGCAAAGAATCCCCTGCTCGATAAGGAGGTGGTGAGGAAGCTTGAGAACATGCTGAAACTGAAGGGCTATGCGATATCGCAATTCGACAGCCCGGTTTATTATGTCCTCCACGGATACGGCATAGGGCACGAGAGAACGATCACCCGCATGATGCCGGCATACCAGCCGGGAGGAACAGCAACGGTCACCAAGACCGGGGCCAAGGGGACCTCCTACTCGACCATCCAGCTTCCCGGCACAACAACCTATGTTCCGCATACAACCTCAGTAAGCGATAAATGGTTCTCCCTGAAGATCGTTGATGGAAAAGATTACAGGGATTCGGGCGCAACGACTGATATCTGGATCGGAGAGGCCGTCGTTACCGGAGAAAGCAAGGACCTCAGGGACATGATCAATTATCTGATCGTGGGGATCTTCGACCATTTCGGTGAGAATACCGGGAAAAGAATTTCCGTCGACATCAAAGAAGACGATCCAAGGGTAAAAACCTTGTCAGGACAATAAACCCCGCGAACTGTAAACTGTGAAAGGTGAAGTGTAAAAAGTTGACGAGAGAAACCCGCGCCAGGCCGCCAGCGACGGTTGCGGTGGTGTCGGTGTCCTCGCCGAGGTTGACCGCCTTGAGGACCGCCTCTTTGTATGACCCGGAATTGAGAAAGCACCAGATGCCCGCTTCGAGGGTATGGATGACGTATCCATCCGATCCTACCTCATCCTCGGAGAGATCGCCTATAGCGCCGGAGAAGAGCCGGGAGAAATGGGAGAAGGACAGTCGGCTGCGCAATGGCAGCTTGTCATAATGATCCTGCACGGTTTATATTATGCCTTTTGTCGAAGACGGCTATCTGATGCACTCCCCCACAGATCCCTCTCGGCACTTAGACCCGTCGGTCCATGTCGCTCCGCTCAGGTTCACGCCGGCCAGGTTCGCCCTGGTCAGGTTCGCTCCGCTCAGGTTCGCGCCGGCCAGGTTCGTATTGCCCAGAAATGCCACTGTCAGGTTCGCACCGCCCAGGTCTGCATTGCTTAAGTTTCCCCAGGATATATATGCCCTGGCCAGGTTCGCTCCGCTCAGGTTCGCGCCGGCCATGTATGCAAAGGTCAGGTTCGCCCCGCTCAGGTCTGCATTGCTCAGGTCGCAGTTCGGACAGCTCTTTGTGGCCAGCAGTCTTTGCAGGTCGTTCGGATCAAATGCCGCTGTTTTGCCCTGGATAATGAACATTCCAAAGAACAGCGCCATGCACACCATATATACAATGCCTCTTCTCATTGCGTCTCCTCCGTGCTCCGCTATGTATCTCAGGTGATCCTCTTTCCCCCTGGTCAACCTCTTTTCATGGCCTTTACTTCTTGCCTCCCTTCGCCCTGGCTTCCTTCATCTTCCTGTTGTATTTTTCGCGAACAGCTTTGAGCTCGTCCGGCGTGCGGCATATCTGCTCCGCCTGTATGGACTCCATGTTCTTCAAGATGGAGAAACCGTATTTTTCACTGTATACCGTCTCACCCCATACAACATCCTCGACAACGGAGTGGTCTTCTTTCCTCATTATCTTCCAGCCTTCAGGCGTCTCCCACGCCAGCGGTTCCTTTTCAACGGCCTTGATAATCTTATCGGCATTCAATGTGCCTGCGCGCTCCACGGCAGCCTTTATGAAATACACGCCGGCATAAGTCTCATTTGCCATATAATCCGGATATTCCTTGAACCTCTCGTAGTAGTCCTTAACGAACTTCCGGTTCATATACGAATCGGGCGTAAGGAAGAAGTAGCGCGCCGCCACATAGGTGCCTGCCGGTAGGTCCTTCCCGAGAGGCACAAGTGTTTCAAGCGCCGCCCCGTCAGGAAAGGCGAATTTGATAGTATTGAACAGGCCGGTGGGCAGCGCCTGCTTAATGAAGTTGTTCGCATCATTGCCCCACAATGGAGACCAGACCGCATCCGGCTTGAGCTCTGCTATCTTCTTAATAAAAAGCGTATAATCCTTTTCCATAAGCTTGGGCCATAGCTCGCCAACGATCTCCACGTCAGGCCTCAGCTCTTTCAGCTTGTCTCTGAACGCAGCCCACGACTCATGGCCGTAGTTATAGTCCGGGCCAATGCACATCCAGCGTTTATACGGCTTCGAGGCCATATAGTATGCCCCGGAGCGCGAGTGCATCATGGCATTGCTCAGCACGCTGAACTGATAGGGACTGAACAGGTCGTCCGTCATTGAATTCGCTGCTGCCTGTGTCAATACCAATATCTTTTTGTGCTGGGTTGCGATCTTTGATACGGTCACCGCGATGCCGCTGGAGGTGGGTCCTATGAGAAAATCCACTTTATCCTGGGTAATGAACTTCTTTGTGATCTGCTCAGCTACATCAGCCTTGAGCTTGGTGTCCTCAAAGATAGCTTCTACTTTCCTTTTCAGGATCCCGCCGCTTGCGTTTATCTCGTCCACGGCCATCTGGACCGCCTGTTTCCCGTGCTTTCCGTAGCCGCCCATTGGCCCCGACATAATAAACATCACACCCAGCTTTATGGGTTTTTCTGCGGCAAATGATAATCCGGCAAAGAAAGAAAAGGCAAACAATAAGGCGACAGAGATACAGATCGACTTCTTCATAATAAACCCCCTTCTTTTTTATAAGTGCTTATTGAGGATGTTAAGTCATTTCATTTTTTATGTCAAGCAGGAGATGGATGCTGGATACTTGATGCCGGATGTCCTCTAATCGAGCTGCAGGCTGACCCTCGTGATGCCGTCGGGGAGTATCGCTGACTTGAACCCCATTCTCCTCGCCAGCTTCAGCATCTTGTCGTTCTCTGTGAGCACGATCCCGTAGATCTCCTGCAGCCCTTTGTCCCGGGCGACCCCTATGACGGCATCGAGGAGCTTCTCTCCCATGCCCTGCTTCTGAAATTCATCGTGGATAAGGATAGCGAATTGGCCTTTCCCGGAGTCAGGCTCAACGATAAGCCGGCAGCCGCCTATGATCCTCCTGCCGCCCTCTTCCTTCAGCTCGGCCACAATGGCGATCTCCCTGTCGTAATCAATGTTGCAGAAATGCATAAGCATCCTGTGGGTGATCTCCATAACCACAAAAAACCTTACTCTGAGCGTCTCTTCGGACAATGAGGAGAGCATCTCCTTTACCATAGGCTCATCCTCAGCCCTGAGAGGCCGAAGCAGCACTTCTCTTCCGTCGCGGATCTTCCAGGACGCGGTATAGCGCGACGGATATGGCATGATGACCAAATGCGGGTATTGGGCAACGCCTTTCCGGTAGTCTTTGTCGACCTGGATCATCACATGCTTTGCATAGACCTCCTTGCCGGCCGTCACCACACATTCTATCTCTATCTCGGCGATCTCAGGAAAGTCGCTGATGAGCTTTGCAAAATTTATCAGGATCTCCTCCATGCGTCTCGCGTCAGATCCGCCTTCTGCTGAAAATTCAGCCTCCTCCATCAAGCGCCTTGCAAGCACCCGGTTCAGCGGGGGCAACCCAACTGCAAAACCGCTTCGACCCCTTATCCTGCCGGTCATGGATATCAAAAGGATGGCCGCCCCGAAATCAAGGTCTCTCAGCGATCTTAAGGCCCATTCATCGGCAACGCGATCCGCTCCTTCGGCCTTCCCTCCCTGGTCGGGCCCCATAAAGAGAGGAATGCCGTAATTCCTGAGAAAATCGGCGCACTCCTCCGGGGTCAAGGCATCCTTCTGCTCCCTGATGGCATTATGGAGCACAGCCCGCAGATGTTCGGTCAACCGCATCTCGTTCTCAGGCGCTTCCTCAGGCGTCTCATATAAAAGCTCTATGCCTCTGTGGTATTTGAGCATGTAAAGATAGGCTCTGACCGCGTCTTCCGGCGTCTCATACACCGGCACATTTGCCTCCCTGAAAACCTCGATACCTTCCCGGGAGTATTGGCCGCCCATCCAGACAACAACGACCGGCTTGGCAATCTTCAACACACTCTCCACCAGCCTCTTTGCCAGCTCACCGGGGTCGCTATGAGAAGTTGGTGTATATACTATAAGGGCGCCGTCCACGCCGTCGTCCTTCAAGCATACATCGGTTGCCTGTATATATCTCTCCACGCCCGCATCCCCTGACAGGTCAAGGGGATTGCCCCTGTTCCAGGAACGGGGCATGATCTGGTCGAGCTTCTCCATGCTGGCTTCCGAGAACACCGCAAGCTGCCCCTTCTGTTCCGCGAGGGCATCAAAGGCGATGATGCCGATGCCGCCCGAATTGGTGATCACCGCAAGCCTCGGTCCTCTGGGGAGAGACCTCGAAACAAGAACCTTTGCCGTGTCGAAGAAATCGTCGGTTTCCTTTGCCCTTACTATGCCGGCCCGCCTGAAGGCGGCCTCATAGACCGCGTCGTTCCCCACCTTAATGCCTATGTGGGCGGTGAGCGCCTCCGTGCTCTCTGGATACCTCCCCGGCTTCAGGACCACGATGGGCTTGTCCCGCGCGAAACAGCGTGAGGCGCTTATGAATTTCTTTGCATCCTTTATCCGCTCCACGTAGAGCATAATGCTTTTCGTGAAATAATCCTCCTGGAGAAGATCGATGAGGTCCGAGAGGTCCACATCCACCATGGAGCCGAGGGACGCGAACATGCTGAGGCCTATCCGGTTGTAGATCCCCCAATACAGCATGGCATTCCCGATGGTGCCGCTCTGGGAGATGAAAGCCGTGCTGCCCGGCAGAGGCTCCGCCTTGAGGAATGTTGTATTGAGGCCTGTGTGCGGCAGGATGACGCCGTTGCTGTTCGGTCCGATAACCCTCATGCCGTAATGTTCTCTTATTTCCCATATCCTCTCCTCAAACCCCTTCCTTTCCTCCGGGGAACCCTCAGGTCCTGAAGAGATTATGATCGCGCCTTCAACGCCTTTCTTTCCGCATTCTTCGGCCACGGAGAGGAGCAGTTCATCGGGCGCGGCGATCACGGCAAGATCGATATGCTCGTCTATGTCGGATATGGACGATACGCAATCGAGGTTCAGCGCCTTTCCTTTGAGCGGGTTCACCGCCCATATCCTCCTCCTTCCCGATGAGAGGAGGTTGTCGAGTATCGATCTTTCGCGTGAACCCTCCCGGTCATCAGCACCGATAAAGGCAACGGTCCCGGGGTCAAGCATCTTTTTCAGGTCACCCATATTCGCTCCGCGGTGTCTTTCATTCATTCTCCCCTGCAAAGTCTTTTAATCGTTCGATCAACCGCACCATCCCCAGCGTATCAAGACGGCAGTATGCAAGGAGGGCGCTGCGGAGTCTCGCGATCTCGTTGGCGTCATCAGACCCCCGCATCCTGAAATAGGCCTGCATGGCCATATCCCCGTCCTGTATCTCCATATCCTGGTAGCTCAGGTCAGGGACAAGGGCGGGAAGGACATACTTCAATGAATAGGAGCCATTGAACTGCCAGTGGTAGACAGCCCTCTTCTGGAAAGGAATAGCGAGGTCTCTCAGATTATTGAGCACGGCATTGATGTCATCCCTGTATCTGGGGAACCATTCGGCAAGGCTCTTCAGCACGCCTGCTTCAAACCCTGCGTAATAGGCGAGGATGCAGGCATTGTGCGGGATCTCGCTGACGAGCTTCGCGGTGAGTTCCTCTCTCGGGTCGATCTTCGGACCTGCAAGGTACTCATGGCGCTTGAGGTCAGCGCCTTCACGTTCCAGATAATGGAGTGAATACTGGTAGGGTATCTGCTGGTAAGGTCTTGTCCCATCGAAAAACGGGATGGGGGCGCCGAAGGTCTCGAAGTCGAGGAAATAGAGCGGGTACCAAAGGGAATCGAGGAAATCCCTGATTGCCTCCTTGGAGATGATGATCTTCTTCTCGAGGGCCGCCTCTACCTGAAGCTTCTGATTTGCAGAGAGCATGTGAAGCGGTACATCCTTGAGCTGCACGATGCCGCGGTTATAGAGTATGAAAGGCAAAGGCTTGCTGCCCCTGATATCAAATACCGACTCATCCGGGATGTGCTGCCAGCAGTGCCCTATGAAGTCGCAATCGTAGGGATCCCTGCAATATGGTCCGATATCGATCTGCGGGATATCGCCGCGGAGCATGGTCTTCTGAGTATCGAGCTCTCCGGCTACAGTGTCCTGGAGCTGCTGGACCTCGCAGGTTACGTCGTTGAGGGTGAAGAGCTGCTTCACATCGATCTCGCCTTCCCGGATGTACTGGTTATTAATATGGACCAAAAATACCCTTGAGACCGACAGGCCTGAGCCTTTGACCACGTAGTACTGCACGGCGGCATCGGGGATATAGACATCCTTGATGGACGTGGAGCTCTTTACTTCGTATATGTCCCAGCCGTTTTTGCCCTTATTAAGGATATCCACCTTCACAAAGACATCGTTGAATTTGAATGCGGCCTCATAGAGCGTAGCCGCTCCCTGCGAGATCGCCTCCTGCGTGAGCTTGACCTGCTTATCATAGTTGTCCGGGTCGTAGGGGATGGCGATCCCTCCGGGGAACAGGCCCTGTGCCACGATCCCCACTTCCGTGCCGCTCTGAAAGAGTGCCTCTCGCGAGGGCGGGGTCTCGTCACGCAGCTCGGGGTGGTGTTTGTGCAGGTAGAGCGATTTGTGGCACTGCAGGCCCCGTATAAAGAGGGATTTGCTGAGATAAAGGTCATTCATGACCAGTTAAAAGCCGTCCTTTTCTTCATCGTCTTCCCTTTCCCTGCCGGATTCATATTTGCAGGTATCGTCTTCCCGATATGGGTCACAGGACGGAAGGGGAATGCAGGGCATATTGTTCAGTGCGCACCACTTCCCGCCCGATGAGAAGACCGAGATGCCGAGTATGTCAAAAAGATCGTCCAAGATCAGCTCCGGTATACAGCCGAGGCCCTGTCTTTTAGTATACCATAAACACGAGGCATAAAGCGTTCATCGTAATGGGATCGCCAGTCGCTTCACTCCTCGCCCAGTATCCCGCATCCAGCATCAAGTATCCAGCATCAAGTATCAAGTATCCAGCCTACCTCCTGTACCCTCTCCTCTGGCTGAACCCTGACATGTTGCCGATCTTCTCGCTCTCGGTGATGGAGAAGAACGCCATGTGAACCACGTGATCGTCATTGACAAGGGCGGACCCCACCTTGCCCGGCGCCTCGAAGCGGTAGTCCCAGCCAAGGCCGGCGGACCGGTATCTCTTCTCGTCGCTCGACGCGATCGCCCTGAGGAAGTCCTTTGCCGCATCGATGGCAGGCTCCGGGCAGCGCTTCTTCCGCTCGATGAGCGCCTCCATGGCGTAGCTCTTGAGGAGCTTTGTGTGGAGCGCCGCATAGGCCTGCGAACTGGAAAGGATGTCGAAACCGGCAACAGCGCCGTTGATAAAGACCATCATGCCTTTCTGGCCGGGGATAAGCGGTATGGCATCGATGTACTCGTTGAGGTCGTTTATCTTCTGCTCGAATACGTCCTTCATGGCGCCTGTCGGGGCGCTCGCCTCAGCGTCACGCCTCATCTCTTCAATACGGTCCCATACAGCCCCCTGGTTAGACATATAGCCCGCCGAACGCTCAAGGTTCATCGTGACGTGGCGCACCTTCTCCTTCCTGATCTTGGAATACATGACCACGTCCGAATCCACGAATTCCCTGGATGTGTACGACCACCTCCCGTGCTCGGTGCAGCTCACCGGTATGACCATCTCCATGTGTGCGCCGACGAGGATCGTCGTGTTGAGGACGCGGTTCTGCTTCGCCCCGGAAAGCTCCTCTCCGTCAAGAAGGAGGACAGCAATATCCCCTTTGTTGATGACCTTCAGCTCAGGGACGGTGCCCCCTTCGCTCACCTCCGTGACGGTCAATGTGCCGCCCTCGAGCGCCTCCTTGAGCGTCATGTACTCTGGTCCCCCGTTCCCCGGGAAGAGAAGCGGTACGATCCCCAGGTTCTCCCATATCTGTATGCCGCCCAGCTGTATCCGGGCCAGATATTCAACGATCAATCTTTCCATAATAAGTCCCCCTTTGCTTTGGTATATCCTGCCAACAGGTAAAGTATAAACATCGTCAATGACAACAGGATGTCAGTGGCAGGGAAAAAGTGGAAGATAAACCTCGTGAGGCGGAATGAAGGCAAAGCGGCTCATAGTTCATGGCTGATGGCGAACCGGATATTTGATGCTCGACGCTGGATGCTTGTTAGAGACCAGAGGATCGAGGCGCGTGATCGCAATGACAAAAAGAACAACGGCTGATAGCCTGTCTTTTTGCTGTCCGCCGACAACCTGAATTACTGATGGTCTTTCGTTGCCTCAGCGAGTTCCCGGTGGATCTCTTTCCTGAACGATCTTGGCTTTGTGACCTCAACGTTCGGTATCCACGAATAGATCCATTTCTTGATCTCATCGGTGCCTGCAACGGTGAAGGAAAGCTCAACGCCTCCGTCGGGGAGCATCTTCCTCTCCTCTGAGGGATGCCATCGCTCTTTCCTCGTGATGTACTCTGCCACATCTCTGCTAAAGCGCACCGCCACGTTTGTTGACTTGCCGTCAATAACTCCCCAGCTTTTGGCGATATATCTTTCGAGATTGAAATCGTTCCTTTGCTCAAAATAGAGGTTCCTCTCGTTGCACGTAATGATCCTGTCCAGGGCAAAGGTCCGGATCTCCTTCCGCAAATGGCACAGCCCGATGAGCAGCCATACTCCTTCGTGAAAGACAAGTCCGTAAGGATCAACGATCCGTTGGGTGACCTTCTTCGTGTTCTGCGCCTTGTACGTGATCTCAACCGACCGCCGGTCCTGCATGCAGGTAGCGATCACCTTGAGGGCGGGATCGACCACAGCTCCTTTGATCGTGTCAGGGACCTTTATAATGATCGATGGCTTGGCCTTTTGGGATGCCTTCCCGGCCGCCGTGAACATCCGCAACATGAGGCTCTTGAAATTTTCGTGGAAAGGCTTTCCGAGATGGGAGACCGCTTCGCCGGCCGTAAAGAGCGTCATCAGCTCTTCGTCGCTGATGAGAAGCTTTTTGATGCGATCTCCGTGGGCGAACATGTAGCCTTTCTTCTCATGATCAAAATCGACCTGGTCCACAAGATTGATGATGTTGAGGTCCCGGTAGATCGTCCTCTCATTTACCTCAAGGGTCTCTGCAAGGAACTTTGCCGACGGAAATTCCTTATTAGCTATGATCGTATATATCTTGAGGAGGCGGATGAGCTTTTCCGAGATGCCGGCCGGTCTGTCCTTTTTCCGGGAAGATTGCGGAATGAACATCTTTACCTCCGGTTTCTATTGTATGCGTCCATTCTATTCCCGCCCAGCAAAAAACACAAGTTCTCTACTTTACTGCTTCTTTCCCCTGCTCTGTCAACCAGCACGCCCGGTACGTATCACCGGCGACCGTCCCGCCAAGCCCTGTTTCCGCCAAACCTTTTTGACAGAGCTCGTCCAGCAGCATCCTCTCCGTTTTGTTGCGGCAGACCTTGTCGATCCACGTGGCGCGTTTATAACCGCCTCCGGTGTACTCATTCTCTACGATCCGAACAAGCATTTCTTTCTCGTCCTGCGTGATCTCGATCATATTGCCTCCCTGTTTTTCTACACTATGTTCCTATTGCATCCTTAAGGCAGCCCGCATGGTCTCTTCTGCTATTTTCATCACCCATCCTTTTGCTTGTCTTGATATATTTTCATTATATCCTGAACGATCTGTTTTTTCCACAGCAAGACACGTTCTCCCCGGTACTTGCCTCTATCATGAACTATGCATATAGTATTATCGGAAGAAAGAAATGGCAGACAAAAAGATTGAAGAGGCAATAGAGAATTTCGCGAAGCTCATGTTCAAATCCCGCTACCTCGTTTTTTTTACCGGCGCCGGCATCAGCACAGAGTCAGGGCTTCCTGACTTCCGAGGGCCTGATGGGCTATGGACCAGAAGGGATAAAGGGCTGCCGCCGCGGGAGACAAGCAAGCCCTGGCATCTGTTTGAGCCGAACAAAGGCCACCGTGCGATCGTGGAACTTCAGGATATCGGGAAGCTCAGGTTTTTGATCTCCCAGAACGTGGATAACCTCCATCTGAAATCAGGGATCAGGCCGGAGTTGATCGCTGAGCTCCACGGCAACATCACGAAACTCCGGTGCACGCGCTGCGGAATGGTCTATGATACATTCTGGGGCTTCACCTCATGCAAATGCGGGGGTGCGCTTGCGTCAAGCACCATCGGGTTTGGTCAGCCCCTGCCTGAGCGGGAGCTCATGCTCGCCTACGAACATTCCCGGAAAAGCGACCTCTTCGTGGTGGTTGGCTCAAGCCTTGTGGTGACGCCTGCTGCAGACATGCCGAAAGAAGCGCTCCGGCATGGTGCGAAGCTCGTTATTCTCAATGAAGGCGGCACGCCCTTTGACCGATATGCCGATATCAGATTTTACGAGAAGATCGGCTATGTCCTTCCGATGTCGGTAGAACGCCTCAAGGTCCTCATGGGGCTTGAGTAAAAAAGTCCGGGCGCACCGGACGATCGTTTACTGACCGCCGGCTTTTATCCTTGAAATTTGATCGCCATTGCCGGAAAATGAACACAAGACCGGGGATACCTGTTGATGGATGGAATGATCACGCGAAGATATTTTCTGAGGCTTCTCGCCGGATTGCCTCTTCTGACCGGATTGCCATTCTGCCTGCCCGCCGCATCGGCGCAGGCGCCGTCAAATGGCCAGGCTATCCAGGGGGCGCCCATCGGCCAGACATTCGCAGGAGAAGAGCTCCATTACGACATCGCCTTCTGGTTCCTCAAAAAGGTTGCCGTGGTGAGAATGACCTTTGCTCCCGGCGCTGAAAAAGGCAGGTATATAGCCACTCTGCAGGGCGAGACAGTGGGCCTGGCGGGATTTATTACCCGATACCGCACAGACACATATTGCGCCGTTATGGAGGAGCTTGACGGAGGCAGGCGCCTCAGGTCCCTCTCTTTTGAGGAGAAGGTGCAGATCGGCAAACAGTCAAGGAAACATACCCATACCTTCGACCATAAGAACCGGAAATGGGTCGAGCGGAATGTTCGAATGAGCGGTGCCACAAGCGAAGAAGAACACGATATCCCGGGAGATCAGGACTATAATGACTTCCTTACCGCTTCTTACAATTTCCGATACGGTGTTTACGGAGCTGCGGAGAGGGGAAAGACGTATCATGTGCCGGTCTTTCCGAAGAAAGGCGTCACCACATACGATGTAAAGATCGCCCCGAAGGCCGAAGAAGATCGCCTGAGAGACCGGAGGTCTGTGCCCGACGGCAGCGAGTACCGCGTGGAGATCGCCATGGATCCTGAGGTCGTGCATTCCGAGCGAGGGCTCATCAAAGGGTGGCTCGCAAAGGAGCTGTATCCGGTGGAGGGCGTCATGGAGGATGTCTTTCTCTTCGGAGATGTACGCGGGACGCTTGTAAAAAGGATCAAATAGGAACATAATGATCGAAGCAAGCCAGCGAAAAGTATCGTACAACATCGGCAGAGGGACAGCGCTGATCCCATGTTCGATGCATCCCCTTATACTACAATACGCTGCGTATTCGACACTGTCAAAGGAAGGAAAATATTCTGTTATTCGTCGGATCATAACGCCAGACTGCAGGGGGTTCTCAAGATTTGTCAAACGTCACGGGCTGCCCCCGATGACCCATGTGAATGCCCTTCCCGCTCTCAACATAGCAAGGTAGGAGGTCATCTTCTTTTCCTTTCAGCATTATTTTCTTGCTGTCGAGAAGGTCCTGAACAAACCCGTCCTTGCTCTTCTTTTTCTTTTTGAATTCCCCTGTTGTAAAAGCCGTTCTTCGAAGCGACAACGAAGAAGAAGGACGGGACGCCAACCCTTCCCAGGCTCATCGGGCCGGGAAAGGTTCCCGGGAAGTCCTTTCCCGCTGTACCGCTGGAAGAAAGGCTTGCCTTCGGAGAATTGCCGGGCATTGCCGCTGCCCGCCCGGAAGACCGTCCCGACCTGTTGAGATCGTACGCGACGATCTACTTAGAGGAAGAGATACGGCGCGAAGGTCTGGTAAAAGACTGGGGCGCATTTGTGCGCTTTCTGGAGCTGGCAGCCGCTGAGTCCGGCGGTATTCTCAACTACTCGTCCCTCTCCAAGGAGTCTGGCGTATCCGTTGCCACCATCAAATCATACTACCGGCTGCTTGAAGATATGTTCATCGGCTTCAGCGTGCCTGCATTCTCCGGCGGTACACGCAAATACCTGCTCTCCACCCCGAAGTTCTACTTCTTTGATAACGGTGTGCGCAATGCCTCGGCCGGATTCGAGATCGGACCGTCGATCGTGAGATCGCAGAGCGGCCCTCTGTTCGAGCACTGGGTTGGTCAGGAACTGTGGAAAAGACTGGGGTACCTGAACCGGGGCAGGCTCTTTCACTACCGGACGAAGGGGGGAGCGGAAATAGACTTTGTCCTTGAGAAGGACCGGCAATATATACCGGTTGAGGTTAAGTGGACAAAGCACCCCACAGGATCAGATGCACGGCACGTAGAATCGTTTCTGCAGGACATGGGTAAGAAGGCAACGTCCGGCTTTATTATCTGCCGATGTGAAAAGCCGATGCAGCTCACCGATCATGTTAAGGCTGTTCCCTATTGGTGGTTTTAGAGGAAGGTCTGTATCGTGCCAGTGGATGGCTCCGATTACCTCGATATTGTCCTAACTGCTGTTCTTTGCCACTTCTTTCTGGCAGTCAAAACAGTATGCCCTGCCGCCGAAGATCTTCTTCTTATCCCAGCAGTACTGCGCGACCTGTCCCTCGAAGGAAAGCCGAAGGTCGTGGATAACCGCCCAGTTAGACGTATTGTAGATTATTAAACTATGAAGAATATTTGTCAAGCTGGAGCAGACTGCATTGATGCTGGTAAGTTACAAAAGATACCTACGTCCGCTCAACCCCTGATAATGCAATTTCAGAAACAACGTCCCCATAATCCTCCTTCATTTTTCCTCCCATCATCTATTTATCTTTAGCTTGCCTCTTTAAAACAAATTATCATTCAATCTTTACTTTATCGCTCAGGTTGAGGTCGGAAAGGATTTGTTTAAGTTCTGCCTCCATGTTCTGCGCAGCATCACTGCCAATTGTAAAGCTGAAATCGATACCGATATTGAGGTCGCTTCCTGAACGGAGCTTCGGAAGGATCTTCGTCCCCAAACGGTTCCATACTTCGGGTGGAATATTGCCTGACAGACGTATAGTCTTTGTGGCGGGGCTCCCGGGCTCTATGGGCTTGCCTTCTGTCTCCGGCTTTCCGGCAGGTTCGCCGACAGACGGCTTCTCCCTACCTGTTTCAATGATCGTTGGCTGCGGAATCCTCTCCACCAGGGCCTTTGCCTTCTCTTTTTTCAGGAGGAAGACACCACTCTCAAAAACCACTTCATCCCGGGATATTTGTTCCCGGAACCACATTCTATCATATGTTCCATCCGGCTTTTGTCCTGAGGCCAGTCCGAATTCCCCCTTCGAAACAAACTCAACTATCTTCTCCTTCAAAGTGGCATCGGTATCCATCAGCCTGGTGAGGGAGCCGTTAAGAAAGTTCTGACGGAGACCCGATAGCGGCCATGCCCCGCTCTCTTTCAGCGCGGGCGGCCAGTTGCGGTCAATATAGCCTGCGCCTACGCTTTCGCTAAGCAAACCCTGGGATTTCAACGCGGTAATTATTCTGCCTGACAGGCTTTCACTGCCGCTTGAATGTCCGGCGCCGAGGTCTATGACCTTCAATCCGCTCCTTTCCTTGTTGTCTGCGATGATGACATAGCGGTATCCGCCCCATATCTCATCCTTCACAGCCTCATCGGCATCGGCGGCTTTTGAACGCACATCCGCCCTATCTGCCTTATCGAAGTCTGCACCGAGGGTCCCCTCCGCTACCTCTCTTTCAACACGCTTCCACGCGAGAAGCATCTCTACCTTATCGCGCAGGTCTCTCCCGGGTTTCTTCACACACCATATGAGCGCTGCAGGGTACAATCTCGGCGACTGCCCCCGTTGCTTCATCCATTCTGTTATCTTTTCATTGATCACGCCGCTTCCTGTCCATTCTGTTTCCGGGTCGCCTACCACGAGGGTAAGCCGCGGGGAATCCTGAATAGCCGTGCTCTCATCAGGAAAATAGATCACCGGGACCATAAGCTTTTTGCCGAATTCTTCCTTCACGTACCGTTTCATCTCCGGCTTGATCTCAGATTCCTCGTCAAGTGATGCCTTCCGGTCATTGACGACCTTTTTAAGAGTTGCCTGGTACCTGATCTGAAAGCCGTCGGTACCCACTTTGCGGATAAAGTATGCCTTTGTCTCCAGAGCAAAGGCGGCATTGTCGATCGACGTCGTATCGATCTCCGGCTCGCCGAGGGCGAAGCGCAGTTCAGGGAGATGGGCGATCTTATCGATCTGTCCCCCCGATGATTCAAAAAGGATTGCTGTCGCTACCCTGCGGTGAATATCCTTCAACGGTCCCTTCGTGTCTGCGTCGAGGGCGCGTGCATGGGAGTGTTCCCCTGCGATATCTGCATCGATGGCGGTAATGAGGCGTGATTCCCCGAGCTGGCCCAGTACAATGCTTTTAAACTCATTGATCTCAAGGGGCGCCGAGCCAAGGGTAATGAAGGGTTCCCTCCGCGCGTTGATGAATCCGTCACGGTATGCCCATGATATCCACTGCGCAAGCATCGCAAGTGTCCCGCGCGTCTGCTGGTACTGCGGCAGGGCCTGCCACTTCCTCTGGAACACGGAAAGGGTTGCAGGATGGAATGGGTAGCACGCCGCAAACTTCTGCTTCAGATAGTCCTTTGCCCTTGCCTCGGTCGTTGCAGTGTCCACGGCAGTCCATTCAGAGGGCAACTGCGCCCGTCTTTCGTAGCACCAATTCGCGTAGGCGCGGGCGATCTTCTCCCTCTCTTTCTCGTTGCCGAGGTCTTCAAACAATCTCCTCCTCACTACCTCGCTGATCTCTGTCTCGTCATTTGCGATCAGGTCCTTCGCAACACGCCTTACCACCTTTGTGATACGGTCCTGCCATTCGAGGTCAGAGTTTGTCATTTCAACCTGGCTTCTCGGAAGGCTTATGACCGCAGCACAATGCGTCGTTCCAGTCGTTGCAACGGTAAGGTTCTGGAGAAAGGCATAAAATGCGTCTGCCATGATGCGATGGCGGTTCACAAAATTGAGGACCTCATCAAAAAGGAGCAGTACCGGCGCATTCGCTGCCTTGAACAACTCGCCGATCGCCTCAGTGCCGGGCGGTGTCGTCTTTGCGGTCTTTCCGAGTGCGGCGATACCTCTGTCGTCTGCGATCTGTCGCGCCATGTCGATCCAAGGGTTCTCCTTGCCGTCCTTCGGGTCCCATGCATTCCCTACAAATACGGCGACATGCGCCTCGGGGACCGAAGGAAGCCCTGCCTCTTTTAAAAGGGGAGTAATTCCAGAGAAAACCTTCGAGTTCTCCCCATTCTTTGCAAGGTGATAGAGGGCTGCTAGTGTATGAGTCTTGCCGCCGCCGAACTGCGTGATCAATGTGAGTACAGGGGATGTGTTCTCTGTCTTGCCGCTTAATCGGCGAAGCACCATCCCTGCGTGGTCGTTGAGGGCCTTCGTGAAATATGTGCGGGAAAAGAATTGGGCGGGTTTGCAGTAATCTTCAGGCGCAGTGCCCGCCACAACCTGTTCGAGGGCTATGGCAAATTCATCGGGATTAAAGGAGCGCCCTTCCCGTACCTCCTTTCTTGGTCTCGCTATCTTATACCACGGCTCCATTCTCTACCTTCCTTTCTCTTTTCTTTTTCACCACGCTTCCTTTTCAGACCCAAGACTTGTGGTGGAAAATTGCAACCATTTCCTTCTCAGCTTAACCTTTTCCTATTTCGGATATGCAAGGAGCATGGCGTCAAGGAGACGCTTCTCCTCGCTTGTCTTCGGGTACAATGCAGATAATGCGTTCGCGAGACGGAGAAAATCTGTTCCCCGCTCATGCTCTGATCTCAGTAAAGCCCTCAAGGCATTTGGTTGCCCGCTTGCCTGCAGTAGCATGGCAGCATGGACACGGTCGAGGGTCGTCGCCTCGCGTCGTGAGCTAAGGGCTTCCTCAGAGACATTGATGCTGACGCGTTCGGCGGTTGCCTTCCTCCTGCCTCGCACTCTTGGTGCAAGCGTCTCTTCATATTCGGGAAAAAGCATTCCCTGCAACTGGGCATCGGGGCTTCGCTCCATTCTCTCGGCAACTGACCGTGTCCCTTCCCTTCCAAAAAGCTGCTCTGCCCGTTCAGATACAGAAAGAAGACGGACAATGCCTTTCTTTGTTTCGATTATTCTCCCTTCCCATTCAGGCAGATGGATTCCAAGCGGTTGGGCAAAACGGCGCGCTACATCGAAGATGAGACTGAAGCCTTTTGTTTTTGCCTTTGATGAACCTCCTTCGTCATCATCATCGTCATCATCGTTTTCAACCTCTTCTTTTTCTCCCTTTCTCCCATTCCCCGGTTCTCCGTTGCTGCTCTGCAGCGTCCAGAGAAAAAGCGCTGTAAGCCTGGCATCTTCTTCCAATGCTCCTGCCATGCCATTCCTTGCAACAGCCTCTGCTGATCCGAGCACATTTTCCAGCGCTGTTCGACCGACCACTTCCCATACCTTCTCAAGGTAGTCTGCAAGTGAGACTTCTTTTCCATCAGCGGTTTCAACTCTGGAATACCTGCTAAATATTTCCAGTGCTGGGCCGATGCAGGCAAAGACAAGGTCTGCGCCACGAACACCCTCGGATTGAAGGCGCTCCATCCAATCGCCGACTCGCTGCGGCAATTCGCGTAGCACTTCACCCCAATCACCAATCGGAGCGTCTTCGGGACGAGGGCGACAGACTAAGTGAACGCTGGTAGCAAGAGCAGCCGAATCACGGGCACGAAGGCGAGCCCCACGTTCTGTAGATAATGGCCATGAACCTGTTATAGTCCATCCGCCACGGATCATACCAGACAGCAACGCCTCCCAGCCTTCTGTGGTCTTGTGGGCAAAAACGACACATCCCATACCATCTTCACTTAAAATGCGGCGTCCTTCGGAAAACGCTGCAGACATTGAGTCTTCAAAAAATAGGGCATCTTTCTTACGACCGTTTTTGCTTCTGGTTTCATCTTGAACTATCTCCTGATTTTTAGGAGATAGTAAATTATTGAGGTCAAAAGGGTCTCGTAGCAATTGATTGTCCAATAGTATACGCTTTAACCACACAAGGAAAAAATCCGATAAGTCTGAATAAGGAATTGCGTCATAATAAGGTGGATCAGTAAACCAAAGCGCTGTTGTTTCAGCAGGCAAAGGGCTTGAGATTGCATCAGCTATTTGCGTTTGACCCATTGTATGAGCTAAGTGCGAAAGTTCTTCGCATGGTGCGCACGAATCTTCAAAACTATCTATAATTCCACCGGCATAAGAAACTATTGGTAGCATTTCAGGAAAATCCCATGACATTGGGAGCGCATGCATACCGAAAGCCCCGGCAACCGTCTCACTTCCCCTGTGCCATTTTGAAAGTACATTACAGTGACGAAGTACCTTACCCAAAAATAACGCTGCCACCTGACCAGCGTCAGCACAAGCCCGACGAGTATAATGACTGAGCATTACTAAACTCAACTTCTGTCTCGCTGTAAAAAGGTCACCCCACTGTAGCATACCGTATCTCTGCACCCTAAAACCAAGTGTACCAATAGGGGGTAATGGTTCGTCTGGTATTGGATTGAGGCCATTCTGAATTTTTTCAGCGGTAATTTTTTGGAGTTTTTTATATGCCTTCCATACAGCTTTATGGTCATCGTCATTGGGTAAGCGATAATGTCGCTCTTGTTCACCAACCTTTAGCGTTACAATCGCCAAAAGCCTCGCTCCACCTATCCGATTACCTTGCTCATCGAATATTATATCTGCTCCGCCTTTTTTTTCAGCAAGCTGAGCTCTTACTCGTTCTGGTGGAAGGATCGTTAAAGCTGTGCTGTTGCTACAACAAAGACAAATTGCTTTCGCTCTTTTCACTGCACCATTTGGCACTTCCCTGTCATGTTTTGGTTCAAATATCTCAAAATCAATATATGGAGGTTTTCCATTCGGTCTCACTATCTTGTATTTCAGTGCACGTTTTCGCCCTTCCTTTTTCGATAACCAGAACGATCGCATTAGCGGTATCTCGGCACCACAATTCGGCGACTCGCATTTTACTGTCCGTGCCCATAAGTATGCTATCGGTTTTGACCCGTCTGGATCATCGGGGTAGAATTCTTTCAATTCCTTTTCCGCTGCTTCTTTGATATCCCTTCCGACTGTTCTTAACGCTTCAGCCAACCCATCGGTTTCAATTTCCTCTCCGTTCTGCCTTTTTATCTTTATCCTTTCCCTTCCCCATCGAGGAATGTCCTCCAGCATCACTTTGAGGATCAAGCAGGCCACCGGGTTGAGGTCACTTGCGAAGGTATCACATCCCACGCGCAAAGCTTCCAGTGGGATAGAGCCTCCGCCAGCAAAAGGATCAACAACAAGGGGAGGCTCATTACCGTGAGCAGCTTTAACTAGCGCCCTGCTTACTTCAAGATAAACAGGGTCTGCCGAACGATCCCAGTCAGCAAAATCACCAATGAATCTGAGAAGCGCCTTTCTCAAGTCCTCATCAGATTTCCCTACTTTCCCCGGCAAAGGTGCCAGCACCTCCCTCGCCTTCTCTTTAAATTCTTTAGGACACCGAGGATCACAAGGGTCAGGCCATAGAAGTGCAAGCAGCATTGCCCGGCACGCCGCAAGAGGCCTCCTCGCCCACCATAGATGCAATGTAGACGGATGCCCATGCCGGATAGATTTCTCCCTTGCCGAGTGCTTCGACACCACCGCAATCGGAAAATCCACCTCAGCTAAACGCTTACATTCTTTCGGAATCATCTTTCGTTATTCCTCATTCTCACGTTCCACCAACCAGCCGTAGGGTCCGCTTCACGTAACCATGCAGCTCGTCGTCGTTGATCGGCTCTGTGTCAGCGTTCGCATTCTGCTGATGGTGGTACTTCTTGGAGTAACCGTTTATCGCGTCCAGTTCAGCAAGATCGGCCTTGGCGTGTTGTAGGCCGCTGGTCGCGTCTGCGACCCGTATCTTTGCGATGAAATCGCCCAGCCACTCGCTCGGCTGAAAATGTCCGGGAAAGTGGCTTCTCAACATGCCTTCGAGGAATGGACGAATGGTCCTGGCGACCGCGCGAGGGTCGCCATTTCTCTCACCGTAGAATCCGAGCAGTGTCGAGAAGTCCTTCATGTAAGAGCTTTGTGCCTCGGCTTGGACGTCCCACTCCCCGATGATGGTCGTATCTCCCGCCTTACTCATTTGGAGAGCTTTGACCATAGTGGCCGCTGAAGTACGCTCGTCGTATAGCAACTTCAGGAATAGCGGATCGTGCGAAAGGACGACAACCTGCTGCGCCGAATCCAGAAGGCGCTGGATGAGTTGTTGTGTACAGGTCCGTCGGAACCGGTCGAGGCTGGTGAACGGGTCGTCGAATATTATGATCTTCCGGCCGATATCTGTATTATGCTTGAGCACCGCAAGGAAAAAAGCCAAGGCAAGGGCGCTGCGGTCGCCGGTGCTTAAGGACGTCTTGAAGCATGGGGTTCCAGCTGGCGTTCGCGCATCTCCGAGGTCCAAGGCAGTGTTGTTAATCTCTATCTGGTAATGAGAACTCGGCGTGCCGCCAGTGTATAGATGCCGCGTGTTTGTGATGCGGAATCCGGCATTGAACTGGTCGAGGTACTCGTTAATGGACTGCTCGTAAATCCTGAGGAGGTCTTGGCAATGCCAGTCAAGCTGCTCTCGCGCAGTGTTCTTCACCTCTTCAAGTCGCGTCTTCGCGGCCAAAGCATCTTGATAGGCCTGACAGACCCCCGCCACCTCCGGCTCAAAGCGTTTCTTATGGGCCTCCAGTTGCACTAGTTCGCTTCTGAGCGACGTAAGGTCGGCCTGCGAGCGTGCCTTCGCTTTCTGCTCATTGGCACGAGCGTTCGCGATATCCACGGCGGCGTTATATGCGGTGGCGAGTGTTCTCAGTGCCTCAACTTCTGCAAGGGCGGCCGCAAAGTCCGCACCGGGTGTAATGGCTTCGGTAGGGCTGTCCTGTTTTCCCCTAGCAAGCGTCAGACACTTCTCGCGGAGCGTAGCATACATTTGCTGGATGTCCGGGAAGGAAATGGCTGGCAGATCAACGGTGGTGAACTGCCTCCAGAACTCGACAAGGGCCGTGTTTCCGGCGATTGCTTGCTGGGC
>DLMV01000052.1:398-5981 GCA_002478225.1 Deltaproteobacteria bacterium UBA7527 | reverse complement strand
GCTGGGCCGAGCTGAGGGATACCTCGCCAACGGCGGTGTCCACCCGCTGAGCCAATCGGGCGACTTCCTGTTTGAGGTCCCTGTAAGCAGCGCTGAAGTGAGAACGATACGCCGCAACCAACTCGTTCGCCTGCACGCCTTGCCCGCAGAAGGGACACCGGTCGTCTTTGACATAACCCAAGCCCTGAGACAACCAGGGCTCGCCTTGTGATTCCATTTGGTGCTGAACGATTTGCCGTCTCACCTTCGCTTCGGCATCGGCGACAATGTCCGTTAGTTGTTTTGCGAGGACCGTTGAAAAGTCGGACGGAATCGAAGGTAGTTGAATCGTGGCAAAGAGATTCTTGGCCTGAATCTCACTAGCCTTTGCGGCGGTCCGTTGCCGGGTGTCCAGCTCCTCAGTTTTTCGCCGAATTTGCTCTTCTATGTCTGCGACGGGTTGCCATTGTATATAAGCCTCCAGTGTCAACCCGGTTGGTACGTACCTCGACAGAATGTCCCTCTTGATGCGCAGGTCGGTATTCGCGTCCCGAATCTGTCTGTCCAAGTCTTCAATTTCCCCGGCAAGTCGTACCCCCTCGGTGCCGACTATGACGCGGTACAGGTTCTTCTTGTGCTCATGCTCAACATAGTCGCCGGAGTAAACATTCTCGTTTATGAACACGGGGTCGAAGATGAGAATGTCGGGATGCGTTACGGTCCACGCTCCGTTGGTGAACTGATAGTTGGCGCTATTGAGCCGGACATGCACGAAGGCCGCATCTGTGGTCCCTAAGGTCTTCCGTTCCGCAATAAACTCCGGCTGGCCGCTTTGCAGCGAACGAAGTATCGCACAGAGAGTAGTCTTGCCACGACCATTTTCAGCATAGACGAGGGTCAATTTGCGTAAGGTCACATCGCCTATAGCATTATAATTCTGAAAGCGACCAACATTCTTAATCTGCACTATTTTCTCAAGCATAGTTCCCCCATTACCCAAAAAGACAATTGATCTCGTCTTTATTTCGAATCGTAATATTCTCCTCTTTTAATGATATTACCCTCTTTTCTGCTTGCCAATTTCAAGCCGTTTTTGGCCGATAATCTCTCCTGTCAATACACTGGTCATATTTGGCGCGATTTATCTTTACCCAGTCTGTTTTATCAATTCCACGTTTATTCTTTGATGCAGGGCTGTATGGGAAGGCACATACGACCTTAATCCATCTGTCAGTTTCGGATGCTATTCGCTTAACTTCATCCACGGCTTCTGTTAAATCCTGATCCTGGCTAAATATTATGCACATATCATAGAGATTTTCCCGTGCCAATCTCACAATATCAAGCGCCAGTCTAACGTCTACACCCTTTTCCTGGCCAACAAGAAATGTATAGGGAGACCCGTCCGATAGGCGAACCGTCTGGTTTCGGTATCTTAATGGCCTGGAATATACCCTTACCCCTGCACGTCCCATTTGTGCAAGCTTCGCAGCCCAGAAATGATTCCAAAATGGATCATCTTGGGGATCCGGGACACCAGTGTAAAAGTAGACATCATGAAAGGTGCAGTTCAATTGAGTACAGACGGCTTTTGACAAAAGAAGCGGGTCGTAATTCGGAAAAGGATAACCAAAAGCCTCTTTGACAGCATAAAAAAGATTCTGGCCATCAATAAACGAAATAGTTCGAAGAACACTTGGTTGTAACGGCATTATCCCCCCTAAAATAAATAACCCCGCTCGAGTCCTTTCGGCGTGTCGAACGGGGAGCAGATACTTAATTCAAACTTAATAATATTATTATAGTCTCTCATATTTTCCGAGTCAATAGAAATTTTTCTCACGAATTTCCCCCATATGGATTTGGGGGTTCATGAACTTCCATCGGCTGTGTTATAGCGTTTACCGAAAGTGTGTAATGGGCTACTTTAACGACCTCGTGCCATTCGAGACGTGCCGGGTCTTTTATTGGTTCCTGTAGCTCCGGTTCACTCTTGCAGTCAGTGACCACGTAGAGCCAGTAGCAGTCCCTGCGGTCTTCGGCAACGCGGCGCTCGTTCGGGGTGAGCAGTATGCTGCCCGCCGAACCCCCGATCCCTTTGACCTCGATCAGACGGAGTTCGCCGGAATTGATATCGAGGCTTGTTATGTCGTAGCCGAGGTTCTTCTCGTGGACATCGAAGACCTGGCGTCCAAGGCTGCTCTCATGCTCCATCACCACCCTCATTGCTGTTGCTCCTGTCTCAGGGTCGGGTCTTAATCTGCGCACATCAGGAGCTTCTTTCTGTGGATGGGGAAGAATGACGATGCTCGTGATCCTGTCCACTCCTTGTAGTGTGAGGGAACGCTGACGCTTCAATTCATCCCTGCGTTTTTCTCGCCTTGCCAGAAGCCTGGCGTGTCGTTCCTCTGCCATTGCAAAGCGCCCTTCAGCGCCCTGAGCTTTCTGTTCGATCTCCATGGCTGCCTTGCCGATCTCTTCATCCGCCTTTTGAATAAGTTCCGTGAGGGATATCTCTATGTGCTCAGCTATTCTATCGATTTCGGCAACCCGCTCATTACGCACCTCTTCAAGGAAGGGAGTAAACGCGTTTTCGTTCACCCAGTCATAGACCTCCGGGAGCGCTGCAACAGAAGGTATGGTCTCTGTTATCTTTGCAGGGATCAGATTCCCAAGCATATCAGGCCCCCTCAAGATGGGATCCGCTTTCTCCCCGATCTCAACAGCAAATAATCGTTCATGGATCGCCTGACCAAGACCATCAACCACGCGGGCACGGTAAAAATCGATCCTTGCGGGTTCATCATGTTGGAGAGAATAGAAACACGCGCCTGTATTGATCGACTCCATTGCGGTCTCTCCGGCGTGATGCCGCAGCGCCTCAAAAAGAGGGTGTCCGGGGGTGATCCATTCGAGGTTATGTTCTTCTGCGGTCGTACGGTCTGTTGAGCATCTCGGATATTTGTTTGCCAGTGATGGGAGCTTCCAGTCCTCTCTGCTCTCATACTGCTTCAGGGCATGAGGCGTCCTGCCGGGTTCAAAGGTATGGGGCAGACGCGGGACCTCTTTAATGCTCAGGTGAGCGTGCTTTGCGGCCTCTTTTATGAAACGAGCGATGGTCTCCGGCACAACGCGCCTCTCCTGGGCCTTCGCGCGCCTCTCAATGAGCATCGCAAGGTTCAGCTTCTTTGTGGCAAGCCCCTCAAGGGCGTTCCTGCATATCTCACGGAACTGCTGTTCGTTCACATTCTTCAACAACCGTTCCTCGAGGTCGGCATCGCCAAGCTGCCCCGCGTAGTATTCTCGGAGAACGCCCTCGATCCGGGCGGAGGGAAGTATCTCGCCGACAACGTTAAAGACCGCATCATCGTCAAGAGCGTCGCGGATCTCCTGTAGCTTTTCGAGAAGGCGCTGGAGGACCCTCCCTTCGATGGTATTCGTTGCGACAAAATTAAAGATGAGGCAGTTCTTCCGTTGCCCGTACCTGTGTATACGGCCCATCCTCTGCTCAAGGCGGTTCGGATTCCAGGGTATGTCGTAGTTAAAAAGGATGTTGCAGCACTGAAGGTTTATTCCTTCTCCTGCCGCTTCTGTAGCCACGAGCACCTGTATGTCGCCGTCTTTGAACTGCTGCTCCACGAAGAGGCGCGTGCCCGGATCGTTGCGCGATCCAGATTTCATCCCGCCGTGGATGAACCCTACACGGAATCCAAGGGAGGTAATACAGTTTACGAGATATTCCAGCGTATCCTTGAATTCCGTAAAGATCAAGAGCCTCTTTTCTTTGTCGTCATAAAATCCTTCACTCTGAAGAAGATCCTTCAGTCGGGACAGCTTTGACTCGGTACCTGATTCCTCCACGACCTTTGCCTGGCGTGCAAGGGCTTTCAGCTCGTCGATTTCTTCCCTGATCTGTTCCTCGTTGCCGGCGAGCGTTATCGCTTCAAGGATCTGTTCAAGACGGTCTCGTTCCGTCTCCTCCATTTCCTCAAGTTCTTCTTCCGTAGGAAGGTCCGGAGGAGCCTGTTTGATCAGCTCCTGCGCCCTTTTCAGACCATCTTCAAGACGGCGTATGCGGTTTTCAAGGGAATGCCTCATCGCATAGGTGCTTGAGGCAAGCCGTCTCTGGTAGAGGGACATAAGAAATCCGATCGCACGGGCCCTGGGGTCTTCTCCTCTTGCGGCGGCCTTTGCGCTCTGTTGTTTTACGAAACGGGTGATGTCGCGATAGAGATCGAACTCCAAACCATCTATCGCAAAATCTACTGTGTGAGGGATACGCTTGGTAAATATCTTCTCTGCGATCCAGGAACCGTCCGATTGGGGCTCCGGAAAATAGACCATCGCCTCTTTCGTGCGCCGGAGATAAAACGGGGCGCGGCGGCGTTCCATTGCTTCGCGGATCGACCTCACGTCGGCATAGGCATCTTCGTCAAGGAGCTGAAGGAAAAGGCTGAAATTGATCGGGTCGCCTTTGTGAGGCGTCGCGGTGAGCAAGAGGATATGGTCTGAGGTGTCACGGAGCAGTTCTCCTAAGCGGTATCGCGCTGTTTTATGGGTCTCGTCTGATGCCGACATGCGGTGGGCTTCATCAACGATCGCAAGGTCCCACGGCACCTGACGGAGGCCGGGAAGTATCTCTGTCCTCTTCGCGAGATCAAGGGAGGTTATGACGCGTTTCTGCTCCATCCACTGATTCATGCCAAACTGATCCCGGATGTCCTGCCCTCTCATCACAACGAACTGTTCATCAAACTTCTCTTTCAGTTCTCTCTGCCACTGGAAGGCAAGATTCGCAGGACAAACAATGATGATCCTCTCGGCAAGGCCCCTCAGTTTCAGCTCACGGATAAGAAGGCCGGCCATGATGGTCTTGCCTGCCCCTGCATCATCGGCAAGGAGGAAGCGGACGCGGGCAAGCTTAAGAAGAAAATCATAGACTGCTTCAAGCTGGTGCGGGAGAGGGTCAACTCGGGAGATCGAAAGCCCGAAGTATGGATCAAACTCATAGGCGATGCCGAGGGAATATGCCTGAAGGCCGAGGCGTAGCAGATCCCCATCGCCATCATAGGTAAAACCCTGCTGGATAATTGTGATCGATGCAAGCTCATTCTCCGTGAGGGTAACCCTCCTGAAACGTTCCGAGTCTTTGCCTACAAGCCCGAGCGTCCATCTGCCGGAACCATCACAAGAAACGGTCTCGATCCGCATCTGCTCATTGAAGAACGGACCCACGATTATCTGTCCTATAGAAAGCGTTCGATTGTCCTTCATGATCACTTTTCTCGCTTGTGAATAAGTCGTTTGATAATCATCCATCGTTCAAGTTTTTCTTCATACGTTAATCGAGTATTTGCTGAGCTTGTAGATGGCAAACAATGATACTGAAGGTTTTCACATCTTTCACAATGCTTATCGAATAACGTTTGAGCTTTTTTCCCGTTAAAGATAATTGATTTTATGTTTGGGACTTTTTTGTAGAATATCTTGCAGTTGTTTGGGATCGCATTTTGTATTTTAGCATCAGCGTTGCCTTCTCTGTCACAAGATTTCAGTACATCCCAAAGCGCTATATGATGTCCTTTAATAAATTGAATTCTGTCT
>DLMV01000052.1:0-216 GCA_002478225.1 Deltaproteobacteria bacterium UBA7527 | reverse complement strand
GCTCTTCTTTTGCTTTTCCAAATACCTCATAAATAATTTTCCAAAATTGATTTCTAGGGTTCGCGTAATAATGTTTTTTTTGTAATGAAAATTCGCTAGGTATAGTGCCAAGTATCAATATTTTAGCGTTCCTAGAAATAATAGGTTTTAAAGATTTTGTATTGCTTAGTTTTTTATTTATTCTCTTCTGCAAGGATCATCCCCCAACATTAAATC
>DLMV01000064.1:16859-17650 GCA_002478225.1 Deltaproteobacteria bacterium UBA7527 | reverse complement strand
CGTGATCCCGCGCTCGCGCTCCTCGGGCGCCTTGTCGATCTCGTCAAACGCCGTGAACTTCGCAAACCCCTTGTTCGACAGCACCTTGGTGATCGCCGCCGTCAGGGTCGTCTTGCCATGGTCAATATGACCGATCGTCCCAATGTTGACGTGCGGCTTGCTGCGATCAAATTTCTCTTTCGCCATGGATGCGACTCCCTGCTGCCTTTCTGATACGTTTTCCTGGCTTGCCGGGCGGCCCCGCGCGAGGGCCGCCCATCCGGGAAGGAATCAGCTCAATCTCGTGTCTGATGCCGGACCCGCCTCTCCGCGAGGGTTGCGCCCCGGCGGCGTTCCGTGTCCGGAATCTGCTGGAGCCGATGACCGGGATTGAACCGGTGACCTCGTCCTTACCAAGGACGTGCTCTACCGACTGAGCTACGTAGGCGTCTGGAGCGGGCACGGTTCCACCCGCTTCGGGTTTATGGAGCGGGCACGGTTTCACCCGCTTCGGGTTTATGGAGCGGGAAACGGGACTCGAACCCGCGACCCTCAGCTTGGAAGGCTGATGCTCTAACCAACTGAGCTACTCCCGCGTCTCATTAACATTGGGAGTTATCAGCCCGGCATTAAGAAAAAAGGAATCCACAGTGATCTCCGAACTCATAACTCCATACGGTCTATTCGCAATAGTGGTGGAGAGGGGAGGGATCGAACCTCCGAAGGACTTCGCCAACAGATTTACAGTCTGCCCCCTTTGGCCACTCGGGAACCTCTCCTTTAGCTGGTGATGGGACTCGAACCCGCAACCT
>DLMV01000064.1:12975-16737 GCA_002478225.1 Deltaproteobacteria bacterium UBA7527 | reverse complement strand
GATTACAAATCAGCTGCTCTGCCGATTGAGCTACACCAGCAAATCAAATATTATAGTACAAGAAACTTACCAAAATCAATATGATAAACGTAAATAAATATAATATTTTTCGTTTTATGTCAATATTTTCTTAGTAATACTTCATCTAATTTCTGCCCCTGTTTTTGATTAAATATTGACATTGTCATAAAAATATATTTAAATAATACGTTTTTTGCATAAATATTAAGGAGGTGATGCCGTTATGGTATGTGAAAGCGTAAAACCGGGAGTAGAGTGTCTTTTTATGAAAAAGACCGGCTGTTCTTACAATGGCGGGAAGTGTTACACGATCATAGAGAGCTGTGAAGGTTGTACAAGGATACTTGAGTTTGAAACCGGCAGATACTGCGCAAGTTTTCCCAACCCATCCCAGAGATGGCAAAAGAGCGCCTGTTCCATGTCATCCCACGTGAAGAAGGCTTCTGTGGAAGAACAAAAAATAAATCCATTGAAGGCGTCAAAAAGAAACGCGGGAAAAAAGTAGCCTTTTGCCCATACGGGTTCGTAGCTTCAGGGCCTTTCGCTGATATATGTTATGTTTAACCGGCTGCAATAAGCCGGCGCCGGATAGGTATATTCATGAAGCATTTGACATTTATGGCGAATGAATGATAAAAAAGACAAACGCGTAGAGAGGAGGATCCTGCTTGAGAAAAAACAAATCGGCAATAAAAAGGGCAAAACAATCTGAGGAAAAAAGGCTCAGAAATTCCCATGTAAAAACTACAATGAAGACAAAAATAAAAAAAGCACTGTCAGCGATAGAGACAAAAAATAAGGAAAGCCTTGCCATACTGTTCGGCGAGGCTGTTTCTCAAATCAACAAAGCCGCATCCAAGGGTGTTATTCACAAGAACAATGCTGCGCGAAAAGCATCGAGGCTGGCAAAAAAGGTTCATAGCGCAACACAGATTAAAGGTTAAGGATCTCAATAGTCGACAAGCAAAACTGCCGAGAACCGTCTCGCCAGCCTGCTCGAAAGTCTTTGCAAAGCTTCCCGCTTGTTATAATCTTCAGCATCGATGTTATCGACCCTGTATGTTTCCGTATCTGACAACACCCACCGCTTCATAAACGTGCCGTTCTTTCTGTAAAGGGCAAGCTCAAGGTCAACGCTGATCCATTTTTCGATCACAACGCCCACCACGCTCAGAGAAGTCGGCGATGTGACAATTTTTATGATCTTGCCCTGCAGATACGCGTCGGAACGGTCCTTGTTCACTGTGAAAAGGTTCGTCGAGAGAAGCTCCTTTGAAAAGGCATCGGTCACATATAAAGAGGAATGCGGCTCATATGTCAGATTCTTAAACACTGAGATGTAGACCGAGTTAATATCTCCTCCTGATATCCCCTTTTCCCGCACCATCTGATACCCACAGGAACTGACAAGCACGCAGGCTATTGCAGCGAACAACAGGCTCATCAAAAACGTTTTGCGCATTCTTTTTTCCATCATTCTCATCTCTCTGCTCAAGAGCAGACTATATTGACCAGCTTATTCGGCACTACGATGGTCTTCCTGATCTCTCTGCCCTCGATATGTTTTTTCACCTTTTCCAGAGAAAATACGATCTGTTTCAAGCTTGTTTCCTCGAGATCGCGTTCCGCCGAACAGGTGTCTCTCAGCTTGCCGTTGATCTGCACCGCGATCGTTACCTGGTCTTCCTGCACAAAGGATTCATTATAGACCGGCCATGCATTATCGAACTGCTCCGCCCTCTTACCCAGCATCTCCTGCAATTCTGACGCTATATGCGGTACAAAGGGAAAGAGCAGCACCAGGACCGTCTCTATGGCGCCTTTCAGCAACCTCTGGGCCTCCCTGCCTTCGTGCTCTTTTTCAATATATCTGTAAATAGCGTTCACAAGTTCCATGATGCTTGCTATGGCTGTGTTCAGATGGAACCTTTCAATGTCGTCTGTTACCTTTTTTATTGTTTTGTGTATCCTGTGGGTAAGCTGCTTGAGATCGCCGTCGTTCTCCTGCGATTCATAGATCGGCTCAACGCCATTCAGTTTTTCAATGCGCTCGGCGACAAGTCTCCAAACCCGCTGGAGAAAGCGCGCGCTTCCCTCTACACCCTGGTCGCTCCAGTCAAGGTCTTTCTCGGGCGGCGATGCAAAGAGGCAGAAAAGCCTCGCCGTATCGGCGCCGTATTTTTCTATCAGGTAATCTGGGTCAACGACGTTGCCCTTCGATTTGCTCATCTTCGCCCCGTCCTTGATGACCATCCCCTGCGTGAGAAGGTTCTCGAAGGGCTCTCTGGCCCCTACAAGACCAAGCCCGTTCAAGACCCTGTTGAAAAATCGTGAATAGAGGAGATGGAGGACGGCATGTTCCACGCCGCCGATGTACTGGTCCACGGGCATCCAGTAATCAACCCGCTGCCGGTCAAGCGGTCCTTCCGTATAGTCGGCGCAGGCATACTTGAGGAAATACCAGGAAGATTCGACGAAGGTGTCCATCGTATCCGTCTCTCGCCTTGCATTCCCCTTGCATGAAGGACACGTTGTCCTGTAAAACTCCGGATATTCAGCCAGCGGCGATCGCCCGATCATAGTGACCTCCAGGTTGAGGGGCAGCACAACAGGCAGGTCGCTGTAAGGAACCGGTACGACCCCGCAGCGATCGCAGTAAATGACAGGTATCGGCGCACCCCAGTATCTCTGCCTCGATATTCCCCAATCCTTTAACCGATAATTGACCATCCTCTTGCCAAGGCCCTTCTGTTCGAGATAATCAATGATGACCGGAATAGCCTCCCTGTTGTTCCTCCCGTTAAAATGTTCCGAGTTCACCATTACGCCGTCGCCCTCATAGGCCTCCGTCATAGCCTGAGGATCGAGGGTCCTGCCTTCGGGCGATATGGTAACGATGACCGGCAAGCCGTATTGTTTCGCAAATTCAAAATCCCTCTGATCGTGCGCCGGCACAGACATAATAGCGCCTGTTCCGTATTCCATGAGAACAAAATTCCCAACGTATATCGGTATCTTCTGGCCATTCAGCGGGTTTACGGCATACCGTCCGGTAAACACGCCTTCCTTTTCAGTGCTTGACTCGCTCCTGAAGCTGCGGTCCTGCGCTTTTACCTTTTCAACAAAGGAAGATACCTCTTTTTCCTGGAAAGTTCCCTGCGCGAGCTTGAGCGAAAGCGGGTGCTCCGGTGCGAGCACCATGAAGGTAACGCCGTAGAGGGTGTCGGGTCGCGTGGTAAAGATCGTCATATCGGTCCCGTCCTCCAGCTTGAAATCAACCTCTACGCCATGGCTTTTGCCTATCCAGTTCTTCTGCATGTGAAGGACCTTCTCGGGCCATCCGGGCAGCTTATCGCAATATTCGTAAAGCTCGTCGGCATATTTCGTTATTGCAAAGAACCATTGCGTCAGCTCTTTCTGGATAACCGCCTCGCCGCACCTCCAGCAGGCTCCTCCCTCCACCTGTTCATTCGCAAGCACGGTCTGGCATTTCACGCAATAATTGACGGGCGAGTTCTTCCTGTACACAAGCCCTTTCTCGAACATCTTCAGGAACATCCACTGTTCCCATTTATAATAATCAACGTCGCATGTGGCTATCTCCCTGTCCCAGTCATAGCCGAACCCAAGCCTCTTCAATTGCGTGCGCATGTATGCAATATTCTCATAGGTCCACACGGCAGGATGTATGCCGCGCTCTATCGCGGCATTTTCGGCAGGCATGCCGAAGGCGTCCCAGCC
>DLMV01000064.1:12482-12809 GCA_002478225.1 Deltaproteobacteria bacterium UBA7527 | reverse complement strand
ATGCCGAAGGCGTCCCAGCCCATTGGATGAAGAACATTGTAGCCCCTCATCCTTTTATACCGCGCTATCACATCGCCTATGGAATAATTCCGCACGTGGCCCATGTGGATCTTGCCGGAGGGATATGGGAACATCTCGAGGAGATAATATTTTTTCTTCGCGCTTGCTTCGCTGACCTTAAAGGCCTTATTCTCCTCCCAGAGAATCTGCCACTTCTCTTCTATGGCATGCGGTTCGTAGGGCTTCATAGCAACTCCTGACATATAACTGCCTGCAATGCATTACCTGTTGAGCATGGCCCTGATCCTGAGCCGCAGGGCATTGAGC
>DLMV01000064.1:11923-12329 GCA_002478225.1 Deltaproteobacteria bacterium UBA7527 | reverse complement strand
TCCTGAGCCGCAGGGCATTGAGCTTTATAAAACCTCCGGCATCTTTTTGATCATAGACTGCATCTTTGTCGAAGGTTGCAAAATCTTTCATATATAACGATCTGTCCGATCTTCTTCCTGCCGCGACGCAACTGCCTTTGTACAGCTTCACCCTTACCGTCCCTGTTACATTTTTCTGGGTTTCGTCGATAAAGGCCCTCAGGGCGCTCATCTCCGGTGAGTACCAGAACCCGTAATAGATAAGCTCTGAGATCTTCGGCATGAGACCATCCCGTATATGCATTACCTCCCTGTCCATGGTGATAGACTCCATTGCCCTGTGGGCGGCATGAAGGATCGTGCAGCCCGGCGTTTCGTAAACACCCCTCGATTTCATGCCCACAAAGCGGTTCTCCACCATGTCCAC
>DLMV01000064.1:11382-11803 GCA_002478225.1 Deltaproteobacteria bacterium UBA7527 | reverse complement strand
CAACGATGTCGAACCTCCCCACGCCGTTCTCTCCGCCCGCCTTGTTCAGGAAGGCAACGATCTCGAACGGCGACATCTGTTTCCCGTCTATCTTCACGGGGATCCCTTCCTGAAAATCGATCTCGACATAGCGGGGCTTGTCAGGCGCCTTTTCAGGCGAAACAGTGGTCAGGAACATATCTTCGTTCGGTTCCATCCATGGATCCTCGAGGATCCCGCCCTCGTAGCTTATATGCATCAGGTTCCTGTCCATGCTGTAAGGCTTCGCCTTGCTGACAGGCACGTCGATCCCGTGCTTCTGGGCATAATCGATGAGCTCCTCCCTTGACGCGAAGCTCCATTCCCTCCAGGGTGCGATTATCTTGATGTTGGGCTCAAAGGCGAAGTACGTGAGTTCGAACCGTACCTGGTCGTTGCCCTT
>DLMV01000064.1:4562-11250 GCA_002478225.1 Deltaproteobacteria bacterium UBA7527 | reverse complement strand
AACCGTACCTGGTCGTTGCCCTTCCCCGTTGCTCCGTGGGACACCGCGTCGGCGTTCTCCATCCTCGCGATCTCGATCTGCCTTTTTGCAATAAGCGGCCTCGCGATCGATGTTCCCATGAGGTATCCGCCCTCGTACACGGCATTGGCCTTTAAGGCGAAAAATATAAAGTCCCTCGCAAACTCCTCCCTCAGGTCTTCGACATACACCTTCGAAGCGCCGGTCCTAAGTGCCTTTTCCTCAAGCCCTGCAAGCTCTTCCGCCTGTCCGACATCGGCGGCGTAGGCGATGACTTCGCAACCGTATTGTTCTTTAAGCCACTTCAGTATGACTGATGTGTCGAGGCCCCCTGAATACGCGAGAACGACCTTCTTCACTGCTCCCATCACGAAACCTCCAGATAATAATTACAGCAAAATCGAAGTAGGCAGTAGGCAGTTAAAAGCTTTTCGTGCATACTGCATACTACCTACTCTTTTTGTTGTTGCTGTCAGCTATCAGCCACTCCAGCAGCGCTTTCTGTGCGTGGAGCCTGTTCTCTGCCTGCGTGAATATTACATCATGGTATTTCTCGAATACCTCTTCGGATATCTCCTCTCCCCTGTAAGCCGGCAGGCAGTGCATGACGATCACGTTCCTTTTTGCCGGCTTCAATAATCTTTCATCGATCCTGTAGCCTGCAAAATCCCGTCTGCGCTTTTTCTTCTCGCTCTCCTGGCCCATGCTCACCCAGACGTCGGTGTAAACAACGTCAGCGCCTTTCACGGCTTCGTAAGGATCTGTTACACAATGAAAGCGCTTGCTTCCCGCTGCCTTCTCCAGCAGATCTTTCGCAGGCCTGTATGCCCGTGGCGTGGCGATGGTAAGATCCAAACTGAAAAGGATCGATGCCTCCAGCCAGGAATTGGCAACATTATTCCCATCGCCAACGTATGCGATCTTGATGTCCCTGAAATCGCCTTTATATTCCTCTATCGTAAAAAGGTCGGCCAGGATCTGACACGGGTGGTAGAGGTCGGAAAGGCCGTTGATGACAGGGACGGCAGCCCACCTTGCAAGCTCCTCCACAACGTCCTGCGAATATGTTCGCGCCATGATCGCATCCACATACCTGCTCAGGACGCGGGCTGTGTCTCTGACGGGTTCGCCCCTTCCTATCTGGGTCTCTCCAGGGCTTAAGAAGATGGCATGGCCGCCGAGCTCCCGCATGCCTACCTCAAAAGAAAGCCGCGTGCGCGTTGATGCCTTTTCAAAGATCATGGCAAGGGTCTTCCCTGCAAGCGGGAGACCGGCACGCTTATCTTTTTGGTGCTTTTTCAGGTAGTGCGCTCTCTTTAGGAGGTATCCACCCTCTTGCCGGTCAATATCAAGCAGTCTGGTAAAGTCTCTTTTCAGCTCTTTTTCCTTTCAAATACTCTATTTGCAATATCGATGAAAATGTCGATCTCCTCTTTTTTCACGATCAGAGGGGGTACCAATCTCAGGATCTTGCCTTTTACGGCGTTGATGATTATGCCCTCCTTGAGAAATTCCTTCACCAGTTCATCGCCGTCGATGGAGAGCTCAACGCCCCATATCAATCCCATTCCCCTGATATCAACAATAAAAGGATATTTTTTCTTAAGCGATAGAAGACCTTTGCGCAGGTACTTCCCGACCTCTTCGCAATGTTTGATGATCTTTTCGTCGATGAGGGTGTTGAGGGTTGCCGCGACTGCCGCCGCCGCCAATGGATTCCCGCCAAAGGTTGATGCGTGGGTTCCCGGCACGAACGCCTCCATAATACGTTCCTTGCCGATAATAGCCCCTACAGGAAAACCGTTGCCCAGGGCCTTCGCAAGGCTTATGACGTCAGGCTCTATGTCGTAGTGTTCATAGGCAAAGAATTTTCCGGTCCTCCCTATCCCTGTCTGTACTTCATCAATGATCAGGAGTATATCCTTGTTTGCCGTCATGTCGCGAAGTTTTCTCACATATTCCTTCTTTGCAGGATATACGCCTCCTTCTGCCTGAATAAGCTCAAGCATGACGGCGCAGGTCTTTCCGCTTAAGCGCTCTGCCACTGAGTCGACCCTGTTGAAGGGGACGCAGATAAAGCCTTCCAGCAGGGGCGCAAATCCTTCCTGAAACTTCGGCTGGCCTGTTGCCGATACAGTGGCGATCGTTCTGCCGTGGAAGGAGTTCTCCATGACGATGACCTCGTGGCGTCCCTCCCCGTATTTCTTCCAGGAATACAGCCTGGCAAGCTTTATGGCGGCCTCGTTCGCCTCGGCGCCGCTGTTGCAGAAAAAGACCTTGTCGCCGAAAGAGCGCTCTACGAGCATCTCCGCAGCTTTGATCTGAGGCTCGGTGTAGAAGAGGTTCGAAACATGGAAGAGCTTCTTCGCCTGCGAGATGATCCCTTCGCATACGTTCGGGTTCACATGGCCAAGACTGCATACGGCGATGCCTGCAAGAAAATCAAGATACCGCCTCCCATCGAGATCCCACAGCCAGCATCCTTCTCCTTTTGTGACAACGATGGGATATCTCGTATAGGTGTTTGCAAGATACTGCCTGGCCTTTTTGATCAATGTCTCCTGCATTATCGGTCACCTGTGATCTCAGTACCAACTCCGGAATCGGTAAAAACCTCAAGAAGAATAGCGTGCGGAACCCTTCCATCAAGAATGTGGGTCTCTTTGACCCCGCCGCGCAATGCGTCGATGCAGCATTTTACCTTTGGTATCATGCCGCCCAAAACCACCTTCCTGTCGATAAGCTTCTCTATCTCAGCGCGTTTTAACGTGGAGATGAGCTTGCCTTTCCTGTCAAGAACACCTTCCACATCGGTGAGCAGGATGAATTTTTTCGCAGAGAGCGCCTTCGCAATGCTCCCTGCGGCAGTATCTGCATTGATATTATAGGAGCTGCCGTCAACACCGTCGGCAATAGGCGCTATAACAGGTATATACCCGTGCGCGCTTATGTCCTTAATGATCGCAACATCCACCTTTATGATCTCTCCTACCAGTCCGATGTCCTTCCCCTTCACCTTTTTCGCGACGAGGAGCCTGCCGTCTTTGCCTGAAAGACCGATCGCCCTCCCCCCCATGTCGTTGATGTTCTTTACGATCTCTTTATTTACAAGGCCTGACAGAACCATCTCAACGACCTCAAGGGTCTTTTTATCAGTGACCCTGAGGCCATCGACGAACTTGGTCGGTATTTCCAGATCGTTAAGGAGCCTGCCGATCATTGGCCCGCCGCCATGGACTACGACAGGGTTGATCCCGACATATTTCAGAAGAGAGACGTCCTTCGCGAACTCCGTCTTGAGATCTTCCTTCTCCATGGCTGCTCCACCGTATTTAATCACAAAGGTGGAGCCTGCAAACTTTTTGATGTAGGGAAGCGCTTCAAGTAATGTTTGTACCTTTAATTTATCACTCATAGCTCAATCCTTCGGATCAGTTCGGAGTAAAATCTTTTATCTGCGAACCCATTACTCATCACTCATCACTTTTATTAAAGTATATACCTGCTGAGGTCTTCCTTTTCCAGGAATTCCCCCAGTTTCTCCTTCACATAGCTTTTTGTAATGGTAATAGCCCTCTTATGCATATCAGGCGCCGAAAAGGAGATGTCCTCAAGAAGCTTTTCCATAACCGTGTATAGCCTCCTGGCCCCGATATTCTCCGTCATCTCGTTGATCCTCTGCGCGATGTCCGTGATCTCCTCGATCGACTCTTTCTCAAATTCGAGATCGATCTCTTCCGTCTTGAGAAGGGCCTTATACTGCTTGATAAGGGCATTCTCCGGTTCGGTAATGATCCTGTAAAAATCATCTTTTGTCAGCGCGTCGAGCTCCACCCTTATGGGGAACCTCCCCTGTAATTCCGGTATGAGATCGGAAGGTTTGGACATGTGGAAAGCCCCCGCCGCTATGAAAAGAATGTGGTCGGTTCTGACCATCCCGTACTTTGTCGTCACCGTCGTTCCTTCAACGATGGGCAGTATGTCCCTTTGCACCCCTTCTCTCGATACATCGGGCCCGTGGCCGTGGTCCCGGCTCGCGATCTTGTCTATCTCGTCGAGGAATATGATCCCCGACTGCTCAACCTTCTCGATGGCGTCCTTGGTAACCCTGTCCATATCGATCAGTTTTTTCGATTCCTCCTGGACCAGGTGTTCGTATGCCTCGCTGACCTTCATCTTCCTTCTCTTCGTCTTCTTCGGGAGCATGTTCCCGAAGATATCCCGTATCTGCATGTCCATCTCTTCCATGCCCGACGCAGAAAAGATCTCTATCATCGGGAGCGCTCTGTCAGGCACTTCAAGCTCAACAAGCCTGTCCTTCAATTGACCGGCCTTAAAACGGCTTCTCATTTTTTCCCGTGAAAGATCTGCCGCCTCCTGTTCTTCCTGCGCGTTGGCAGTCTTCCGCGCAGGCAGCAGTATGTCCAGTATCCTCTCCTCGGCTATCTCTGCCGCCTTCTCCATAACAAGCGCCTGCTCTTCCTTTCTTACCATGCTGATAGCAAGTTCCGTCAGGTCACGTATCATCGATTCGACATCCCTTCCGACATAACCGACCTCTGTGAACTTTGTGGCCTCTATCTTTAGAAAGGGCGCGCCTGCAAGCTTTGCGAGGCGCCTCGCGATCTCCGTCTTCCCAACGCCTGTCGGGCCGATCATGATGATGTTCTTGGGCGCTACCTCGTCTCGCAGTTCTTTGGGGATCATCCGTCTTCTCCACCGATTCCTGAGCGCTATGGAAACGGCCTTCTTTGCTTTATTCTGGCCTATGATGAACCTGTCAAGCTCCTCCATGATCTGTCTTGGCGTCAATGTCTTCACTTAAAGCTCCTCAATAACTATCCGGTCATTGGTGTAGATGCATATCTCCGCTGCAATGGACATCGCTTCTTTCACGATCTCAGAGGCATCAAGGTCAGTGTATTTGACAAGCGCCTTTGCGGCAGCCTGCGCATATGCTCCACCCGAGCCGATCGCAGCCACCCCGTCATCAGGCTCAACAACATCGCCCGTACCTGAAAGGATCAGCGTGTGATCCCTGTCAGCCACTACCAGAAGGGCCTCGAGCCGCCTTAAAAATTTGTCCATCCTCCAGTCCTTTGCGAGCTCAACAGCGGCCCTTGTCAGGTTGCCGTTGTACTGTTCGAGCTTTTTTTCAAAGCGCTCAAAGAGCGTGAAGGCGTCTGCAGTAGCGCCTGCAAATCCTGCAAGGCACTTATCCTGATAGATCTTTCTCACCTTCTTTGCAGTATGCTTGACCACTGTTGACTGCATCGTCACCTGCCCGTCGCCGCCAATAGCGATCTTCCCTTTATGTCTGACGCATAATATAGTTGTCGCTTCCATTTTACCTTCTTGGGTGGGATTTATCATATATCTCCATCAGTTTGTCCATGGAGATATGGGTATATTTTTGCGTTGTTGAAAGCTTTGAGTGGCCAAGAAGCTCCTGGATGCTTCTCAGGTCCGCCCCGCTGTCGAGCAGGTGGGTGGCAAATGAATGACGTATGCCATGGAGAGAGAGATTCTTAAAAAGCTGCGCTTTTAATTGGTGCTTCTTCATGATCTTCAGTAAACCCCTGTAGGACAGCCTGCCGCCGCGTATATTGATAAAAAGCGGCTTGCCGGGCCCATCTTTGCTTATCTCCTTTACAGCGTGCATATACTCTTCCAGGGCGCTCTTCGCCTTTTCGCCGAAGGGCACTATGCGTTCTTTCCCGCCTTTGCCTTTTATCTTTATCCACATCCCGTCGAGATGAAGGTCGCCTATATTCAGACTGAGGACCTCTTGCGCTCTTGTGCCGGTTGAATACATGAGCTCGAAGATCGCCCTGTTCCTGATGTTCAACCACCCCTCTTTCGGAAGAAAATCGAGGAAGTGGAACATCTCGTCGATCGTGTAAAACTTGGGAAGGTTCTTTTCGATCTTCGGATTTTTTATGACCAGCGCCGTGTTCTCCTCGGTGTAGCCTTTTCTCTTCATGAATTTAAAAAAAACCTTGATCGCCGAAACCTTCCGCGAAAGAGAAGACTTTTTAAGGTTTTTATAGATATTGACGATATAGGCCCTTATCGTATTGTGGTCTATCTCCTCATACGAGCTCTTATCTATAAAGACCATGAAATCCTCTATATCGCCCTTGTATGCACGTTTTGTATTGTAAGGGGCGCCCTTTTCCCGTTCCAGATATTTATAAAATTCTTTCGCGGCAGACTTTATCGTGTGCTTATCCATGAGATAATTATTTTATAATTTTTTCCTAAATAATCAAGGAAATTCAAATAATTCGTGATACCTCTTATTTGACCGGCATTGGCACTGCAATGCATGGACTTTTTTGAATCGACAGAATTGTCGAGTTGAATAAGACCATTTCGACATTTTTTTCCTGGCGCGCCCCAACATATCCGCTATTGAAAAATTCTTTTAGACAATAATAACATCCTGTTACAGGTAAAGTTGCAATGTGGCACGGTCTTTGCTTTTAGATCTTACATATTAAGGGGCAAGACCTTTTTCATCCCCACCCCTCCTTTCTTGCCCCTTCCCCCCTTATGAAAAAACGTGAGGCGTAAGTCGTGAGGCGGGAAAACCGTAATTCGTGAATCGTAATTCATAATTGGATGAACCATGTGAAAGATGAAAGGTGATAGGTGGCAGGTAATAGGT
>DLMV01000064.1:945-4477 GCA_002478225.1 Deltaproteobacteria bacterium UBA7527 | reverse complement strand
CATGTGAAAGATGAAAGGTGATAGGTGGCAGGTAATAGGTGATAGGGTAAAGCGTAGTGTCATTGCGAGCCCGCAGGGCGTGGCAATCTCATTAATAGTTCATACCCTATGAGATCGCCACGTCGCTTCGCTCCTCGCGATGACAATAAAGAATAAAACTTCCCACAATGACTCATAGGCGTCCCGCTGTACTCCATTTATGCTTTAATCCACTCACGATTTACGCCTGACGACTTATGGGTGTTTTATCTATTTTTTCCTGAACACCAGCCGTATAGGAGCGCCGCGGAATCCGTATCTGTTCCTCAGGGAGTTTTCAAGATACCTTTTATAGTGTTCGGGGATGAGTTTTGGGTGGTTCGAAAAAAGAATGAAGGTGGGCGGTAATGTCTTGGGCTGGTTGATGTAGGATATCTTGAGGCTCTTTCCCTGCTGATGGGGAGGATGTGATCGCTGCTGAAATTCCTCTAATGCCCTGTTGAGGTCCTGCGTCTTGATCGTTCTCGTCAACTGACCGTATATCGCTGCATCCGTCTCAAGGATCCTTTCAATGTTCTTGCCCGTCCTGGCGGAGACAAACAGTACAGGCGCGAAGGAAACGTGGGGCATCCTCTCCAGCACCATGGCGCCATATTCGTCTTTGTCCATCCTTCCTTCAACAAGGTCCCATTTGTTCACAATGATGCAGATGCCTTTTCCCTTGGCGGCGATGAGGTGTGCAATGCTGCCATCCTGATGGCTCGCGCCTTCCCCGGCATCGACAACAAGATTGACGACCTGTGCCTGCTCAACGCTTTTGATGGCGCTCGAAACAGAATATTCTTCGACCTTTTTTATGACCTTGCTCTTCTTGCGAAGCCCTGCCGTGTCTATAATAATAACTTCCCTGCCCTTGAAGACGACCTTCGAATCAACGGCATCCCTTGTAGTGCCGGGGATCTCGCTGACGATCATCCGGTCTGACCCGAGGATCCTGTTGGTGATCGACGATTTGCCTGTATTTGGCCGTCCGATGATGGCAACCTTCATCACAGGAGACATGTCTGCGCCACCCTCTGGCGCTTCGTCCATATCGGCCGCTGATCTGACAATGTCCTCGAGAAGCTCTTCAACGCCCGTGCCGTGAAGGGCGCTGATGGGGTAAAACTTTTCTATCCCGAGCTCATAGAACTCGAACGCATTCAGTTCCCTTTTGTGTGAATCGATCTTGTTGATAATATAAAAAACAGGCTTGTCGTACCTCCTCAAGATCTTTGCGATATCCTTATCTTCAGGCAATATGCCTTCCCTTCCATCAAGAAGGAAGAGCACGATCGAGGATTCCTCAATAGATCTCTGTATCTGTTGCTCAACGAGCGGCGAAAGCCCATCCCCCTTAAATGGTTCAAATCCGCCGGTGTCAATGAGCACGAATGATCTTCCCTGATATTCGAACTCACCGTAATTTCTATCCCTCGTAACACCCGGCGTATCTTCGGTTATGGCCTTCCTGTAACCGAGCATGCGGTTAAAGAATGTCGATTTGCCTACATTTGGCCTGCCGACTACGCTGATGACCTGTTTCATGCCTTTTCCCGATACCGCAGCATAAGGCTCAGAACAAATCCTATGAACGGCAATACCATTATGGATTCGAGGGCAACAGGGACTCCGAAGTTATCCGCGACGATCCCGAGCGCAGTCACGCCGATGCCGCCTGTTCCGATGGCAAAACCTACCATCAGGCCCGAAGCGATCCCAAGCTTTGCCGGCAGCAGCTTCTGCGCCATGACGACCGTAACGGCAAACGTCGAGATAAGGAGCATACCCTGAAGCCCGAGGACAAAAAAGAGCATATATCCCTTCACGAAGAACATGAGGGGGAGCGTTGCCGTGGCAAGGAACATTGTGGACCTGAGAAAGCGTCGATGCCCCCATCTGTCAGCTAAGGGGGCCCCGATCATGGTCCCTATGGCGCCGCACAAAAGGTAGACAAAAACGAGCTTTCCGGCATAGAGGGGATCGCCTTTCATGTAATTGATGTAGTAGAAGGGGATATAGGTCAAAAGACCCATCTGCGTCCAGCTCCTCATCACAACGATGGCGATGAGCATGAAAAGCGAGATATAGGCGCCGCTTCCGGCCCTTGGCGCCTCTGCCTGACGCTTCGCGTGCTCCATGACGGGGATGGCGATGACCTTTCGTTGATATATGATGAGGGCCGTTACGATAAGCGACGGGAGCACAATGACCGGGAGAGAAGAAAATCCCAAGAACTGGACGATATAGATGGAGAGGATCGGACCGAGCGAAAATCCAAGGTTGCCGCCCACGGAAAATATGGCCATGCCGGTGACGCTCTTCTCGCCGGTAAAAAAATTAGCCGTCTTGTAGCCTTCCGGATGGTATGAGGCGATACCAAGCCCGCTGATCGCCACCATGAACAAGACAACAATGTAGCTGTCAGGCATTGAAATAAAGGAAAATCCCACACCGGCGCAGAGTAACCCAACCGGGAGCAGGATCGCCTTCTGTTTCTTGTCGGAATAAAATCCAAAGAGCGGCTGCAAGATGGATGAGGTAAAATTGGCCATCATGAGGATGAAGCCTGTCATGGTGTACGAGAGCGCGAGCTTTTCTTTTATAAAAGGAAGTGTTGCCGGGAGGGCGCCCTGGTAGATGTCTACCACAAGGTGTCCCAGGGACAGCACGATGAGCACTTTCAGGTTCATTTTATTCATGTTCCACGATCTCTTTGAATTTTACGAGCATCCTGCACGTGGCGCCCCAGATCCTGTCACCGTTGTAATGGAACGAAGGAACCATCTGTGTCAATCCTTCGTGTTCGGCCATCTCCGCGATCGGATCGGTCTTTTGTAAAAACCCGTACGGCAGATATATGAGGTATGCCACCTCTCCCGGATTTGTTCTGAACGTGTATGGATAAGGTATAACGCCCACGTACGGCGTTATAACAAAACCTGTCATCGTATAGACATCGTCCATCTGTCCGATGATCTCCAGGTCTGTATTTCTTACTCCTATCTCTTCGCAGCATTCTCTTATCGCCGTTCTTTTTGTGTTGCCGTCCTTTGGTTCGTACATACCTCCAGGGAACGAGACCTCACCCTTATGGATCTTCACCGTCTCGGTCCGCTTCGTGAGGACGAAGAAGACGTCGCCGTCCTTTTCAAAGATCGGGATCACAACCCCCGCCATGATCGTCTCCGCGCATTCCACCTTACGGGCACTGTGTGCGCCCATCCGTTCCTTTATCCGGGCAAGCATGCCCTATTCTAACCACAGGAGGTACGGGAAATCAATAGCGGCAAATACAGCCGCAATGACCGTGAGGCGTAAGTCGTGAGGGGAGAAAACCCGTGAGTCGTAAGTCATAAGAGGAAACTTCAGCAAAGATCTAAGCGCAGAGAGCAGAAGAGTAAAACCGGAATGTATGAGGTTTTTCATTTAGTTGTCATCGCGAGGAGCGAAGCGACGCGGCGATCCATAAAGGTATAAATTATTGGTGAGATTGCCGCGCCCTTCGGGCCCG
>DLMV01000064.1:0-741 GCA_002478225.1 Deltaproteobacteria bacterium UBA7527 | reverse complement strand
AATTACGGTTTTCCCGCCTCACGCCTCACGCCTTACCATTCGCGGGGTTTATCGCCTCATGCCTTACGGGTCTATCCGGTCTTACGTCCCATGGCGACAGGGTAAACTTACCTTTTTGCTCCGTATCGACCATCTCTGCCGGTGTCGGAATTCTGACGCTACTGCCGGATATTGACGTCTGCCTTGAAGATATTGAACAGCCTCTTCCAGGTAAGCATCTTCTCAACATCCATCTCTTTTCGCAATTACCATGCCCGGCCGTGACATATATCACAAAATTTATTTTGCTCTCCGTTGACTTTTATGTAACAATGTCTACAATCTTTTTTCAGGAGTACGGAAATGACAAGACAAAAAGGTTTTACCCCTGATATGAGGCCGAAATTGATCAATGACATGGTCTTAAAGATAGAGAAGATCTGTAAAGATAGGGGCTGCCAGTCAGATAAGGAATTGATACAACGTCACGTCGAGCGGGCCATCGACGATTATGTGAAAGAATGGTACGAAGTATCGCTGGAGGCCATAGAACTGCAGGATGGGGATGCAGATTATACGACAGACGAGTTTAACGATGAAGAGCTTATCCAGGAGGCGCGGTTAAGGGTCATCAGGGACCTCTATGAGGACAGGCCTCAGAACATGCATCAACAGATCGCCGAATCGGTAATCAAAGAAATGGAAGAACCTGCCCATGGCTGATAGCTCATAACAAAATAAAATCCTAAATCCGAATATCGA
>DLMV01000085.1:19794-20956 GCA_002478225.1 Deltaproteobacteria bacterium UBA7527 | reverse complement strand
AAACGTGCTGGAGATACTATACCGCGCGCGCGAAAATTTTTTATATTTAATGACTGCAAACATTAAGCCATTGTCTTAAAGGTGGATAAAATTGCCTAAAGTGTTAGCTATCGACACAGACCTTTGTGTTGGTTGCGAGCGCTGCGCCTTAATGTGCTCCTTTGCTAAATATAAAGTCTACAACCCGAAGCGGTCTGCTATAGCCACGGTGAAATTTGAGCCTGGAGCAGACGCAGCTGTCTTCTGCATTCAATGCGGGACTTGTATTAATGCTTGCCCTACAGAAGCTCTTAAGCGGGATACGAAACTCATGGCGGTTGTTTTAGATGAGGAAAAATGTAATGGATGCGGTCAATGCGTCCCCGCCTGTCCTGTTGGAATATTGAGGGTGGATCCCATAATAAATAAAGCGATTAAGTGTGACCATTGTTTGGGCGATCCGGCTTGTGCCAAATACTGCCCTCAAGGCGCCCTGAAGTTCATTGACGTGGATGAAGCCATGTCTATAAGACGGATATTGACCGCAAAAGGTTTAACGCAAGCTCCATCAGTGAGCACCTCTCCGCCAAGGAAGTTATGGTACAAGCTGTAGGAGGAGTTGAAATATGCCGAGAGGTTATATGGGTAAAATTCTTAGAGTAGACTTAACGGCAAAAAGTCTAGCTGACCAACCGATTTCAGAGGAATGGATGCGAGACTATATAGGTGGGAACGGTTTCGCCGCACGGATCCTATACGATGAATTGAAGCCTGGAATTGATCCCCTTTCACCTGAGAACATTTTGATAATGCTGACTGGTCCTCTTACGGGGACATCATTTCCAAGCTCAGGTAGATGGGGAGCCTATGCAAAGTCTCCACTGACAACGGCGATTTGGGGTGAGGCACATTGCGGAGGCACATGGGGTCCAGAGCTAAAGTATGCGGGTTATGACGGGATTGTTTTCACTGGCGCCTCTGATAAGCCTGTGTATTTGTACGTTGAGGATGGAAAAGCGGAAATTAGGGACGCCGCCCACATATGGGGGAGAGACGTTTTTGAAACAACCATCATACTTAAGGAGCAACTTGGAGAAGACGTTAAGGTAATTTGCATAGGACCTGCAGGCGAGAAGCTGGTTCGCCTTGCAAACATCATGGATTCCATGTGGCGTGCCGCTGG
>DLMV01000085.1:16890-19577 GCA_002478225.1 Deltaproteobacteria bacterium UBA7527 | reverse complement strand
GGGGAGCATGAATATTGAAGTGCATGATCCTGAAAAATTCCAAGAAGTTGTAGACGGCCTGCTGGCTAAGATGAAAGAATCCCCGGTCACTGGGGTTGCATTACCCACATACGGCACTAATATTCTGACCGCTATTTTAAACGCTTACGGGGGCTGGCCAACAAGGAACTTCCAACAGGGAATATGCCCAGGATATGAAACCGCAACAGGCGAATATCTAAGGGAAACCATACTTGTGAAAAATAGGAGCTGCCGCTTCTGCTGGATAAGATGTGCAAGATACTGTGCAATCACAAGTGGACCCTACGCTGGCATAGTGGGAGAGGGACCAGAATATGAAACAGTATGGTCTTTTGGCGGTCAATGCGGAATAACACGACTAGACGCCATTTCCGCCGCCCACTACATAACAAATAAGTATGGTGTCGACGGCATTTCCGCTGGGAACATTATAGGATGGGCTATGGAGCTCTATGAAAAGGGGATCATAACGAAGAAGGACACCGACGGTCTTTCCCTCGGTTGGGATGATGCGGACGACCAGATAGAGCTCATCCACCGCACGGCCATGAGGGAGGGCTTCGGCAACTTGGTCGCAGAGGGAATGTACAGCATGGCAAAGATCATCGGGAAGAAACAGCTCATCTCCTTTTTCAAAAAAGAGGGGGTCGCGCTCCGCGAGGAACTGGATCCCCAGGACGTGATCCTCGGGAAGGGGTACGTGATAGAGAAGAGCATCATCCTCTCTATGTACAACAGGAATGTGCCCAAGGACTACAACTCGCTCTTTCCCTACACGATACATACAACAGAGATCAGGATGGCAAATAATAGTTTTGAGTTCAGGCATGTCCCTGATGCCGTAAAAGCACACCCCGACAGCAATTACAATGCGTGGGTTATGCCCAGCCTCGTCAATCTTCCCATGAAGACAGCCCTCGAGAAGCTGGCGATCCACACGTCAAAGATAAAGATACACGGGAGCGGTCTCGTTGTGGAGCAACAGCCAAAGGCTTTTGAAAAGATGAAAGGCGAAACGGAGTGCGTTATTCACGGGAGGCCATACAGATAATGAGACTCAACACCCTGACAGAGAATATGCCTTTCATCGACATAAAAGGCGTCAGAGATATGGAGATCACGGGGATCACAAAAGATTCACGTGCTGTCAGGGAAGGATATATGTTCTTCGCTACCAGCAAGAGCGGGACATATATAGACGACGCATTGGGCAGGGGGGCAAAGGTCATCGTAACCGACAAGGATCCCGCCAGGCCTTTCGACTGCGTGATCATTGTTGAAGATGTCTCCGCATCCCTTGGCGACGCTGCATCAACGTTCTACGGTTCCCCTTCAAAGAAGATGCACATTACAGGTGTAACAGGGACAAACGGGAAAACAACAACAACGTATCTTATTGAGTCCATCCTCGCTCATTCCGGCAGAAAGGCGGGCGTCATAGGAACTATCTCATACAGATATGACGGCAAAACATTGAAGGCGGACAACACCACGCCCGGTGCCGCTGAAACCCACAGCCTCTTGAAGGACATGCTTCTCTCCGGCGTGACCAACGTAGCAATGGAGGTTTCCTCCCACGCCCTCGACCAGAAGCGCGTCGAGGGCGTCGATTTTGATATCGGCATCTTTACCAACCTGACCCACGACCACCTCGACTATCATGGCGACCTTGAAAGCTACAAAAAGGCAAAGAGGCTCCTCTTCGAACATTACCTGAAAAAAAGCACAAAGGAACAGAAATTCGCGATCATGAACATCGATGATCCGAGCACGAGGGATTTCAAAATTGCCGCGCCGGCGCGGACGCTGTCATACAGCACGAAGGGATATGCCGATGCGTACCTCCTCGGCTACAAGGAAGACATAGAAGGACTGCAGCTTGATATCTCCCTCATGGGCAATAAGACCACACTTACCTCACCGATGATAGGCGTCTTTAATGCCTCCAACATACTTGCTGCCTGCCTGTACGGCCACGTAACGGGCATCCCATACAGCAGCATCGAAAAAGGCATAGAGAGCCTTGAGGTTGTTCCGGGAAGGCTCGAAAGGATACGCAATCAGAAAGGTCTTTCTGTATTTGTAGACTACGCCCATACTCCGGACGCCCTCGGGAATGTGCTTGCCCTCCTGAACCGCCTGAAGAAAGGAAGACTGATCGTCGTCTTCGGCTGCGGCGGCGACAGGGACACTGCAAAGAGGCCCATCATGGGCAGGATCGCCGCTCACCTTGCCGATCTTACGATCATAACATCCGACAACCCAAGGACTGAGGACCCGAAACATATCATACAGGACATCGTGCATGGCTTTAGCAACAATCCGTTCATGGTCATCGAGGACAGGAAAGAGGCCATCCATGAGGCTATCAAGGCAGCGCGGGACGACGACGTCGTTCTCGTAGCAGGAAAGGGTCATGAAGATTACCAGCTCATAGGCGACAAAGTATTGCATTTCAGCGACAGGGAAGTTATCGAGGAGTTTCTCAATGTGGCAACTTGACGATGTCCTGAAGGCTACGAAGGGTGTGTTGCTGAGGGTTGAAAAGGAAACCTTTACAGGGATATCAACGGACTCAAGGACCATCGGCGATGGCGAGCTTTTCGTGCCGATAACAGGAAAAAATTTCGATGCGCACATGTTCTTGCTTGATGCCTATGAAAGAT
>DLMV01000085.1:16514-16761 GCA_002478225.1 Deltaproteobacteria bacterium UBA7527 | reverse complement strand
TGCTTGATGCCTATGAAAGATCCAATGGCGGGACTATCTGCGAAAAAGAGCGGGAAGCCCTCTGCGTTACATTAAAAGGAACGACCATTCTCGTAGAGGATGCGGAGCAGGCGCTCCTTGACCTTGCACAATATACGATGCAAAAAACAGGAGGGACCTGCATCGCGATCACAGGAAGCAACGGCAAGACGACAACAAAGGAGATGCTCGTCGATATGGCGGGGAGGGGCTTCCGTGTCCCTTTCAG
>DLMV01000085.1:2039-16420 GCA_002478225.1 Deltaproteobacteria bacterium UBA7527 | reverse complement strand
TCGATATGGCGGGAAGGGTCTTCCGTGTCCATTTCAATGAGAAGAATTACAACAACATAATCGGCGTGTCAAAGAGCATACTCTCCATCGAAGGAAAACCTGAGTTCTGCATCTTCGAACTGGGGACGAACAGCAGGGGCGAGATCAGCCGGCTTGCGCGCGCGACCAGGCCGGATATGTCGCTCATCACCAACATCAACCCTTCTCATCTTGAAGGTCTTGGCGATATCGAAGGAGTGCTGGAAGAAAAGCTCGACCTTTTCCGCCTTACAAAAGAGGGCGGGACAATATTTGTCAATGCCGATGACCCATATATCCTTCCTCGCTATAAAGATGAGAAGCGCACCGTTTTCACATACGGTATAGAGAACCACGCCGCGTTCCGCCTCACCGTCGATGAAAGCCTCGGCTGGGAGGGCGTTGCCTTCACGCTTCATTTTCCCGGCGACAGCGTGCATACAAGAACAAGCCTGCTCGGAAGACACAACCTCTATAATATCCTCGCCGCCTCTTCAATTGCTTACGCCATAGGCGTTGAAGCTGCCCTCATCAAAGACTCCCTCCAGGCCTTCAGCTCATATTCAATGCGGTTCAGACCGTTCGCCGCCAAAGGGGGATATACGATCGTAGACGACTCTTACAACGCGAACCCTTCCTCAGTGGAATGGGCGATCAAGACCCTTCTCGAACTTCCGGCCGCAGGGAAAAGGATCGCAATCCTCGGCGACATGAGGGAGCTGGGCGCGAAAAGCAGCTACTATCACAGGGAACTGGGAAGGATCCTTGCTGAGAGCCCGATAATGGTCATTGCCCTGATCGGCGAAGAGATCAAAGAAACGTTCAGAGAGCTCGGCAGTGAACGTGCCCTGCTGTTCGAAGATAAAGACCGCCTTATTGATTTCATCAAAGGGAAGGCGGAAAAGGGCGATGTCATCCTTGTAAAGGGCTCTCGGGCCTCAAAGATGGAAGAGATCGTGGAGGCGCTCAAGTAATGCTCTACCATTTATTATATCCGCTGCATGCAAAGCTCTCCGTATTCAATGTATTCCGGTATATTACCTTCCGGACCGTCCTCGCAATATTGTCCGCTCTCATCATAAGCTTCTTCCTGACCCCTTATGTGATCAGAAAGTTCAATGAATGGAAGATCAAGAGCGCAAAAAGGGAGGATGTGCCCGACAGGCACGAGTCGAAGGAAGGAACACCTACGATGGGCGGCTTCGTCATCCTCGTCTCCACGATCATACCAACCCTGCTCTGGGCAGATCTGACGAACTATTACATCTGGGTCGTCACATTCACATTTCTCTCGTTTGGCGCCATAGGCTTTGCCGACGATATTAAAAAATTACAGGGCAGCAACGGCAAGGGCATCTCCGGCAAGGCAAAGCTTCTCTTCCAGACGCTCTTTGCCCTCATAACAGGCGCGCTGATCTATTTCAAATACGGGTTCATCACAGAACTGACGATACCGTTCTTCAAGAATATCACCCCTGATCTTGGCGTCTTCTATATAGTGCTCTGCGTCTTTATCATCGTCGGCACGTCGAACAGCGTCAACCTGACGGATGGGCTCGACGGTCTTGCAATAGGCCCTGTGTTGACGGTATGCACTACGTTCCTTCTCTTCGCATACCTTGTCGGCAATATAAAATTCGCCCAGTATCTCCAGATATTTTACGTAAAAGGCGCCGGCGAACTGACAATACTCTGCGGCGCCATGCTGGGGGCCGGCATCGGGTTTCTCTGGTATAACACGTACCCCGCTGAGCTTTTCATGGGCGATACCGGCTCTCTTTCGCTTGGCGCATCGCTGGCGACTATCGCCGTCATCATCAAGCAGGAGATACTTCTTGTTATCGCCGGCGGGATATTCGTGCTGGAGACCCTCTCTGTCATCATCCAGGTCTATTCGTTCAAGCTAAGGGGCAAAAGGGTATTCAAGATGGCGCCGATACACCACCATTTCGAGCTCAAGGGCTGGAACGAGGGAAAGATCGTTGTACGGTTCTGGATCATTTCTATCATACTGGGTTTGCTGGCATTAAGTACATTGAAATTGAGGTGACATGGAGCTTCCGGATAGCATACTGATCGTCGGGCTTGGCGCTTCAGGGACCGCTGCCGCAAAATTCCTTCATGGGATGGGGAAGAGCATCGCCCTCGCCGATGAGAAGGACGAGGCAGTTCTGGCGCCTGTCCTCAGATCGCTGAACGGGATTACGTTCACGGGACATTTCGGTCCCCACAGGACAGAGGATTTCCTCCGCTATCCCCTCATCGTTATAAGCCCCGGCGTCGACAGCGCACTGCCCGTCCTGCAAGAAGCCAATGCAAAAGGGATCCGGGTTATCGGTGAGGTAGAGCTTGCATATATGTTCCTCGATGCACCCGTCATCGCAGTAACAGGAACGAACGGAAAAACGACAACGACGACGCTCATCGGAGAGATATTTAAAAAGGCCTTCGGCAATGTCTTCGTGGGAGGGAATATCGGCAACCCGCTCATTAATTATGTCCTTGAAGGAAAAAAGGCGCACTACATCATCGTCGAGATAAGCAGCTTCCAGCTTGAGACAGTGGAAACCTTCAGAGCAAATACAGCGGTCCTCCTTAACATAACGGAAGACCACCTGGACAGATACAGAAGCTTCAACGAATACAGGAACGCGAAATACAGGATCTTCGAGCGTCAGACCGAAAAGGATTACACGGCGATCATCGACGGCCTTGAGCCGCCCAAAGCCGGAAAAGGCAGGATACTGCCTTTCTCGACGGCAAGGGAGCTGGAAGAGGGCGCTTTTGCAAAAGACGAAAAGCTCTACGTGCGGATCAATGGAAATGAGTTCATTTACGCACGAAGCCTCTCCCCTCTCGTAGGGATACATAATACGGAGAATATCCTTGCGGCGCTCCTCACTGCCCATATACACGGCATAGACCAGACGACCGTAAGCGCTGTGCTCCAGGAGTTCAAAGGTTTGCCGCACAGGGTCGAACTGGTCAGGGAGCTGAAAGGGGTCAGGTACTACAACGATTCCAAGGCAACCAATGTAGATGCCACAAAAAGAGCCCTCGAGAACATAGAGGGCGACGTCATTCTCATTGCGGGGGGCAAAGACAAAGGCGGCAGCTATCAGGCCATTACGGAGGTTGCCCATAAGATCAAGGTCCTTATTGCTATCGGTGAAGCCAAAGAGAGGATCATCAGCGAGTTGGGGAGCCATGTCGTCATCTACAAGGAAGATGATATGGCCAGCGCGGTGCGCACCGCATATGAGATCGCGGAAAGCGGCGATATCGTTCTTCTCTCCCCCATGTGCAGCAGCTTCGATATGTTCACGGATTACAAGCACCGGGGAAATACATACAGGGAGATAGTGGAGTCTCTATGAAGAAGATCTGCATCTATATGCTGGCAGCGATCTTGCTGTACAGTTTCTTCCGCGAGCTCAACGTTGTCAAGGTACTTCTCATGCTTACCGCCCTCGCCTCGATCTTTGCCATAGACCGCATTCCCGCAAAGTACATCACGGCGATGAAATATCCCGTTATACTCCTTTCCTTTGCGGCTACGGTCTGTTTCTTCTTTTATCCGAGAGTGCTCACCGGATACCCGATGGAGATCATCATTACATTCCTCGCCTTTTACAGCCTCACCTTTTACATGGCTGCCATGGAAGAGAAAAAGAACGATTTCTTCAAAGAGGTTACCGCGGTATCGATCCTCTTTATCTCTTCTTCGTTCAATCTCTTTATTGCAGGAAAGCTGCTCTTTGTCCTGCCCCTTGCCGTTGCAACGATCCTTTTGCTCTTCGTGCTTGATAGGAACCGCGTTATCCCTTTCATTGCCGGATATGCCCTTATTGCCATGATCATCGCCTACAGGCAGGGCATTCATTTCATTGGTACGGGCCTTCTGGGGCTTAACGACATTAACCGGTATATCCTTCTCGGGGCGTCTTTTGTCTTTCTTGTCATCGGGTTCACGGGGTTCATGAAGAAACGCACTTTTACGACGATACTGCCGTTCTTCGGTTTTTTATACATCGCGGTAGATGTCCTTATGGTCCTTGGATTAAGGTCCTCAACGGGGTTGTTGTATCAGCCCGTCATACTGCTCGCTATCGTCAGCCCCCTGGTTGGAATGATGCTGAAGCCCGAAGGAGAACGCACATGAAGCTCTCCATCTCTGCAGGCGGTACCGGCGGCCACATATTTCCGGGGATTGCTGTGGCAGAGGCTCTGCTCGCTCAAAACAGCGCAAACGATGTTGTGTTCATCGGGACAACCTATGGCCTCGAGGGAAAGATCATCCCGCAGGCAGGGTTTCGGCTGCTCTACATCGAGGCGCATCAGTTTCTCGGCACATCGCCGATCCATAAGTTCAGGACAATGCTGCGCCTCATGAAGGGCGTTTCCATGGCAATGGGAATACTGCGTTCGGAAAAGCCAGACGCAATACTCGGCATGGGAGGCTTCACGTCTGTTCCTGTTGTGATCGCAGGCGTGATCCTCGGCATTCCCTGTTTCATCCATGAACAGAACGTACAGCCGGGCCTCGCCAACAGGCTTCTCTCGAAGATCACGAGATCCACATTCATCAGTTTTAAAGGGACGAAGCGTTACCTTAACGCAAAAAAGGTCCGCCACACGGGGAATCCTCTTCGCAAGAACCTGAAAGCCGTCGATGCAAAAAAACCTGAGGGCCTGTTCTTAATATTCGTGTTCGGCGGCAGCAGGGGTGCGAAAAGCATCAATGATTCTATCCTCACCCTTCTGCCCTTGCTCGAAAGCTATAAGAACACGATCATGTACCACCAGACAGGCGCCGAGGATTATACACGCGTCAGCGACCGCTACAAAAACACCTCAATACAGCACGAGGTCTTCCCCTTTACCGATGACATGGCCAAATACTACAGCCTCTCCGATGTGGTCATTTCGAGGGCGGGCGCCACCACGATCTTCGAGCTTGCCTACTTCAGAAAGGCCGCCATACTCATACCCTACCCTTATTCCGCGGGCGGCCATCAATGGAAGAATGCCTCCCAGGTAGAAGAGGCCGGCGGGGGCTATGTGATCAGGAACGACGAGGCGAGCGGCGAGCGGCTCTTTGATGTCCTGAAACACCTTATGAAGGAGCCGCAATTGTTAAAAGAGATGGGAGAGAATATCCATAGGATCTACGTGGACGACGCAGCGGAACGGATCATCGGAGGGATCGCTGATGGTATTTCATAAGATAGAAAAAGTGCATTTTGTCGGCATAGGCGGCATCGGCATGAGCGGCATCGCAGAGGTTCTCCTCAATCTCGGTTTCCAGATAACCGGTTCAGACCTAAAAAAAACAGACACCACCGAAAGGCTTGAGGCCCTCGGGGCTCAGATATTTTATGGTCACCGGGAAGAAAATATCGTTGATTCCGATGTCGTTGTGATCTCTTCCGCCGTCAGGGCGGACAACCCGGAAGTAAAAAAGGCCAGGACTCTTTTTATCCCCGTCATACAGAGGGCAGAGATGCTGGCAGAACTGATGAGAATGAAATACAGCGTTGCCGTAGCAGGGGCCCACGGGAAAACAACAACGACATCCCTCGTCTCCTCGATACTCGGCCATGCCGGCATGGATCCCACCTGCGTCATCGGCGGAAAGCTGAACAGCCTCGGGAGCAACGCAAAGCTGGGGGACAGCAAATTTCTTGTCGCAGAGGCCGATGAGAGCGACGGTACCTTCCTTCTCCTCTTCCCAACGATCGCCGTGGCGACAAATATAGACCTCGAGCACCTTGACTTTTACAAGGACATCAATGAGATCAAGGCGGCATTCCTCACATTCCTCAACAAGGTTCCCTTCTACGGGCTCGATATCATCTGCATCGACAACGCGAACCTTCAGAGCCTGATCCCGATGCTGAAGAGGAGGTACATGACATACGGCCTTTCCAAACAGGCAGACCTGAGGGCAGAGAATGTCGTCTATGAAGGCTTTACGACGCGCTTCAAGGTGATCTACAAGGGCTACGAACTGGGCGAGATATCATTATCGATGCCCGGGATCCACAACGTGGTGAATGCCCTTGCCGCCTGCGGTGTGGGGATCGAGCTGGATATACCCTTCACGACCATCAAAGAGGCATTGAAAAATTTTTCAGGGATCCACAGGAGACTGGAGATAAAGTGGGATGGCGATATCACGCTCATTGACGACTATGGGCATCATCCGACAGAGGTACGGGCAACCCTGTCAGCGGTACGGAAGATGTGGAAGGGCAGGATGCTGGTGGTCTTTCAGCCCCACCGGTACACGAGGACCAGGGCGCTGATGGAAGAGTTCATTGCCTCGTTCAATGAGGCTGACGTCCTCATCATCACCGAAATATACGCGGCATCCGAAGAAAAGATAGAAGGCATCACCGGCGCAAAGCTTGCCGAAAAGATCCGTGCGAGCGGCCACAGGAACGTGATCTTTGCGTCAACAAAGGAAAAGGCGGCAGAAAAGGTGCTCGAACTCGCCAGGAAGGGCGATGTTGTCATTACCCTGGGTGCAGGTGACATTTATAAAATCGATGAGAGCCTGAGATCAGCATGGAGCGGAAAGGCATAAGAGGAACGATCTTGGAAAATGTCCCGATGAAACGGTATACGTCCATGAGAGTGGGCGGACCCGTTAAGTATCTTATCTATCCTCTTGACGAGGGAGACCTGAGGAATGTCCTGAAATATCTGACCCGCAAGAACATTCCTTATAGATTCCTTGGGAACGGGACAAACGTGATCGTCAACGACATCGGCCTTAATGAAGCGCTCATACGGATCACGAGGATGAAACGGAAAGGATATACAAAAACAGGGAACGGCGCCATCGCCGACGTATCGGGCGGGATATCGTTAAAACAGTTCATCAAAGACAGCGCGCGGCATGGCCTGTCCGGCCTCGAAAACCTGTACTGGATACCCGGCACAGTGGGCGGCGCTCTCAAGATGAACGCCGGCAGCTTCGGCGCCTCGGTCTCGGATCCCCTGCTGACCATGCGGGTATTGAACGCGCAGGGCGAGATCGTAACGATGACAAGACAGGAGGCCTCTTTCGGGTACAGGGCCTCTCCCATCAGGCCCAAAGAGTGCGTTCTAAGCGCCCGTTTCAGTTTGAAAGGACGGGACAAAAAAGAGATAGCAAAAGACATGGAGCACGTCTACAACGAAAGGAAAAAGAGGCACCCCATGGAGTTCCCTTCCGCGGGTTCTGTCTTTAAGGGCGTCAAAGGGGAGCCTGCATGGAAGTTCATCGAGAAGGCGGGCCTGAAGGGCCTGAAGATCGGCGGCGCCTGCGTCTCGGAAAAGCACGCGAACTTCATCGTCAATCTCGGGTCGGCGACAGCGAACGATGTCAGGGCGTTGATCAATACGGTCAAGAAGGGGGTCTTCGAAAAGACGGGGGTATCCCTCGAAGAAGAGGTGGAGCTCTGGGGTTTTAATGGATAGGAAAGAACTCAAAAGAAAGAGGATGGCAGTGCTCTATGGCGGGAGATCGTCTGAACGGGAGATCTCCATCAAAAGCGGCACCGCTGTTCTGGGGAGCCTCATCAAGCTCGGCTACAACGCAGTAGGTATCGATGCAGCAGAAAACCTCGTCGGGAAATTGAAAAGGGAGAAGGTGGACATTGCCTTTATCGCCCTCCACGGAAGGTGGGGAGAAGATGGGACAGTGCAAGGGCTTCTCGAGATCATGGGTATTCCCTATACTGGTTCAGGCGTTCTTGGTTCATCCATGGCCCTGGACAAAGCCATCATGAAGCTTGTCTTTGAAGGTACGGGAATTCCTACTCCTGCCTATCTGATCTCCACCTCCTCTCATATTGCGGCGTTCCCTCTCCCGTTCGTCGTGAAGCCTGCCAACGAAGGCTCCACGATCGGCATATCCGTCGTCAGGGAGAAGAAAGAGATAGCCCCCGCAATCAGGGCCGCGCGGAGATACGACAGGAAGATCGTTGTTGAAGAATATATCAAGGGGAGCGAGATCACCGTGGGCATAGTGAACGGCAGGGCGCTTCCTGTGATCGAGGTGAGGCCGTCATCGGGCTTCTACGATTTTCACGCAAAGTACACGAAGGGGATGACAGAGTATATCGTCCCCGCAAAAATAAAGAGGACGATCGCAAGCAAGGCCCAGGGTATTGCGTTGAAGGCGTACGAAACGTTCGAACTATCCGGATGCGCAAGGATCGACATGCTCGTTAAGGGCGACAGCCCGCTGGTCATAGACATCAATACGTCGCCGGGCATGACGGAAACATCCCTTGTGCCAAAGGCGTGGGGCTATCTCGGCGGGACCTTCGACGGGCTTGTTGAAGAGATCCTCAAGGGGGCAAAACTGAAGATATGAAAAGGACCTTATATATATTATTTCTTGCTCCTCTGTGCGTCCTGTCCATACTCACCATCGTTTACCTCTTCTCAAAGGACGAGCCGCTCTTCTTCCTGAAAAATGTCAAGATCAGCGGCGTGAGCCAGCTTTCGGAAAGGGACATCATGGGCAGGGTAACACCGTACCTGAAGGACAGCCTCCTGAAGGTCGACATCGTGAAAATAAAGGAGGCCATCACTGACCATCCATTCGTGAGGGAGGTCCGCGTAAAAAGGGCATACCCTTTCTCGGTTGTCATTGACGTGAAGGAAAAGGTGCCGTCGGCGCTATGGGTGAAGAACGACGGCGATATCTTTGTCCTCGATGAATCCGGCGAGCCTTACAGGAAAATGGGCAAGGGCGCTGTCAAGGGGCTCTTTATCATCAACGCGAAAGAAAAGGCGGACGCGGCAAGCATCTTCAGAGAGGTCAATGCGTGGTCAAAAGAAGGGATCATGAAAAAGGAAACCCTGTCGGAGGTTGCATATAACGAGGGGAACATAACGCTCTTCGGCCTCGACGACGGAGTAGAGATCATACTCGGCAAGGAAGACCAGAGAAAAAGGCTCAAGCGGGCTGTCGCTGTTCTGGAAGACGCCAAGAAAAGAGGGCTCCTGATAAAATGCATCGATGCACGATTCGAAAAAGGCGCCATAATTCAGGAAAGGAAGGGGTAACATGTTGAGAGATGACGACCTGCTTGTTGGACTTGATATCGGGACCACGAAGATCTGCGTAGTTGTGGGTAAGGTTGTGGACGGCAAGATCAGCATCGTCGGCATCGGTTCCCATCCATCCACCGGTCTTCGGAAAGGCGTGGTTGTAAACATGGACAGCACTGTAAACTCAATAAAAAAAGCCGTTGAAGAGGCAGAGCTCATGGCCGGCATTACAATAAACAGTTGTCTCGCCGGTATCGGCGGCGCCCACATTAAGAGCTTCAACAGCAACGGCGTTGTCGCGGTGAAGGATAAAGAGGTAAAGCAGGACGATATTGTACGGGCCATCGATGCGGCAAAGGCGGTGGCGATCCCCGCCGACAGAGAGCTTATCCATGTTATCCCGCAGGAATTTATCGTCGATGATCAGGACGGGATAAAGGACCCTATCGGTATCACTGGCGTAAGGCTTGAGGTAAAGGTCCATATCGTCACAGGCAGCATCTCCTCGGCGCAGAACGTCATTAAATGCTGCAAGCTTGCAGGGCTCGAGGTCGATGATATCGTCCTGGGGCAGCTTGCCTCCTCAGAGGCAACCCTTACCCCTGAAGAGAAGGAGATCGGGGTTTCCCTCGTTGATATAGGAGGCGGCACCAGCGACATCGCCATATACTCCAACGGGAGCATCGCCTATACTTCGGTCCTGCCGTTCGGTGGAAATAACATCACAAATGATATTGCGATCGGCCTCAGGACACCGCTCGAAGAGGCGGAGAAGATCAAGAAAAAATACGGCTGCGCCTTCGCAGGCATAATCGGCGCAAACGAAACGATAGAGGTGCCGAGCGTCGGCGGAAGAAAACCGAGAACGCTCCAGCGAAAGACCCTTGCAGATATCATTGAACCGAGGGTGGAAGAGATCTCCCTGTTGATCTATGAAGAGATCAAAAAATCCAGACTCGAGCGTCTCCTTGCATCGGGGGTGGTCCTCACCGGCGGCTGCGCAAACCTCGAGGGGATCCCCGAGTTGGTTGAAAACGTCTTTAACCTCCCTGCAAGGCGGGGCTACCCGATAGGTGTTGGCGGTCTTACCGATGTGGTGAATAATCCCATATACTCCACGGGGGTGGGGCTTCTGATATACGGGTTTAAAAACAACAAGGCAAGCAGGCGGAGATATGGCCAGGGGAGGTCGCTTAAAAAACTATTTGGCGGACAGAAATTACTCAGCAAGATGAGAGAATGGTTTAAAGAAATTTTTTAGGAGGTGCGCGGTGAGTGCAATGTTTTATATGGATGAGGGCAATGGTTTTGCAGCAAAATTGATCGTCGTGGGGGTCGGGGGAGGAGGGTGCAACGCCCTTAACAACATGGTCGATGCGGGCATCCAGGGTGTCGAATTCGTTGCAATAAATACGGATGTCAAGTCATTGAACATGTGCAAGGCCCCCATCAAGGTCCAGGTCGGTTCAAAACTGACGCAAGGCCTCGGGGCAGGTGCAAACCCGGAGGTGGGGAAAAAGGCAGCCCTTGAGGACGTCGACAAGATCAAAGACCACCTGAAGGGCGCGCACATGGTCTTCATCACCTGCGGGCTCGGCGGCGGCACCGGCACAGGGGCTTCTCCGGTCATTGCCGAGATATCGAGAGAGATCGGCGCACTCACCGTAGCCATTGCGACAAAACCCTTTGCCTTTGAGGGAAGGGACAGGATGTCGCAGGCCGAAAACGGGGTCACCCAGCTGAAGTCGCGCGTTGACTCCCTGATAACGATCCCCAACCAGCGGCTTCTCTCGATCGGCGGCAAGCATATGACCATCATGGAAGCATTCCTCAGGGCCGACGAGGTGCTTCTCAATGCGGTGAGAAGCATATCGGATCTTATCGTCGGTTCAGGCCACGTCGTCGTCGACTTTGCTGATGTGAAGACAATCATGAGCGAGCGTGGAATGGCGATCATGGGCATCGGCGAAGCAACCGGCGACACCAGGGCAAGGGATGCTGCCCAGAAAGCCATATCAAGCCCTCTCCTTGAAGACATATCGATACACGGGGCGCGCGGTGTGCTCATCAACGTAACGGGGAACACGGACATGACCTTGAGCGAGGTCAACGATGCCTCAACGCTCATCCAGGAACAAGCGCATGAGGATGCGAAGATCATATGGGGACTCGTGTATGATGAAAGGATGTCCGATGCCATCAGGATAACCGTTATTGCCACCGGTTTTGAAGAACAGGCCAAGGCAGAGAAGGGCGGCGCCGAAGCTATTACCGAAAGCAGGCTCTTTGGCGAAGAAAATATCCCGCCGTTCATAAGGAAAAAAGTGGCCATCGACTACAAGGTCGACTATAAAGACATTAAACAGAAAAGCGACAGCGCCGAGATCGATGACGATAGGTACGATATTCCGACGTTCCTCAGGAAGCAGGCGGACTGAAATGCGGGGATGCGGAGATGGGATAATGCGGAGATGGGATAATGCGGAGATGGGAGCATGGGGTTGGGATCTTGCCCTATCATTCTCTCATCCTATCATTCTCTCATCCTCTCATCTTCTCATCTTCTCATCCTCGTGTTCTTTATAAGCGGTGGGCAGGAGATCTTATCAAAAAGGGGCATCAAATAAACAGCTATTCCCATTTGAAGCAGGCACGATAGTTAAGGACTGGGGAGGCAAGACCCCGGTCTGCATCGTCTTTCCCAATTCCTACTATGTAGGGATGTCAAACCTCGCCATCCATATCCTTTACAGAACATTGAATGCTATGCCGGATGTCGTCTGCGAGCGGTGCTTCATGGATGGACATGAAAAGCCGCTGTCGCTCGAAAGCGGAAAACCGCTGTCCTCGTTCGAGATCGTATTCTTTTCCATCTCTTTCGAGCTCGATTATATCAATATACCGGAAATGCTGCGCTGCGCCGGGATCAGGATCCATGCAGGCGAACGGGGGACGAGGGACCCGCTCGTTGTCGGCGGCGGCATATGCGTTATGGCAAACCCCGAGCCTCTGCACAACATCTTCGATCTTTTCATCGTGGGCGATATCGAGGAGACTGTACCGCTGTTCATGGAGCGCTACGAGGAGCTGCGGGCGAAAAAGAGGGCAAAGATCGTAGAGGGTTTAAGCGAGTTCGACTGGGCGTACAACCCGAAGGCGCTTGAAGTAAGATACCGGGAAGACGGCACCCCGGACCATTTTATCCCACGTGATCTCCGGATCTCGGTGAGACACTTTAAAGGCAGGAATCTCGGCACATCGGCGATCATCGCCCGCAAGACCGAGTTTTCCGCCATGTTCCTTGCCGAAGGAACAAGGGGGTGCCCGTCGCGATGCCCGTTCTGTCTTATCGGGAACATGTACCATTTCATCCATGAAAGGGTAAGCGGCAGAACAACAGACTGTATGGACATCGGCATCCTCGGCGGCGGCGTCTCTTTTCACCCCCATCTCATGGACGAACTGCGGACCCTGAAACAAGCGGGCAAGCGCATCCATCTCCCGTCGCTTCGCATAGACGAGGTTCCCCTATCGTGCATTGAGCTTATACAAGATGACGTGAAGACGCTCACCTTCGGGATCGAGGCTGGGACGGAAGCGCTGCGGCGCTTCATCGGGAAACCGATGACAGACAAGGAGATCGTCGACAGGATCGGGGAGATCGTCGATATAAAACCCTTCAACTTTAAGCTCTATTTCATGGTCGGCCTTTACGGCGAAACAAAACAGGACATCGACAGCATACCGGAGCTGGCAAAGAAGATAAAACACGTCATGGTCAAAAAAGGTGCGAAGAAAGGTGCCGTCGGGAGCATCACCGTGCACGCAAGCCCCTTTGTGCCCAAACCAAATACGCCGTTCCAGTGGCTCCCCATGGACGATATGTCCTTATTAAAAGAAAAGATCGGTTTCCTGCGGAAGGCCTTCGGGACCATCGATAATACCTTCTTCACCTACGAATCCATCAAGCACAGCTTCATCCAGGGCGTCTTTGCCCGCGGCGACAGGCGGATCGCAGACACTATCCTAAGGCTCTCCTCCGGCGAGACGATCGGCAAGGTGATAAAAGAGAGTCCCGTTAACCTCAACTTCTACGCCCTTCGGGAAAGAAGGAAGGACGAACTTTTCCCCTGGGACTTCATCTCAGGCAGCACCAGCAAGGCAACGCTCTATAAACGGCTCGCAAAGATTATTGTATTGCCTCCACCTTTGCATCGACCACAAGACCGCCTTCCCCCTCTTTCATCAGGATGAGGGGGTTTATGTCAAGCGTTTTGATCTCGGGATGATCAAGCAAAAGCCGGGAAATGTTTGTGATAGAAGCAATGAGGTACTTCACGTCATAGGATCCCTTACCTCGAAATCCCTTCAATATTCGGGCTCCTTTGATCTCTTCGATCATTGCCTCTGCGGTCTCTGCGTCAACGGGCGCCACGCGGATGGCCACGTCGTTATATACCTCTGTGAAGATCCCGCCCAATCCGCAAAGGACAACGGGCCCGAACTCCGGGTCCATCCGTCCTCCCAGGATGACCTCGCATCCGGGCTGTGCCATCTTCTGTAACAGAAAGGGTCCTGTCTTTATGCGGTCAAAGGCCTTTTCAAGGCCCGCATCGTCCCGGATGTCAAGAATGACAGCGCCTTTCTCCGTCTTATGAGGCATGTCAGGTGAAGCGCTCTTCAATGCCACGGGATATCCCATGCTGCGGGCAATTTTGAGACCACCCTTAAACCCCTTTGCTATGCTGTGGTCTGCCACGGCAAGGCCGTAAGCCTTGAGGAGCTCAAAGACCTCCTGTATAGGCGTGAAGCCCGGGGATAGGCGGGACTTCATCCATGTCTTTCTTTCCGATGCCGCGAACCGAAGCAGCCGTCCCCGTTTTGCGGCCCGGTTCCTGAAGTGTTCGTAAGACTTGGAAAGCGCTGCCAGCGCATCGTCGGCATTACTAAAAACCGGAAGATCGGCAACGTTTCTCATTGCAAACCAATCATCCTTGTGGCCGGCTATGCAGAACATTACCGGCTTCTCATACTTTCCCGTCAGGGTCGCGCAGTGGCGGATGAATTTCCTGGTGAGGAGAGAATCATCGCCGAAGGCATAGGAATGGGCGATGAGAACGCCATCGACCCCTTTTTCCCGGAGCGCTGTTTCGGTGATCTCCGCATAGAGGTCGATGTCGAATACGTCGCCGAGATCAATAGGGTTGCCCCTTTTTATGACGCCGCTTCGCGTCTTCTCCGAGAGCATACCTGAAAATCTGTCGGAGAACGATGCGAGCTTAAATCCGTGTTTATAAACGCTGTCTGCCGCC
>DLMV01000085.1:370-1883 GCA_002478225.1 Deltaproteobacteria bacterium UBA7527 | reverse complement strand
TATAAACGCTGTCTGCCGCCAGTACGGCATGTCCGCCCGACCTCGCCATGATCGCCAGGCGGGGTCCCCTCGGCAGCGGGAGAGAGAAAACCTTAAAACAGTCGACCATCTCCTTAAGGCTGTGGACTCGATGGACGCCAACCTGTCTCATTGCCTCATCTGCGACCCTGTCGTCGCCTGCCAGGGCAGCGGTGTGCAGCCTGGCAACCTCCCTGCCTTCAGGACTCCTGTTGGCTTTCAGGAGGATGATCGGCTTGCCAGCAGCAGCGGCCAGGTCCATGAACCTTCTTCCGTCACGGATGTCCTCTAAGTACATCCCGATCACGGCGGTACCGGGATCGGCCGTGAAATATTCGAGAAAATCGTTCTCATCAAGCAGAAGCTTGTTGCCGATGCTGATCAATTTGCGGAAGCCAAGATCTTCCATGTGACCGAGCATCATCAGATCATGGATGATGCCGCCGCTCTGCGAAATGATCGATATGGATCCCTGCTTTACCTCTTTGGGGTGAAGGGGATAAAAAGGCATGATAAGTCCGTTCTCGACATTTATGATGCCTACACAATTGGGACCTATGATCTCCATGCCCCACTTTCCTGCTATGCTTAAAACCTCTTCTTCCAGGGATTTCCTTTCATCGCCGAACTCCGAAAATCCGCCCGTTTCGATAACTATGCGTTTCACGCCCTTCTTTCCGCAAGCCTCAATGGCGGCAGCCAGACCGCGGACAGGGACAAGGAAGATGACGACGTCCGGAACTTCAGGTATCTCGGATACATCGGCGTAGATGCTCCTGCCATCGAGAGATCCTGCCTTCCCTCCTACGAGGTAGATCTTACCTGGAAATTTAAAACGATCCATGTTCTCCACTATAACGCGGGCAAGATTCGCCGGAGCATCGGAAACGCCAAAGACAGCCACGCTCCTGGGAAAAAACATTGTTTCCATGTTGACCTCGGACAATTTTTCTGAACGTCTTCATCATACCATACCTTGCCCTGCCCAAGAAGATAAAAGGGGAGAAAAAAAAGATGAACACGATGAACGGGGCTCTGACAGTTGGGTGTCATTGAGGATCATGTAGCCCTTCATGGACATTGACTTTTGGCAAGACATACTATATTGTAAAGCTATCATTGCTTCATAAACCAAAGAATGTTCCCGGAGAGGATAAGGGGGGGTAAACATGTCAAGTCTGAACAAGGTCATTCTCATCGGAAGGCTCGGGGCAGACCCTGAGATACGGTATACCGCAGACGGCGCTCCTGTCGCCACCTTCAACATTGCCACCACAGAGGCATGGAGGGACAAGGGCAGCGGCGGCTGGCAGGAAAAGACCGAGTGGCACAGGATCGTTGCATGGAGAAACCTTGCGGACAGGGCGGAACAGCTTAAGAAAGGGAACCTTGTCTACATTGAAGGGAAGATCCAGTCCCGAGAATTTGAAGGCAGGGACGGTAACAAGCGAAAGATCGTTGAGATCGTTGCCAATACCATGAAGGTCATCATCGG
>DLMV01000085.1:0-221 GCA_002478225.1 Deltaproteobacteria bacterium UBA7527 | reverse complement strand
ATACCATGAAGGTCATCATCGGCGAGAGGGACGACCGGAGGTCCTCCGGAGCTCCTCGTGCAGAAGTTGAGGAAGATTTCCCGCCGGAAAAGGATGAAGACGACGTACCCCTTTAAAACCTGCACATCGCTGATGGCTGATAGCTCATAGCAAATAATATAGCATAATTCGTATGTCGAAATATAAAGTCAAATCCTGAGCACGAATATCTAAATCCTAAA
>DLMV01000071.1:19445-19646 GCA_002478225.1 Deltaproteobacteria bacterium UBA7527 | reverse complement strand
CAAGATATGATACATTGCCGCGATGAAAGGTGATAGCCGAAGAAATCGTCAGCGTCTAATACCGATAATCGATCATCGAGTATCGAGTTTGCTATAAGCTGCAAGCAAAGATCAGGCAGTTACGTTGCGCTTCCTCTGGGCGAAGACCTCGATCGCGGATTTCCCTTCAAGAGGGCATTTGTTCTCGCAGATGCCGCAGCC
>DLMV01000071.1:18868-19329 GCA_002478225.1 Deltaproteobacteria bacterium UBA7527 | reverse complement strand
TTGTTCTCGCAGATGCCGCAGCCATTGCATAATTCTTCAACGATATACGGTTTTTTAATGGTGACAGCCTTTCCGCTGTAATCCTTTTCCTGAACGACCTCGAATCGTATGGCTTTTTCGGGTATTGGACAGTGTTCCTCACAGACAATGCAGTTGATCTTTTTGGCATAAGGAAGACAGTGATTTTTGTCGAGAGCGGCGATCCCGATAACGCTCTTCTTCTTTTTTTCAAGGGCAAGGCCTGGAATGGCGCCCGTCGGGCACACCTGCCCGCAGAGGTTACAGTTGTATTCGCAATATCCCAGCCGGGGGATGATGACGGGCATGAAGACCCCGTAGATGCCGGCCCTAAAGTGATCCGGGTAGAGAGCGCTGCGGAGGCAGACCTTGATGCATTCGCCGCACCGGACACACTTTTTTAGAAAGTCCTTTTCATTGTTTACACCGGGCGGCCTAAGGAG
>DLMV01000071.1:0-18730 GCA_002478225.1 Deltaproteobacteria bacterium UBA7527 | reverse complement strand
ACACCGGGCGGCCTAAGGAGCCTTTCGTGCTGGCCCGGCGGCTGGAAGACAAAGGCCCTTGAAAGGAAAAACCCTGATAGCAAGCTGCCCAGAAAGACCCGCCGCTCTAAGACCGGCCTTACGTCCTCTGTTCTTTGTCTTTTTGTTGAGAGGATGCCTTTTAAAGGAAACCTTACCCGCTTGAACGCGCATTGAAGCTTGCAGTCCATGCAGAGTATACAGTCGCTCTTTTGAAGCGTCTCGGCATCAAAGCCGGTGGGACAGATCTCTTTGCACTTGCGGCAGTCCGCGCACAGCCTTCCCGGGATCCTTCTGAATATGGAAAGATTTCCCATGATGCCAAGGAGCGTACCAAGGGGGCAGAGGTTCTTGCACCAGTTCCTCTTCTCATACCTTTCGAGAAAGAGGATGCCGATGAAAAAGATGAGCGAGAGAAAGGCGAGGGGATAGAAGGTCTCCCTGAACGGCAGGACGTAATGCTGCAGGAACGCGAAGAAGACGTCGAGGTGTTCTCTTTTATCGCCCAGGATGCTGTATAGAGCTGCCCAGCCGCTTCGCGCCGCATAACCGAAAAGCGGATAGAGGAAAAAGGTGAAGGCGCGGACGAGTATGGCGATGGGATCGAAGACCCCTGCGATGTTCACATTAAAAAGGGCTGCAAAGAGGAGCGTAAAAAGGAGATAGTATTTGAACTTGCCCTTGAGGAATTTTACAGGGGCTGATTTGCGAATTTTACTTGTCACGAGGTCGATGATCGTACCGAGGGGGCAGATCCAGCCGCAGAAGAACCTTCCGAGGATGGCCGAGGCGAGGATCATCATGATTCCGGGAACCAGGAGTATGGTCATCGCCTTGACAGCAAGGATATAGCTTATTGTTACGAGCGGGTTCGCCCTGAAGAAGCTGTTGACCGCGACGGAGATCTCATCCTTTCCCCTGTACTCGGTGTTGATGAAGAGGATGATAAATACTGCCAGAAAGATAAGCTGTGAGATCCTGGAAGAGGTTACCTTCATAAAGGCGCTGTCATGTATGTCCGTCAGTCAACGCGGGGTATTGTATGCTCATGCCTTGATAAGTTTGATCTTAGTGAGGTTAATCTCTCCCAATCCTCTTTTATGGGCCGCTACCGTGGTAGATATATCCAGGGGGTTAAGGCCAAAGAAGGTTGTTGCGTAGGCATCAGCAGCGACAATGTCGGTGGACGCGATAACCCTGTTGAGGACCTTGACGTCCTTCAGACTGCCGCCTTGGGGGCCATGATCGAGAAGGATTCTCGTGGCGTCGATGATTGTGAGGTGGCTCCTGACAATATGATTGAGGTCTGCGAGGGCGTCTTCCATATTACGGTGGATATATCCCCTGTTCCCGCCCATTATGCCCATCATGTTCTTCAGGCCCAGCGACAATCTTGTCAACCCGTGGTGTTTCGCGATAGGGACGTTGATAAGGACGTCCGCTGACAACGCTTCATCGTAAAGCTCCCATTCTTTGAGGAAGCTGCCGTTGATCTTCATGTTCTTAAAGCGTTCCCTCTCAACGTGTTTCATCTCCACGTTCTTGAGGCCTTTCAGGATGCCCTGGATGCCGCTGTTCTCGTAACACCTTCTGGGGTCATTGCAGGTGATATCAAAGATCTTGACCTTTTTTGCCCCTGCCTTTACGCATTCTTCGGCGATCGCTTTCACGACAAGCGGGTGTGTATTGGCGGCATATTCCGGCTTCCTGTCCCAGCCTATGTTCGGCTTGACGACGACGGTGTTCCCGGGCTTTACGAATCTCTGAATGCCGCCGAGCGCGGAGATCACGTTCCTCGTGATCACACCATAGTCCTGTCCTTCCGAGTGTGCGATAATAGATGTCCCCTGGGCGAATGCTTTTCCATATATCCCGCCCAGAAAGCATGAGCCGATGGCAACCTTAAGAAAATCCCTTCTTTTCATTGTTTAATAAATGTAACTATTCTGTTTTGTTTGTCAATAGCGGAGAGAATGTTTATATTATACGTATGATCTTTGAAAAGGATATGGAAAGGCGTAAATTCATACAGCTCTTAAGCGCCTTCGGCGTGTCCTGTCTTGTCCCTTTCTCGGTCGACGCAAAGGAGGCGCAGCGCATACTCGACAACGAGGACAGGGAAGGGTTTTACATACGGTTCATAAAACCTATCAAGCCCGTTGATCCTGCCGTATGGGTCCTGAAGGTCGGCGGTTTGTGTGAGAATCCGCAAAGCTTCAACCTTGCAGCGATCAAAAAACTCTCAAAAGATACCCAGGTATCGCGGATGAAATGCGTGGAATCATGGTCGAGCAAGGCAAAGTGGGGTGGATTTCGCGCAAAGACGCTCTTTGATATCGTGAAACCCAAAAAACAGGCGAAGTTCCTCTATTTTTATGCTGCGGACGATTACTACGAGTATATTCCCCTTAAAGAACTGCTGCACCCTCGGGTCCTCTTTGTTTACGAGATGGATGACGCCCTCCTGCCGGATATCCATGGCGGACCGCTCAGGCTGATCATGCCCTCGAAATACGGCTACAAGAGCGTTAAGACGATCGTCAGCCTCGAATTCGTCGAGAAAGAAGGCATAGGGTACTGGTCGAAGTTCGGGTACTCGCAGGACGCTACGATACAGCCAGGAACAGATCACGCCCTCGACCTGAAGGAATACAGGACCATCAGGAAAGAGGGGGAACCGGATTATTAAAGGCAGCTCAAAGCTCATAGCGAAACACCCGTAAGGCGTCAGGCGTGAGGCGTTCGGCGAGAAAGGCAACAGAAAAGCAGATGCTCGTCACTGGATGCAAAAGGCAGCTTATAGCTCATGGCAACTGCAGGAATATAGTAGGCAGTATGTAGTATGCACAAAAATCTTTTACTGCATACCGCCTACTTCTTGCTCTCTTTTGCTCTTGCTGGCGGCTGACCGCTGACGGCCGTCTATTCACTTGACAGTCTCTTCAATGCATCCAGCTTGTCCCTGTCCCCGACCTTTGCCTTATCGATGCAGTTTTTCAGAAAGTCTATCGAGTGTTCATAGGTCTTTTTATCAACAGGGAAGGGGTGCCCGTCTTTTCCCCCGTGGGCAAAGCTGAAACGGGCAGGGTCCCTGAAGCTCGGAGGCTTCTGATAGACGAGCTCGGAAACGAGAGCAAGCGCCGCAACCGTTCTCGGCCCAACGCCCTGTATCTGTATAAGGTCTTTAAAGGTCTCCGGTTGCGTTTCATGGATCAGCCTGAACATCTTGTGCAGGCGCTTTTCGTTGACATCCTTCGCTGAGATATAATGACGTTTGGGCATTGTAAGGACAATGTCTTTCCATGTCCTGATCATGGTGTCGGGATTTTCTCTCGAGAAATCTACAGCAGCGCCTCTGGCATCGGCGCTCTCACCGGCAACAAAATTGAGGACCGTTCCTCTCTCGTTGCAGGTGATGCCGGTGTGAGGATCGGAGGTCATGTCAAGACTATCCTTTGACAGCCACTGATAGCGTCGCGCCTCTTTCTTCTCGCCGTTCATCCCCTGCTGGATGATCGTCCATTCGCCGTGTGCCGTAAAGATGAAGGTGTGGTGATAGAGGCTGTAGCCGTCCTGGACCGCTGTATTGTCGATCTTTGCGCAAAGCCGGCTTATCGTTTTAAGATGGTGCGCGTCTATGCCCCATTTTTCACAGTATTGGTCTATCTCCTCCGGCGTATTGATCGCACGTTTTGCCTTCCCGCCGCAGACAGCTAATGGCATGTCCTCGCCAAGAAGTGCGACCCCCTCCTTAAGCGCCCCGCAGAGCGTTGTAGTGAGGCCGCTGCTGTGCCAGTCGAAGCCGACCGCGCACCCCAATGCCTGGAACCATACCGGGTCCGCAATCCGCGCGAGAAATTCACGAGGTCCGAACTCGAAAAGGATGATCTCTGTCAGGGCGGCGGAGAGACGCTTCATTTTCTGGAAAAGCCACGGAGGCGCTTTCCCGTAATGGAGAGGGAGTGCAGTGATGGAACGCTTCATGGTCATCCTAAAGCAGGCTCATAGCTGGCAGCTCATGGCAAATTCTAAATTCTAATATCGAGATTCTAAACAATATCGAAATTCGAATATCAAATTTTAACACTTTGTTGTTTTGATATTCAAACATTGGAACATTTGAGCTTGTTTAGGATTTCGATATTCGTGCTTCGAATTTTGGGTTTTGCATCGCTATGAGCCATCAGCTATCAGCTATGAGCTGTATTAGCCGTTCTCTCGCATATTCCATTGCCTCCCCTTTGGTCGTTATCTCACCGGCGATCTGTTTTTCCTGTATCTCGCTTAAGCATTTGCCGATAAGAGGTCCTTCGGAGAAACCCATCAGCAGGAGGTCTCCGCCGGAAATAAGCTTTGGCAGGGGTTTTCTCTTCCATTCGACGAACATCTCGATGATCTCGGCGCAGCGCTTTTTTACCCGCTGTGTGGAGGCATTGTTTTTGCCGCAGGAGCTCCCATACATATCGCAGAGAGTAAGAATGACAAGGGACGGGGCAAGGTCGCCCATCTTATAGACGACCCTTCGCAATGCCTTCTCGGTCGACTCTTCGTTGCTGATGAGAAATATCCTCATATGATTTTCTATCAGGGAGAGAACAGCCTTCATTTCCTGTATGCTGAATTTTAGCCTTTCCATAATGGATTGAGAAATATCCCTGGAAGACCTTTCATGATAAAAGAAATGTACCGCATCCTTTTTCTCGTCATATGTATAGGTGTTGGCTTTGCCAAGATCGTGGAAAAGAAGAGCGTATCCTACATTTTTAATTTCCTTTTCGTCGAGCCTGTACCGTTTCGCGTATTTATGCAGGTAGTTGAATCCATCTATCGTGTGCCCAAATGTCTCCAGTGCGAACTGCTTCTCCCTGTCTAAAAGCTTCAGTGAATAAAGCTCAGGAAAGATCTCGAAAAGGAGACCCAGGTCTTCCAGCTTCTTCATGCCGGCAAAGACGTTCTCGGATGTCATGATCAGGTCCATTTCATATTTGACCCTCTCAGGGGCCACGTTTTTGATAATGTGTTTGAGCTCTGTTATGGATCGTGTCAGGTCAATGTCAAGCGAGAAATCCTGGAGTGTTGTAAAATGGCGCACAGCCTTGAGCATTCTCAGGGGGTCGTTGACTATCGAATTTTTATCGGGATACCGTATCATCCGTTGTTCGATATCATCTATGCCCCGCAATGTGTCGGTAATGCTGTTATTTCTAATGTTGTATGCAATGGCGTTGATCGTAAAGTCTCTCCTCTTCAGGTCCTCGTCAATGGCGCCTTTTAAGATGGTAATATCCAGGGATCGGCCCTTGATGATTATTCTGTGCGTCTGGATCGGTTTTTTCCCAAGTATGAAGGCAGGGGCATGAAAGATCGCTTCAAATGTTTTTATGTCCCTTTCATCTGATAGCGCGAAATCGTAGTCATTCGGGATTTTGTTGAGCATCAGCTCCCGTATGGCTCCGCCGACAAGATAGACCTCACCGTAAAAAATCCCGGAAAGGAGTTGTTGTATTATCTTCTGTTGTTTGATGTTGTCTTTAAGCCTGTCGGGCGATATTGCCAAGGGTTAGACCTTTTCGGCGAAGTCTACGAGCCCCCTTGCGATTCTTTTTATGGAATCAGTGATGTCGAGGTATATGAACGACGCCTTTGGCATACAGACGCCTGTAATGAGCCTGTTCTGGTGGACATTGGCGAAATCGTTGATCATCTTGATGATCCTTTCTTTACACTCCCTGATCTTTGTGAGAAGGTGGGGGTTTTTGGTAACTGTGTAGTCCCGGACATCTCTCATCAGTTCGTAAGAGGCTGTGAGGAGATCTTTGATCTCATCGAGACCTTTCTGGCTGAAAAGCACGTTGGCCTCTACCTTAATTTCCATATTGCTGATGACGTTTTGTATCGCCATCCCGACCGTTTGAAAGGGCGGCAGCAGGGTTACGAACTTTTTCTCGAACTCGTCCTTTTCTTTGTCTCCGACTATCTTTTCTGCATATGACAGCCTGGAGGCAAGGATCTCTTTGAATTTTTCCTTACTCTCCTTCAGAAGAGCTGGTTTTTGTGTGACAAAGCCTTTATAGGCATTTTCTATGACAGGGAGACTGACCTCAAGGACTTCGTGAAACCGTTGTAACAGCTCTCTTTCTTCCATAATGCCTCCGCTTTCAATGAAATTGTGTTCCTGTTCTTTTTATATAGCACAATATAGAAAAGAAGTCAGCAAATAGCTGACAGCATAAACACGTAAGGCGTCAAGCGCGAGGCGTGAGGGGTTTAACCCCTTACCCCTTACGACTCACGACTTACGGGTTTTGTCGTGTTATGGTTTTACAAGATATACCGTGTCGTGGTCTCTTACCTTTTCCTTTACCTTTATCCCCACGTCTTCGCCAACCCCGACCTTCTCGACATTTTTATGCTCCACCTGCATAGATTCAACGATCTGCTCAAAATCAGTGGAATGTCCCTTGAACTTTATTGTGTCGCCGACCTTCAGCTCTCCGCTGGTTATCCTGATCGCCGCAACGCCGATCTTGGAAAAAAATCTTTCAACCTTTCCAATAACTATCTCTTCCATACACCCTCCTTTTCTGGTACACCCGAGAAGGATCTCGTTAGTCGTAAATCATAAGTCGAAAAGGGTTTAATCGCCTTACGCCTAACGCCTCACGGATGTTCCGCGATTTACATAACCCTTCTCCCCTAACGCCTTACAGCGTTTTTACGAGCATCAAGTAGCCAGTAACAAGTAGTTGCAGAATAGTACCATGTTCGTTGAAAAAGTTGAACATAAAACTTTTCAGGACCCTCAGGAAGTAATGGAAAATGCAGGCCGTTGCTGGTAAACTATAAGGTTTTGACATAATACCCTCTGTCGCAACATTGGGGGAGCGCAAGACAAACGGTGAGGGTCAATATATACTATGGAACGGTTTGATGTGATCGTGATAGGCGCCGGCCATGCCGGATGCGAGGCTGCCCTGGCATCTTCGAGGATGGGGGCACAGACCCTTCTTGTCACGACCAACCTCGACCACATCGCCTACATGTCCTGTAATCCGGCGATCGGGGGCCTCGGCAAGGGGCACCTGGTGAAGGAGATCGATGCGCTCGGCGGCGAGATGGCGCTCAATATCGACGCCACGGGCATCCAGTTCAGGATACTCAACATGAAGAAGGGCCCTGCCGTGCGGGCAACCCGCGTACAGGCAGACAAGATGAGGTACGCGCTCCGGATGAAGGCAAGGCTCGAAGAGCAGGGGGGACTCTTTATCCGGCAGGGCATCGTGGAGAGATTGCTGGTGGAGGGAGAGACGGTCACGGGCGTCGAAACGCAATGGGGTGAGAGATTCTACGGAACAACGGTCATCATTACAACAGGGACATTCTTGCGGGGGGTTATCCATATCGGTTTTGAAAGGATCGAGGCCGGTAGGATGGGAGACCTGCCTTCGGTGGGGCTTTCGGAATGCCTCGGGGAACTCGGTTTTGCCATAGGAAGGCTCAAGACCGGGACCTGCCCCAGATTGGACGGAAGGACGATAGATTTTTCAAAGCTGGAGCCGCAGCACAGCGACGACCCGCCGACCCCTTTTTCCTTTCTCACAGGGAGGATCACCAACCGGCTCGTTCCCTGCTACCTCACCTATACGAGGATGGCAACGCACGATATCATCAGGTCGGGCCTCGACAGGTCGCCCCTTTATACGGGGAAGATAAAAGGCACAGGTGTCAGGTACTGCCCATCGATCGAGGACAAGGTCGTCAGGTTTCCCGAGAAGACGAGGCACCGCATCTTCATAGAGCCGGAAGGGCTGGATACGAAAGAGTATTACCCGAACGGTTTCGCAACGAGCCTCCCCCTCGATATACAGCTGGGGATGCTGCGGACCATCGAGGGTCTTGAAACAGTTGAGATAACGAGGCCGGGATATGCCATCGAATATGACTTTGTCTATCCCACACAACTGTATCCCACGCTTGAGACGAAGATCATCAGGAATCTTTTTCTCGCGGGACAGATAAACGGGACAACCGGGTATGAGGAAGCAGGGGCCTTGGGATTGATGGCGGGGATCAACGCCGCATTAAAGGTTCGCGGCGAAGGACCTTTTTGCCTGGGCAGGGATGAGGCCTACATAGGCGTCCTGATCGATGACCTCGTGACAAAAGGTGTTGATGAGCCGTACAGGATGTTTACATCAAGGGCGGAATACAGGCTGCTGCTGAGAGAGGACAACGCGGACCTGAGGCTTACCGAGAAAGGGTACCGGATAGGCGCCGTGAGCAGAAAGCGGTACGAGAAGGTCCTAGAAAAGAAGGCTAAGATCGATGAGGCGAAGCGCCTGTTGGGATCGGTAAGGCTTAAGCCGACGAACGAAACGGTCAGGATGCTGCAGGAGCTGAACATCGAGGGCATAAAGAACCCGGTGACCCTCGAGGAACTGCTGAAGAAACCGGGCGTCACTATTGAGACCTTAAGAAGCATTGAAGGCAGCCTGCGCGAGATCGAGGAAGAGATCGCGTACCAGGTGGAACTGGATGTAAAATACCGCGGGTATACGGACAGGCAGCAGGATGTGGTCAGGAAGATGAAAAGGCTTGAGGACAGCAGGATACCCCCTGATACGAAGTACGCAGAGGTGCCGGGCCTGTCGCGGGAGGTCGTTGAGCGGTTCTCAAAGATACGCCCCCTTTCACTCGGTCAGGCTTCCCGTATCCCGGGAGTTACCCCGGCCTCAATCACGGCGCTGATGGTGCATTTTAAAAAGAAGGGAATACTGTGAATAACCAATTACTCAAATACAATTTCCAATTTCCAATTTCCAATTTCCAATTTATAAGCAATAACCCATACCCGATATCCAAACAAAAAATACCAATGTTCATATTTGGGTATTTGTTCAAGGTTGTCAGGTATTATGCAAAAAATTTAATTATGTCAAATATACCGCAGGGCATGGTGCCGGGTTTTCCCGTAGCAAACCGTCGTGAGGCTAGGAAGCTCGGTCTTTTGCGAAGCAAAAGTTCCGAAGCCGCACGCGAGCGAATGAAGCCGCTGGAGCGGAATGAGCGTGTTTGCGGAGAATAGTTCGGCACCATGCATATTTTGACGGAGGGGTAGTGAATGACAGTTGATAAGAACATGGAATTTATTGCAGCATATCTCAAGAGCCAGGATGTGGATGTCTTCGGGGTTGCGGACCTGTCGCTCTATGACAAAGAGCTTGTCGCCATCGATAATTCCGTGAAGGACAGGTTAACGTTTGCCGTATCTTTCGGCCTTGTACTGTCGAAGGGCATCCTGGAGACATTGACAGATGGGCCTACCCTCATCTATTTGCACCATTACCGGCAGCTCAATTACAGGCTCGACATGATCGGATATCTGCTTTCCCGCGAGATCGAGAGAAAGGGCTTCAAGGCCGTGCCTTTTGCCGCTTCGCAGGTCGTGGACTGGCAGAACCAGAAAGCGCACATCTCCCATAAGGAAATCGGTGAGATCGCAGGGGTCGGCTGGATCGGTCGAAACAACCTCCTCGTACATCCGGTCTTCGGCGCCAGGTTAAGGTATAATACGGTGCTCACCGATATGCCGCTTAAGACAGGCAGACCGCTCGGGAAGGACTGCGGCCAATGCAGGGCCTGCGTCAGCGCCTGTCCTGCAGGGGCGATCAAAGAGGAAAGGGAGAACTTCGATCATCAGGAGTGCTACGTTATGCTGAACAGGTTCAAAAAAGAAAGAAATCTCGGCCACCACATCTGCGGAATATGCATCAAGGCGTGCAGGGGGGAGCAATGAAGGCGCTCATCGCCCTTGAGGACGGCACGGTCTTCGAGGGAAAGGGCTGCGGGATGCGCGGCGAGAAAGAAGGTGAGATCGTTTTCAACACGAGCATGACCGGCTACCAGGAGATCATGACCGACCCCTCCTACAAGGGACAGATCGTGACAATGACCTACCCGCTTATCGGCAACTATGGCGTTAATGAGGATGACGTTGAATCGGATGGTCCGAAGGTGGAAGGCTTTATCGTCAAGGAGTTGAGCACAATAACGAGCAATTTCAGGGCAACGGACGACCTCCTTCATTATTTTGAAAGGCACAACATCCTTGCCGTTGAGGATGTGGATACGAGGGCGCTGACAAAGCATCTGAGGGCAAGGGGCGTCATGAAAGGGGTCATTTCGACGGTTGATCTTGACCGGGAAAGCCTTGTCAGGAAGGCAAAGGCATCGAGGGGCATCATCGGCATCGACCTGGTGAAAGAGGTGACCTGCAAGGCCCCCTATGTATGGGAAGAGGGAGCAGGGAGCGGGGAGCAGGGAGCGGGGAGCAGAGGACGAGGTACGAGGGACGAAAGACGAAAGACGAAGCAAAAAAGCCGTGAAATAGATCAACCCGATGGGTCGGTATTGCGGTGCGTTGTCATTGATTACGGGGTGAAGATGAACATCCTGAGAATGCTGAAGAAGGTAGGCTGCCGCGTCACAGTGGTTCCGGCTTATGAGAAGGCGGAGAATATCCTGGCGATGAAGCCACACGGGATCCTGCTCTCCAACGGCCCCGGCGACCCGGAAGGTCTCCCCTATGCCATAGAGGAGATCCGCAAGCTGGTCGGCACAATACCCATATTCGGGATCTGCCTCGGGCAGCAGCTCCTCGGGCTTGCCTTCGGAGGGAAGACGTATAAATTGAAATTCGGCCACAGGGGAGCAAATCAGCCGAACCAGGAGATAAGCACCGGCAAGGTACACATCACCTCCGAGAATCACGGCTTTGCTGTGGATGTCAAGTCGATAACAAAAGAGCCGGTGCGTGTTACCCACATCAATCTTAACGACAGGACCGTTGAAGGGATCGAGCATACGGTCTATCCCGTCTTTTCAGTGCAGTTCCATCCCGAGGCATCTCCAGGACCTCATGATGCGTACGGACTGTTCGAGAAGTTTAAGGGAATGATGGAGAGCTACAGGTCAACATTATGAATTACCAATTACCAATTACCAATAACCAACAACCAATATTCAACATGTTGTTGCTCAGATCTTGTATTCGCAGGAACACTGTTCCGCTCGCTGCTCCGCTGCGCTTTTTACCCACTATTGGCTCGAAGTTCACTCAATTAGTGAACTCGTCGCTTCTGCTCCTCAGACAGCACGAATTGTCCTCCGGAGCGTTCCTTCTCGCCAAGTGGGTCCCAAAAATGCTCGAAGTCGCCGTTCGCGAAAAGATCATCCCTGATGTTTTTTTCATGCCTGGTTATTCTTGTTATCCATGTCTTGACAACAAGGGAATTTATTATGCCTAAGCGCACGGACATAAAAAGCATCCTCATCATCGGGTCGGGGCCTATCGTGATAGGCCAGGCATGCGAATTCGACTATTCGGGGAGCCAGGCCTGCAAGGCGCTCCGCGAGGAAGGGTACAGGGTGATCCTCGTGAACAGCAATCCTGCCACGATCATGACCGACCCTGATATGGCAGACCGGGTATACGTGGAGCCGCTTACCCCTGAGGTGCTGGAGGAGATAATCAGGATCGAGCGGCCCGACACGGTGCTCCCGACGCTCGGCGGCCAGACAGGGCTCAATCTCGCTACCATCATCGCCGAAAGGGGGATCCTGGAAAGGTACAACGTAGAACTTATCGGCGCCGATCATAAGGCGATAAAAAAGGCCGAGGACAGGGAAGAGTTCAAAGCGGCGATGGAGAGGATAGGGCTTGAGGTCCCGAGAAGCGGCCTCGCCTACACCATGGACGATGCGAAGAAAGTGGCGAGCGAGCTCGGTTTCCCACTCATCATAAGGCCAAGCTACACCCTCGGCGGGACGGGCGGAGCCGTTGCGTATAATGTGGAGGAATACGAGGTGCTCGCCCAGAGAGGGCTTGAGAGCAGCATGATAAGCGAGATCCTCATCGAGGAATCGGTCATAGGCTGGAAGGAATTTGAGCTCGAGGTCATGCGCGACAAAAGGGACAATGTGGTGATCATCTGTTCCATCGAGAACTTTGATCCCATGGGGGTGCATACGGGAGACAGCATCACCGTGGCGCCCGCACAGACCTTGAGCGACAAGGAATACCAGGCCATGCGCGACGCATCCATCAGGATCATCCGCGAGATCGGCGTGGAGACGGGTGGCTCCAACATCCAGTTTGCAGTAAACCCCGAGAACGGAAGGATGGTCGTGATCGAGATGAACCCCAGGGTATCGAGAAGCTCGGCGCTTGCGTCGAAGGCAACGGGATTTCCCATTGCAAAGATCGCGGCGAAGCTCGCCGTCGGATATACCCTCGACGAGATACCGAACGACATCACCAAAAAGACCCCCGCGTCCTTTGAGCCCACCATTGATTACTGCGTTGTGAAGATACCAAGGTTCACTTTTGAGAAGTTCAGGGGCGCCGACGAGACATTGACCATCTCGATGAAATCCGTTGGAGAGGCAATGGCCATCGGGAGGACGTTCAAAGAGGCCTTCCAGAAAGGTTTCCGCTCGCTCGAGATAGGCAGGTTCGGTATCATCAACGACAGGCTCCCGGGCATAGAAGATTCGGAATTCCTTCGCCAGAAGCTGATAACGCCGAACAGCGAACGCGTCTTTTACATCCGCCATGCCCTCAGGGCGGGCATGGGTGTTGAAGAGATCTGCAGGATCTCCGGCATAGACAGGTGGTTCATAAAAAACATACAGGATATCGTTGAGCTTGAAGAGGAGTTGAGACAAGGCGGGAAGGAGATCCCCGAAGAGCTTTTGCGGCATTCAAAGAAGTTTGGTTTCTCAGACAGGCAGATCGGGGATATCACAGGGCAGGGCGAGGGAGAGGTCAGGGCACTGCGGCTGGAAAAAGGCATCAGGAGCGTCTTTAAGCTCGTCGATACCTGCGCCGCAGAATTCGAGGCCTATACCCCTTACTATTATTCGACCTACGAGCAGGAGGATGAATCACGGGTCTCAGAGAGGAAGAAGATCATGATCCTTGGCGGAGGCCCCAACAGGATAGGGCAGGGCATTGAATTCGATTACTGCTGCGTCCATGCGGCGTTCGCGCTGAAAGAGCTTGGATATGAAACGATCATGGTCAACAGCAACCCCGAAACAGTAAGCACGGACTATGACACCTCCGACAAGCTCTATTTCGAGCCCCTCACCTTCGAGAACGTAATGGATATCATCGAGAACGAGAGGCCCGACGGCGTGATCGTCCAGTTCGGCGGCCAGACGCCGCTGAACCTTGCCGTGCCGTTGAAAAAGGCAGGCGCCAGGATCATCGGCACGACACCGGAGAGCATCGATATCGCCGAGGACAGGGATAAGTTCAAGACGCTTTTGAAAAAGCTCAACCTCATGCAGCCCGACAACGGGATCGCCGTGTCTTTCGAGGAGGCGAAAGAGATCGCCGGTACGATCGGATACCCTGTCGTGGTACGCCCCTCTTACGTGCTGGGCGGCAGGGCGATGGAGATCGTCTATGACGAGTCAGACCTTGAGTCCTTCATGGAAAGGGCATCAGAGGCCTCGCCGGAGCGGCCTATCCTCATCGACAAATACCTCGAAGACGCCATCGAGATCGATGTCGACGCGGTTGCCGACGGCGAGAGGTCTGTCGTGGCGGGCATTATGGAGCACATCGAAGAGGCCGGCATCCATTCCGGGGACAGCGCCTGCGCCTTGCCTCCTTATTCCCTGAACGATGAGGCTATTGAGAGGATAAAGCTCTATACCTATCAGCTTGCGAAGGAGCTGAACGTGATAGGCCTCATGAACATCCAGTATGCGGTGAAGAATGACGTCGTCTATGTGCTCGAGGTGAACCCGCGTGCCAGCAGGACGATCCCTTTTGTCAGCAAGGCGACAGGGGTGCAGTGGGCGAAGGTCGCCGCGAAGCTCATGACAGGGCTGACATTAAAGGACCTCGGCATCGAGGGCGAACGCGAGATCGACCATATTGCCGTAAAGGAGTCTGTCTTTCCTTTTAACCGGTTTTTTGGCATCGACGCAGTGCTCGGTCCGGAAATGAAATCGACGGGCGAGGTCATGGGGGTCGATCTCACGTTCGGGGCCGCCTTCTGCAAGTCCCAGCTGGGGGCAGGGCAGGACCTTCCCACCGAGGGCAACGTGTTTATAAGCGTGAAGAACAAGGACAAGAGGAACATCGTCTTCATCGCGAAGAAGCTGTCCGACCTTGGCTTTAAGGTCTATGCGACGAAAGGGACGGGCAAGGTCCTTGTGAACAACGGGATGGAAGTAAGGTTTGTCAACAAGGTGTCTGAAGGCAGGCCGCATATCGTTGATATGATAAAGAATGGGGATATCCGCTTTATAATCAATACGCCGAGCGGAAGGAACCCGAAGATGGATGAGGTGCTCATACGGGCAAGCGCTGTCCAGTACAGGATCCCCTATACGACCACCCTGTCGGGGGCCCAGGCGGTGGTCAATGCCATCGAGAGCATGAAGAAGGTCGGTATCCGGGTAAAGGCGCTACAGGATTACTACTGATACCGAATAAAATGCCGTAAGGCGTCAGTCGTTAGGCGATCTAACCCCTTACGACTTACGACTGACGGGTTTTCATGTCCTTAAGGTTTTTCGATCGACTGTTAGCTTATTTTATGTCTTTCAGTTTTCTCTTGACGATCTTTCCTTTGTCCCTGGGAAAGTCGGCCTTGATATAGACGCTCTTCTGGAAGACCTTCTCTATAATGCCTTCCATTTCTTTCTTCGCAAAGGTAAATACGACCTTGTCTCCTGCTTTCATTTATCCCCCGGCCGATGCTGTCTGTGCTGTCTCAGATCTTGTCTCAGTTTTGGTCTCCGTGGCCGCCTCTGCCTTTTCTTCCTTTTTTTCTGCTTGTTTCCCGCCATTCTTGCCGTTCACCGAGTCAATCGGTCTTTTATAATCTGTTACATACCAGCCGGTGCCTTTCAGGTGGAACGCGCAGGGCGATATGATCTTTTGCATTTCGCCTTTGCATGCCGGACATTCCGTCAAAGGATCTTCAGAGATCTTTTGGAATATTTCAAATACCTTTCGACATTCCAAACATTCATATTCATAGATCGGCATGTGGGTCCTCCAAAAAATATCCGTTCATAATATAATGCCAATAGTCTTTGCTCGTCAAGTGATTAATGTGAAATAATGCTCAATCTCTCCATAAGAATAGTACGGTAGTGAATGTTAAAACATCATTAAATCTTACATTTACAAATAAGGCATCATATGGCAGCATAAGTGTTTGGCGCAATTCTTTATGAATAGGAAAAATTGCGCTATCAGCATACTGCTCGCAAAGTTATACAAAATTGCACAAAACTCCTTGACATGACAATGAATGTTTTAATAGAATGCAAGCAGGGATGAAGATTAAGGTACTCGGCTGTTACGGTAATTATATAGACAAATACCGGGCAACATCTTTTCTCATCAATGACACAATGCTTCTCGATGCAGGAACGGTCACGGAAGTCCTTAACGACGAAGCGCTGAAGAAGATCAAGCAGGTATTAATAACCCATACCCACATTGATCACGTGAAGGGCCTTTTCCCTTTTGTTGACGAGCTTGTCATGATGGGTGATTATTCGATCGAACTGATCAGCGTAAGACAGGTGCTTGAGATCATATCGCAGAATCTTTTGAACAACCTTATCTGGCCTGATTTCACCGTTATCCCGTCAGAGCATAAAGGGATAATCAAGCCGCACGAGATACCGATGGAGAAAGTGTCCTCCATCGACAGCATCACCGTTGAGCCGGTCTTGATGACGCACACGGTCTTTACGGTGGGCTATATCGTAAAAGAAGGCAAGAAGGGTTTTATGTTCACCGCCGATACGGGGCCCACGAAGAGGTTCTGGGAGGTGGCAAGCAAGACAAAGGGCATAGAGTTCATCATATCGGACGTCTCCTTTCCGAACAGATTAGACAGGCTGGCGAGGATATCGGGGCATATGACGACAGCCATGCTTACCGAGAATATCGACAGATACGGCCTTGGAAGTATGCCGATCTATGTGACACACATAAAGCCCATCTTCCTCGAAGAGATACATAAGGAACTGAACGCCCTCAAGAGGAACAATATCAGACTGCTCAAACAGGGTTCAACGATAAATGTATAGACAGAGATAATAAATAAAGCTACAATCTGCAATAAAGAAAAATTCCGGGGGTGACCAAACAATGAAACGGTACATTATATTTTTTGTTGCTGTGCTGGTCCTTCTCGCCTTTGCTGGTTTTGCGGATGCCCAGTCGCAATTTGAGATGGGCATGAAAGAATTCCGCGATGAGAACTACGAGGAGGCGCTTACATATTTCCTTGAGGCGAAAAAGGCCGAGCCTACATCGAGCACCGTGGCATTCTACACCGGTCTCACCTATAAGATCATGGAACAATATAAAGAGTCCGTGCCCCATCTCAGGGACGCAGTGACCTTTACCCCCCGGATCAAAGAGGCCCTTGTTGAGCTCATCGATGTGCTCTACCAGACGGATAACACCAAAGAGGCAAAGGAATGGCTGGACGTGGGTGAAAAAGAGGGGATACAGCCGGCGCGCATACAGTTCCTGAAAGGGCTTGTGTTCCTTAAAGATAAGCAGTTTAAGGAAGCGATCGGGGGCTTTGAGAAGGCAAAGGAGCTCGACCCGTCGCTGACGCAGCTTGCCGAGTTCCAGATAGCGAGCGCGAACATGCAGGCGGGACAATTCAAAGAGGCGCAGAACCGGTTCAAGACAGTGATCAGCGTTGACCCAACAACCGATATGGCAACGCTGGCAAGGGATTACGACAAGGCGCTGGCAGAAAAATTCGAACGAGAGAGACCCTGGAGGTTCAGCGTCGGACTTACTTATAAATATGATACCAACCTGGTGGCAAAGCCAACCGGAGGTCCTGTTGCAGACGCCATCTCGAACGAAAGCGATTACGCGCTGAATATGACAGCCAGGATCTCTTATACCTTTCCATTCTCCTTTAAAACGCCTTACAATATGACCATCCAGTACTCTATTTACGCTGACAGATATTTCCGGCGTGACGACTACAACAGCATGACAAATTCCTTGAGCTTCATCCCCGGATATAATTTTGAGAAATTTTCTCTTAGCGCCCCGATAACGATGTACTATAACTGGTTGCAGCGCGACAAGGGCACTGACTTCACCCAGAGCATGAGCTGGTATAGCGACACAAAGTACATGCGGTACTACAGCGTCATGCCGACATTGAGATATATGTTGAGCCAGAACGGCATAGCGGAATTCTCCATCGGCTACACGGAAAAATATTATTTTACGGCGCCCCTGACCGCTCCGGAGGAGCGCGACGGCAGGCTTTACAACGCGAGCATCGGGTACACCTACTTCTTTTATGACGGAAGGGGTTTTGTCAACCTGAAGTATACCTACGGGCAGGATAATACGGTAGGCGACAACTGGGCGAATAAAGAGCACCGGTGGGGAATGAACCTCCTCTACCCCCTCTGGTGGAAGCCGCTCAAGCTCCAGGTCTCAGGCGAGGCGGCATTCACAAAATACGTCTTCCCGAATGCCACGTTCGACGGTATGACGCGAAGGAACGACACCTACAATGCCTCCTTCGGTCTTGTCTATGAACTGGGCAAGAGCATTGATATTACCGGCCAGTACACATATATCAGGGATAAGAGCAACATCTCGACATACGATTACAAGCGGGAGATCTTTTCATTGGGGATCGAGTACAGGTATTAATGATATCCCTTGACATTTCCAGAATGGATAGTATACTTAGTTAGTATAATATTGTAATACGTAATACCGTGTATTTGTTATAAAAGCAGTCGCTAGTGGTGGGATACTTGAAGACTCACATACGTAACGGACGACCTATCATCCTTCTACACTATCATTGTGTATCGCTGCACGCATCTATCATGAAAACAAAAATAAAATTTTATAAAGAGAGGTACCAAACATGAAGACTCACATCTCCTTGAACAAGGTCTTCTGGTCGTTTCTCATCATTACCTTCCTCGCCGGCAGCCTCGCCCTTGCCGCCCCCGTCGGGAAGATAAGTGCGATCCAGGGCCGCGTGGATGTCCTCAAGACAGGGAAGAACGTCGCAACCCCTGTTTCCCTGGGAGACCCCGTCGATATCGGGGACATCTACCGGGCAAAGACACGAAGCATGGCGGAGATCACCTTCGTGAACAACAATATCTTAAAGGTAGGCCAGGCGTCCCGCGTGGAGATCAAGGAGTACATGGTCCAGGGAGAGAGAAGCTCAGGCGTCATCCGCCTCCACCGGGGCAGGGTGCAGGCAGTGGCCGGTGAGGAGTTCATCAAACGTGCGGCAGCCTTCGCCGAAGGCAACAAGTTCGAGGTCCACACCCCCAATGCCGTCGCAGGGATCAGGGGCAGCAACATGCTTGTCTCCCACATAAGCGGCGCCACAATGGTCGTCTTCGTCACCGGGCGAGGGTACCTCTACAACCCGCAGATACCGAGGATCGTTGCCGCTATCACCGCAGGGTTCCTCTCCGTTGTCCAATCCACGGAGACCCCGCCGACACCGCCGAAGAAGGCGACCGAGAACCAGATCAACAATATTATCCAGCAGATCACGCCGACAGGAACCGGTGATACCGGAGCCGGCACTGGAGCTGGCACTGGAACCGGGACCGGAGCAGGCACTGGTACAGGGACCGGAGATGGACAAACACC
>DLMV01000010.1:8900-9236 GCA_002478225.1 Deltaproteobacteria bacterium UBA7527 | reverse complement strand
AAACACCGATATGACAGGTGTTTGCGCTCCCTGCAGTGACAACGCCAAAGTCTCTCGGGTAGAGGATCTTTCTTCCCTTCAGACTTGAAAGCCAGGTCTCACATTTCCCTTTGCAATCGGCACGGCACAATGTGCAGAGCCCTGATTCCGCAGGGTTGCCACGGTTCACAGTTCCTATCGCGTCATTGGATTTCGGCCATTCGATCATATTGTCCTCCTGATGATTTTAATTAACGGTAATATAATGCCGTAATATTGGCAATATATTGCCATAATAGAAATATCATGTCAAGAGAAATAAAAGTGCTTAATATCCATAATAACCTTATATAGTCT
>DLMV01000010.1:0-8816 GCA_002478225.1 Deltaproteobacteria bacterium UBA7527 | reverse complement strand
AGTCTATGTAGCAGGAGATTATATTTTCTTGTTGATTTTGTGTAATTATGGTAATACAATAAAAAAAGCGGCAATATTGCCATTATAATAAAATTGTATTGCCGTTAAATGTGGAGTAGAATACCATTGTGATGGGAGATCCAGGCTATGCTCGAAAAACAGAAAAGAAAAGAGTTGCTGATCTTAAATGTTTTAAAAAACGCGGAGATACCTCTCACCAGCATGCGTATTGCCGAGGAGCTGAAGCTGCTCGGACATGACATGAGCGAACGCACCGTTCGACTCTACCTTACAAGGCTGGATGCGGATGGTTTGACGGCAAGTAACGGCAAAAAGGGCCACCAGATTACCGAAAAAGGCGTAAGCGAGTTCGATTTAGCAAAGATCTTTGAACGGGTAGGGTTTCTGTCGGCGAAGATCGACCGGATGACCTATCAGATGAACTTTGACCTCAATACGACTTCCGGGACCGTTGTGATCAACGTGACAATAGTTGAACCCGAGCAGTTCGCAAAGAACATTCCTTATATAAGTAAGGTCTACGCAGACGGATATGCCATGGGACACCTCATGACGTTCCTCGGCCCGGGCGAATCGCTTGGGCATATATCTGTTCCCGAAGGCATGATCGGAGTGGGGACAGTCTGCTCCATCACCTTGAACGGTGTCCTGCTGAAGCACGGGATCCCTACGATCTCCAGGTTCGGGGGACTTCTTGAACTGCAGGACAGAACGCCGACGCGATTTGTTGAGATCATCATGTACGATGGAACGAGCATAGACCCGCTGGAGATCTTCATACGGAGCGGCATGACGAACTACATGGGGGCAATTCAGACCGGCAACGGAAGGATAGGGGCGAGCTTCCGTGAATTTCCCGCAGAAAGCCGGGAACTCGTTATACAGCTGGCCGAAAAGCTGAAAAGGGTCGGCCTCGGCGGCCTTGCACGGATAGGCAGACCCGGCCAGACGATCCTTGACATACCGGTCAATGAAGGAAGGATCGGGGCGATCATTATCGGCGGCCTCAATCCGGTTTCCATTCTTGAGGAGAACGGTGTCCGCGCCTATTCTCGTGCGCTTGCCGGGCTTATCGATTTCAGCAGGCTCTTCCGGTACGACGAGATGGCGAACAGGATAAAGGATTACCTCTCGTGAAACCACTTACACGGGCGAGCACGGGATTAGATGGCCTGGATGCGGTCCTTGACGGCCTGCGCATGGGAGACAATGTCGTATGGCAGGTGGACGACATAAAGGATTACCTGCACTACGTTGCGCCTTATGTGGAAAGGGCTGTCAGGGAGCATAGAAAGGTCATCTACATGAGGTTTGCCGAGCATGAGCCTCTCATAGAAGAGACCGGGGACGTTACGGTCTACACGCTTGATGCCAACAGCGGTTTTGAACCCTTTACGGCCCAGGTCTATAACATCGTGACGGCCGAGGGTAGGGACGTTTTCTATGTCTTCGATTGCCTCTCCCACCTCCTTTCCGCGTGGGCAACGGACCTGATGATAGGAAATTTCTTCGTTATTGCCTGCCCGTACCTTTTCCAGCTCAACACGATAGCGTACTTCTCCATCCTGCGGCACAGCCACTCGTTCAAGACAATAGCGCGCATCCGCGAGACCACCCAGGTCTTGCTGGAGGTCTACAATCATGAGGACAGCTACTATGTTCATCCGTTGAAGGTCTGGAACAGGTATTCATCGACGATGTTCCTGCCGCACCTTGAAGAGAATGGTGAGTTTGTGCCAATTACCAACAGCGTTGATGCGACACGGTTATTCTCGGATATCTCAAGGCTGGAGGAAAAAAGCCCCAGGCGTTATCTCGACTACTGGGACAGACTTTTTTTGAGGGCCGAGGACCTTGCGAAGCGACAATGCGACCCCGAAGAAAGACAGGCGATGATCGACGAGCTCTGTAGGATAATGATCGCGAGAGAGGGCAGGATGCTGGCCCTTGCAAAGGAGAACTTTTCGCTGGAAGACCTGCTCACCATCAAATCCCGGTTGATCGGTACGGGTTTTATCGGGGGGAAAACGGTGGGGATGCTCCTTGCCAGAAAGATACTTGAAAAGGACGCGCAGCTTCGCTGGGAGGACTATCTTGAACAGCACGATTCTTTCTATATAGGGTCTGACATCTTCTATACCTATATTGTTCAGAACGGCCTGTGGGAGCTACGGATGAAGCAGAAGACGAAAGAGGGGTATTTCGAGGCAGCCGCCCCGCTGCGGGAGAAGATGCTGCAGGGGGTATTCCCCGATGAGATCAAGGAACAGTTCCAGCAACTGATAGAATACTTCGGTCAGTCGCCCATCATAATCCGCTCCAGCAGCCTCCTCGAGGATGCCTTCGGCAACGCCTTTGCAGGAAAATACGAGAGCATATTCTCCGTGAACCAGGGCTCTCCGGAGAGGCGCTATACGGATTTTGTCGAGTATGTACGGCGGGTTTTCGCAAGCACGATGAATGAGGATGCGTTGACGTACCGTCTGCAGAGGGGGCTTGACCAGCAGGATGAGCAGATGGCCCTTCTGGTGCAGAGGGTCTCAGGGTCGTACCGGAGACATTATTTTTTTCCGGATATCGGGGGCGTGGGTGTTTCATATAATACCTTCGTGTGGAGGGAGGGCATGGACCCGGCGGCCGGCATGCTGAGGCTCGTTGCCGGTTTAGGAACACGGGCGGTAAATCGTGTTGAGAACGATTATCCCCGCATCGTTGCTCTTGACAATCCGTTGTTCCGTCCTCACGCGGGGATGGAAGATACAAGGAGGTTCTCGCAGCATGATTTGGATGTCCTCAACGTCAACGACAACACCCTGGAGACCGTTTCCCTGCTGTCAAAGCTCAGCGAGGAAGGGTTCGGCATCAGGCTGGATCTCCTCGGCGAGATGGACCACGAGACAACGGAACGGATGAGGGAGCTTGGCATGAAGGAGGGTGAGGCGTGGATACTTACCTTTGACAGGCTTCTGTCCCGCACCTCTTTCACGGGGGTTATGCACAGGATGCTGAAAGACCTCGAGGTCATCTATGACTATCCGGTGGAGATAGAGTTCACCGTCAATTTTACGCAGTACAGTGATTATAAGATAAACCTCCTGCAATGCAGGCCGCTTCAGGCAAAAGGCCAGCAAAAAAGAGTGGAAATTCCCACCTGTATTTCGGTAAAGGATGTCCTTTTTCAATCAGCAGGAAACTTTATGGGCGGGAGCATTGCCAGGAGGATCAAACGGATCGTCTATGTCGATCCCGAACACTACACCACCCTCGCGTTGACCGGAAAGTACGACATTGCAAGATTTATCGGGAAATTCAACAAGCTTGTGAAGGACAGGGAGGACATGCCCACCCTGCTTTTGGGGCCTGGGAGATGGGGGACGACGACGCCGTCGCTCGGTGTGCCGGTCAGATTTTCAGAGATCAACCACATGACGGCCATGGGAGAGATCGCCTACATGGATGGCAATCTGATGCCGGAGCTTTCCTTTGGGACGCATTTTTTTCAGGACCTTGTTGAGACGGATATCTTTTACCTGGCGCTTTTTCCAGGAAGCCCCGGTGTGGTATGGAACAGGGATCTCATTGATCAATTTCCTGTTATTTCAGAGCAATTGATGCCCGAAAGCGCCAGATACAGTGATGTGCTCAAGGTATATGATGTGTCGGAGTACACCCTGCAGATCATGGCCGATATCGTATCGCAGAGGCTGATCTGTTTTATTGATACAAGAACGTGCTGACCGCATCGTTGAAATTTTGCAGTTTCGAATACTCATAGAGGGTTGACATCGCCCTGCTTTCTGTAGATATCCCTGCCTCCTCTGCGGCAGCGATAGGATTGAGCCCGCCCGCCACGATCATGCCGATCTTATCAACCCCTACCGGGATGTCCAGCAGGGGTTGATTCGGTTTTCCAAAGATGATCTTTCCGCTGAGACCTTTTTTTACCAGCTTATCGCCGAGGCTTTCCGCCTCATTAATGCTTACTACGGGGATCTCCCTGAAGCTGGCAAGGATCTTGCCGGAGTTTTGTTGAATGACGCCCATGACGTCGGTCATCCTGCTTCTGATAAAGATCTCGAGGGGATCCAAGGAAGAGCCTTCGTAGCTTATCAGCGACGTGAACCGCACAGGGCTGCCGTCCTCTATCTCAACAACCCCACCGTATCGCGATACGACAGGTATCCCGGCTTTAAGAAAGACCCCGTTCAAAGTAATGCTGCAGATCGTACCGAGCCCGATGCTGCCCCGCGGTACAGGAATATCGCCGATCCGCTCCCCTCCTTTGGCGAGGGTTATCTTGCTGCCCATAACGTAGGGAGATTGGAACACCCCTGCCATTATTTTCAGTGCGTCCTTCAGTTTTTTCTCCGGGAAGAAGGAGATATTGAGGATTATGTTCCCCTTCAGTGCGTCGATGTTGAAATCTGTGAGATAAGAAAGGCTGTCGATCTTGCTTATGACAAAGTTTACCCGCTCGGACACGAAGGCATTGCCCAGTTCCTTCTTGCCATTGTCGGTAATGGTCCTTCCCTTCTTACCCTGGACGCTTGTTAGCCCCTTCTCATCGAGCAGCTTCAGGTAATAGCGCACCGTGCGCTCCGAAAGCTCGATCCCGTGGGACAAAAGCGCTTTTGCCAGTTCCGCTGAACCGGTGCTGCCGTTACGCTTATCCAGGACCCTCAGGATGGTAAACATTATTTTGTTCATTAAACGATCCCGTATGCGAGCATTGCCCTTGCGACCTTCAGGAAGCCCGCGATGTTTGCGCCTGTGACATAGTCGCCTTTTTTGCCGTAGGCCTCGCCGGCGTCAAGGCACGCCTTGTGTATGCTCTTCATGATATTGAAAAGCATCTTATCAACCTCTTCCCGCGGCCATGATAATTTGAGGCTGTTCTGGCTCATCTCGAGGCCGGAGACAGAAACGCCCCCTGCATTTGCTGCCTTGCCGGGGCCAAAGAGCACATTATGATCCTGGAAGACCTTGACAGCGTCCGGCGTAGAGGGCATATTAGCGCCTTCGGAGACACAGAAGCATCCGTTCTTCACAAGGGCCTCGGCGCTCTTGCCGTCCAGCTCGTTCTGGGTGGCGCAGGGGATGGCGATATCGACCTTCAGGCCATGCTCCCTGATGACATCCCAGACGCTTTCACCGATATAGCAGACGGTGTTGTATTTATCGGCATATTCTTTGATCCTGCCCCTTCGTACGTTCTTCAACTCCTTTACATATTCGCATTTCTCGCCCTGGATCCCCGCTTCATCAACGACGGTAGCGCTTGAATCGCAAAGCGTGATCACCTTTCCGCCAAGCTGATTTACCTTTTCCACGGCGTATTGGGCGACGTTCCCGGAACCGCTGATCGCCACCACCTTTCCTTTGAAATCAGTCTTCCTCGTGGCAAGCATTTCCGCTGCAAAATAGACTGCGCCGTAGCCGGTTGCTTCGGGACGTATGAGACTGCCGCCATACTCAAGGCCTTTTCCGGTAAACACGCCTGAATGCTCATTTACGATCTTTTTGTAATAGCCGAACATGTAGCCTATCTCCCGTCCTCCAACGCCGATATCGCCTGCCGGTACATCTATCTCAGGTCCGATGTGGCGGTAAAGCTCTCTTGTGAAGGCGTGACAGAATCGCATGACCTCATCTTCCGTTTTTCCCTTTGGGTCGAAATCGGATCCTCCCTTTGCTCCGCCCATAGGCAGGGTTGTAAGGGAATTCTTGAATATCTGCTCGAATCCAAGAAATTTCATAATGCTCAGATTGACGGAGGGGTGAAAGCGTATGCCCCCTTTATACGGCCCGATGGCATTGTTGAACTGGATCCTGAAACCCCTGTTGACCTGGACCTTGCCTTTGTCGTCGACCCAGGGGACCCTGAAGATGATCGTCCGGTCAGGTTCCACGATGCGTTCGTAGATGCCTGCCTTGACGAATTCAGGATGTTTCTTTGCGGTGGGCTCCAGCGTTTCCATTACCTCGCGAACGGCCTGATGGAACTCCGGCTCGTTGGGATCCTGCTTCTTTACCTTTGCGATAACATCACCGATAACTGACATAGCTTGACTCCTCCTTGGGGGATTATTTATTTTTCGACACCGATCTTTTCCTTACTGTGCGTGGCAGATTCTGCAGGTAGTAGCGCAGCAGGTGAAACTTGTCCCGTAGCTCAACGCTGGCATGATCCATCTCCCACTCCTCTTCCATCTCTTCGAGCACCTTCCTGGCCTTTGTAATGAGATCTGATTCTTCTGCGCCGCTCAGCGCCTTGCACGGCAGTTCTTCCAACGGACCACCGATGGACAGCCTCTCTGCGGTTTTTAAAACAAATACATTGTTTAGGGTTGTCGTCATACGTCACCTCGCCCAAGAGCGTTATAGACCTATGACTTTAATAAAACCTAGATTACCCAATCCATACAATCAGGCTAAAACTAATTATTAAATAGGGGAAATTACTATAACGATATAGGGAAATACACTATGATGTTTGTAAATGCTTTATTATAAAGAGTCTATATAGTGTACGGCATGTCGCATAAGCTCAGTGGCGTTCTTGAGATTTAATTTTTCTTTTATGTTTGCGCGGTAAGATTCTACCGTTTTGACGCTTACGTTCAATTCCTGGGCGATCTGGCGCGTCCCGAACCCCTGCCCGATAAGCTGGAACACCTCAAGCTCGCGATTGCTCAGCACATCCACGGGTGACCGGGTATTTTCAGCCTTGCCGTCGATGAATTTTTTTACGATCGTTGCACTCACTCTTTCACTTATATAAACCTCTCCCTTGATGACCCTCCTGATCGCTTCCATCATTTTTTCGATTGCCTCCTGCTTCATGATGTAGCCCTTTGCGCCTATCCTGAGGGCGCGCTCGGCAAAGAGGGATTCGTCGTGCATCGAGACAACAAGGATAGGAAGTTCTGCATCGCGCAGCTTGATCTTTTTTATGAGCTCTATGCCGTCGATGCCCTGGAGAGAGATATCGATGATCGCGAGATCCGGTTTTATTTTTTTCAGGAACTCAAGGGCGGTCTGAGCATTCTCTGCTTCACCGCAAATAACCATGTCAGGCTCCTGATTGATAAGCTGGGCGAGGCCCTTGCGGACGATCGGGTGGTCATCGACTATAAAGATCTTGTGCTTCTGACCGACAGAAAGCGTCACTTTTTCCTTTCTCATTGTTTTTCCCTCTTTCTTTTAGCGGTCTGTTTTGGCTGGAACGAACAGGCTACAATTGTCCCTCCTGCCGGATCGCTCTTGATCTCCAGCGACGCGCCTATCATATTTGCCCTGTGTCGCATGATACTTATACCCATCCCTGTATCATTCTTCAATATCCTACGAAAAGCAATGCCGTCGCTTTTGATCATAAGCACCGTGGCCCCGTTGTCGTTCGTGAAAGTAATGTTAATATTATTTGCCTTCCCGTGCTTGATCGCATTGTTTACCGCTTCCTGTGCGATACGGTAAAGATGGATCGCCATAATATTATCATGGATAAGAACGGGATGGCGGTAATTAAAAGAGCATCTGATCCCGAATAACTTCTGCACGGTATGGGATAGTTCCTTAAGTCCTGTCATCAGTCCCGTTGCCTCAAGCCTGACAGGGTAGAGACCCCGGGCGAGCCCTTTCGTCTGGGTGATCGCATCGTCTATAAGCGATACAATTTCGCCCGCATCGCGGGCTTCTTTATAGGATTGCGCATTCATTTTTTGTTCCAAGACCTTGCCGAGGAACGCAATGCCGGCGAGCTGCTGGCAAAGACTGTCATGGAGGTCCTGGCCGATCCTCTGCTGCTCCCATTCGCTGATCTCCAGCACCTGCTTCTCCAGACGTCTTCTCTCGGTGATGTCGCGAATAATTCCGAGAACCTCATCACCACCGCTTTCTGTCAGCAGTACCTCATAATAGAAGACCGTGCCGTTATGACTGAACCTGTGCTCATATATCTGCGTTTCGCCGGTTTCAAGCACATGCGAGACGTTTTTCATCCCTTGCTGGACGATCTCTTTGGGCAGCGCCTTAAAATGATCGGACAACTCCTGTACGTTCCTGCCAAGCAATACGTTGGTGCGCAGCCGTTTACCAAAGGATTTTCCCTTCTTGAGGTCAAGTATAGTGCCATTCCGGCTGATCCTGAATATCATATCCGGTATGGCGCTTAAGAGCGCCTTGTTCCTTACGGTGCTTTCTTTCAAAGCGTCTTGCGCGACCTTCCGTTCTATGATCTCGCCGATACGTTTGGCAATGACGTTTATCAGGTTCCTCTCTTCCTTAAGGAAAGGGCCTTCGTAGCTTTTTGGCTTTTTTTTCAGGTAGCATACTTCAAGGTAGCCCATTTTTTTTCTTTTCACTAATATATGGGCAGATTGCATCCACGGCGTTTCCTGAAAGTTCTCCGTTGAAAATATCTGGGCGCCCAGGGAGATCCTTGCGCCCGTTATCTCAGGGTACTGCCATGCCGAGGGGATGATATTGGCGGTTTCGCGCAGTATGTTCTCAAGTGATATGCCATGTCTTTCAACAAGGTTTGAAATGGCGTAGAGGCAGTTAAGCTCTTTGACACGCTCGCCGAGATCGTGGGTCTGCTGCTGTAAAAAACGCTTAAAGCGTCTGAGTTCCTTCGCGGAATCCTGCAGTCTTGCAACCCTGTTCCGCAAGGTCGCTAATTCGGACAGGAGCTGCTTTCTTGTTTTGTTTTTTAGATTCATAAAAATGTGTCTTATAGATTATCATGAATGGACTTCAAATATAAAGATAAGCACGAAATCCTAAGCACCAAATCC
>DLMV01000036.1:13019-13726 GCA_002478225.1 Deltaproteobacteria bacterium UBA7527 | reverse complement strand
CGCTCATCTCGGAGGAGACGACGCTTTTCAGATAGTCTTCAAGGAAGATCTCATTCGTGACGGCCATAGTCCCGTCGTCGCGGCACCGGAGAACGAGGTCGCCGCAAAAGGTCTGATCCTCGATCCTCTCCCAGTGAAAACCGATGCCTATGGCGGCGTGGAAAAGCGTGAACGTAGAATCGTTGCGCGCGGTGAGCCTGATAAGCGGGAGACGCGCGACCTCACGGTCATTTCCATCATTGAGCACAATAACCCCGCCCGATGTTCTTGCCGAAAACCTGCCGGACAGAGGACCGGACCCATCGACGTGGAAATTCCCGTTCAGGCGGCCGTAAACCTCGACCTGACGATCCATAATGCCCACGGTTATCTTTGGTTCATTATCCATCTTTGCGTCGGGAAGCCTCTGGAAAAGATGATAGCGGGAAAATGAAAGCCTGTCAAACCTTATTCCCTTTATGAAAAATACTCATCGGTTGCAATAAATATCTGTTCTTTTCTTATTTTCTGCTATAATGGTAGACGAAAGGTCTGTAAATATTTATCAATGACCTTCGGCATTTGTTTTATAAGTATATCTTCACAGACTCACATTTACGGCAGCACTATGAAATATTCATTATTCAGATCTATCCGAACCCATTTGATCATTCTGGTATTGATAGCGCTTCTTCCTGCGCTCGGGATCATTATCTATACAGGGCTTT
>DLMV01000036.1:6800-12857 GCA_002478225.1 Deltaproteobacteria bacterium UBA7527 | reverse complement strand
TTATCTATACAGGGCTGGAACGTCAGAGCCGCGATATGAAGGATGCAGAGAATGATGCACTGCGGGTACTGCAAGGCCTTTCAAACGAGCACGAGCGCATAGTAGAAAGCACACGCCAGTTCCTCATGACCGTGGTCAGGATACGCGATATATATAATATGAACATTCCCGCAAGCACAAAACTGCTGGAAGAACTGGAGAGGCAGAACCCGTTATATGCGAACGTCCTGGTCATTGACACAAAAGGGATGGTATGTTCTTCTTCTGTTCCGACAAAACCAATGAACCTTAATCATAGAAAGTATTTTCAGGATGCCCTGCGGACAAAGGATTTTTCCGCCGGGGAGTACGCAGTGGGGCAGATCATACATCGGCCTGCGTTCCATTTTTCTTATCCCATAATAGATGAAAGGGGACGTCTGCGGGGCGTTATAGCGGTGGCGATCGAACTTGAGCATTACGTCAAGCAATTTATAAAGACGAGCTTGCCGGAAGGATCCGTGTTCGAAATATATGACCACAGGCATATCCGACTCTACCGGTCCGAGGGATCAAAGAGGTATGCAGGAGTGATCGACTCGCCCCATATGATCAGGCTCATGCAGACCGGTCCTGACGAAGGGACATTCACGGCTGTGGGAGTTGATGGAATAAAGCGCCTGAACGCCTATAAAAGGTTTTACCTGAAAGACAGCACATCACCATACCTTTTTATGCGAGTAGGCATCCCCGAGGAAAGAGCCATGGCCTATGCTAAAAGAACCTTATTCGTTAACATTGGGATGTTGTGCATTGCCTTTGTCGTTGCGGTGGTATCGGCATGGTTTATAGGGAACATCATGGTTGCGAGAAGGCTGAACAGGCTTGTGGATGCCTCAAAACAACTGGGGCGCGGCGATCTTAGCGTCCGTACAGACCTTGATCATGGCGAGGACGAGCTGGGTCAGCTTGCATATACCTTTGATGAGATGGCAGATGCATTGGAGCGCAATGAAGCGAGCCGCAAGCATACAGAGGAGGTTTTAAAGCAAAGCGAAGAGAAGTACCGCAATATCTTCGAAAATGCCGTTGAGGGCATATTCCAGACCACCCCGGAAGGACGTTATATCAACGTGAACCCGGCATTCGCGAAGATGATAGGCTACGATTCGCCCGAAGAGATGATGACGAGCATAACCGACATAGGAAGGCAGGGATACGTCAACCCCGAGGACAGGATAAGGTACAGAAATATTATTGAAAGGCAGGGGATTATCGAAAGGTACGAAATACAGCACTATACGAAAGGCGGCGGCAAAATCTGGGTCTCGATCAACGGCCGTGCTGTAAAAGACGATACGGGCAAGGTCCTTTACTATGAAGGCACCATCGAGGACATCACAGAACGAAAGCTGGCGGAGAAATCGCTCAGAGATTCTGAAAGCAGATACCGTGAATTGTATGAAGCAAGCCGTGACGGCATCGCGTCAGTGGATGCAACAGGGAAGATCATCGCATTTAATAAGAGCTTCAGCGCAATGCTCGGGTATCCCGACGAGGATATCTATGATCTAACCTATGAGGATATAACGCCGGAGAGATGGCACGCCCTCGAGGCGCAGATCCTGAAAGAACAGGTGACAGTGAGAGGGTATTCCGATATCTACGAAAAAGAGTACAGAAAAAAAGACGGTACGATATTTCCTGTCGAGTTGCGCACATACCTTATTAAGGATATGGAGAATAAACCTGCGGGATTCTGGGCGATCGTCCGTGATATTACCGAGAGAAAGCGCACGGAAGAGGACAAGAGACTCCTCGAAGATAAGTTTCGCCAATCTCAGAAGATGGAGGCCATCGGTACCCTGACAGGCGGCATTGCCCACGACTTCAACAACATTCTTACGGCGCTCATCGGCTATGGGAATCTTCTTCAGATGAAGATCGATAAAGACGACCCATTGAGGGTATATGTGGACCAGATACTTACCTCATCAGAGAAAGCAGCAAACCTTACCCAGAGCCTTCTGGCATTCAGCAGGAAGCAGGTGATGGAATTTAAGCCCCACAGTATAAGGAATATCATCGACGGCATGGGAAAACTCCTGAAAAGGCTCCTTACAGAGGATATAGAGCTTAAGGTGATCTTCACGGGTGAAGACGTGACGGTCATGGCAGATATTACCCAGATGGACCAGGTATTGATCAACCTTGCCACGAACGCACGGGACGTGATGCCCCGGGGCGGTACGCTGACCATCGAAACAAAAGTAGTTGAGATGGATAATGCGTTCACGATGGGCCACGAGTATGGTCAGGAAGGCACATACGTCCTCATCTCGGTATCCGATACAGGCTGCGGCATGGACAAGACAACAAAAGAGAAGATCTTTGATCCCTTCTTTACCACAAAAGAGGTCGGGAAAGGAACCGGCCTCGGCCTCTCCATTGTATACGGGATTGTGAAACAGCACAACGGATACATTGATGTGCAGAGCGAGCCCGGTCAGGGAACGACATTTTATATCTACATTCCCGTAGTCAAAACAAAGATGGAAGAAACGATGTCCTCTGCTCCCGCAGTGCGCAGCGGGACAGAGATGGTCCTTCTTGCCGAGGATGATCCCGCGGTGAGGAGTTTCGCAAAAGAGGTCCTCACAACGTCAGGATATTCCGTAATAGAGGCTGAAAACGGCGAAGATGCGATGCGCGCCTTTGAGGAGCACAAAGATGCGTTGGCCCTTATGATCCTCGACGTGGTCATGCCCAAGAAGAACGGCAAAGAGGTCTACGATGAGGTCCAAAAGATCTGTCCGGACATCAAAGTCCTTTTTATGAGCGGCTATACCGGCGACGTGGTCCTCGATAAAGGGGTTCACGGAGATGCAGCGAATTTTATCTCAAAACCGCTTGCACCGCAGGAGCTGCTTACAAAGGTAAGGGAGATACTGGACAGATAGCTGATGCCGTTAAAGGTAAAATGTGAAAGGTGAAAAGTGAAGATCTTGCTCGCTCCTCGCTCTATTTTTGAATGCAATTCGGTATTAGTCTCCATCAGGCTATATTAAATTCCACGGCAAAATGTTTCGTGTATTTCAGCCAAACCTACTGTGGTAAATGTATGACTTTGTCTGCAGGGGTTATCCCAAAGCCTGGCGAGGTTTGCTCTGGACACGCCAGAGATGGATCCCGAAGACCGCCTACCCGGGAACGTATGGTAACCTCACCAGCCTTCAGGATATATATAATTATAGCACAGCATGCAACAAGCTGCATGCCGGATGATCGGTCTTCAGCAGTCAGCATCAAGCATCCAGCATCCTTGCTTTACGCCTTCTTTCTGCGCAGCACCAGCCTGATCGAGATATAGGGAAACAGGAAAAACATTATGGCGCAGATCTTTGTGAACGCTATCCCGAAATAGTTCAACAGGTCATAATCATGTTTGCTCAGCTCGAACCATTTTGAATGAAGGCTGCAGCCGGCACCTCCTCCGATCGAATAGAAAATGAGCCAGATGAAAAGCAGCGCCAAAGATAAAAAGAAACAGCGGATCAGAACGGCAGATAGTTTTTCCAGAAGATCATTTTGTCCATCGCTGTTCATAAACGACCCCCTCTCTGTTCTATATTCCATGCATAACGGAAAGACCGGCGGCGGAAGTGCACGGCTTTCCCGTCCGCCTGGTTGGTTATGGATCGATCGCCTCCACCTCCAACCTTACCATTTTTACATGGAGCAGACCCGTATCGTTCAGCCATTGTTTATACTCATCAGAGGAACAAAAGAGATAAGGAAAAGAAAATCCGTTAAAATATACCCGCCATTTCTCAGTTCTTGTTGTTTCCGTGACCGCTGCAATGATATCCAGGACATTGCCTTGGCCGCCCATCTGAAACAATATCCTGCCTGACCTTTTCAAACCTTTTTTAATGCCTCTCAATACAGATATGTGATCTTTTGCCCAATGAAGCGTGGCATTCGAAAAGGCAACATCGAACCGGTCCTTAAAATTGAGCTTTGCCGCATCCTGAAGGACAAAAGTCAGATTGGGGTATTTCAGAGGAGAAAAATTCTTTTGAGCAAAAGCTATCATATCCGCAGAGCTGTCTATGCCGGTAACGCTTCCATTTTTCAGATATGAGCCGATCAGGGCAGTAACCTTCCCGTCCCCGCATCCGATATCGATGACCGATTCCTCGCCGTTAAGGTGAAGTTTTTCTATCAATTTCCGCGCCCATTCGTATTGGATAGAGGAATGCGCTGCGTAATCATCGGAATCCCACGAGCAGGTTTTTTGATCCATGCTGTTATTTATTATAATTCCTTATAGTCCTCTGTCCTCGCTTTCATCATTCCAATTATAGTATTTCATGAAGGTGTTCCTATTATGCTCCATTCATATAATAGCCATTTTGGCCCCCTTGTCGATGACATGCTCTGTTGTCATTTCCCTCTACCTCTATCCCTACAGGAGCTACTGGTCCTCTGGCAGCTTATTTCAAGATAAGAGGTAATGCTTACTGAGATTGGATATGCTAATATGTAGGCAATGAAAAAGATCAGTGTGGTCGCTCAGTATGTCCCCGGACCTTCCTTTGAAAGGTGCCTGCGGTCTTGCGCGGGATCGGCATTGGTAGAAGATATCGTTGTTGTAAACGACCATCCTGTTCGCCTGGACGTTCCAGGGCATATCCTCCTCGCGGCAGATCCCATCTGTTCTCGGCGAACGCTCAGCATGGTCCTTGATGATGTTAAGGCGGAGCATATCCTTTTTTTATTAGAGCCTGAAGCTGTTCTCGTGGAGCCCGGGGCGCTGGAGAGGATGCTGGAGGCGGCGGGATCGACGAAGGCCGGCATGGTCTATTCCGACTATTACGATGAGGGCGAAAAGGGAAAGAAGCTCCACCCGCTTAACGACCACCAATCAGGAAGCGTCCGTGATGATTTCGATTTTGGCGCTGCAGTGCTCTTTTCGACGGCTGCCGTCAATGATGCCGTGAAAAGATACGGGGCCATTTCTGATGTAAGATATGCAGGTCTTTATGACCTCCGCCTGAAGGTCTCCATCGACAACCCGGTCCATCACCTGGCAGAACCGCTCTATTCAGTGCTTTCGACAGATAAGGCGACCGGCGATGATAAGCTGTTCTCGTACGTTGATCCGAGGAATGAGGCTGTGCAGAAGGAGATGGAGGCGGTCTTTACGGATCACCTGAAAAGGATCGGCGCCTACCTGCCGCCAGACGATCTGAGACAGGTCAGGGAGAAGCGCAGGACCTTTCCGGTCGAGGCGTCTGTCGTTATTCCCGTCCGCAACAGGAGGGGAACGATCGCGGATGCCGTGAGAAGCGCGCTCTCACAGGAAACGATCTTTCCATTCAATGTTATTGTCGTGGATAATCATTCGACGGATGGGACAACAGCCCTGCTGTCAAGCATGACAGGACAGCGTCCGACCCTGAAACATATTGTCCCGGCCAGGACTGATCTCGGTATCGGCGGCTGCTGGAACGAGGCGCTCTATTCTCAATTCTGCGGGAGGTATGCCGTCCAGCTTGACTCTGACGACCTCTATATAGACGGATACGTCCTGCAGAAGATAGTCGACATGTTGCGTGAAGGCAGATATGCAATGGTGATCGGCTCGTATACCATCGTCAACGAAAGGCTGGAGGAGATACCGCCGGGGATCATCGACCACCGGGAATGGACCGACGGGAACGGGCACAATAATGCGCTTCGGATAAACGGCCTCGGCGCTCCGCGGGCATTTGATACGGATATCATGCGCGGGATCGGTTTCCTGAACGTGAGCTATGGTGAGGACTACGCGGCAGCGCTTCGCATATGCAGGGAATACCGTATCGGGAGGATCTTCGAAAGCCTCTATCTTTGCAGGCGCTGGTCGGGAAACACCGATGCGGCGCTCTCGATCGAGGCGGCGAACAGGAACGATGCCTTCAAGGACACGATCAGGACAGAAGAGATCCTTGCGAGGAAGGCAATAAATGCAGGGATCGAAGGTTCGAGGGGTCAAGGGGTCAAGTGATTTCAGTATATTGCTTGGTGCCCAAA
>DLMV01000036.1:452-6699 GCA_002478225.1 Deltaproteobacteria bacterium UBA7527 | reverse complement strand
ATATTGCTTGGTGCCCAAAAGATACTTCGATCTTTTAATAAATTGGCAGGATCCTCGCCCGAGAGGACATCGAGGACGCCTTGGGCACCCTGCCGCTGAACAGGAGTGTGCCTGCGGCCAGGCCGTGTTCAGGCCGATCCTTGTTGTCTGAGCCGGGCACCCGCCCACAGGGTGGGTAAGCGAGTTCGAGAGTCGAACGCAAGTGAAGCGGTGCAGGGTAAGGCGCCCGGAGTGGGAGCGAAGGCGAGATTCGGACGATCAGATCGATTAGAACGGTAGGCGTATTGACTTTATCTAAGAATACCATGGGGTCTTCAAGGGAGCATGAAGATAACAATGCGAACGGACATTGAATTTCCTACGCTTCTTCAAAAGAAGATCTATTCCGCTTTTAACGGAAGGAGCAACCTGAACAATCTCTCAGGGCTTTGTGCTCAGCTTATCGCCGAGCAGCAAAATTCCTGGCCGGAGCTTGGGCAGGCGTATGAATCGCTGAAGGATGTGAGAGCGAGGGACCTCGAATGCAATGGTTTTATCGTTTGCCTCCAGTACAATCCCGGAAGGATGATAAACAGCCTGGCATCGGTGGACCGGCAGGATATCAATGAGAGGATGTGCTTTCTCTGTATTGAGAATCTCCCGCCTGAGCAAAAAGGCATCCTTTACCGGGATGAATACATAATACTCTGCAACCCGAGGCCTGTCTTCCGTTCCCACTTCACGGTCACGCATCTGGATCACAGCCCTCAGGCTATCGCAGGCAAGATCGATGCATTCCTTCAGCTTGCCGCTGATCTTGGCTCAGGGTGGGCAGTTCTTTACAATGGCCCGCAATGCGGTGCTTCTGCCCCCGATCACCTTCACTTCCAGGTAGTGCCGTCGGGACAGATGCCGATAGAAAAAGTGATCGTTGATGGGAAAAGGCTGGTCTCGATTGCAGAGGTCGATGGTGTTCTTCCCTCCCGTTCGCGGAACATGGGGCGGGAGATCGTGATCCTCGCAGGGGACAACCCTGTGACCCTGGGGAGTGTCTTCAAAAGATTTCTCAGCGGCCTGCAAAAAGTCCTTAGTATACATGAAGAGCCAATGATGAATATCGCAGGCTTCCATGAAAACGGCGTATGGCGCCTTGTCCTTTTCCCGCGCGCAAAGCACCGTCCTGATGTCTTTTCCAGGGAAGGCGACGAACAGGTTGTCGTCAGTCCGGCGGTCATTGAGATGGGCGGCGTTATCATCACCCCCATGGAAAGGGATTTCGAACGCCTCGACGCCCCTCTCGTGGAAAGCATCTTCAGGGAGGTCTCGCTCGACGCCGCGACCGTCGATAAGGCTGTAGCGAAATGCTGCTCATAGCCCATAGCAGAACTAAGCACGAAATCCTAATATCGAAACCCTAAACAAGCATGAATGCTCCAATGTTCAAATCTCAAAACATGTCGAAAATTTTTGAATATTTGATATTTGGATCTCGATATCGTTTATGATTTAGGAATTCGTGCTTCGAATTTTTGCATTTTATACTGAAGCGGGCAGAGAAGGAGATTGGCGGCCACCATTCTCCGGCATTCGGCAGATGCGCGCACATCTGTAACCTTGTACTCTTCGCTGAGGGCGAACCTGATGCCCTGCGCTATTGCACCCTGGATCTGCAGTTCGTATGTCTGGGGATTGATGACGCTTCCCGCATCGGTGGCAGCAAGATACCGTATTACCTCAGCGCAGCCCGTCAGCGTGTCGATCTCCACATATGCAAGGTGCGCACCGTATGAATAGAGGATATGGGGACCAAGGTATATCCGTCCAGCATCTCTGTTGCAGCGGGCGCTTTGAAATATAAGGGCATGGAAGGCACCGTCACGCTTTGCCCCGAGCCTGTGGTACATCCTGGCGCGGAACGGCGTCTGTGTGGAACAGACAATAACAGCTGTCCGTCGTTTCCCAGGTATGCCCAGCCTGCCTCTGTCTCAACTGCAACAAGGCGGAGGAGATTTCCCTAAGGGCTGTCTTCATGGACCAGCGGGGCATCTTTTTTCAACGCCGCCTCCATATCGAAGACGCCGGGCAGCGGCTCATGATCGAAGGTTATAAGGTCCACGGCCAGTTTCATGGCCGGTCTGTTCTTGGCGATCACGAGGGCGACGGGATCACCGGCATAACGCAGCTTATTGTCGGCCGGCACAGGCTGGTCTCCCCTGTTCATCCCGGTCCTTTTCCTGTCTGCGATATCCTCTGCGGTCAGTACGGCAACGACCCCCAGGAGTCTTTTCGCATCTTCCGTATGGACCTTGATCAACCTTCCGTGAGGTATCCCGGCCCTCTACACGCCTGCCCAGAGAAAATGGTCGCTGTAGTGGTCCACGGCATATTTCTCCTGCCCCGTCACCTTTGTATAGGCGTCTAAACGGGGTGTTGCCTCACCGATCGTGAAGGGTCTTTTCTCTTTTTTTCATTATAGACGGTTATATGACAAGGACCTTTTTTAACGCCTCCATGAACGCCTCCATCGCTTCGTGCCTGCCGATGCTGACACGTATCCAGTTGGGGAACCTGAAGCCCGTCATGCTCCGTATCATGACGCCTTCTGTCATGAGCTTCCGGTAGGCGAGGGTGTCGCTCATGGGCAGCTTTATCATGATAAAGCATCCTTCGCCGATCTGCGTCTCAAGTCCAAGGCAGGAGAGCTCCTGCTTAAGGTAGTCCTTCTCCGACCTGACGAGGGCGCGCGTTCGAGATATATGATCGGCATCGTCGAGCGCCGCGAGGGCGGCATCCTGCGCCACGGTGTTCACCGAATAGACCACGCAGGTCCGCCGGATCACGTCGACGACGTCCATGTTCCCGGCGAGATAGCCGATGCGCAGCCCCGCAAGCCCGAACATCTTGGAGAATGTGCGGAAGATAACGAGATTGGGATAGTCACGAATGAGCCGTATCCCGTCCGGATAATCTTCCTGTTCGACAAATTCGAAATATGCTTCATCGACAACAACGATCTGCCTGCCCGCGACGGTGTCGAGAAAGTTGCGGAGCTTCGTTTCATTCCAATATGTCCCGGTGGGGTTGTTGGGATTGCAGACAAAAAGTATCTTTGTCCTCTCGTCGATCGCATCGAGCATGCCCTGGTCGTCAAAGCCGAAGCCCCTGAGCGGGATGAGCTTTGCCTCGAAGCCCGAAAAGGTCGCCACCCACTCATAGACGGCAAAGGTCTTATCCGACGTGATGATATTGTCGCCTTCCTGGCAGAATGCCTTGATAACGAAGGCGATGACCTCGTTCGCGCCGTTGCCGAAGAGGAACTGGTCGGGGTCCATGCCGTATAGTTCGGCGAGCCTGTTGCGCATATAGTAAGAATCCCCGCTCGGATAGAGGCTTGCCCTGGGAGGCGGGAAGCGGCGTATGATCTCCTGCGCCCTGGGAGGCGGCCCCAGGGGGTTCTCGTTGTTGTTGAGGCGGTAGAGCCTGCTGCAGCCGTAAAGCTTCATGAGCTCAGGGTCGGGTTTGCTCGGTATATATGCTTCGAACTTCCTGATGTATTCCGGCACGAGCCTGTTGAGAGGGACCACGAACATCGTTTATCGATCCTCACTGTGTTGAAAGAGGACGATGTCCCCGTCGCCCGCGTATGGCAATATTATTTTGGGGATGAAGCCCTTTTGCAGCAGTACCGGCGTCAGGCCGGATTGCCACGCATGGGCGAGGTCCAGCTCAAAGAAGATGTTCAGCATCCCTTCATCCTTCAGGGTGCGGATGTGACGATCAAGGTTGTCCGGGATATCAATGCCGTCCCAAACGGCATTAAGAATGGCGGTGCTCCGGGTCTTTAAGAATCTCGCTGCGAACACGGAATGTTCGGGGCGGGTCTCGCCGGCATTGACCGTGGGCCTGATGTGACGGGCAAAATATAGACGCCGGTATTCTTTTTTCAGGAATTCTTCGAGCTCCGGATGGGCCCAAACAGCGCTGCCGGGGTCTTCTTTGAGCTGCCGGCAGTAGACCGTGATCCCCATGGGGGCCGAGTCTGCCTTGAAGACATCGATGGTCCCCAGCGGTTCGAAGTATCCCGCAGGAAGTTGTGGAGTCGCATACATGATAATGAGAAACAATATATCGGTCTTTGCCAGACCTTCAATGACGGTGCTGATGAGCCTTTCCGCCATGGATGATGGATCGGGTTGGTTAAAAAGATAGGGGCCAAAGATCTCGACCATCTTGTCGCTTGATCGAAACCATACCACTCCTCCCCCCGTTAATCCCTCCTTGCTGACCGCCGCCGCTGCCCCGAACTCTCCGCTCGCGACCATATCCACGAGCTTGCCTGGAAAAGAAAAGTCTGCGGGATAAAGGTAATCCGGGTAGTGGCGAACTATTTGTTCGGAGAACAGTTTCAGTGTCCCCGGGTCTGGAGCGACGACGGTGAAATCTTTCAGAGGCTTCGATCCGGGGGCCCCGGTCTCCAGCATCGGAGGATAGGACTTCTCTTTTATCAGCACAAGACCGATGCCGTCGGTATTGTGAAAGATCTGAAATCTCTCTATAGATCTTGAGGCGATAATGAGCCCCATCTCATCGAGCCCCTTCTCATCGTCAGGCGAGACCTGCGCTGTGAGGTTGAAGGCCCTGGGTCAAAATCAGCGGCGTTAAAAAGAAATTGCACCCTCACATAATAAAGGCCGTTTGTCACTTTCATTGCCAGGGACCTGATCTCTTTGCTGATCGAGCAGATGTAGGTGAATGTCTCTTCGCAGGCAAGGGTGAGCTTCAGGGCGTCTGTCTTCTCAAGCCCGAACGCCCTTGCCGCCGCCTCTGCGAATGATATTGCAAGGGGAAGGAACTGTATGTCAGAGGAGATCGTCAGGGAAACTTCCGCGGAACGGTCTTTCATGAGAACCTCCGGATAACGGGCACGCCCTTCATGGTGCATTCATACCGAATTGCCTTCATCCATATAGCTTCGTTACATTCGTCGTCATCGACTCCAACGTACGTGCACTGTACGCCTCCGTCTCTTCCTCCTCGTCTCCTCGCTCTATTTTTGAATGCAACTCGGCATCACTCATTGCCGCATAGATTATCACAGATGGAAGGAGTTGAAAAGTTAAACCCTTTCATTAAAGGCACTTTGAGTGTATAATGGACATTATGAACAAGGACAGGTATATGATGCTTGCCGTAAAGGTAAGCCTGTTCTCAAATATAGTTCTCTGCATCATAAAGGTGGTCGCCCTCATTATTGTTGATTCGCTGGCGATAGCGGCTGACCTGGGGATATCCTGCGTCGCTCTTGCCGTTTCGGTCATCCTCTATTATGCGATAAAGATCTCGAACAAGCCTGCGGACTTTCTTTATAACTACGGCTACGGAAAGATCGAGAATGTCTCCGAGGCGATCGAAGGGGTCGTTCTCGTGGGTCTTGCCCTTGCCATGTCGTTCCAGGCCATCATGCATATCATCAGGGTGGAAGAGGTGAAAGCCCCGTGGATCGGTTTTATATGCAGTTTTGCCGGCATAATAATCAACTTCTGGGGATCATATTATATACTGAAGCTGGCGCAGGAAAGCGCTTCGCCCGCGTTGAAGGCAGAAGGACTGCATTTTAAGCTCGAGGGGTATATCTCGACAGCCATCACATTATCGTTCCTTCTGATAATACTCGCTACCCGTGCAGGCCTTGACAGGATGGTCAATTACATAGACCCCGGTGCCACACTTTTTGTAAGCGGGGTGATCGCAGTTCCTTCGGTCCGTCTTCTCAGGGAAGCCTTCATGAAGCTTCTCGATGCCTCCATGGAGGAGTCCGGGCAAATGGACGTTGTCAAGGTCCTCGGCAAGCACATAGACAAATACTGCAACTTCAAGGAACTGAAGACCCGGACGGCAGGGAGAAAACGTTTTATAGACATGCACATCGTCATGCCGGAACATATTCCGTTAAAAAAAGGTCATGAGGTCGTCTCTGATATTAAAAACGATATTGATTTGCTTATCCCCGAGAGCGAAGTAACGATAAGGATGGTGCCCTGCGGAAAGGATTGCAGCTTTGCCCGGGAAAACAAGCAATGTCCCTATGCGGGATGATCCCTGGAATAAAATAGCCCCTGTGTTTCAATCCACGCGCCCACGCGGGGCGCGACTTTTTGCCCGTATCACGTCATCACCTCCTTTCTGTTTCAATCCACGCGCCCACGCGGGGCGCGACATCACAAAATCACGGAGACCACGGAGCAGGATCGTTTCAATCCACGCGCCC
>DLMV01000036.1:0-270 GCA_002478225.1 Deltaproteobacteria bacterium UBA7527 | reverse complement strand
GCGCCCACGCGGGGCGCGACGGTGCTCTCTTTCGTATGCCCGAGCCACTTCTGGATGTTTCAATCCACGCGCCCACGCGGGGCGCGACATATCATCAACATTATCATCAAGCTCAACAGGATGTTTCAATCCACGCGCCCACGCGGGGCGCGACTTCATCGTCCCCAAATACTGGAGGCCCCCAACAGTTTCAATCCACGCGCCCACGCGGGGCGCGACGCCGGAGAACGAGGAAGCCGCAATGGTGTATATGTTTCAATCCACGCGCCC
>DLMV01000033.1:12385-22362 GCA_002478225.1 Deltaproteobacteria bacterium UBA7527 | reverse complement strand
GCGAAAGATTCTTGACAGTACCTGTTCTAAACAAATGCATTTTGTTTGTGTTTTGATATTTGAACATTGGAACATTTGAATTTGTTTAGTGCTTCGATATTAGGATTTCGGATTTTATTGCGATATACGATATACCGGTTTTAAAGAGCCAGGATCCAAGGGAAAAAAGGGGGGGTTGGGGGGTTGGTTTTGGAAACCCTTGAACCCTGGCAAGAATGTCATTTAAAGAAGGACATGATAGATCTCGTAAGCCTTTTTCGTCAGGTCTTCCCTCAATTTCGGATCAGCAATATTAATAAGCGCCTTCATCCTGTCGCGCACCGTTTTGCCTTTTAAGGCCGCTATCCCGAAGTCTGTCACAACATAGTCAACATCATTCCGCGACGTCGTAACGGCAGCACCTTCTTTCAGCACAGGGACTATCCTCGATATTCCCCCCTTTGCCGAGCTTGGCAGGGCAATGATCGCCTTTCCCCCCTTCGACATACGCGCGCCTCTCACAAAATCGAGTTGTCCGCCTACGCCGCTGAATTGCTTCGGGCCAAGCGTATCCGCGCACACCTGTCCGAGCAGATCGACCTCGAGGGCAGAGTTGATGGCGATCATCTTTTGATTTTGCGCTACAACATATGGATTGTTCGTATAATCAACAGTTCTCATCTCGATGATCGGGTTGTCGTCAACCCAGTCGTAGAACTCACGTGAGCCCATCAAAAAATTTACGATCACTTTACCTTTATGAATGGTCTTTTTTCTCCCTGTGATGACCCCTCTTTCAACGAGGTTCTTCACCCCGTCGGAGACCATCTCCGAATGGACGCCGAGATCTTTGAATTCCGTCAGATAAAAAAGCACTGCGTCGGGTATCCCTCCTATTCCAAGTTGGAGGGTGCAGCCGTCTTCTATAAGTTCAGCGACATGCCTTCCGATATTCTTCTCAACATCGGTAAGCTCTGCGCTTTTCAGTTCATAGATCGGCTTATCAACTTCAACAAAATGGTCGATCTCAGATACATGGACAAATGAATCGCCGTGGGTTCGCGGCATCGATTTGTTAACCTCCGCGATGACGATCTTGGCTGTTTCTACTGCCTTTTTTGTATAATCAACAGAAACCCCGAGGCTGCAGAAACCATTGTGGTCCGGCGGAGATACGGTCACCATTGCAACATCCAGGGGCAACAGCGTCTCAAAGAGAAAAGGGATCTCGCTGAAAATGTAAGGGATGTAATCAGCCATATTGTCCCAGATGGCATTGCGTGTCGGCGCACCGCTGAAAAGGGCCACATGCCTGAAGCTGCCCGCATATTCAGACTTGCAGTAAGGCGCTTCACCCATTGGAACCATATGCACGATCTGAACATCCTTTAATTCGTCTGCCCGCTTCATGAGCTCACCAGGCAACACCCTTGGCTCACCGCAGGCGTGTGAAAACGCTATCCTGTCACCTGATCTTACCTTTTTGACCGCCTCTTCGGCAGTGCAGATCTTCTCGCCGTAATGCTTCATTGCTCTCCTCCTCTATCAACACGACGACCTTCTTCCTCGAACACTTCACGCACAAACACATTTAACCTTCTTTTTGTTTGGTCAGGCTTCATCTTCTTTGTCAGGCACATCCTCGAGCATCCGTTGACACATATCAGCACATCGTCATCTGTATCTGAAGCCATTTTTTCTATGGCCTTCCTTATCTTTCTCGGATCCACCTCGGGGTTGCAGTTGCCGCAGTACTTTACCTTTGCCATCCCTATTAATCTTCATTCCTTTAACCGGGTATTTGTTTTTTTATACCTGCCAGCTCTTCTGCAAGCTCGGCCTTACGATCGAAGTTTGCCAGCCTTCCTATCATGATCTTCTGCGCCTGTGGAGACCCTGCTCCGTGAAGCGATTCTGTAAGATAACCCACAGCTCCCATCCCGAGGGTGAGGTTCTCTATCAATCGCTGCATCCTGCACCTGTCCTCTGTGCTGTACGCTGTTGCGCTTCTAAAATATTTTTCAAGATATTGGCCCACCTCGGGATTTTTGAAGTCCTGCTCTCCCGGCAGCGTCACCACGAGACCTCCTGCCACGTCCTGGGCAAGCCTGGAGATCAGGTACGGAAGGTGCGTTACATGGAGCTTGCATACGTTCGCCAGCATCAGGTCAATAAGATACGTTCCGGAACGTGTGGGCTTTCCTTCAGCAGAACAAGCAACGCCGCACGCATAGATCGTCTCGTTCAGGTGCGTCATCTCTACCAGCTTGTCTTTCACGTGTGATGCCTTTTCAATACCCTGGATCTTTGAGATCGCCTGGGCAGCCCCTATCAGGACGTCCCCCACACCGCTTTTGCATCCGCCGTAGCTCTGTCTGTGATACCCTGCGAACCTTTCTACCAGCACGCCCGAGTACTGATGTTCTCCGCACATGAAGACCCTTTCCCAGGGTACAAATACGTCATTGAAGATAATAAGCGCCTCCTGGCCTCCGAACATTGCGTTCCCTACATCTATGTTGCCCTCTTCGAGCCTTCTTGTATCACAGGACTGCCTGCCGTAAATATAGAGTATTCCCTGTGCATCGGCCGGCACTGCAAAACAAACCGCATAATCCTTGTCAGCCTCCCGCATTGTCTGGGTAGGCATGACCAATATCTCATGGGAATTGACCGCCCCTGTCTGGTGCGCCTTTGCTCCTTTGACCACAATACCGCCGGGCTTTCTTTCCACAATGTGGACAAATTGATCAGGGTCCTTCTGTTCTGAAGGTGCAAGCTTCCGGTCTCCTTTGGTGTCGGTCATTGCGCCATCCACAACAAGGTCATTCTCCTGCACATACTCAAGGTATGCCCGGAACCTGTTGTTGTAATCTGTCCCGAGCTCCTGGTCCATTTCATAGGTGACAGAGTCGACGGCATTAAAGCCGTCAAAGCCGACGCAACGCTGAAAACAACATCCGGTCTTCTGGCCGAGCAATCTCTGCATCTTGACCTTTTTTATAAGGTCGTCAGCGCTCTGGTGGAGATGCGTAAAACGGTTGATCTTTTTGCCTGTAAGGCTCGATGTGGCCGTAATGAGCTCCTCGTGCTCGGGCTGAGCGCTCAGTTCATAGGTCATCGCACAGGAATTGATCGAAGGCCGTATTATAGGGTGATCTACGTAATTATCCACTTTTTCGCCACCGAGGAATACGTGCTTTTTGACCTTTCGCAAACTTTCTATATATTCTTCTGACGTCATAAGTGCCATAGCCGCCTCCTTCTCTGGTTTTCTTATATAAATATAGCAATTTATGTGCCACTGTGAAGACCGTTAGGCGTGAGGCGTCAGGCGTGAGGCGAAAGGAAGATAAGATATTTTAACACTGCAAATTTACAGGATATTTATATTGACAGGCGGCTGAATGTACTTCTTTTTTAGGAACGATCCCTGTCTTCTACGGCATTCAATACCGCATATCATGCAAAGATGAATTATACCGATGCGATTTTGCATCAGCACGACCTTAAGCTAGAGCATTTTTCCGTTCTATGTTGCGATATACGATATGTGAATTACGATATACGGTGTATTTATTTACACCGCAAGATACTGCTTCTTGATCGCGTCATCCTTCTTAAAGGTCTCTATATCGGATTCGTATCTGATATGCCCCTTATCGATGATGGCAACACGATCTGAAACAGCCATGGCGAACTTGATGTTCTGCTCCGACAGCAGGATCGTCGTACCTACCTCTTTCAGTTTAAGGACAAGATCCTTCATGGTCTTTACCATAACAGGGCTTAGGCCCTCGGTAGGTTCATCAAGGAGAAGCACCAGGGGATTCCCCATGAGGGTCCTCGCTATGGTAAGCATCTGCTGCTCGCCCCCGGACAACGTCCCTCCCGGCCGCGATTGGAAGTCCTTCAAAACAGGAAAGAACTCGTATACGAGTTCAAGATTCCAGATGCCTTTTCTTTCCTTGCCCATGGTCGTGCCCAGGATCAAGTTCTCGTTCACTGTAAGAGGCCCAAAGATCTTACGGTCCTCAGGTACAAGACCTAAGCCAAGGCGGGCGATCTTATAGGGTTTCATCCCGGTAATATCTTTACCCTTGAAATAAACCTTTCCCTTTTTCGGCACAATGTCCATGACGAGAGTTTTAAAGGTTGTGCTCTTGCCGGCGCCGTTCCGTCCCATAAGGCAGAGCGTCTCGCCTTCAAGCACCGTAAGGCTGACATCGAACAATATATGACTTTTACCGTAATAAGAGTTTATCTTGTCTGCAACGAGGATATCGGCCATTTTACAGCACCTCTTTCCCAAGGTAGGCTTCAATTACTGTTTCATGCTGCCGTATGTAATCCGGCGGACCTTCAGCGATAAGCTGGCCCTGCACAAGGACCCTGATGATCTCTGCAATGCCAAAGACCATATCCATATCATGTTCTATAAAGATCGTCGTCAGCTTGAAGAACTCATGGAGCTCTTTCAGGAGGCTCATCATCTTGATCCGTTCATCAGGCGCCATCCCGGCCGTAGGCTCATCGAGCAGCAATATCTTTGGCTGGAGTGTAAGCGCTATCGCTATATCGAGGACCTTCATATCGCCGTGGGACAATTCCGAAGCCTTCAGATCCTTGCAATGAAAAAGCCCTATCTTGTTAAGAATAAATTCCGTGTGTTCGCTGGCATCCTGAAAGGCCATCCTGTTAATAAATATCTTTGCATTCTTCCGGAAGTGAGCGAGGGACGCGAGGTATATGTTGTCATAAACGGTCTCTTCCAAAAAAACGCTTGCCACCTGGAAAGCCCTTACCATCCCAAGTTTAACAATATTCTCAGGTCTTGCCCTCGTTATATCCTGGCCTTCATATACTACGGTCCCGTCATCAGAAGGAATAAAACCTGTTATCAGGTTAAAAAAGGTTGTCTTCCCTGCCCCGTTGGGCCCGATGATCGCCGACATCTCGCCCTTCTTAAAGCCGATATTCACGTGGTTGGTGACATGGATACCGCCAAAATGTTTGTCAAGATTCTTAATTTCCAGAATTACAGACAACCTCTGTCTCCTTTTCCTCATTGTTTTTGTTGCCGCTGAACCTTTTGATCCCCAACACGCCGTTCGGGAACAAAAGGACAACGATAAGCACCACAAGGCCGATATAGAATGACCAGTATTCGGTGTATTTGCCCACTATCTCTTCCAGTCCTGTAAATATCCCGGCGCCTACAATGGGTCCGAAGAACGTGCCCATACCGCCGATGGTCGCCATGAGTATCGCGTTCCCCGATGTCGGCCAGTGCAGCATATCGGGATGGATGCTCCCGTCCAGGCCGGCATAAAGTCCGCCGGCAACGCCTGCAAAGAAGGCCGATATGACAAATGCCTTGAGCTGGTTCTTGTATACGTTCAAGCCAAGGAATGTGATCCTCTGCGGATTCTGCCTGATGCTGTTCAGAACAGTGCCGAAGGGGGACCTCCTGATCCTCCACAGTATATATATGCAGATGGTCACCACTATGAAACTGAAGAGATAGTATTTTGTTACTCCTCCGCTTAAGATCGCGGGTTTGGCTATTGCCTGGATGCCGTCGTCTCCACCTGTGAAATGATAGAGCTTGAAGGTCAGACCCCATACCAGTTGAGCAAAGGCCAGCGTCAACATGGTGAAATATATTCCTGTCAGTCTCAGCGTGAGAAGTCCGATGAAAAAAGAGACGAATGCCGCGCCTGCGGCCCCCAGCAGGATATAAAGGAGAAACAATTCCGGGCTTGTAGCTTTCACGAGCATGCCCGTAACGTATGCACCTATCCCGTAAAAGAGCGCATGCCCGAAGGATACGAGCCCTGTCGTGCCATACAAAAGATTAAATGCAACTGCATAAAGACTGAAGATAATGACCCTTGCAACAAGATGGATATAGTGGGTGCCGGGATCGACAACGATTATCCCGAGAAAGAAGACGAAATAAACGATCCATGGCAGATAATCTTTTATCTTTTTCAACGCGCTATTTCCTCCCTACCGCTTTCTTCGCAAGAAGCCCTTCAGGTTTTACGATCAACACGATGATCATGACAATAAAGGTGAGGACCGTAGCAAGCTCAGGCATCCACAGGATCCCGAAGGAGAGGACCTCGCCTATAATGAGCGCGCCCAACAAGGCGCCCCAGAAATTGCCGAATCCCCCGATCACCACTACGATCATCGAGTCGATAATGAATTCGACGCCTGCGCCGGGCGTAACGGTCCTTAAAGGCGCCGCCAGCACACCGGCCAGCCCGCCCATTGCCGTAGCCACTCCAAATACAAGCGTCATGATCATGGGGACGTTCGTCCCCAGAAGGCCGAGCATGATCCTGTCAAGGGACGATGCCCTGACCATTTTGCCGGTGTCGGTCTTCGTGAGAAAATACCAAGCGAACACAACAACGAGCAAACCTAAAATAATAATGAACACGTTATAAGACGGGACCATTACGGACCCTATATTCAGAGAACCCGCAAGGGAAGCAGGCTTAGGTATGGTCTTGTATTCTGTACCCCATATAAATTTTACCACGTCGTCAAGGATAAGGATGAACGCGAAGGTCATCAGCAACTGGAAAGCTCCTTCCTGTGCCCGACCGTAAATACGCCTGAGGAAGAAGAACTCTATCACCATCCCCACTAACCCCGCACCTATGGCACCGACGAGAAGCCCCACCCAGAAGTTGTTGAACAATTGCATGAGCTGGTATGCGAAATAGGTACCGAGGAGATAGAATGAGCCGTGGGCAAAGTTCAGGACGTTCACTACACCGAAGATCAGCGTCAGACCGCTCGAGATGAGGAAGAGCAGCATGGCAGTGGAAAGCCCGCTTATAAACTGCGCTATGAAAGTATTGATATCCATACCTAAGCCCTGCTCCCTTTACTGGATTTATTTACCTTTTACCTTTGTCATATAATCAATATATTCAAAGTTCGGCCACAGCTTCTCTGCAGGATATACCTTGAAATTGCCAAGCATATATTTTGCCGGCGGGAATTTGTCGTTCTTTACTGTTGTGCCGATTGCCTGGACCTGAACGATCTGGTGTGTCTTCGGATCGATATAAGAGGTGAATCCGGGAGGATCTTCGGGGCACGGGATCTTCATGCCTTCGAGCGCCTTTATAAGAGCTTCCGTGTCGTTTGCATTACCCACTTTTCTTATTGCCTCGGCGATCATGTGGATGCCCACATACGCGCCTTCTGCTGCGTACGACGGATACCTGCCGGCAGCTTTGTAGAATTTTTCCACATAGGTCTTGTTTGCCGGTGTCTCGGGCCAGTTGTTGTGGTGGCGCGCGGACATAATAATTCCTTCAGGCATATCAGCGCCAAGTCCTGCAAGCGCTTCATAGTTCCCGCCTGCGTCCACGTGGAAATATTTCATCTTGCTGAAAAGACCGTAGGGCTTTGCCTGTTTGATGAAAGCCACAGTGTCTCCTCCCCACATGCCGTTTACCAGAACATCGGGGGCAGCCTTCATTATTGCGGTAATATATGATGTATAGTCAGGCTCGTAAAGCTTCGGCCAGTATTCACCGACAACATCATATTTAACGCCCAGTTTGTCCAGACCCCATTTCAGCTCCATCCACTGGTCTCTGCCGTAAGCATAATCCGGACCGATATAGGCGATCTTTTTCCAGTTCTTTACCTCATCTTTCAGGTAGTAGGCACCCGCCATCATAGACTGAAAGGTGTTATTGCTGCTCCGGAAATAATATTTCTGGAACTTATTGGCTGTCAGGTCGGTTCCGGCATGGTCTGTGCCGACAAAGATCACTTTATGCTCTTTGCTCACCTCTGTGACCGCAAGGCCGATCGCAGTCGAGATGATGCCGAAGAGGAACTTGCACTTTTCATCGGTAATATACCGTTTTGCCACACTGACCGCATACTGGGGGTTCTTATCGTCAGTAATGATCACATCCAGTTTCGCACCGCCCGGCAGCCCTTTAGCGTTGACCTCGTCAAGGGCGATCTTAATGGCAACCTCTGAATCCTTTCCATACTGACCTCCGCGGCCGGTCATGGTGTAGAGCGCGCCGATCTTGATCGTCTCAGCGCCCTGTACGATAGTAAAGGGGATGAGGATGGCTGCGATGATGAGTAACGAAAAAATCTTGTGTTTCATATAAACCTCCTTAAGGTTTGTAATATGTGTCCATCTTAAAGCAATTTATATGCCACATCATGTTAATGATATAAAAGGTATAAAATCAAGTAGTTATGCAAAATAAGCAACAGATATGCAGCAAATAATAAAAAAATATGATGCATTTTTGCATCATATTGATGCAATAAAAAATCGTAAAAAAAATTACTCGTTATCATGAATCTTAATGTTCAGCCTTTTCATCTTTCTTACGATAGTGCTCTGGCTTATCTTTAAGTTCTTTGCTGCCTTGTGGGTGCTGCCGTATTTCTCAACAGCGTTCTTGATGATCTTATATTCCATAAGGTCGACGATCTCGTTGTATGTCTTATCTCTTCCCTCTAACATTAAGCTTTGTGTATCAGCTATATTGCGTATCTGAAACGGCAGATCACCTACACTTACTATCTCCTTCTTACTGATAAGGAATGCCTGCTCGACAATGTTCGAAAGCTCTCTTACATTACCCGGGAAGGTATAGGACATGAGAAGCTGGACCGCCTCGGGACTAAAATACTTTTTCATGCCGTAACGCTCATTGATCCGCTTCGTGAAATGCTGGACCAACGGGATGACGTCCTCCGTTCGTTCCCTTAACGGTGGTATAACGATCGAAATTGTATTGATACGGAAAAAAAGGTCCTGCCTGAATTTTTTGCTGTCGATAAGGGCGTCGATATTCTGATTCGTGGCTGCTATGATCCTCACGTTAAGCTTGATGGTTTTTGTTGATCCAAGCCGGTTCATCTCTTTTTCTTCGATAACACGGAGCAGCTTGGCCTGCAAACGCAGGCTCATGTCGCCTATCTCGTCAAGAAATACGGTTCCCTTGTCTGCAACCTCAAGGAGGCCTTTTTTTCCTTTTACGCTTGCGCCTGAAAATGCCCCCGGCTCATACCCGAAGAGCTCGCTTTCGAAAAGGTCCTCCGGGATCCCCGCGCAATTGATAATGATGAAAGGGTTGTCCTTTCTACTGCTTGACTCGTGTATCAGTTTAGCCATGAGGCCCTTGCCTACGCCCGATTCACCGGTTATCAATATATTCGAGTCGAACTGTGACGCCTTTATCGCCGTCTCAAGGATCTCTATCATCCTCTTGCTCTTTGTCGCGAATTTCGTTTGCTGCTGCTGCAGAGTCTTTATCTTATCGAGCTCCGCGAGGTAACGGTTTGCCTCCAGGGTCGTCTCGTGGAGCTTGTCCTTGAGCTCGATAAGCTCGGTGATGTCTCTGACATTCGTTACGACAAGCTTGATCTTCATCTTTGCCATATCAAAGACCGGAGTCCCCGTGACCAGCAATTTTTTGCCGTTCCTTAACTCCTGCATGATCGTTACCGGAGAGCGTTTTTCAATAACCTCAAGGCTTACTGAACGGTCAATAACGCCTGAAGCAACAAGCTCACGCATGTTCTTGCCGAGTACCTCCCCCCGCTTGATCCCCGTTATCCGCTCATATGCCCTGTTGATCATTATCGTGTTCGCATCTCCGTCGGTGATATAAAGCCCGTCATAGGCATTTTCAATGATCGCTTCGAGGTCTTTTATCGAGTGCTTCAATGGATCCATTGCTATAGAATAACCTCCCTTTTGCATTACATTACTGGAAATGTCTATTTTTATCAATGCAAATCGACATTCCACGGATTTTCTAACGATCTTCCGCTTGACTAATGTCGTATTCGCACTATAATGTGAAATATAGAGTGAAATGAAGACTGCCCACAGAACAAAAGGGGGTTATCATGGCAATAAAAAAACAAAAAAGCGCTCCAAAGGCAAAAAAGCCGTCTGTTAAGAAAAGCAAGAGCAAAAACTTCGA
>DLMV01000033.1:10578-12218 GCA_002478225.1 Deltaproteobacteria bacterium UBA7527 | reverse complement strand
TAAGCAAGAGCAAAAACTTCGACGCTGCTTTGACAGCCTTAACGCTGCTGGCGCAGGAACGGGTCCGCAATGCCAGGGATCCATTCGCAACGGGCATAGAGATTGCCGCGCAAATAAGAAAAATAGCTGAACAGGTAGAATACGAGGTGAGAGCCGAATCCATGTCTCTTACAGAGGCGGGGTATGTTTCCGTAGACGCTGTCGGCGTAGGTATCGGTGTCTTTTAAACCACTATTTCCATACAGAATGGGCAAATAAACCAGCTCATGGCTCGTGTTAGATCGTATATCTTATTTCGTATATCGTATACAGAAGTTCTAAAGAAAGCGAAGTTCGCGATGCAAAAGGTTTGAGGTATGGGGGTCAAGATTTTAACCTTTCACCTTTTACCCTTCACATTTTACGGGATTAATTGAAGCGTATGTGAAGTATATCACCATCCTTCACGATATAATCACGGCCTTCAAGTCTTAGCAACCCCTTTTCTTTCGCTGCATGTTCAGACCCGCAACGGATAAAATCGTTGATGTTGATCACATCAGCTTTTATAAAACCCTTCTCCATATCTGTGTGGATCTTTCCTGCGGCCTTCACACAGGTGGTATTCCTTGAGATTGTCCATGCTCTCATCTCCCTGCCGACAACGGTATAAAACGTGATAAGATCTAATGCCTCATACCCGACGCGAATGACATTCCTGATCGACATCTTTTCCATATTATACAGTTCCATATAGGATGCCCTTTCCTGATCCGGAAGCGCCGAAAGGTCTTCCTCAAGCTTGCCGCAGATATAGACTACCCTCCTTCCTTTTTCTCTTGCAAGCTCCTCTATGGCAGAAACAGGGAGGCTGTTCAGGGTCCCTTCATCAACATTCGCTATATAGAAGAACGGCTTTGTCGCAATAAGGTTAAACGAATGAATGAGCTGTTTTTCATTCTCATCATACTGTTCCATATCTACAAACGAGCCCCTTTCTATGGTGTCCCTGATCTTAAGAAGCAAGCCGTGTTCTGTTTCACCCTTTTCTTTTGATACCTTTGCAAGCCTTTCGATCTTCCGCAATCTTTCCTCGACTATCTCAAGGTCAGCGATGAGGATCTCCGTTTCAACGATCTCTGCATCTCTTTTGGGATTTACGTCATTATACACATGAGGGACATTCGCTGTTCCGAAATACCTGACCACATGGGCAATGGCATCAACGTTCCTGATATGGGACAGGAATTTATTGCCAAGCCCTTCGCCTTTGTGCGCGTCCTTGATAAGGCCTGCAATATCTACAAACTCTATTGTGGTCGGCGTCACCTTTTCGGGTTTCAATATCCTGGCAAGCTCTGTCAGGCGATCGTCCGGCACCGGAACAATGCCGATGTTCGGTTCGATCGTGCAAAAAGGGTAGGACTGGCAGGGAACGGATAGCGCGGTCAGGGCATTAAATATTGTCGATTTGCCGGAATTCGGCAATCCGATCATTCCACAGGAAAAACTCACTCGACAACCCCTTTCAGCCCATAACTATCAGCTTTCAGCGATCAGCTTTTCACAACAGGCAAATATCGTGAAAAGTAAAATGTGAAACGTAAAATGTAAAGTCCAAAAACACTTTTCACCTTTCACTTTTCACGTTTCACTATCTT
>DLMV01000033.1:9828-10381 GCA_002478225.1 Deltaproteobacteria bacterium UBA7527 | reverse complement strand
TCTCTTCCAGCGCTTCAAATTCATGATCCGGGAAACAGGAAAGCACATAGTCTTCAGGCGGTATCGCGGCGTCTCTTCCGATGCCAAGTTTTAACCGGTAAAATTGTGAAGAGCCAAGGGTCTCTATAACAGACCTCACTCCTTTATGTCCGCCATCGCTCCCGCCCAATCTTATTCTTATCCTCCCCAGTTCCATATCAAGGTCGTCATGGACAAGCAGAAAATCTTCGATAGCGATACCCATCTTTTTCATGAGGGAAAAGATTGGCCCGCCGGAGAGGTTCATATAGGTGACCGGTTTCGCGAGAACCAGGTTTTCGGAAAGGCCAATCCTGCAACCGGCCAACTTTTTGCTGAAGGGTATGTTGAAGATCCTGGAAAATCTTTCTACTACAAGGTATCCGATATTATGTCTCGTCCCTGAGTACTCAGAACCCTTGTTGCCAAGACCGCATAGAAGGAACAATGATGCCTCTATTCTTCCTTTTCTTTCTCTTTCTTCTCCGGCTCCACAGCTTCAACCTCTTCTGCTACAACAGGTTTTTCCTCCAGC
>DLMV01000033.1:4806-9687 GCA_002478225.1 Deltaproteobacteria bacterium UBA7527 | reverse complement strand
AAGGTTTTTCCTCCACTGTCGGCGGGATGATCGTAATCACGGCAACATCAGAGTGTTCAAGCAATTTAACGCCGGGGATCGATATCTCGCTTACATGATAGGAATCCCCGATGTCAAGGTCCGTTATGTCGATCTCGATCTTTTCCGGAATCTGCGTAGGAAGGCATTCCACCTTGATCGATCTCAGATGCTGGTCGACAATACCGTCATTCGCCTCGCCCTTTGAACGCCCGATAAGGTGTATCGGTATCTCAACCTCCACGGTTCTTTCCATCGATACCTGCAGGAAATCAATATGAAGGATCTCGTTTTTAAGAACGCTTTTTTGAACATATTTTATCATGACCGGCCTGTGTTCTGCCTTTTTCTTGAGGCCATGCACTTCCATATTAAGGATCACGTTTCTTTTCAATTGCTTCCCCAGTTTCTCCCAATCTTTTATAGCAATAGAGATGGCAAGCGGATCTACTTCCCTGCCATATAACACAGCGGGTATCCTGCCTTCCTTTCTTAGCCTTTTCGCTACGCTTTTTCCTTTTTCCGCCCTCATATCCGCTTTTATTAACAATTTTTCCATTTAAAAACCTCCTTGCTTGCCTATATAAATAGTGAACTCACCGATTCATAATTATGGATCCTCTTGATCGCCTCACCGAGGATCGGTGAGACATCGAGGATCTTGATCTTCTTTGATCTTTTCGCGCTCTCTGAAAGCGGTATGGTATTGGTTGCCACCATCTCAGTAAGATGTGAACTGTCGATCCTTTCCACGGCGTTCCCTGAAAGTACAGGATGCGAGCAGCAGGCATAGACTTCCCTGGCGCCGTTCACCATGATCGCCTCAGCAGCCTTGACTATCGTGCCGCCGGTATCGATCATGTCGTCAAGAAGGATCGCCACTTTGTTCTTTACATTTCCTATGACATGCATGACCTTTGCTACATTCGCCTTTTCTCTCCGCTTGTCTATGATCGCGATTGAGGCGTTCAGTCTCTTGCCGAGCTCTCTGGCCCTTTCGACGCCCCCGGCATCGGGCGAAACGATGACAACCTCCCCTTTGATCTTCTTGAGATAGGCAAGCTGAACCGGCAGCGCAAACAGATGATCCACCGGTATATCAAAAAAACCCTGGATCTGTCCCGCATGAAGATCCATGGCCAGTATCCTCGAAGCTCCCGCCACTGTTATCAGGTTCGCAACGAGCCGTGCAGATATAGAGGTCCTCGGCACAACCTTTCTGTCCTGTCGTGCGTAACCATAATAAGGGATAACGACCGTTATCCTGTCTGCAGATGCCCTTTTTAAGGCGTCGAGCATGACGAGCAGCTCCATCAGGTTCTGGTTCACCGGCGGACAGGTCGGCTGGACAACAAACGTATCCATGCCCCTCACGCTTTCATCGATCTCTACCTGGATCTCACCGTCGCTGAAATGACTGACGCCGGCCTTTCCCAGCTGCACACCGAGAAAGTCACAGATCTTCTCTGCCAGTTCAGGGTTCGCGTTTCCCGTAAATATCCGTAACCTGTCCAACGAAGCCCTCCTTAAAAAAATTCTGGGGCGGGAGGATTCGAACCTCCGAATGCAGGCTCCAAAGGCCTGTGTCTTACCGCTTGACGACACCCCAATATGATATTTATTGAGATGGCTGCTTGTTTACTTCTTTCTCGTAGGCTTCCAGCACGCTTGATTCTATCTTCTGCCTGGTAGCGTTATTCAGAGGGTGTACGGTATCTCTGTATGAGCCGTCTTTCATCTTCTTGCTTGGCATAGCCACAAAGAGTTTACTGTCGCCATGGATAACTTTCAGGTCCCTTACGATAAAACAATCATCAAAAACGATTGATGCATAAGCTTTTACACGTTTTTCGTTTACCGGGAATATCTTGACGTCAGTAATTTCCATATACCCATCCTCCTATAAGCTATGCGCTAAAAAAACTTCTCCCAGACCTTTAACATGGGCTAAGGCTTTTGCTGCATCATGTTCACTCTCGAAAATACCAAAGACAGAGGAGCCGCTTCCACTCATCAAGGAACCGACAGCGCCACTCTCTTTTAATATCTTTTTTATGGTCTTAATTTGTGGATACATTATAATACCGACTTTTTCCAGGTCATTCTCTAAAATATTCGCTATATCATATAAGGTCTTGAATTTTCCCAACAATCTAATATCATTTTCGGTGTTTGTCAACACGATTTTTACGCGACTGTAAACCTCCCTCGTCGGCATTTCCACACCCGGATAGATGACAAGATACCAGATGACGGGCAATGCGATGGGCGAGATAAGTTCGCCTGTTCCGCGCATGATGCATGGTCTGCCATAGATGAAGAGCGGAACGTCGGCGCCTACTTCTTTACCGAGAGCGAGGAGCGCATCCCCTTTCACATCAAGGCTCCATATACTGACAAGCTCCCTGAGCACCGTTGCAGCGTTGCTGCTTGGCCCTCCAAGACCGCTTCCGATGGGTATGTTCTTTTCGACGAAGACCTCTACCCCCTGTCTGATGCGGTAGCGCTCCCTCAGAAGTTCAACGGCCCTGAATATTGTGTTTCGCCTGCCCTGCGGCAGGATCCCCTTATTGTCCTCTATGACTATCCTGCTGTCCCTGGTCTCTTTTATGTGTATTACATCATAGATAGATATTGGGTCGACAATGCTTTCAATATTGTGGTATCCGTCGGACCTCTTCGAAATGACTTTCAGGTAAAGGTTGACCTTGGCGGGGGACAGGACAGTTCGTTCCATATCAATAGTTAGTATATCCCCTCTACATTGAATTTATCGATGCTGAAACCGGGGTTCGCAATAAGATTTATCTTGGTTTTATAGGTATTTTCAATGAACTCAATGGAGCTTTTTTCTTCTTCGTAAAGCAGGCTTGCAACCTCAGGCGCAACATGCACATTTAATACCCTGCCTTCGCCCTTCCTGCATGAGCTTATGAGTTCTCTTAAGACCTCATAGCACACCGTATACCGCGACTTGATATAGCCCGAGCCGTCGCAGTTAGGACATGTCTCTGTAAGGAGGTTTGTGATGTTGTGCCGCGTCCTCTTCCTTGTGATCTGTACAAGACCGATCTCGCTTATGGGATATACAAAGGTCTTTATCCTGTCCTTTTTCAGCACTTCGACGAGCGCCTGGAAAACGATCTCCCGCGATTCCTTCCTTTCCATATCTATGAAATCAACTATAATAATGCCCCCGATGTTTCTCAGCCGTATCTGGTAGGCGATCTCTTTCACTGCCTCGAGATTCGTCCTGAGTATTGTATCTTCAAGATCTTTTTTGCCAAGATATCTTCCTGTGTTCACATCGATGACCGTAAGCGCCTCAGTGTAGTCAAGGACGATATAGCCTCCTGATTTCAACCATATCTTTTTCTGCAAGAGCTTTGCGATCTCCATCTCGATGCCAAATACTTCAAATATGGGGTCCTTTTCTTCAAAATATTCAACTTCGCACTTCTCTTCAGGGAGATATTCCCTGATAAAGACCTCTACGTTTTTGTACACAGAATAATCATCGACTATGATCTTCTTAAGGTTGTGTGAATGCAGGTCCCTTATGACCCTGAAAATAATTCCAAGATCCTGATGGAGTATTGACGGGGCCCTGACGTTTTTCGCTTTTTCCTGTATGCTCTCCCATATCCTTCTCAGAAAATTCAGATCGCTCTCGATCTCTTCGCTCGTCTTGCCTTCAGATGCAGTACGCGCGATCAGACCGTATCCCTTCGGACATATCTCTTTCAATAACTCCGCAAGGCGTTTCCGCTCGTCCTCCTGCTCGATCCGCCGTGAAACACCAATATGATCGGTGGCAGGCATCAATACCAGGAGCCTGCCCGGCAATGTTATCTTTGACGTGACCCGTGTTCCTTTTTGACCTATCGGCTCTCTGGAAACCTGAACGATCAGTTCCTGGCCATCCTCCAGAACACCCTCGATCCTCTCTCCCAGCTCTACCTGAAACCCTGAATCCTCGAACTCTTCATACATCAGCCTGTCCAGTATAATATCTCCGACATAAAGGAATGCGGATTTTTCAAGACCGATATCGATAAACGCTGCGTCCATGCCTGGAACGATCCTCACCACCTTGCCTTTATAAATGCTCCCGACCATGCTGTTGTCATTCTTCTTTTCAATAAAGAACTCGACCAAGACGCCGTTTTCAAGAAAGACGATCCTCTTTTCGCTAAATGTCACGTTGATAATCAGTTCAGATGCCATGTATTCTCCCTGTTGGTATCTTTACTATTCTTGTACACCGTCCCTGCAGCCACAGCTGCTTGACGCTATTTCCGTGCCAGATGAAAAAACATCTTTTCCCGCGGTCCTTCCACCTTGAAGCATCTATGTTAGTATACCCTTCTGTGATCAAAATGTAAGAAAAATCTTTTGCCGTGTCTTTCAGGCTGCCTTCAACGCACTCGTAGACTTTTATCCCTCTTGGCAACAGCCTGTTCATCGTCTGAATGGCGGTTCGGTCTATCCTGGCATTCTCTTGCGTCTCTATCTCGATGAACTCGCAAACACTTTCAATGCCGACCGGCAAGGCTTCTGTTAATCTGATTCTGGGGAGAGGATGATATCTGCCGTGCATCCTTATCCTGATCCCCGATGCCCTGAAGATGCGCAAGAGAATATTCATCGTATCAATATGGCCAATATAGCGGGAATCGCCGTACTTCCCGTAACGGAAGGTGTATTTTTTCGATGCTCGATGCTCGATGCTCGATGCTCGCATATCATATTGCATATCGGGGTCCAGAGCTCGAAGCAAGTCCTTGTTATCAGCGCTCTGCTCTCTGCTCTCCGCTCTCCGCTCTTCTGCTCCGCTTTCCCGCATCTCCTCTTCCCCGCCTC
>DLMV01000033.1:0-4666 GCA_002478225.1 Deltaproteobacteria bacterium UBA7527 | reverse complement strand
TCTCCTCTTCCCCGCCTCTCCGCCTCTCCTCTTCCCTTCTGTCCGTAGCGCACCTCATCCCGCATCCGGCACAGCCGCTGTAGCAATCAACGCTCAACTCGCCCGCCAGCGCTTTCCTGTATTCATCCTTCAGAAAAGCGCCGTTTATCCCAGGATCGATAAAATCCCAGGGCAGCGGCGAGCCAGGCTCTTTTGCGCCAGTATAGTCAACCATCGATAATCCATTTTCCAGGAACCAGCGCTCATAGGCATCAAAACGGAAATATTCGCGCCAGGCCTCGAGCCTTGCGCCTTCCCTGAAGAGACGTTCAAAAAGGGCGGGAAGCTTCTCATCTCCCCTTGACAATACCCCTTCAATAAGACTGAGCTTAATATCCCTGTACTTTATCCTCACGCCCTTCCCTTTGAGCAGCGTTTTCAGCAACCGCATCTTTTCCTGCAAAACATCCTCGCTGTCCATGGGCAGCCACTGGAAAGGCGTATGCGGCTTCGGGACAAAAGGCGAAACCGAGAGGTTCACTTCGATCCCTTCCTGTTTGAAAGGAAGGAGAATTTCTCTTATGCTTTTGAAGTCCTCTTCCTTCTCCCAAGGAAAACCGAGCATGAGATAAAGTTTTATCCTTTTCCAGCCATGCCTTTTCAGCAGGGATAGCTGCCCGAAGAACATCTCGATGTCGATATTCTTGTTGAGCCTGCAGCGAAGTTCCGCTGTGGCCGCCTCAAGGGCAAAGGTGAACCCGGTGCGTGCCACGCTGCCTATGACGCTAATCTCGTATTCCCCGATGCTGCCGATCTTCAGGGACGGCAGCGAGATCGATGTTCCTTTGTGATGTTCCCTTACATGCTCCAGGACGTCAAAAAGGCTGCTGTAATCCCCTGAGCTCAGAGAAAGCAGCGATACCTCCTCATATCCGGTATTATCAATGCCTTCGTCAATGATCCTGCACACGTTCTCAACAGACCTCTCCCTGTAAGGTCTGTATCCGAACCCTGCAAGGCAGAATCTGCATCCGTTCCCGCAGCCTCTTGATACCTCCACGTTCAGCCTGTTGTGGATGCTCCCGACAACAGGGATCGGTGGGTTTACAGGATGATAAGAGCCATCAAGGTCTTTCACGAAGAGACGCTTTATCCTCTCTTTCGGAAAGAATGGCGAATACACGCCCTCAAGCCCGGACAGCGCTTTGATCAGTTTCGTCCGCTTCACACCCTTTAAGGACTTCGCGACAGCAAGGATCTCCAAGAGCACCTCATCCGCTTCCCCCACAACAATGAGGTCAAAGAAACGTTCATACGGTTTCGGGTTCAGCATCAAAGGACCGCCGCCGATCACAACAGGTCCTTCTGTCCTTTCCTCTGACCTGATCTTTATCCCGCCCAGATCCAGCATGTTGAGCACATTCGTTACATTCAGCTCATAGGTCAGCGAAAAACCCACAAGGTCCATTTTATGAAGAGGGGTCCTTGACTCCAGCGTAGCCAGAAGCAACCCGCTCTCCCTCATGTACCTGTCCATATCGCTCCAGGGGGCAAAGCACCTTTCACACCACACACCAGGTACATTATTTGCCAGTTCATAGAGCAGGAAATGGCCGTAATACGACATTCCAACCTCATAGATGTCCGGGTAGCAGAGCGCAAAACGGACATCCACCTCATTGATGTCCTTCATGACCCTGCCCGGCTCATTCCCTGTGTACCGTGCAGGCCGCATTATCGTCTGGGGTATATTCAGCATTTTCTATCTCATGACTAATAAAAAAAAGCACTAATATCTAAGCACCAAATCCTAAACAATATCAAAATTAAAATATCAAATGTTCAAAACAAAAACCCTTCAACATGTTTTAAATTTTGAACATTCTAATTTGTTTAGGATTTAGATATTCGTGCTTCGAATTTGCTGTCAGCTAATGTTCCTTCACCATCTTATCCAGGTCGCTCATTACCATATCCTGGATCCGCTTCATGGCCTCAGGACTTTCCGCCTCAAAGCGCAGCACGAGTATCGGCCCCGTATTCGATGGCCTTACGAGCCCCCAGCCGTCCTTCAGGACCACCCTCACCCCGTCTATGTCAATGACCTCATAGCGCTCCCTGTAATATTCGGTCAATCTTTTCACGACATCGAACTTTACCGTGTCGGGGCAGTCGATCCTTATCTCGGGCGTTGAATACATCTTCGGGATATCCTTTAAAAATTCCGATACAGGCCTTCCGTCTTTGCACATGATCTCAAGAAGTCTGAGCGACGCATAGACGGCATCATCGTAGCCGAAGAACTTATCGGCGAAAAAAACGTGGCCGCTCATCTCGCCTCCGAGGAGCGCCCCGGTCTCCTTCATCTTCTGTTTGATAAGCGAATGTCCCGCCTTCCACATGATGGGCACGCCGCCGTGTTTCGCCACCTCTTCGTAAAGGTTCTTCGAACATTTTACCTCTGAGACGAACGCAGCCCCTTTATGGTCTTTCAGGACATCTCTCGCAAAGATGATCATGAGGTAATCGCCCCAGATGATAGTTCCTTCATTGTCTATTACGCCGATCCTGTCCGCATCGCCGTCATAGCCTATTCCTATGTCCGCCTTATTCTCGAGCACCGTCTTTCTCAGGGTCTCTATATTCTTCTCAACGGTGGGATCAGGGAAATGGTTCGGAAAATGACCGTCCATATCACAAAAGAGCGGTATGACGTCCTGACCCATCTCCTTCATGATAGGCCCGGCTATCACACCGCCGGTACCATTGCCGGCATCAATGACCACCTTGAATCTCTTCGTGAGCCTGATATTGGACCTCAAAAAATTATAGTAATCCTCAACGAGGTTTTTATACTCCCCGTATGATCCCTTTCCTTTTACAAATCTTTTTTCCTCGATGATCTGACGGAGATACTGGATCTGCTGCCCGTAGAGGGTCGCTTTCCCGACTGCCACCTTGAAGCCGTTCTGGTCTGCCGGGTTGTGGCTGCCTGTGATCATGATGCCGCCTTCGACATCGAGGTTGAAGAGCGAATAGTAGAAAAGACCGGTAGGGAGCACGCCGAGGTCGGTCACATCAAGACCCCCTTCCACCATCCCCTGAACAATGAGATCCCTGTAATGCTCCGAGCTTAAGCGGCAGTCCCTTCCTATTGAGGCCTTTCGCCTCCCATCTTCATTCATCAGCGTCGCAAAACCTCTGCCTATATTGAGTACCACGTCATCGGTGAGGTCTCTTTCAACGTTTCCCCGGATATCGTATTCCCTGAATATGGCCGCATTCATCAATGCCCCCTTCTTATTTTGTCTCAATTATTCGTCTCAGTTCGATCGTCACAGCGTTCATCTTGTCCATGCAATCAAGCTCGACGACATCAGGGTTTCCCCACTCAACGGGGAATCCTCCTCCGAACTGGAGCATTACCACATACGGGAATATGTCATGGTAAAAAAATCCGCACATACCGCCGGTGTTGTGCCCGCTCAGCTCCATCACATCTCCCACCTTGTGGCCTGCGCTGCAAGTCCCTTTCACAGCCTTTATCGTGCCTGTTACGCGGTATCCTATCCCTTTTACCTCTGCCATGTGTTTCACCTCCCTATACTACTCTACGAACGCAGCGCCGATGATCGCCGCTTCGTCGCCGAGTCTGCCTTTCTCCACGCTGAGCCCTTTCAACGAAGCCTTCATGGCTTTCTCTTCCATAACCTTTTTTGCATCATCAACAAGGTACTTTGTGCCGTACACAACACCGCCTCCCATCACTACGACCTCAGGGTTCAGCAGGTTTACGAGGCTTGCCATGCCGGCCCCGAGGTATTCAATGACCTCGCCCCATATTCTACCACATAAATCATCGCCCAGCATATGAGCCTCTTCAATATGCCCTGTATGGAGGCCATTTAGATCGCCCCCGGCGATCTCCCAGATCCTGCCTCTGTAGCCCTCTTTTATGCTTTGTCTCACTCTTTCTACTATGTAGGAACCGCCGCAGTAGGCTTCAAAACAGCCGTGGTTGCCGCAATTGCACCGATAGCCGTAAGGATTCAGGATGATATGTCCAACCTCGCCGCCGACATTTGAAAAACCGTGGCAAAGCATACCGTTCGTAATAATGCCGCCCCCTATGCCGGTTCCGATAAAGATCCCGATAATATCTTTCTTTGCTTCTTTCAGGCCAAATCTCCACTCCCCATATGTGGCCGCATTGACATCATTTTCCAAAAAAGTCTTGATGCCGAAGTGCGTCTCTATGTCCCTCTTCAAAGGCGCGTTCCTCCATCCCAGGTTTGGAGAGAAAAGTATCTTCTGTGTGCCTTTCTCGATCTGGCCGGCACAGGCTATCCCGATCTTCTCTATTGTGTTTTCTGAAACCCCGCCTTCCTTTGCAACTGTATTAATAAGACCAACAATATCTTTCTTTATCCTTTCATATTCTCTTTTCTGACCAACAGGTGTGCGCTTTTTCAGCACCACCGTCCCCGAATCATCAACAAGACCCGCGATGATCTTTGTTCCGCCTATGTCTACGCCGATCCTCATATCCTCACCATATAACAGCTCATAGCTCTTGGCTCATAGCGAACCAGATACTTCATGCTCGATACTCTTCGCTGGATACCGGTTCAAACCAGTGACAAGCAACGAGTAACGAGAGACAAGGTTTTCACCTTTCACTGCCTTT
>DLMV01000067.1:2595-10753 GCA_002478225.1 Deltaproteobacteria bacterium UBA7527 | reverse complement strand
GAGAAAGGCGGCAGCCTGAATGTCAAGACCGGCGGTGACCTGACCACCGGTAATCTTGCGATCAACACAGACGGCACCGCCGCCATCGACGGCACAGCAAAAGTAGCCACTGACACTATCGTATTCGGCAGCCTCAACGTGAACGAGACCGGCACCCTTGACACCGCCACCCTCGGGATCGGCGACGGAGGCATCGCAGCTATCAAAGGCCTGACGAACATAGGTCGGGCCACGACTCCCGGCAACCTAAACACAAATGTCCTTCTTGTTGGACGGGGAGGCGCATTCCAGACAAAGGACCTAAAAGTGAACGATGGCGGCACAATAAGCAACAGGGGTGATATCAAGGTCGAAGGCAATTATACCCAGGAGGCCGGCAGTATATACGAGATCGGCGCCGCCAATAATGCCGGCGATCTGGCGAAGATCGTCGCCGATAAGGCGACGATCAACGGCGGCACCGTGCTCGTCGATACGAAGGGTGTAAGGGGAGGAAAACATATCATCGTGGAAGCCCTGTCGGGCCTGACCGGTGAATACGAAAAGTACACCGCCAGGACGGATTCCGGGTATGTCCATGCATTACTTGCCTACGATAAATACAACGCTTATTTTATCCTGAACCTGAGCTCCAACTTTGCAGGCGCCGCCCTGACGGGCAACCAGCATGCCGTAGGCACCTTTCTCGACAACAATTTCGGCATGGCCTCCGGGGATATGCTTGACGTGTACACAGCCCTGGGTTCCCTTGGCGCTTCCGACGTTCGTCTTGCCCTCGATAAAATGGGCGGGGCGAGCCACACGGCATACACCATCGTCGACACCTACAGGACGGCAAGCTTCTACCGGAACCTCTTCCGCCGTTCCTCATCCCTGTCTTCGAACACCAGGATGGACAGCAAGGGAACCCACCTTACGATGCTTGCGGCGAATATGGAGACCCTGACCGATACAGGCGTTCCCTCTATAGCAAAGGACGGGAAGAAGGACCCCTTTGATCTGTGGATAAAAGGATACGGTGCAACCGGCGACAGGAGCGGTGATGACATCGCCTCCCGGTATGACTTTACCATCGGCGGCACCATGGCCGGTGTGGACTTCAACCTAACCCCTGCCATCAAAGCCGGGTTTGCCCTGGGGTATGCGAAGACGAACATGACCATGAAGGACCTCAAGGATAAGGGAAGCGAGGACAGCTACCAGGGTGCGATCTACGGCTCCTACACCCCGAAAGACAACAGGTGGTACACGGACCTTGCCCTTGCCTACAGCAGGAACAGCTATGATACCACCCGTTACATCAACTTCGGGGCCATTTCCCGGATGGCAAAGGGATCCTATAATGGATACGATATCTCAGGGTATATAGAAGGCGGGTACCGGATACCGGTCAACGGTTTCGCCATTACCCCTTACACCTCGTTCCTTGCCCTTCAAAACCATCGGGACGGCTTCACGGAAAGAGGAGCGCAGGCCCTCAATCTCGATGTAAGCAGCGAGAACACCCTCTCCCTGCAGGCTGCCCTTGGCGTCCGCGCGGCAAAGGAGTTCCGCATCACAGAGACCTTCCTTGTCACCCCCGAGATATCCGCCCGCTGGGTCCATGAGCTTGGCGATAATGAGGCCCTGCTCAATGCCCGCTTCGCCGGCGCCCCTTCAGGTTCCTTCAGGGTTTCCTCCGACAAGCTCGACCGGGACAGCGGCACCTTCTCCCTGGGGGTAACAGGAAAGGTAAAGGATGCCTGGAGCTTCTTCCTTGCCTATGACGGGCAGGTGAGATCGAAAGAAAGCGCACATTCCGTAACAGGGGGAGTGAAATTTCAATGGTAGAAAAACAAGGACCGGGATGGCCCGTGACCGAACAACCGGTAAGAGGCTTGGCTGAGATGGAGAAACAAGCCATCATAGTCGCGGTGCGGGCATGCCGCGGAAACCTGAGCAAGGCAGCACAGCTTCTTGGCATTGGACGAACAACCATTTGGCGGAAGATGAAAGAAGCGAACATATCAACAAAAGAACTGAAGAGTTATATGACCGGATGAACTGGACGTGGCTTGACTATTGCCGGGGCGTGACGTACATTTCAATATGGACAAAAAAAATACTCCCGGAAACCGTAATGGACCCGTTTCAGTCGAGGTCGTGACGGTTATGCCGGTCATGCTGAGCAACTGTCCGAGCTGTAAGCTTATTTTTCACGAATCCGGTGTTGAAAAAGAGGTGAACAAGGAGATCATTGATGAATATCCAGCCGAGATGAGAGAATCTTTGAGCAAGCTCTCGGAAGTTATTCAGCAGCTTGAGAACATATACGGGGAACAGATCAATATTTCCCTTGTCAACGCGCAGTCTTTTACCGGCATCTATAAATCCCTGCTCCACCGCACCAGCACATATCCAGCCTTTATCATTGAAAAGAATGACGTGTATGCCGGGCTGGAGCTCTCTAAGCTCCGTGACATTATAGACCCTTATCTGATGAAGGATGAACCCCGTAAAACATAGATCGTCAAATGTGAACAGTAGAAGATAAAGAAACCCCGTGAAGTCTCTATATGTTCAATGAGCCGAAGACCCGGGAGTAAAGAGGCGGAGATCGGGAGGCAATAAGCCCATCCTTTTTTACCTATAACCTATCACCTATTTTTTAATTACCTTGTTTGCTGCAATCATGATAAAATTAGAATATCCTTCCGGGATGTGGTGGATGAGACGGGCGACACGCATCATATTGCTCTTGGCGCTTCTATGCTGTCCTTTAACGGTCATGGCGGCATCACAAACGATCCACATCCCCGTTACCCTCGATCCTTCCTTTGTCCGTTCTGAATTTATCCGTCAGGCATTTAATCTGCCCGGAGAGAGGGCGCTGCCTTTAAACCTCAATGAGGGCTGTTCCCGCATCGAGCTGTGGGACCCCGAGGTGGGGCCGGAGAAATCCCTGCTCAAGCTGGGGAGCGCCATTAAGATCCAGGCCGGTCTGCCTTTGAAGGACGTGTGCATCCCGCTTGCCGGCTGGGAAGGTCATATCAATCTTTTGCAGCAGATCGTCTTTGACCAGAAGACCAACCGTCTCGGTCTTCAGGTAATGGATTTCAAGACTCTCGGCCCAGGCGGCAAACAGACCGGCATCGATAAGAGCCTTGTCGGCCTTATCCAATCGTACCTGAACCCCTACCTTGGCAAGGTGAGCTTTGATATGGGAGGGGCTGTAAAGGGACTCCAGAACCTCCTGCCGCTGTTTGTAAAGGACCAGGACAAGCAAAACTTCGGGTCATGGCTCGGGACCTTGAGGGTCGGCGGGGTACAGATGAAAGAAGGCTCCATAATCCTCGATGTCCTTATGGACGTGGATGCGGCGGCTCCGGCCGGGGAGGGGGAAGGGGCTTCCCTGCCGGCAGCAGGCATACAGGCGCTGGTCAAGGCGTGGGAGGACTGGGATGCCTTTTTCGTCAACCAGATCCAGGCGCTTATCGGTCAGTCGGTAACCGAGGACGAGAAAAACACCCTGCTCGAGACACTCCTCGACAGGCGCTATGAATTTGTGAACTCTCTCGAAGAAGGCACCATACGTCAGGACTTAGTGGTGCGGCAGTTCACGGATACGTGGCAGACGCTTGGCTCCATATTCAGAAAATACCTGTCAACAAAGCTATCCGGTTCTCCGGCAGACTACCTGTCGTTTATAGCGACAGCCGACGCGATCGTTGCGTTGAGCAAGGGCGGGTTGAACGTAATGCCCGATATCAACCGCAGCGGGCTTTTGCAGCTTGCGAAACTGCTCGGCGTGAAGGAGGCGGAACCCGATTTACGTTATTCATCGGCCGTCAACAATCCGCTCCGGATGTTCTTTGGTTTCGGAGAGCTCCCTGACGATCAGAAGCCTGCCTATGAAGGGCTTGAGATGGATTTCCCTGAGGAGGATGCACGAGGAGGAATACCGGCAGCCCTCTGGTCCTTTCTGCCTATCCAGGCGTCCACGGCCCATGCGCAGGCTCAGCAGCCTGGCATTGACGAAATGAAGCCGTGGGTCTTGCCCAAGGGAGATATTACCCCCTATTTAAGCCGCGTCAAAATGGTGCTGGATCAGGCCACAGAGGATGTCTTGAAGAAGAAAAAACTCGCAGCCGGATACTACAACCTCTACCGTTCGGCGGTCCTTGCTACGGCATGGCAGGAAAGCTGCTGGCGGCAATTTGTCACAAAAGGCGGGAAGATAAGCCCGATCTTCTCGTATAATCAAAGCTCAGTGGGGCTGATGCAGATCAATGAACGGGTGTGGAGGGGCATTTACAAGGTTGAGAACCTGCGCTGGAATATCCATTACAATGCCAGAACAGGATGCGAGATCCTTGAGCTCTACCTGCGCCAATACGCGCTGAAGAAGCCCGAATCAAAGGGATTGGACAGCAACACGCTTGCGCGGACATTATACGCTATGTACAACGGCGGGCCCGGACAATTCAAGAAGTTCCTTGCCAGAAAGGCGGACAACAAATTCATAAAGGTCGATCAGCTGTTCTGGGAAAAATACAGCCTGACAACATCGGATCGGCTCGACAAGATATCGGTCTGCCTTATCGGCAGGTAGGCAAGGCGCAAGCATACAGTCGATATGCGTTGCATCATGCAAGTATTTTCTGTGGAGGTGAGGATAATACCCGGCAAAAAGATAGCAGAAAAAAAGGCGCAGCAAATGTTGTGAAAGCGCCTGTCGGTATTATTTGTCGTTCGAAAAAAAGAAAGGCAGGCCCGGGAAACCCCGAACCTGCCTTTGTTGGCTTAGAGTTTTACTACATTTGCTGCAGCAGGACCCTTTGGGCCGTTTACGACGTCGAACTGCACTTGCTGTCCTTCAGACAGGGATTTGAAGCCGCTGTCCTGAATGGCTGAATAGTGAACAAAAACGTCGCCGCCGTCTTCTTTGGTTATAAAACCAAAGCCTTTTGACTCGTTGAACCATTTCACAGTTCCTTTTGCCATGGGACTACCTCCTTTGTAGAATGTTGAAGAATACGGAACTGTGTTAAGAAGATGCTACAAAAATGAAGATTTTTGTGGATGCAACTAACAAAAATTTCCGATCTTCATATATATTATCATATAAAGTTTTTTAAAAGTCAAATCAGTTCTTCTAAATAGCCTCGATCGTTGACGGAGGCTTTCTGGTAATATTATAGGTTACGCTCACAACGCCGGGCACCTCGCTCGTTATCCTGTCGCCGAGCTTCATAAGCTTATCGTAAGGGAGCTTTGTGGGAGTTGCCACTTTTGCGTCAATACTCTCCCAGCACCTCACCTCTATCTGGAGGCCGAAATCCCTTTTGTGCTTCCGTATCCCTGTGACGCGGTCTTCGTGAAGGATCGCCAGATACTGGAATGCTCCCGTCTTGCCCAGTTCTTCCTCGACGATCTTTGTTGCCTTCCTTACTGTCTCGATCTTTTGCGGCGTTACTTCCCCGATGACCCGTGCCGAGAGGGCAGGTCCGGGAAACGGCGGCCTTTTGTAGATCTCTGCCGGGAGTCCCAACGCTTGCCCGACCTTGCGTATGCCGCTTTTTCGCAGTTGAATAAGCGGCTCGATCAGATGATATCCATAGACCTCTTTCGTGTCGATGCCGAGCTGCGCGAGAATGTTGTGCTGTCTCTTTATTCCCGCTACGGTCTCTTCCACATCGGTATAATTGGTGCCCTGAAGGAGATATCTGGCGCCGCTTTTCTTAACGAGACCGCCGAAGACCTCCTTGTAAAAGGCATGGGTGATGGCCTCTCTTTTTTCCTCCGGGTCTGTGAGCCCTTTCAGCGCCCTGAAAAACTGTTCCTTCGCATCAACGATCTCTACGGGGACACCCAGTTTCCTGAAGATCGAGACGACGTATTGTGGCTCCTTGTGACGCATGAGGCCGCTGTCGATAAAGTATGTTTTAAGCCTCTTGCCAAGCGCTTTGAAGCCGAGCAATGTTACGACCGATGAATCTACGCCGCCGGAAAGGGCATTGATGGCAAGGCCCTTGTCCACCATCTTTGAGATCTCCGCCACTTGTTCTTTAATAAATTCCCTGGTCTTGAGCTGCTGCAAAGGTATCTCTTTGATCTTACTCATGCAACCCTCCTTGTTAAGATGTCAGCGGTCAGCTGATAGAATAGTATATCGTATTTCGTATATCGAGGTTCCAAGAGAACGCTCGACCTCGATCTTTTGTCAAGGATCCAGTAGCCAGGATCCAGGATCAGGTTTGCCAAAAGCCGTGAGCTCTCTTCATCCGGCTTGCTCCTGGGTATCCAAGACCATTCCCCGCGCCACCTCGCTCCTTTTTTGCCGGTCATAGAGGAGCTCGACAAGCGTAAGGGCAAACTCTACGGCAGTGCCTGCACCGCGGCTTGTGATAAGGTTGCCGTCAACGACGACCGTTTCATCGACCGGTTTCGTGCCTTTGACAAAGTTTGCAAAATTGGGGTGGCAGGTGAATCGGCTGCCTTCGAGAAGACCGTGAGGATAGAACACAACCGCCGGCGCACTGCAGATAGCCGCATAAAGCCTCCCCTCATTCTTCTGTTTTTGCAGCATTGCGGTCAATTCTTTTGAGTCGCGCATATGTTCAGCCCCGGGCATCCCGCCAGGCAGAACGATAAGATCATATATTTCATCAAGACATTGGGTCAGCAGGCAGTCGGCAATGAGCTTCACGCCTTTTGATGCGGTAACCTGGAGCCCGTCCACTGATGCGAATACGACACGGGCGCCGGTTCTTCTCAAAACATCTACGATCGTGACGGCCTCCAGTTCTTCTGAACCGTCGGCAACAGGCACAAGGATATTTCTGTTCTTTGTCATTTCCATGGTCATCTTTCTTTTGCGATAGCTGATTTGATCGATGCGGCGACCTCCTGACCTAAGTCTGCAAGGGCATCGCTTATCGCAGTGACGATCACGCTATATGCTGTTCCATTGACGGGCTTGCTGATATTTGATTCCTTGATAACGGTCACTGTTTTTCCGTCTTTGTCTATAATGCTCCACTGTGTTTGAAGGTAAAGATTTCCGCCGGGCGTGACATCGAGGCGCGTGATGGTCAACGGCACCCTGTATGCCCCCGGTGCATATTGCTTCCAGGGCAAGACGGTAACGCGCCCCGCGGCAAGGGTCGATGAAATGTTTTCGATGAGCACACGGCTTACATCATTTTTAAGCGAGCCTCCCCACCTGTCGAACTCGGCGATAGAAAGCTCGTTCCGGCTAGTTCTGGTAACGATCTGCGGCCTGTCCAGATAATCGGGGATATCTACGGGACCGATACGGACAATGCTCTTGATATTTTCCCCTGAAGGCATCTGAGCCGGCCCTGCAGGCTTCAGCGAGCTTAAGGTATAGAACCTGGAAGGTGCTGAACTGCCGCACCCGGCAACAAGGAACGCTATGATCCCGATAGACAATACAGCTATGCGGAAAAGGACATGGTCTCTCATGTTACTCTCCTTTGCTGGTCTTCTTTCCTGAGATCAATGATTCAGGATATTGTTCGAGGTAGTCTGTGAGATGACGGACTGAACGGACCGTATTTGCTACCTCGTCGAGGGTCGTATTGATTTCATGGGTCAGCACCGAATTCTCTGAGACAATTTCACGGTACGATACAAGCGTCTGCTCTGCCTCCTGAAGGGTCTTTTTAGCAGCAGCCAGCGTCTGTTCAACCTGTTCAGGTATCTTCTCACCCTTTTTGACGATCTTGCGGATATCGCCAGTCGCGTCTTTTATGGCTACAAGAACCGGCTTAAGTTCCCTGCTTGCCTCATCGAGTGATTTGATGCTTGCGGTGAATTCCTTGGAATTGACTGCTTTATCGATCCCTTCCACGGCGTTGCTGATCTTGTCAAAAAGCCCTTTCCAGTTGATCGTTTCGGCGGTCTTCAGTATCTCGTCGATGCTGGAAGGTATGGTTGGAACCTCCGGATACCTGTCTTCAAGACCGACAAGCCTGATCTTTTTATCAGGGAAAAAATCGAGGTAGATCATAAGCTGGCCGGTAACGAAGCTCTGCATCTGGAGCTGTGCCCGAAGACCTCTTTCAATGAGCTGAGAGAACTGGTCTTGATGACCCGACCCAAGCGGCCTGTCAGTAATAACTGCCCTGGGATCCAGCTCTACATATACAGGAAT
>DLMV01000067.1:0-2537 GCA_002478225.1 Deltaproteobacteria bacterium UBA7527 | reverse complement strand
TGAGGAAGGATTTGTTAGCGTAGCTGTATCGTAAAACGATATTTGTAACAGAGCCTATCTTAACGCCCCTGAATACGACAGGAGAGCCTATGTTGAGCCCTTTTACAGAACCATCAAAGAACATAACGTAAGGTATTTTATCGACAAAAAATTTGCCTGACCCAAAGACCCAAACAGCCAGAATGGCAAGCGTGAGGGCGCTTACAACAAATGTGCCTATTAAAGTCTTACTCGCCTTTTTTGCCATTGCTTTTCTCCTTTTTCGGTGGTTCTATTGCTCCCCTTTTATACACGTGTTGTCCTGTCCCTTGGAGCACTGCGGCGCCGCTTCCCCGTCAGGCTGCCGGCCGTCAGACTTCCCCCTTGTGAGGAAGCTGTGGACCGTCGGGTTCTTGCATTGGGCAAGAAGTTTTTTCGGGTCCCCTGATGCTATCATGGTCTTTGTGTCAGCGTCGAGAAACACCGAATTGTTCCCTATGGCAAAGATGCTTTCCAGTTCATGCGTCACAACAACAATAGTAGTGCCGAGGCTGTCGCGGAGCTCGAGGATGAGATCATCGAGAAGCTTCGCGCTTATAGGGTCCAATCCGGCGGACGGTTCATCGAAGAAGAGTATCTCGGGATCGAAGGCCATGGCGCGTGCCAGTCCTGCGCGTTTTTTCATCCCGCCGCTGATTTCCGACGGGTAATAGTCCTCGAAACCCGCGAGGCCGACGAGAGAGAGCTTGAGGGATACGATCTCGCTGATCTGTGCATGGCTTAGGTTTGTATATTGCTCAAGCGGCAGGGATATGTTCTCTGCAAGCGTCATCGAGCTCCACAGGGCGCCGCTCTGGTAGAGGACCCCAAAGCTTCTCATGAACTGTTCGCGTTCGTCAGGGGACAGTCCCCAGAGGTTCACGTCTCCATAAAATATTTCGCCCCTCGCAGGCTCCTTCAAGCCGATCATAAGCCTCAAGAGAGTACTCTTGCCGCACCCGCTCCCGCCCATGATAATAAAGATATCGCCCCGGTTGATCGTAAATGTTATATTCTTCTGGATCAGGTGCTCCCCGTATGCCATCGTCAGATCGCGTACGATAATATGGGGCTCAGGGGTTCCAGAGGCAGCCTTATCCTGTTCCATCATATCCCCAGTGCGTCGCATAGTATGGTGATGATCGCGGTAGCGATGACAATGCTCACGATGCTGGTCACTACCGCTGACGTCGTCGCGTCACCGACCGCGGAGGCGCTCCTCCCGCATTGCATCCCACGGAGACAACCGGTAAAGGAGACAAGAATGCCGAAGACAAAACTGCTGAAAAGCCCGACCCATATGTTTGTCATGGCTACCGCGTCTTTTGTCTCCTGAAAGTATTCGTTCACGCCTATGCCGAACCCCGTGACACTGACAAAGAGCCCCCCGAGCATGCCCATCAGGTCCGAGTAGAGAGTAAGCAGCGGCAGCATGAGCGTCATGGCGATCATCCTGGGAAGGACAAGGAATTCGACAGGAGATATACCGGCGGTCCGCAGGGCGTCGATCTCTTCATTAACCTGCATCGTGCCGATCCTTGCCGCAAACGCAGCGCCGGTGCGTCCTGCCATAATGATCCCCACCATGATCGCCCCCATTGCGCGCGTCATGGCGATGCCGACAAGGTCGGCGATGAAGATCTGCGCCCCGAACATCTTGAGCTGTATGGAGCCGACAAAAGCAAGGATGAGGCCAACGAGGAAGCTGATGAGAGAGACGATGGGAAGCGCATCTGCTCCGCATTCTTCTAATATCAGCATGAGATCGGAGCGGCGGAACCTGGCGCGGCCCTTAAAGAGCTTGAAAAAGGCCACAGCGACCTCCCCGAGGAAGCTCATCATCTCGAGGATGGAATGCCATATGGATATCTCTACCTGGGTGATATGCGTCAGCAGCGATACGCGGATCGATTCCTTATGCGCCTCTTTCCGTTCCGGCACAACTGATGCGAGATCAAGAAGCCGCTGGACCCCATGGGGCAATCCTCCAAAATCTATAGTGGTCTCCTTTCCGGCACAATGATGCTTCAGTCTGATGAGAAAGGTCAAAAGACCGCTGTCCCAACCGTCCAGGGACCTCGCGTCAAAGGTTATGCGTTGCGGCAGCATTGCTGTGTCGATCTCTCTTAAGAGATCGTCAGATGAGGGCAGGGCATTGCTGAGCTTCCAGTCCCCCGAGACGTTTATGATGAGGGTGTTCTCCGGCGATCTCTCAAAATGCAGTCCACTTTGACTCAAGCGTGTTGTCTCCAATAAAATCATTATATGGTAAGAAGGTTTTCAAATCAATGCTTAAGCGTTAGGATCGCCTCGGCTTCGCCTCGCAATGACAATACTACGAACCTTGTTCCTCTCGCAGAGAACGCAGAGATCAGTAGATATCGTGATAGGTGATGGGTAAGAGGTGATAGGTGATAGGTAATAGGTGATGGGTAATGGGTAATGGGTGATGGGTGAAAGGTGGTAGGTAAGAGGTGATGGGTCATTGCGAGCAGAGCGCGGCAATCTCATTCGCTGCG
>DLMV01000066.1:5811-11927 GCA_002478225.1 Deltaproteobacteria bacterium UBA7527 | reverse complement strand
TAAGTTGATGGTGCCTTCGGGATATGTACCATCGTCCTGCAGCTCCCCTGCCTTCATGTCCGTCAGCAGCTCCAGGCCTTCTTCCATCCTGTCGATCGCATAGATAAAGAATTTTTCGTTCCGTACGGCCTCTACGACCTCTTTGTTCAGGACAAGGTTCCTGATATTTCTTGTCGGTATGATGACGCCATGCGAGCCGTCCAGCCCTCTTGCCTTGCAAAGCTCAAAGAACCCTTCTATCTTCTGGTTCACGCCGCCGATGGGCTGCACATCGCCGTTCTGGTCCATCGACCCTGTTACGGCAAAAGATTGTTTCAACGGAACACCCGAGATGCTGCTCAGAAGGGCGTACAGCTCAGCGCAGGTAGCGCTGTCCCCTTCGATCATCTCGTAGAGCTGCTCAAAGGTGATCGATGCGGAAAGGCTGATAGGCTTTTTCATCGCGTATTTGCTGCCGAGGTAGCTTGTGATGATCAGTATGGCCTTTTCATGGATCTTTCCGCTCATCTTTGTCTCGCGTTCGAGGTTTACTACGCCGGCCTTGCCCGCATAGGTCTTGGCAGTGATCCTTGACGGCTTCCCGAAGCTGTAGTCGCCAAGATCAAAGACCGCCAGTCCGTTCACCTGGCCCACTTTTCCTCCCGAGGTGTTGACGATCAGCGTGTCTTCGACCATCATCTCCTGCAATCTCTCTTCGATCCTGTTCACCCGGTGTATCTTTTCGTCCACCGCCTTCTCGACGTACGCTCCTGTGACGACATCACTGCCCTCTTGCTTCGCCCAGTAGTGCGCCTCGCGGATAAGGTCGGCAATAAGGCTGAACTTTGTCGAGAGCTTCTCCTGATGGTCTGCGAACCGCGACCCGTACTCAACGATCTTTGCAACGCCCGTCCTGTCGAAGGGAAGAAGGTTTTCGTCCTTCTGGCACTGGGCAACATATGCCGCATATTTCAGTATGTTCTCAGGCGTCCTTTCCATCCTGCTGTCAAAATCGGCCTTGACCTTGAAAAGCTCCCGGGAATCCTCGTCGTAATTATACAGAAGATAATAGAGGTAGGGGTTGCCGACAAGGATGACCTTTGCATTCAACGGGACCGGCTCCGGCTTTAATCCGGCAGTGCTGACAAGCCTGTATTGCTCGAGGACATCCTCGATCTTGATCTCCTTGTTCTTGAGCGCCCTTTTCAGCGCCTCATATGAGAAGGGATTTCTGAGAAGCTCCATGGCATCGACAACGAGATAGCCTCCGTTGGCCCTGTGAAGCGAACCGGCTTTGATCATCGTAAAGTCCGTCGTCGCCATACCGTACTGGACCCTGTATTCCAAACGGCCGAAAAGGTTCAGGTATGTCGGGTTGCTTTCGTACACGACGGGAGCGCCTTTTCGTTCTCCGTTGTTGACGATCACGTTCACGATATATTTGGAGAAGGACGCCTCTGTCTTTGGCATCTTCAGGAAAGGAAGAGGCGAAGGCTGTTCCTCTGTCGTCCGGAACTCGTCAAGATGGGAGAGTATTTCTTCCTCGACATCTTCCAGGTATCGTACAACCTTCTCCTGATCACGATATTTCTTCTTCATTGCATCGATGAGCGGCCCCACAAGGTCAAAGGCGACCATCCTGTCAAGCCGTGCCAGCATGTCCCGGACGATCTTCTCTGCTTCTCTTAGGACCCGCACAACATCATTAAGTTTCTCCTGGAAGAACCGTCCCGTCTCCTCCATCTTTTTCCTGGTCTTTTCGTCCAGCGCATCAAATTCTTCCTTTGACAAAAGCTCGCCGTTCTCCTTTACCGGAACTATAAGGATGCCTGTCGGCTGGCGTTTTACGGTGAACCCTCTTTCCTTTGCTTCCACATCGAGCCTCGCAAGATACTCTGATTGTTTCTGCTGAAACTCGTCGATGATCTTGCTTTTCTGCGTCTCATATTCCTTTGATTCAAAGGCTTTTGGTATCTCTATCCGCAGTATCTTAACAAGCTCTTCCGTCTCCTTCTGGAAGGCAACCCCCATGCCAGGCTCGAAAGACAAGGCTATGGAGGTGTCGGGGTCTTTGAAATTATAGACATAGCACCAATCAGGCGGCGCATTTTCCTCTGCGGCCTTTGCGTTAAGCCTGGTCATGACCGTTGTCATCTTGCCGGTGCCGCTCTCTCCTATGGCGAATATGTTGAATCCGCTGCTGTCCATATTGAGGCCAAAGTCGAGGGCGTTGAGCGCCTTCTCCTGCCCGATGGTCTTCATAACTTCTGTGATCTCGGTAGTGGTCCGGAACAAGAACACATCGGGGTCGCATCGCTTATAAAGCTCCTCCGGTCTTAATTTCTGCTGCACTATTACCTCCTTACATAAAACAAGCGCGAATCTCTAATATCTAAATCCGAAACAATATCAAAATCCAAATATCGAATGTTCTCAAGAGAAGCTTGTACATGCATTTTGGATTTTGAACATTAGAACGTTTGTGTTTGTTTCATGCTTCGATATTCGAATTTTGGATTTCCTTCTCATCATCTCATCCAGCTTCCGCCCGTAACGCAGATTGTCTGTCCCGTGATATACTCCCCTTCATCGGAAGCAAGAAAAAGGACCGTGTTGGCAATGTCCTCCGGCGTCCCCTTTCTCGGATAGGGTATCTCCTCGTACATCCTCTCTATCTCTTCCTCGGGATAGATGCGGGGGATGAACTCATTATAGATAAAGCTCGGTGCTATGGTATTGACGGTAATGCGGTGCTCTGCCGCCTCCATCGCCAGGCAGCGTGTAAATGCCATTACTCCTGCCTTGGCCGCGGCATAATGCGCATGTCCGGCCTTCAGGCCCCGGAAGGCAGCCACAGAGGTGATGCTTACAATTCGACCCTTTTTCTGTGCGATCATCGCCGGGAGTACCGCCCTGCAGCAATAGAAGGTGCCCCTGAGGGATGTGTTGACGACAAGCTCCCATACCTCGTCCGTCATATCAACGACCTGCGATGGCCTGTTCGTGCCGGCATTGTTGAACAGGATATCGATGCGCCCGAAACGTTCGAGGGTCGCGGCCGCAACACGCTCGACGTCTTCCCTGCTTGTGACATCGCAATACATACCGATGGTCTCCACGCCATACTCGTCATGGATCTCATTGGCTACTGATATTGCCCGCTCTTCGTGGGCATCGGTGACAACAACCCTCGCTCCTTCCCGCGCCATGATCCTCGCCGTTGCCTGGCCTATCCCTGCGCCGGCCGCCGCCGTCAACAACGCTACCCTGTCCTGCAACTTCATATCCCGGCCTCTTCCTGACAAATATCATACAAAATAACCTGTTATTGACTCAAGTGGAAAGCGAATAGGAACGTGAAAAGTGAAATGTGAAAAGTAAAAGGTAAGACACAAGGAACGAAGTGCGAGGAACGAGAGGAACGGAAGACGAGAAAAGCAGTTCGTTGATGTCGGGCTGCTATTGACTCTCACTGCCAGGCCATATACAATCAACAATATATAAAGCAGAGAACGCATGGGTATGCTTGATAAACTTTTCAAACAGCAGGATCCAAGGCCATTTTCCATATGGCAGATCGAGCTTACAACCCGCTGTCCCCTCCGATGCACCATGTGCATCAAAGACGAATACAGGGATTGGCAGCGCAAAGAGATGGACTTTGAGAATTTCAAAAAGGTAGTGCCGTTCTTAAAGGACGTGCAGAGCGTGGTCCTCGAGGGATGGGGCGAATCGCTGCTGTACAGACATCTCGTTGAATGCCTGCTTCTCATCAAGCAGCAAGGCGCAAAGGCCGGCTTTGTGACGAGCGGCATGGGGCTTACCGAAGAATACGCAAAAGACCTCATCTCAGCCGGCATAGATTTCATGGGATTCTCCCTGTCAGGGGCAACGGGTAGGACCCACAATGCTATCCGGGTCAATTCCGATCTTGACGCATTGATACATTCTATCACCATGATGAAAAGGCTGGTCGCAGAAAAGGGAGCGGCAAGACCCGCAATACACATCGTCTACCTTATGCTGAAAGAGAACATCGATGAGGTCCCCTCTCTCATCGACCTCGCTGGAACGATCGGGATCCGGCAGGTTGTGCTTATCAATATCGTACACATCGCAAATAAAAGACAGGACCAGGAACGGGTCTTTACCTGTGAAGAAACAAGTAATGAACCTTATCAGGCAATCTTTACAGAGGCAAGGAGAAGGGCGCAGAGATACGGCCTGGACCTCGTTATACCCTCAATGCGACCTTGCGATGTCGCCGTCTGCGCAGAAAACCCCCTGAAAAATCTTTACGTATCAGCTGATGGCGAGGTATCGCCCTGCGTTTACCTCGGCCCGCCGATACGTTCTCCCTTCAGAAGGATCTTTTGCGGGAAGGAATACAGCACAGAGAGGGTAGGGTTTGGAAATATATTTCAGGAAGACCCCGGGGACATCTGGGAGAGCAAAGGCTACAGCAGGTTCCGGGAACGTTTTCTCCTGAGAAAAAAACGTTTTGACGAAAACTTCCGGGCACTGCTCGAGACGAGACGCATAGAACTGACGCCGCTTCCCGAGCCGCCTGAACCCTGCAGGACCTGCCACAAGATGCTTGGTGTATAATGTTAATGATGAGAAAGAGATGATCTCGAAGGAAGAGGAACTATATATATTGAAGAGGGCCTATTTGCCGGAGCATGTCGTAAGCCTTATGACCATCATATCAAAGGCGGAACCATTGCTTATCGACGATCACCTGATCTACGTGAAGGACAACTGGGCGATCCTTGTTGGGTATCCCCTCAACGGGGACTTTTCGGGGAACAGGATCAAGCCCCTCGTTCATCTCATCACGAAACAACATACGATCCGGTATCTCTGGGTCATAGCGCCTGAGATACCAGGGGACCTCGCGGGCATTCCTTCTGAAATGAAGCATGACGATTACTACCGGCTTGACATTGCGGGCTTCCGCATGAAAGGCAATCTTCATAAGGCTGTGGCCAAGGCGAAGACAAAACTCGTTGTCGAACGATCTGGACAAACAACAGAAGAGCACGGGTCGCTTATCAGGGAATTCCTCAGGCGGGAAAAGCCCGGAGCGCTGACAAGGGAACTTTTTTCAGGAATACCTGAATACGCCAGAGCATCTGATACGGCCATTATTCTCAATGCGCGGGATCCAAAAGGCCAACTCTCTGCCTTCTTCGTCATCGAGACCGCTGCCAAGACATTTGATACCTATGTCGTGGGATGCCACTCAAAAAAATATTACGTCCCTTATGCGTCGGACATGCTTTTCTTTGAGATGATCAATATTACGCGCAGGAATGGGAAGAGCTTTATCAATCTGGGATTGGGGGTCAACAGCGGGATCAGGAGGTTCAAGGAAAAATGGGGCGGCGTACCTTTCCTCAGGTATGAATTTTGCGAATACACGCTCGGACAAAGCAGACCTTTCGCAATCTTAGACGCGATCACATCGAAGCTATGACCGCATAGAGGATGCAATGCCTTTTTGGAGGACACACGAAAAGCGGTTCAGGATGGTTTGGGAGGTCGAGCGCAACGGCGTAAAGAATCTCCTTGCAGGAAGCGCCCATTTTTTTCCATACAGCTTCAGACGATCCCTCGCTCAGCTCATCGGCGGAACAACAACCGTTCTCCTTGAAGGTCCTCTTGATGAAGCGAACATGAGCAAGGTAAGGCAAGGGGGCGTCGAGGAAAAAGAAACAATGAGGATCTCGGATCTGCTGGATAAAGCTACGCTGTCAGCGATCAGCAGGGAATTCAGAGGGGCTGCCTCCGACAGTTCTCTTGCGCTGTTCGCAGACCTGTTAAGCAGAGGGAAAGGAACGCTTATCCCCGAAGAGATAGACATAATGAAGCCGTGGATGGCCTTCTTCGCGATCTGGTCGCATTACCTGCGAAAGAGGGGCTGGACATACTCCGTCGACCTCGAGGCGCTGTCGGTGGCCAGGGAGCTGGGTAAGGATGTCCATTTCCTCGAAACCATCGAGGAACAGATCGAGGCATTGAACGGCATACCCGTTGAAAGGATCGTCAGCTTTTTCAGGAGGATTAATGAATGGGGAAGATTCGCAAAGCGCCACGCGCGCCGCTATCTGAAAGGCGATATAGAGGCCCTGGTG
>DLMV01000066.1:2742-5673 GCA_002478225.1 Deltaproteobacteria bacterium UBA7527 | reverse complement strand
GAGGCCCTGGTGTCGGTCATCGGGGATTTTCCGTCCCGCTGCGAGTCCATCGTCGAAAAGCGGGACCCGGTCATGTTCGGGAGGATGATGCCGTTCATGGAGCGGGGTAATGCTATAGCATTTGTAGGCACCACGCATATACCGGGCATCAGAAGGATGTTCGAAGCGAATGGATATACAGTAGCGAAATCGGGACAATGATAAAGGCGGGCGAAGCAGATCTCATACGGAACAACGCCTGCGTACCGGAACACATAACCCGCTACGTAGGAGCAATATCGGGAGGAGAACCGCATCTCTTCGGGTCCTATCTCTGCTACACGGCGAAAGGAACGCTTGTTTTTGTCGGGTACCCGCTGGGAGAGCCGTTTGATGAAAAGAGGATGAAAAGGGCGCTTGACGATGCCACGAAAAGATCACAGCCGGAACAGGTTGCAATAGTGGCGCCCGTTGTGTCGCTGAACAATGATGCCATTATTGAGAGATCATCGGATTATTACTACAGGCTTGACCTTAACGCTTTTCGCATCACCCCTAAAACCCTGAACATCATACGCAGGGCTTCAAAGGAAATAACAATAGAGAAGACGGATGAATACTGCGACGAGAACGTGGACCTTGTAAAGGAATTTGTAGATTCCCATCAGGTGAGCGCCGGCACGCGATTCATCTTCGAGCATATCGGGGATTATGTCGCTTCTTCTGATACGGCGCTGGTAATAAACGGGAGGGACCGGAATGGAAAGCTCATAGCATTCGATATAGCCGACTTTGACGCGAAAGAGTATGCCTTTTATATGTTCAATTTCGTTTCCCGGAGGCGCTACGTCCCCGGGGTTTCAGACGCTCTTCTGTATGAGCTCATCAAAGCTGCTCAGGAGAAGGGGAAAAGATATGTGAACCTCGGGCTGGGCATCAATAAAGGAATAGTCTTCTTTAAGCTGAAATGGGGCGGCGTTCCCTTCCTGCCCTACGAGTACGCGCTCTACCGGCGTGCAAAGAGGAATATACTGGAGGCGATGCTGCAGAAGCTGTAAAGACAGCCCGTAGTTCATGGCAGATCGTATATCGTATAACGAAACAGAAAATCAAATCCTAAGCACGAATATCGAAATCCTAAATAAATGCCAATGTTCAAAATTCAAAACGCATCAAAAAGCATTTGCTGACCGGGTCGTCTTAATAAAAAAACAGGGAGCAGGCATGCTCCCTGTTTTTTACTATCTACTATATACTATCTGCTGCCTCTAAAACTTCGGTACCGGGAACAAGACCCCACCGAAGATGAGCCATGCAAAAAGCAGCGTCCAGAAGACATTGAAGAGCTGTGCGATGAGGAACGCTGCAGCAGGCCTCCCGCCGCCCATAGAAACAAGCTCTTTGAACTTTGTGTCAAGACCTATACAGAGGAAGGCGAGCGTGAACCACCAGCCCCTCAACCCTGCGGTGATACCCGTCACTGCCTTTGCTGATGACTCCTGCATCAGGAAAGAGAAGACAAGAGAGGCGATGATAAAACCGACAACGAATTTAGGGAACCTGAACCAGATCTCCATAACGGTCGGTTTTTCACCTGTGGTCCGCCCTTTAAAGGTAAACCAGATGGCAAGGAAGAATGCGGCAAACCCAATAAGGACGTTCTGTGCCATCTTTACGACAACGGCCACGGCCATCGCAGCCTCACCGGCAATAGCGCCCGCTGCGACGACAGCGCCGGTCGTATCGATCGTCCCGCCGATCCATGCGCCCGCAACTGCCGGCGACATGCCTACCCCTTTTGCGATGAGGGGCTGTATGATCAGCATCGGAATGGCGCATAGGAGAACCAGCGATATGGTGTGGCTTATCTTCTTCTGGTCGCCTTTGACCGCTCCGCCTGCGGCAATTGCTGCAGAGACGCCGCAGATAGACACCGCTGTACCGAGGATCGACGCGAACTCATCGTCGAGCCCAAGCTTCTTCGCTACCCAGTAACAGACATAAAATACCGCAAAGATGACGATGACCGACTGGACCATCCCGTAGGCCCCCACCTTTGCGATCGTCGTAAAGAGCACCTCGGCGCCGAGGAGAACGAGGCCGATCTTTATAAAGAACTCTGTCTTGACAGCGGTCTTTAGCCACTCAGGGACGCCGACGGTGTTGCTGATGATCAGCCCGAAGAGCAATGACCAGAACACCACCTCGAGTCCATAGTATGAAATGGTCGTGTTCCCGGCGACAAAGAAGGAGAGAGCGGACAAAATATAGACAATAGGGAACCCAAGCGTGAACTTTCCGAAGGACATGCCCATAATGGCCATGCCGATACCGCCGAGTATCCACAGGCCGATCAGCAGGTAGAGGGCCTTGAGCATGTTGTCGCCGGAAAGGATCTTGCCGATGGTGTTGTCGGCCTGGCCTTTTATGTCCTTGCCCATCTTTTCGGCATTCTTCTTGATATCCTTATCCTTGGCATCCTTTGCCGCCTTCTCAACCTTGCCTGCGGCATCGCCTATGGCCTTCCTGTCTTTCCCATCGATGGCCGCCTTGAGGGCGAGTAGCTCTTTCTGGACATTCTGTTCGCCTTTCCCTTCGGCATCCTTTGCGAGCGCTTCGGCCTTTGATGCGCTGCCTGAAACCTTCTCAATGAAGGCGCCGTCCGTCATCCACCTCCAGCCGGGAAGTTTAAAGGTGGCGCCGGCCATAAAGATAATAAGGATCAAAAAACCGATCCAGACAGACATCCAGTCGTCTTTCTTCCACAACGTTGTCCAATCAATAGGCTGTTTTTTCTCCTCCATAGACTACCCCCTTTCGCTGTGTTTATTGGAATTCACAATGGTGACATTATCTTATACCTTTTAGCGAAGATTTCAGGACTTGTCAATCCCCTATTTTTTAGGCGAGTAAAAGATCAAGCGTATTGCATGGTGATACGGAACGTACTTA
>DLMV01000066.1:0-2660 GCA_002478225.1 Deltaproteobacteria bacterium UBA7527 | reverse complement strand
GGTGATACGGAACGTACTTATTCCCTTGAAAAAAAAATAAAATGGCTTATATTGTAAAAACACAAAAGCAGCAAAAAGGAGGCATTTATGCAGTATTCTGAGACGGTCATGGAACATTTTAAAAATCCTAAAAACGTCGGCAAGCTGGAAGATCCTGACGGGGTTGGCGAGGTAGGCAACCCTGTATGCGGTGATATGATGACGATCGCCATCAAGGTCAAGGACGATCGCATTGATGATATCAAATTCGAGACCTACGGCTGCGGCGCCGCCATAGCGGTGTCGAGCATGGTCACGGAAATGGCAAAAGGGAAGACCCTCGAGGAGGCCATGAAGATCACGAACGACTCTGTGGCACAGGAACTGGGCGGGCTTCCCAAGAACAAGCTCCACTGCTCGAACCTCGGCGCCGATGCGCTCCACAAGGCGATCATGAACTATTACGACCGAAAGGAAGGCAAGGAAGATAAAGAAGATAAAAAGGTCGAGTTCATCGGCGAAAGGACTAAGAAGAGCAAATGCTATTGCCCTTACTGCGACACCGAATTGCCGAAGCAATCTCCTTTCTGCACAAAGTGCGGAAAACCAACAATAGAACACAAATAACATTGAACACCAAAGAGGAGCAACCGCTATGGACATGATCTACTTTGACAATATTTCCGCTACACAGCTCCACTCAAAGGTAAAAGAGGCGCTTATCGACTATATACAAAAGGATGGGTTCGGCAACCCTCTAAGCCAGCATCGCATAGGCGACAGCGCCTCGGAGGCGCTTGAAGAAGCGCGGACAAAAGTTGCCGGGCTTATCAATGCAAGGGCGCCCGAGATCGTCTTCACCTCCGGCGGTACCGAATCGATCAACCACGCCATCAAGGGCGTCGCCTTCGCAAGGGCAAAAAAGGGGAAGCATATCATCAGCACGAACATCGAACATCAGTCAGTGGCGAGAACGCTCAGGACGCTCATGAGGATGGGATACCAGGTGACCCTTATCCCTGTTGATAAGTACGGCCTTGTCGATCCGGCGGCAGTGGAGAAGGCGATCACCGACCAGACGATCCTCATCACCGTCATGCACGCCAACAACGAGATAGGAACCGTTGAGCCCATTGCCGAGATAGGCAGGATCGCAAAGGCCAGGAATGTCATCTTTCACAGCGACGCCGTTGTATCCTGCGGGAATATTCCCATCGATGTCGATGAGCTCGGCGTCGATCTTTTAAGCATAGCCGCAAACCAGTTCTACGGCCCATCAGGCGTGGGCGCCCTGTATATAAGGACCAAAACCCCCATATTCCCTTTTGTGGACGGCGGAACTCAGGAGAACGGCCGCAGGGCTGGAACACCCAACATGCTGGGCATCATCGGGATGGGAAAGGCAGCCGAGCTGGCGCACGTCGAGATGCCGCAGCGCATGGAACACGTTTTGAGATTAAGAAGATATCTCATCAAACGGCTCGGCGAGATCGATGAGATCACCATCAACGGTCACCCTGAAAAATGTCTCCCCGGTCTTGTTTCGTTCTCAGTGGCATATATTGAGGGAGAATCGATGATGATCATGCTCGACGAGGAAGGCATCTGCGTCTCCACGCGGTCTGCCTGCGCCTCAGGCTCGCTCAGGGCATCCCATGTTCTTATCGCGATCGGCACAGACTATGCGCTGGCACAGGGAACGCTCGTCTTCGCCTTCGGGATGGACAATACAATAGAACAGATTGACAGGGCCGTTGAGGTATTGAAAAAAAGCATTGCCTTCCTGCGGAACATGTCGCCGCTGTATAAGAAAAAATAGTTCAATACTACTGGAGGCTTCATGATCACAGCCTGGATAGACGAGATAAAAAAGACAACAGACCCTGATCAGCTCGGGATGATCATCGTCCACAACGGGATCGTCAGGGCTACCTCGAAGAACGGCAAGGCCGTCAGGGCCATGAAGCTATCATACAATAAAGGAATGCTCGAAGCCTGTGTCAGAGAACTGAAAGGCCGTGACGGGATCGCGGATATCAGGGTCTGGATCAACGAGGGCACGCTGAATGTCGGTGACGACATCATGCGCCTCCTCGTCGCCGGGAGATTCAGGACCGATGTCCTGCCTGTGCTCCAGGAACTTCTCACCTTTATAAAAAGTCATATCGTCCACGAAGAGGAAATTTATAATTGACAGCTGCGGCAGTCGCTGACCTGCCCCATATTATTGTACCACCTCTAAAGTTAGCTTCTCCACTAAAAGATTTTAATCCAAAGTCACCATGGCCTCAGGCGCAGGCGGCTTATATCCCAGGGAGCTATGGGGCCTTATTTCTTTGTATTCCTTCCGCCATATTTCTATCAGGACCTTTGCCTCCGTGAGGGTCGTGAAGATCTCCCGGTTCAGCAATTCATCTCTTAGTTTGCCGTTGAAGGATTCGATATAGCCGTTCTCCCAGGGGCTGCCGGGTTCTATGAAGAGGGTGCCGACACCAAGGCTGCTGAGCCACTGCCGTACCGCCTTCGCAGTAAACTCGGGTCCGTTGTCGGACCTGATATAATGGGGAACTTCCCTGCGGATGAAGAGATGAAAGAGCGCATTGAGGACATCCTGGGAACTGAAGCGGCGTGCTGCTGTGATATGGAGGCATTCCCGCGTATATTCGTCGATGATCGCCAGG
>DLMV01000027.1:11621-24760 GCA_002478225.1 Deltaproteobacteria bacterium UBA7527 | reverse complement strand
ACTAAATTCGGGGGACAGGTCAGAGACGGCAGGACTACATGCAAGACTCAATAACAAGTATCAATGAGAAGTAGGTTGCATGGCTGTTATGATGCACAAATTCATTGAAATAGATGGGAGACTATTAGATGGCCTTATATTTTGTAGGAAGGTTTACAAACTTTTTGAAAAATAAGGGGTAGCCAAGATGGTATTAAACGACTCAGGCTGAGGAAAGAAGCGCTTGAGAAAAAACTCATCAAAGAAATATTGCCAGTCGCTAGATATGTTCAATTGAGATACGGTGCTGGGCAAAAAATTAAGGTCAAGTGGATCGACGGGTGTCAAAATTATGATGCATATCTTCTGTTTTCTGGACCGGAGGCAGAGGAAGGCATAATTCCGCGCAAACAATTCTTAGAAGTAACGACAGCTATAAGCGAAAATGAACACTTGTTAGAGAACACCTTGACAAAAAGGGGAAGGCCCAAGAGGCAGGGAAAGCAGCAAAAAGGAACATTATCAGGAAGGAGACTGTTTCTATTAAAAAAGAAGATAAACCGAGCAATAAGTTACAAGTTTCACAAAATCAACGAAAAAATTAACAATAGAAGTCTAACATCTTGGAACAAAATAATTATCGACGCAGAGGCATGACAAAAGGCCTTATCAATGGGGTACGCACTGCAAAACTAAATATCATAATAACATAGTAAATAAATAGGTATATTATTGATATTGTCAACAATAATTTTTCATGCATAAATTAAGCATTACAACAGTGTACCGCAATATCCAAAAACACCTTGATATTATGAAGCTTTATCTATTCCTCACAGAACATTCGGATAGTACATGTTGTGTTCTAAATTGCACAAGCTTGGAGAAAACAGCGAATAGGATATCTATTCATCATAAAGGCCGCTCAAGAAGCGAAAGAGAGGTGTGATAATGCACGTCATTGTTTGTGTGAAGATGGTGCCGGATACGACGCAGGTCAAGATAGACCCCGTCACAAACACGCTGGTGAGGGAAGGCATTCCGTTCATCACGAACCCCTTTGACAGCCCTGCCGTTGAGGAAGCTCTGAAGATCAAAGACAATTATGGTGCAAAGGTCACGATCATCTCGATGGGCCCGCCGATGGCAGATGCGGTGATACGCAAGGCGATAGCGATGGGGGCGGATGAGGGGATCCTGTTAAGCGACAGGGCCTTTGGCGGCGCTGACACCCTTGCCACAAGCAAGGTCCTTGCCCACGCCATCGCAGAGCTTTCCAAAGCGAATACCGTTGACCTCGTGCTGTGCGGAAGGCAGACAATCGACGGCGATACCGCGCAGGTCGGTCCGGGGATTGCCACCCGCCTTGGATATACACAGGTCACGCTGGTCGATAGGATCATATCCGTAAATGTCGAAGAAAGAAAGATATTGGCGAGAAGGAAGACCGATGAATGGCACGAGGTCGTCGAGGCGCGCTGGCCTGCCCTGCTTACGATCGAAAGGGACGCCAACAGACCGAGATATCCCTCGGTCCCAAGGAGATTATATGCAGAGGAGATACCCATCCCTGTATGGAACAATTATTCAATGAGGCTGGATGCCGATACTATAGGGCTTAAAGGGTCTGCAACAACCGTAAAGCGCATCTTTGCGCCGGAAGCGCAAAAAGGAGAGATCTACACAGGGAACGGCAACGGGCATCAGGAGCTGGTTGACGTGATCGTGGGAAAGCTCGCCGAATGGAAACTGACGGGAGTCGATCATGGCTAAGAAGAAAAAGTTACGCCCAAGGATCAGATTGATCATGGACAAGTGCATTGCCTGCGGCAGATGCGAGCCTGCGTGTCCCGTGAACGCGATAGAATACGATACGTACGATACGCAGGGCGCCCCGGTAATCAACCACGAGAAATGCATAGGGTGTAAAAAATGCGTAAAGGTCTGCCCCGCCGAGGCATTCGAGGTATTTTACCCTGTTGCAAGCAACGAAAAGTGTACCGGTTGCGGAGAGTGCAAACCCGTCTGTCCCGTGAACGCGATAGAATACGATACGTACGATACGCAGGGCGCCCCGGTAATCAACCACGAGAAATGCACCGGCTGCCGGAAGTGCATTGAGGCATGTCCGAACGGAGCCCTTGATGCATTCGACCCTAAAGGCAGCGCACAACAGGAGCATTCTGAAGAGGATGAGGACGGCAAAGCGGTGACAGGGGAAGCAAAGAAGGAGATATGGAAAGGCGTATGGGTCTTTGTGGAACAGCTCGATGGAAGACCGAATCAGGTCTCATGGGAGTTGCTGGGGATTGGAAAAAAACTTGCCCTTGATCTCGATACAGGCCTTTCAGCGGTGATCCTGGGCCATAACGTCGAACATCTCGTCATGGAGGCCTTTGGATATGGCGCAGACAGTGTCTACATAATCGACAACCCGATCCTGAAGCATTACCGGACGCAGCCTTACCTGGATAGTTTCGTATACCTTGCAAAAAAATACCATCCCGAGGTCGTCTTGATCGGAGCGACAGGGCTCGGGAGGGACTTGGCGGGAGCGATCTCAACTGTGTTAAATACCGGTCTTACAGCCGATTGCACGGGGCTAAGCATAGATAAAGAGAGAAGACTCCTTGAGCAGACGCGGCCGGCATTCGGCGGCAACGTGATGGCGACAATACTGACGGAGCAGGCGCGCCCCCAGATGGCCTCGGTGAGACCCAAAGTTATGCCCATTCCTCCCTACATGGAAGGAAGGACGGGTGATCTGATACAGGAATCGATCACCATGCGGGAAGAAGACATTGCGACGAAGATCCTTGAGGTTACGGCAACAAGGTCCGAAACGGACATCGATATCCGTACGTCGGAAATTATAGTGAGCGGCGGCAAAGGAATGCTGGAGAAGAAGAATTTTGTGATGCTGGAAGAGCTCGCGGCTATGCTTGGAGGGATGCTGGGAGCATCGCGTTGCGCAGTGGACGCAGGATGGGTTTCACAGGAAAGGCAGGTCGGCCAGACGGGGAAGACGGTCAGACCGAAGCTCTATATAGCGTGCGGCATCTCCGGGGCGATACAGCATCTGGTCGGCATGCAGAACGCCGAGCATATTATTGCGATCAATAAGGACAGGAATGCGCCCATATTCGAAGTAGCGCATGTGGGCATTGTCGGCGATGTCTTCGAGATAGTGCCGTCTCTTATTGAATCGTTGAAGCAGAAGTCCACTCCGGCTGCTGCCGGGACGTAGAGAAGGAGCGTATATGACGACGATGGAATCGGTTGTTTTTGCAGTGCTCCTGGCGGTTTCTCTCATCGTATTTCTCAGGAGAGTGTACATCCTTCTTGCATTCATGTTCCTTGGAAGGTGGGAGGACAGGTTCGACCGCTTATGGCAGAGGTTCAAGGGAATGCTTGTTTATGGTTTTTTGCAGAGGCGCGTTGTCCAAAGGCCTTTTGGAATGAACCATTTCTTTCTGTTCTGGGGTTTTATCATATTGTTCTTTGTGAACATGGAATTTGTCATCTCAGGGGTCTTTCCGAGATTCTCACTTGATTTCATAGGAGATATCCCCTATCGGGCGCTGAATCTTCTTGCCGATATCATGTCTGCGGTAGTGTTGCTTGCTGTGGTAACTGCGCTTGTCAGGAGGTCCTTCTTCAAGCCGTCTTACATAGAGGCGACAACCGAGGCATATTTGATATTATCGACTGTGGGCATGCTGATGATAGCCTATTTTGGGATGAACGTTGCTGCCGCCGGGCTCAACGCAAAATCCTTGGACTACATGCCGGTGTCGCTTATGATATCGGGCCTTTTCCTTCACGGAGCAGATCCTTCCACCCTCTTTGTTCTTTCGAAGGTGTTCTGGTGGGCCCATGCGCTGCTTTTCCTCTTCTTTCTCGATTTCATCCCCTACAGCAAGCATCTTCACATCCTAACGTCACTTCCCAATTGTTTTTTCCGGAGCCTTTCCTTTATCAGTTCTTTGCCGAAGGTAGTCTTCAGTAAAAATAACTCCTTCGGGATCTCCAAGATAACCCAATATACATGGAAGGATCTGCTTGATTTCATGGCATGCACGGAATGCGGCAGGTGCCAGTCGGTATGCCCGGCCAGCATTTCGGGTAAGGCGCTGAACCCAAAGGAGGTCATCCTCCACGGCAAAAAGAACCTTTTTGAGAACGGAAGCCGCATTCTCGCCTCAAGGCCATTTGATACGATCGGCAGGGCCGGGGAGGTCTGGGACAATGAGATGCCGTTGATAGGTCAAGGCAATACATGCATGACCATGGATTCGATATGGGAATGCACGACCTGCGGGGCATGTGTGGAGCATTGCCCTGTTCTGATAGAACACTTTCCCAAGATCATCGGGGTGAGGAGACACCTCGTGATGGAGAGAGTGGAGTTCCCGGAAGAGCTCATCCCGTTCTTTGAGAACATGGAGCAGAGGTCGAACCCCTGGGGCATTGCACCGACAGAGCGGGGCAAGTGGGCGCAGAACCTCGGAGCACCCCATTTTTCGGCCGATGAGGGACATCAATACCTGCTCTATGTCGGATGTCTGGGATCATACGATTCACGAACAAAGAAGGTCATCTCATCATTTGTCGAGATCCTCAATAACGCCGGCGTACCTTACGGTATCCTCGGCACAGAGGAGATGTGCTGCGGGGATGCCGTGAGAAGGCTGGGCAACGAGTATGCCTTTGACAGGATGGCCGAAAGGAACGTTGGCCTTTTCAAGAAGCTCGGGGTGACGAAGATCATTACGATCTGCCCTCACTGCTTCAATACACTTAAGAATGATTACCGGGATTACGGCGCTGATCATGAGGTGTTCCATCATACGCAGATAATGCAGGAACTGCTCGCAAGGGGCTTGTTCAGGACGAACAACAGGCTCAGAGGCGAAAGGATCGTCTTCCACGACTCGTGTTATCTGGGAAGATACAACAATATCTACGAAGGACCGAGGAACGTCATCGAAAGCGCCGCAGGCAGAGCACCCCTGGAGATGGACAATAAGGGGAAAAGCAGTTTTTGCTGCGGCGCCGGCGGAGGCAGGATGTGGCTTGAGGAAGATGCGGGAACGAGAGTGAACAGGGAACGAACGAGGCAGGCCCTCGAAAAGGATCCCACGATAATAGCCACATGCTGTCCTTTCTGCATCACCATGTTCGAGGACGGCCTGAAGGAAGGAAATATGCAGGAGGCCATAAAGGTCAGGGATGTGGGGGAGATCTTCCTGGAAGGGATGGTCGCCTTGTACGATGCCAGCGTCCTGCCCCACAATAAAGAACAAAGGAGAGCGGCAAATGAATAACGCCTTTCCATTCGTAACTCGATTTGACGGTAAAATACCTTCGATACATGATACGGTATATGTTGACATCTCAGCGCGTATTATTGGTAACGTTGTCATATATGAAGGCGCAAGTATCTGGCCGATGACGGTCATTCGCGCCGACGCTTCGAAGATTATTATAGGCAGACGTGCCGTTATCTCCGACTTTGCATTCATTGAATCGCCCGAGGAATATCCGGTAAAGATTGAGGATGAGGTGCTTATCAGTCATGGGGCCACGATACATGGTGCTCATATCGGATCACGAAGCTTAGTTGGGATCGGCGCCATTATTCTTGATGGTGCAGTGATATCTCCCGGTTCAATAATAGGTGCGGGAAGCTTTATAGCAGCAGGCGCTTTTATTCCTCCAAATTCTCTCGTAATGGGCGCACCCGGCAGGGTAATACGCGAAATAAAGCCCGGAGAGCACGATAATATACAGCGACAGATCGAATTGCTATATGAGAAATCACGTAAATATATGGAAAATCGCGACTTACAGATGGCAAGGGGTCAAACCATATTAATAGGAGGCGCCCAAGATGAAAAGCATTAATAGGTTACATGGAAGCCCTTTAAAGGATCCGGAAAGGATCGAGCCTCACAATATTGCCGGCAAATCGTCGAAGAACAGCAAAGGCCAGCGAAACAGCGGGGCTGCGGCTACTGTTCCCGATGACTACATGACCCTTATCAACAGGGACTATGTATATGAATTCGCCAGCGACGGGTATTGCCGCGCCCTTGGAAGGACCAGGCAGGAAGTTGCCAATAATCCTGTATCAAGCGTATGGGGTGAGGAGATCTTCTATGAGATCATAAAGAAATGCCTCGATAGATGTTTTGCGGGGGAGCCAACACAATATGAGGGCTGGATGGAGTTCCGAAGGCAGGGACGCAAGTACTACCGCGTGTACCATCATCCTTATCTCAATGAACAAGGCGCCGTCACCCATGCAGCAGTTTCCCTGCAGGACATGACGGAATGCAAGGCTGAGGAGGAGGTGCTCCAGAAAGGCAGGTCATATCTCAGGGACGTTTTAAAAAATATTCATTTTGGCGTATACACATTTGACACCGAGGGACGCTTCACCTTCGTAAATGATGTCGTGGTCGAAAGAACAGGCTATCCGCGGGAATGGTTCAACGGCAAGAGTTTATTCGATTTCGTGCGGCCCGAAGAAAGGGAAGAGGTGAGAAGGCATTTTGAGGCCTCTATCCTGGGTGAACAGGTGCTGCCTTACGAGTTCGCCTATTATAAAGCATCGGGCAAGATGTCTTGGGTTCAGGTCAATACGACACCCATATGGGAGAAGGGCCGAATTGCGGGAGTTCTCGGCGTTCTGCTTGACATCACAAAACGGAGAAGGTCCGAACATGGATGGAGAGAAAGCGAAGAGAAATACCGGATGCTTTTTGAGGATTCGATGGACGCCATATTCATTACTGACTGGCAAGGAAAGATCGTCGATGCGAACAGATCATTCCTGCACCTCTTCGGATACACGAAAGAAGAGGCGATGGGGATGGACGTCATTGAGATGTATGCGAACGGCAGTGACAGGGAGATCTGCGTCACGGCAATGAAAGAAAAGGGGTATGTGAAGGATTACGGGCTGAAGCTGAAAAAGAAAGATGGAACAATAATGGACTGCCTGCTTACCAGCACCGCACGGCGCGCAGAGAGCGGCGCAATAATAAGCTACCAGGGCATTGTCAGGGATGAATCTGGCAAAAGAGAACTGGAGAAGGCGCTGAATGACAGCGAAAGTAAATTGAGGAGCATCATCTACGGTTCCCCGATCCCGCAATTCGTGATCGACAGGAACCATACGGTGACCCACTGGAACAAGGCGCTTGAAGATGTAAGCGGGATAAGCGCCAGGGAAATGGTGGGAACAAAGCAGCATTGGAAGGCCTTCTACCGTACGGAAAGACCATGCATGGCAGACCTGATCGTGGAAGGGGCGGAAGCATCGATATATAACTGGTACAAAGGAAAGAACAGGGACGAAAAGCCCGGGGTATTGGAAGTTCCATACAGGGCCATGGATTTCTTCCAGGAACTCGGCGCCGAAGGGAAGTGGCTGTATTTCACCGCTGCGGCGATCAGCGACTCGCAGGGCAACATAGTCGGAGCCATTGAGACCCTGGAAGATGTCACTGAATATAAGATCGCAGAGGATGCGATCCGCAAAGCAGAGGAAAAATGCCTCGGCATACTGAAGGCCGTTTCACGCAGGACGTGAATAAAAGATACGGCAAAGCAGAAAGTGCAGCATAGATCTCGGCGGTGAAGCCTCACAGGACGGCTGTGCGTTACTTGACAGCGGTTCTTTTATTCTGTTAAATCTTAATTATAATAAGAGCGGAAAAGATGGACAAGGAACATATACAGCTCCGGCAACTTATCGATGACGTCGAAGAAGCTCTTGTGGAGAGCGAGACCAAGTTCCGTTTGCTTTTTGAACAGTCCCCAGACCCTGTCTTCCTGATGGAAGACGGCAAGATCACTGATTGCAATGACGCCGCCGTTTCGATATTGGATTGCCCTGATAAGAAAATGCTGTTGGGAATAGCGCTGGCGGATGTATCACCCGCCATGCAGCCCGACGGACAAAGTTCGGTCGAAAAAGAAAAGCAGTTCCTTGCCCTTATCGGAGAGAAAGGGCATGCCCGGTATGAATGGGTCTATAAGACGTTCGGCGGGAGAGAGATATGGGCTGATGTATCCCTTACATTGGTCCCTGTAAGCGGAAGACTCACATCGCACGTCGTTTGGCATGATATTACGGACAAGAAACGGGCTGAAGAGAATTTAAAACAAGCAAATGAAAAATACAGAAGTATCTTTGAAAATGCAGTGAACGGCATCTTCCAGATCACGCCCGAAGGATGTTTTATCAGCGCGAACCTGGCCCTTGCCCGTATGTATGGTTTTGACACTCCGGAAGAGATGGTGGAAACCGTTTCGAACATAGAGAATCTATACGTAAATCCTCGAGAGCGGACAAGGCTTAAAGAGCTGATGGAAGAAAACGGCTTCGTCGAAAAATATGAGGTCGAGTTCTACAAGAAAGACAGGAACAGGGTATGGATATCCGTGAGCGCCCGAGCAGTAAGGCAAGCTGATGGAAAGATACTATACCATGAAGGTTTTGTTGAGGACATCACGAAGCGCAAAGAGGTCGAATATGCATTGTTCAAAGAGAAGGAGACTCTGCTCACGATCCTCAACAATAATCCTATGGGAGTTATCCTGACCAATAGAAACGGTGTTTTTCTCTATGTGAACCAGGAGTTCATTAACATTACGGGCTACACGCACCAGGACGTGCCTACGGGAAGAGACTGGTTCAGGAAGGCATATCCTGACCCTCAATACCGAAGAGGGGCCCTGGATTTCTGGCGCAACAGGGTCATGTCGGAAAGCAGGGAATGGGCCGATGAAGAGTTTACGATACGGTGTAAGGACGGCCATGCAAAAGATATAGAGTTCAGGTCCATCCTGCTCAAGGATTATATCATAACAGTCCTTAAAGATGTGACAAAGCGCAAACAAGCAGAGAGGGCTTTGCAGGAGAGCGAGGAAAAGTTCCGGCTCCTCTTTGAGAAATCGGCTGACCCTATCTTTCTCCTTACGAAGGGGAGAATAATCGACTGCAATGAATCGGCCCTGGCGCTTATGCATTGCAGCAACAAGGAGCAGCTCATTGGCTTGAGTCCCTCAGATATCTCTCCGGAGGTGCAGCCTGACGGCATGAGGTCCGCGGAAAAGGCGCGCAAGATAGTGAAGATCGCCCTAAAACAGGGGATGGACCACTTCGAGTGGATGCTGCGTCGTCTTGACGGTGACGAGGTGCTGGTCGACGGTTCATTCACATTGATCCGGTTGGCAGACAAACCTACGCTCTTTACCGTCTGGAGGGACATCACGGAGCGCAGAAGATCCGAGGACGCCTTAAGGCAGGCAGAGGAAAAATACCGGAAGATCTTTGAGAACGCAACAGAAGGCATATTTCAGACCACGGTCGGAGGGCGCGTGATCAGCGCCAACACCGCCTTTGCCGGCCTCTTCGGTTATGACTCTGTGGAGGAGATGATATCGTCCATCAACGATGTCGCATACGATATCTATGTAGATCCGAAAAGAAGGGACGATTTGAAGCGCCTGCTTGGCGAAGAAGGGTTCGTAAAGAATTTTGAGGTCAAATGCCGCAAGAGAGACGGAAACGTGATCTGGATAAGCACGAATATGAAGGTTGTTCGCGACGGCAGCGGAAATATCCTTTATTACGAAGGAACCATGACCGACATCACGGAAAGGAAGAACATTCAGGAAGAGCTCGAGAGAAAATCCAGGAGCCTTGAGGATGCGAACGCAGCGCTGAACGTGCTGCTGAAGCACAGGGAACAGGACAACCGGGAGCTCGAAGAGAAGGTGGTAAGCAACATCAAGGAATTGGTCCTCCCGTACGTGGACAGACTAAAGGCTCAAAGTTACCATACAGATAAAGCTATAGTGGACATCATTGAATCCAACCTGGGCGAGATCACATCGCCCTTTGTAAAACGCATGGCAGCAAGGTATGAAAGCTTTACTCCCAAAGAGATCAGAATAGCGGATCTCATTAAAAAAGGCAAAACAACCAAAGAAATGTCGGCCTTGCTTGGGCTGTCGACAAGGACAATTGACATACACAGATATAATATCAGGAGAAAACTTAATCTTAACAAGAAAAGGGTAAACCTCCAATCATACCTTTCATCGCTTACCGGTTGAACGGTGCAAGAAAGACCTTACCGTTTTTTTGACATCGTAAATATTCGCATCAATCCTGGCTATCGAAAATAACTTGTTTTATGTTTTGCGGCATGGTAAAAAACAGATAATCACATATGATCCGGCTTTTAAGGGAAGTGAAGTGAAAATCTTCCGCTGTCCCGCAACTGTGATGGGTTAAGGTAAAGCAAGGGCGAACACTCCGGCCACTGTTCCACTCCGCTGGAATGGGAAGGCGCTTTCCGATCAATCCCTCAGCCAGGAAACCTTGAGTCGGAAATCTGTTAACATCGACCTTACGAGGCATAAGGAGGTGCATCATGAGACCGGAAGACCCATAAGAAATCCGTTTTACCCCTGAAGGTTATTTCAAACGATCAACGACCAGGACAGCAATGTCGAAAGGAGACCGTGCATACACGGGATAAATCTCAAATCTTCAAGATAAAGGAATGAGTAAAATGGACTACGAAAACAGATATGAGGAGATAAGAAAAATAAGGAATCAGGCGCTGCTTGGCGATAAAGTCTACAAGAATCTGAGAAACGCCATACTCAGCGGCAAGTTTGAGCCGGGTACTCGGCTTGTGGAGGATAAGCTTGCAAAGTTGATGGGGACAAGCAGAACACCTGTAAGGGAGGCATTGCGGAAACTGGAGAGAGATGGGCATATCCACAGACGCCCTAAGGGCGGTTATACTGTGGGTGTTCTTTTTGACACGGATATCAGGGATATCATCGAGATTGTGGCGGTCCTTGAAGGATATGCGGTGTACCTTGCCGCGTACAAGGCCCCAAAGGACGGCATTAGAATCCTTGAAGACATTATCGGAAAGGAAGAAGAGTGCATCCGGACAAATGACCGTGAAGAGATCGCCCGCCTTAACTGGAAATTTTACGATACTCTATGCCGTTTTGCCGGCAACAAAAGATTATATGACATTATCAACAACATAAAGGATTGCCTTTTCAGGTATTGGGTGGTAATTTTCAATCAAAAGGGGACAGCGGAAAGGTCGGTCAAAAATCAAAAGAGTTTGCTTGATCTTATAAAAAAGAGGAATGCCCCCGGAGCTGAAAAGATAGCCAGAAAACGTATAATCCGGGGAAAAAGACTGATAATGAGTTGCGGGGGCATGAAGGATTTTTGAAAGGAGATAAAGATTATGCCGCAGGTTGCGTTGAATGTAAAACTGATAGAAACAACACAAAACCCCGTTGCTGTTTTATACAGTGCATACAGGCAGTGTTATTCCGCTGAATTTGCCGCCGATCTATTGAGGGAGGATTTTAAAAAACAGGAAGAGTTTGTGAGGAAGATGGCAGGATCTGGACATGAAAGCCCTTTGGAACATGTGAAGTTTACATTTGCCGTCGAAGGCGTGTCACGCGTCCTTACCCATCAACTGGTACGACATAGGATCGCCTCGTATTCCCAGCAGAGCCAGAGGTACGTAAAGGAGGCGGATTTTGATTTCATCATCCCTCCTTCCATAGAGGAAGATGAGGAGTTAAAAAGCAGGTTTATAGAAACGATGAGTAGAATTCAGACAGACTATAACAAGATGCTTAAGGCGCTTATAGAGAAGGGCAGGACACATGAAGAGGCGAATGAAGATGCACGGTTTGTTCTGCCGCAGGCGATAGAGACCAAGATAGTCGTAACGATGAATTGCCGGGAGCTGCTCCATTTTTTTCAGGAAAGGTGTTGTGCGAGGGCCCAGTGGGAGATCAGGGACATGGCCTGGAAGATGCTTCTGATCTGCAGAGACCACCTGCCTGCCGTATTCGGCAATTCCGGGGCAAAGTGCATCAGTCTCGGTTATTGTCCGGAGGGTGAGAGATTCACCTGTGGGGCATATCCGTTAAAACAGGTGATGTTGAACAGAAAGTATACTGCAACAGAATAGAAGAACTAATTCTCTATTGACCCTTTTCTAATGTTGCGAGTAGCGATAACCATGTTTCTCAGACTTGGTTCAACTTCCGCCCATTTTCTCGTTTTCAATCCGCAATCCGGGTTTATCCATAGGCGTGATACCGGAAATACAAGAAGCAATTGCCGTATCTTGTCCGTCAGTTCGCCGACCGAGGGGACCCTTGGTGAATGAATATCATATACCCCCGGGCCAATACCGTTTTTGAAACCCCGATCATTAAACACTTTCAGGAGTTTATTTCCGCTTCTCGAGGTTTCTATAGCAAGGACATCCGCGTCCATCCTTTCGAGTACGTGGATGATATCGTTAAAGTCGCTGTAGCACATATGCATGTGGACCTGCGTTGATATAAGGGCGCTGCTGACCGCAAGTTGAAAACATTGAATGGCCCAATTTTCATATTTTTCGAATTTTGTCTTTCTCAGAGGATACCCTTCTTTAAACGCCGCCTCATCTACCTGGATGATACTGACTCCTGCGTCCTGGAGATCCTTTATCTCATCCCTTATGACCAGGGCGATCTGCTCACAGACCTCGGAACGTTCCATGTCGTCGCGGACAAAAGACCAGTTTAGGATCGTGACAGGACCGGTCAGTATCCCTTTTACCGGTTTTTTTGTTTTTCTTTGAGCATAGGATATAATATCGACGGTCATGGGTTTTTGCCTGCCGACATCACCAAGGATCACCGGAGGTTTGACGCATCGACTGCCATAGCTCTGCACCCATCCGTTTTGCGTAAAAACAAAACCGGCGAGCTGTTCACCGAAATATTCCACCATATCGTTTCTTTCCGGCTCTCCGTGAACAAACACGTCGAGGCCGATCTTTTCCTGAAACGCTATGCAGGAATCGATACAGTCCCTGATTTTTGTTATGTAGTCATCTTCAGTAATGATCCCCCTTTTTCGGTCCTGCCGCAACTTTCTTAATGATTCTGTCTGCGGAAAGCTTCCAATGGTCGTCGTCGGCAATGGCGGAAGATTCAGCAGACGTTCTTGGGCATTTGACCTTTCGGAAACGGTGCCCTCCCTTTTCTTTTTTGTTATGGAATGCGTGCGTTTCCGAACGGCAGGGTCGATGACG
>DLMV01000027.1:0-11503 GCA_002478225.1 Deltaproteobacteria bacterium UBA7527 | reverse complement strand
CCGAACGGCAGGGTCGATGACCCTGGTGGAATGAAGTCTGCCCTGGATAATGCGCCGGTTTGTTTCCAACTTTTTCTGCATTGCTTCCCCGTTGCTTTGAGAAGCATAGATTTCGGCAATATCAGAAAGCTCACCAAGTTTTTCACCGGCAAAGCTCATCCACGATCTTATCTCAGGCTCGAGGCTGCCTTCGTATTCGAGGCTGTAAGGAACATGGAGAAGAGAGCAGCTTGTTGACAGTATGATATCCTCAGGATTTACCATGCGCTCTATCATCTGCAGCAACGACAGGGATTTTTGATAATCATTTTTCCAGATATTTCGTCCGTCCACAATGCCTGCAATCAATTTCTTTCCATTCAGTTTGTCCAGAACCAGAAGGTTTTCAGGACCGTAGATAAGGTCAAGGCCGATACCGAATATAGGAACGTCGCAGAGCGCATTCACGGCCTCGGTTGCGTGATCGAAGTAAGTCATTACGATCAGTTTGAGCTTCGGAGTCACCCCTGCCAGCATCTCATAAGACAACCTCAGAGATTCCAGGTCTTTGTCGTTCATATCGCGCACTGCCGCAGGTTCGTCAAATTGGATATATACCTCGTCGTACAACTCGGCGATCCTTTTCAGAAGAGAAATATAGAGGGGTAGGAACATCGGCAGAAGATCCAGGGGGTTTCCCCTGCCGTCCACCCTCTTGGAGAGGGAGAGGAAGGTAATCGGACCGATTATGTTGATTTTTGTTTTAATACCTGCCTCTTTCGCTTCGTTGAATTCACTGATTATTTTTTCCGGATTCAACCCAAGATCCATGTCTTCGAAGAGTTCAGGCACGATGTAGTGGTAATTGGTATTGAACCATTTCGTCATTTCCATCGCAACGGCATTTTCCGTGCCGCGCGCCATCGCGAAGTACCGGTTGTAAGGGTCTTCGATGTCTTTGAATCTTTCCGGGACGGCATTGAAGAGAACCGCCATGTCGAGCATGGAGTCGTAAAGGCTGAAGTCATTGCTGCTTATAAAATCGATACCTGATGCACGCTGGTATTCCCAGTGTCTCACCCTGAGGTCTCTTGATACCAGGGTGAGGATGTCGAGCCCGATTGTCTTTTCCCAAAATCCTTCTAATGCCGTTTTTAACTCTCGCTTTTTACCGATGCGGGGAAAACCGACAACATATTTTTTCAGTCTTTTTTCCATCATTTTCACTCCTCCTGTTTGTTCATGCGGCAAAAGGTTTGCAATTGTCCGGGCATTGGGATTTCATACAATGATCGGTCCGTATCGCATTCTCAGACGCTAACGCCCCTTCTCCGCAGTTCCCAGGTCTTTTTGATGGAGCAGTCTTCGCAGCGAAACTCCGGACTCGCATCCCTGGTTCTGTCATATCCCCTTGCCCTGATGATCCTGTACCCTCGGGCCTCACGGCCGCAGTCGACGCAGACAACAACGTCTCGTACGTCCCACTCGACAGAGAGACGCTGCGACGTAAAAATGAACTTGTCCACCCAGAAAAAGATGAGACCGCCGATGAAGTTGGCGATTACTGTTGCTATGACCTTATCGATCGTTGAGAGGATATAGAGCACGCTGGCAAGAATAGGCGTTGAAAGCTGCCAGCGAAAAAGATATAATCCGTATCGTTTGAGGTTTACCTGCATCCCTGATCTCTTTCATTGCGGGACATCTATTTCAAGGATGTCCACCGGCTTGTCGAGAAGGTCAATCTTCACTCTGGAGTGGCGCGTTGTCTTGTATGATCCCTTTACGGAGGCCATAACCGTATCTGTGGCGGCAACACCGGAAGGACAATTGCGCGAGGCCCAGCCCATGATAAGAAAGGCACGATTAACGGCTTCTCCGACGATATCGCGGGCGGCGTACCGGGGATGGCCTATGAGGCCCATATATATGTTGCCGGAATTGAGGGCTATATAAAGGTCTTTCTGGTAGATCACCTTTTTTGCATGGATGGCGGCATTGAGGGCACGGTCGGCATGATCGATACCGGAAAAGAAAGAGAGGAACCCATCTCCCACGTACTTGACCGGTATGCCGTCATACTTCAGGATGGATTCGGTAAGGTCATAAAAGAGCACGTTCGTATACTCGGCAAGTTCTTTTGACCCCATCGATATCGACCGTTTTTCAAAATGAGCTACCCCTGAGCAAAAGACCGTGGCGTGAAAGACCCCGCTTCCCGCCTCAGTGAGGCCGAGCAGAAAGTCGGTGCTGACATTGAAGAGACGGGATATCCTCATCAATACCTCCACGTCAGGGAGGTTTGCCCCTTTTTCCCATTTTGAAACCGCCTGAGGGGTAACCTGCAGCGCATTGGCAAGATTGATCTGCTTCAGGCCGTGTTTTTCTCTGAGTAAACGTATCTTAAGTCCCATATCCATCGTTAGATGTATTTATATTACAGGTTTGCGTTATTTGCAACTATGTACAGGTTGAAATAGAACAACCTGAGGTTGATGTGAAGAATACGATGTTGTCCCGTGTAAATGTATTGAAAAGAATAAAATGATTTAAAAGAATACTTGACAACAAAATAAGGATTAGTGTAAATACTTAGGCAAGACTAATTATAATGACATTATGAGGTGCAACATGACGGCAAGCGAGACATTGACTGCAAGCCTGGAAGACTACATGGAGGCAATTTTCCATATCATAGCCGAGAAACATGCGGTGAAACCACGGGACATAGCACGGCGCCTCAAGGTCAGCTACGCCTCTGTAACGGGAGCACTGAGGTCGCTGGCAGATAAAAAGATGATAAATTACACGCCGTACGACCTGATCACGCTTACGGAAACAGGTGAGGCGGCAGCGAAGGATGTGGTGAGAAGGCATGAAGTACTGAAGGATTTTTTTGTGGAGGTCCTTGGCGTACGCGATGCTGATGCAGATAATGCCGCCTGCCGGATGGAGCATTCGATCCCGAAGGTGCTGGTGGACCGTTTCGTGAAATTCGTCGAGTTTGTAGAGACATGTCCGAGAGGAGGGGATAAGTGGATAAAAGGCTTCATGTATCAGTGCGACAACAAAGGGCCCCAGGAGAATTGTGAAAAATGTATTTCAACATGTCTCGATGAAGTGAGAGGGCACATGAGGCGAGGAGGTGCAAAAACGATGGAGACTTCAAAATTGAAAGACCTGAAGCCAGGCCAGAAATGCAAGGTTCTGAAGGTTAGGGGACGCAGTGAAGCAAACAGGCGTGTTTTGGAGATGGGGGTAACGCCGGGATCTGTTATAGAACTTGAGCGAGTTGCGCCGCTGGGTGATCCTATCGACATAAAGGTCAAGGGTTACCATCTTTCGTTGAGGAAGGATGAGGCCGAGGGGATAGACGTTGAGATTATCTGACGGAATGCGATATCTTGGGATCGGAGGTGTTGAAAATGCCGTTAGCCTTGGTTAAAGCAGGAAAGCGTGTACATATAGTAGGGGTGAAAGCAGGGCAGGGATTGCAGGGAAGGCTGGCTGCCATGGGATTGGTGCCGGGAACGGTGATAGATGTGATCATGAACTCTTCACGGGGGCCGTTTATAGTTGCTGTAAAAGGAAGTCGTATCATACTTGGTCACGGGATGGCCCAAAAGATAATGGTCGTGTAAATTTTTTTGTAACTAAAATTAGGCATGGCTAATTATGTTGATGTATCCTAATTTTAAAAGGAAGAAACAGGAGGACTGTAAAGCTTATGAAATCAAAGATCACAGTAGCCCTTGCGGGTAATCCGAACTCGGGAAAGACCACCATATTCAACAATCTGACAGGCGCAAGACAGCACGTGGGCAACTATCCCGGCGTAACGGTGGAGAAAAAAGAGGGTTTTTGTGAATACGAAGGCCGTGAGATAAGGATTGTCGACCTGCCGGGAACTTATAGCCTGACGGCATATTCTGCAGAGGAGCTTGTGGCGAGGAATTTCATCGTCGATGAAAAACCAAACGTGGTGGTGGACATTATCGACTCCTCGAACCTCGAGCGGAACCTTTACCTGGCAGTGCAGCTCATGGAAATCGGATTGCCCCTTGTACTCGTCTTCAACATGAGCGATGAGGTCCGTGAACGGGGATATGAGTTCGACATAGAAAGATTTTCGCAGTTCTTCAACGCGCCAGTGGTAAAGACGGTGGGGCACAAAGGTGAAGGCATGGATGAACTGATGGAAAAGATCATTGCCGCTGCATCACGCCGGGGAGAGTCGCGCGATCAGCTTGTCGTGAACTACGGCGCTGAAGTCGAGGAGGAGATCAAGAAGATCATGTCCATGCTTAAAGAACATTTCCGTATGACAGATAGATACGGGACGCGCTGGCTGGCACTGAAACTCCTCGAGAACGACAGGGATGTATGGGAAAAGGTGAATTCCGGGGAGATAAACGGACAGGTTGAGAAAAGCGCTGCCCGCATAGAAAAGATGCTCGGCGAACATCCGGAGACGGTCATTGCCGGCGGCAGGTACGGGTTCATATCAGGCGCGTGTCAGGAGGCAGTGCGTTCCACCATTGAGATCAGACATACAATATCGGACAGGATAGACTCCGTTATAACGAACCGCATCCTCGGCATCCCGATCTTCCTGGGTCTTATGTATCTCGTCTTCGCCCTCACCTTCACGCTGGGAGACCCGCCGATGGGTTGGATAGAAGGCCTTTTTAAATGGTTTGGCGATGTTGTTAGGGGCTGGTGGCCGGAGGGTTCCGGGAGCCTCATCAGATCGCTACTGGTTGATGGCATCATAGGCGGGGCAGGCGGCGTGATCGTCTTCCTGCCGAACATCCTGCTTCTGTTCTTCGCAATAGCGATCCTGGAGGATTCCGGCTACATGGCGCGGGCGGCGTTTATCATGGATCGCCTGATGCACAAGATCGGGCTGCACGGAAAGAGCTTCATCCCTATGCTGGTCGGCTTCGGCTGCTCCGTTCCGGCGATCATGGCCACGAGGACGCTGGAGAACGGGAGGGACAGGCTTGTAACGATGCTCGTGGTGCCGCTCATGAGTTGCGGTGCGCGGCTGCCCATCTACGCGCTGATCATCCCTGCCTTTTTCCCCCAGGTCTGGCATGCCCCGATGCTCTGGATCATATACGTCATAGGCATCCTCTTAGCTATATTGAGTGCGAAGGTGCTTCGCAGCACCATCTTCAGGGGCGAGTCAATTCCCTTCGTGATGGAACTGCCCCCGTACCGTATGCCGACATTCAGGGGCGTTCTCACCCATATGTGGCAGCGCGGCTGGCTTTACCTGAAAAAGGCGGGAACTATCATCCTTAGCATCTCGATCCTCCTGTGGGCGATGACCACCTTCCCGGGGCTGCCGGACGAAGATTCCGGGCGTTTTGAAAAGGAAAAACAATCAGTTCAAACGTCGATGGTGGATGAGAAGGAGAGGTCTGCAAGGATTGCCGCCATTGACGACGCAAGGAAGGAGGCGGAGTTGCGCACCAGCATCGCGGGCAGGATCGGCCACGCGCTGGAGCCTGTTCTGAAACCCATGGGGTTCGACTGGAAGATAGGCACTGCCCTTATCGGGGCCTTTGCGGCCAAGGAGGTCTTCGTGGCACAGATGGGCATTGTCTATTCCGTCGGAGAGGCGGATGAAGGCTCTAAAACGCTCAGGGAGAAGCTGAAGGATAGCTACTCATCCCTTGTCGGCTTCTGCATCATGCTCTTCTGTCTCATCAGCGCGCCGTGCATGGCCACGATCGCAATTACGCGGAGGGAGAGTAATTCGTGGGGGTGGGCGTTGTTCCAGCTTGCAGGGCTGACGGTGCTGGCATGGGTCATAACGGTGATCATATACCAGACAGGCAGTATGCTTGGAATAGGGATATGAAAGGAGGTTGTTTATGAGCGAGTCTATCGCTGAACTGATCGCGGTCTTTGTGATCGTGGGCGCAGTGATATTACTGTGGGTGAGGTCGTTTTTCAGGATGATAACAGATAAGAGGAAAGGACAGTGCTGCGGATGCGGGTCGTGCATGTGCGAGAAGGATCCGCAGAGAATGTTGCAAAAAAGACTGTAAACATATATAAGGAGGAAAATATGATTCGGTTATTCATGAATCGGATGAACGTACGAAAGAAGATCGGTTTTGAGAGTGCTGTCATTATGATAGTCTGCTTGCTGCCCATTGCTGTTCTTGCCGCCAGGCCGCTTATCACCGATGACGCAGGGACGATTGGGAAGGGCGGGTTCCAGGTCGAAGCAGGCATCGAGGTGTCCGATAACAGGCAGGACTTTGACGACGTAGTGACGAAGGAATATAAAACCTCTTTGAACACCACGGTCTCTTACGGTCTCCTCGATAATATCGATATTGTCCTGGGGCTGCCGTATGAAAAGACAAAGGTTGAAGAAGATGGTGCGACCGTCCGTGATGAGAATGGTCTTGCCGATGTGACCCTGGAGGTAAAATGGCGCTTCCTAGAAAAGGATGGATTTGCTCTGGCTTTGAAACCTGGTTTGTCCTTCCCCACGGGGAACGATAAGAAGGGCCTTGGCACCGGCAGGATGACCTACGGGATGATCCTTATCGTGACGAAAGAGATGGAGCCTTTTGCCTCCCACCTCAATGCCGGATATAAACGCAACGAGAACAGGATAGGCGAAAGAAAGGACATCTGGGGAGCGAATCTGGCATGCGAGGTGGGTATATTGAAGTCACTCAAACTGGTTGCCAACGTGGGCACCGCAACGAACAAGGACAGTCAGTCAACCACCGCCCCTGCGTTTGCTCTGGGCGGTCTTATATATTCCATTACGAAAAATATCGACATCGACCTCGGTTATAAACGCGGCCTCAACAAGGCCGAGGCCGACAATACCTATATCGGCGGTCTGACGATAAAGTTTTGAGGTTAAGATCGTGAAAGGTGAAACGTGAAAGGTGAAAAGCGGAGAGGAATCTCGTAAGTCGTAAGTCGTCAGGCGTTAGGCGATTAAACCCCTCACGACTTACGGGTTTTTCGATTTTATTTTTTCTCAGGGCTTGGCGGTGTCGTTCTGCCGGACGATCTCCACGAGTTTTTCTACCTGGTAATCGGATCTCCCTAATGCCTCGTAGAGCTCGGAGAGGATGTTGAAGCATGCTGCAAGGGTGGTATCCCGCTCATCATCAGTGCCTGCTGTTTCTTCGAGGATACCGACCGTAGCGGTGAATGCCATCCATGCAAGGAGAGATTCAAAGGCGTCCTTGCTGAACCACAGCACATCCATGTAGCGGTTGATCTGGAGAAATCTTTGAACCTCGCTGTCATTGAGGAATGTTTCGAGCGCATGGTACGCGCCTCCGGATTGGATGCCGCTGTACCAGTGCTGATGACCGGTGAATATCTTTATTGCCATTACACCGCGGTATGCATAGTCGGGATCTAAGCCCAGTTCCTGCAAGGTGTCGCTCATGATGCGGCCGAGGAGCCACTCATCGATACAGCTCCTGCCTTGTTCGTCCGAGTCGGTCTCTCCATCAATGGCCTTTCCTATGGCGTGGACAAAGACCCAGTTGAACTGGCACAGCACATGGTGGTCGACGCTGAAGAAATTCGTCCGAAGAGACTCGATAAACCTGTCTTCTTCTTTATTCGGATGCACAAGCCGGTCAAGCAGCCTCTGTCCGTGGATGGCAACGCGAAGCGAGGCAATAATACTGTCCACAACCGGCTCCACGTCGGCGGCACCGTTGACGTATTGCCTGACCTCCAGTGCGAAGTTTGTTGTCTTCAGGCGGATCTCTTCTAAGAATTCAGCGGACATATCACCGACCTGTCCGAGCGCGATCGCTATCCTCGTATCAAGGATCCCTTTGAGCATATGGGCGTTGGCGAGCTCTTTGAAGCTCTGGTGTATGGGCTGGAGAAAGATCCCGCGCATTGCCTCTTCAATGCCTGGAACGCCGAGCCCGTTCAGGTATGCATTAAGGTGGGCATAGTGGGACCAAATGTTATCCTCGATCTCTGCTATGTCGAGAAATACGTGATGCTGGTAAGGGCCGAGCTCGATGTAGAGGCCTTTTTCTGTGATCTGCCTGCTTTCTCTTATATATTGAAGCCCCGTTGTATGATCCCTGAATATGATGAAACATCCCTGTCTGCCGCTGACCGCAAGTCCTTCGCCGAGGGTCTTCTGAACGAGTATCGGCTGGCCTTTCTCACCGCTCTTTACGGCATAGGCCGCTGATGTACGTATCCAGCCGCTGGTTGGTGCATTATTATTATTGTAGACAACAAGCGCCTTTTCATTCCCGCACTGGTTGGAATATGCGAAGACGTTCTCATTCACATGCCCGTCTGGAGTGAAAAAATCATAAAGGAGGAAATGTTCTACTCCGGCAAAGAGGTATCTCCGGTGGAGCAGCGGGAAGATCTCCCTTTCGTGCCTCTCGATGAGATAATCGTCTGGTTCTTCTTTCCAGTATGCGCGCCGGTATTCCATGCCGTATTTTTCCGTAAATCCCTCGATCTGGCCGTGTCCGAACATGGGAAGGCCGGGCAATGTGATCATCAGGGTGCAGACGCCGAAATATTTGCTGTCCTTGCCGAATTGATCGACGGCTGTCCGCTCGTCCGGATTGTTCATGAAGTTTACAAAACGTCTTAAGATCTCGGGATCGAACTCGAGGGTGTTCTTCATAACGGTACGGTACTTCGCGTTGTCCTCATCGCGCAGCATGTTCATGAAGGCGCTGTTGTACACCCTGTGCATCCCCAGCGTCCTGACAAAGTAGCCTTCGAGCAGCCAGAAGGCCTCGGCGAGCAAAAGCGTGTCAGGGGCCTCCTGCGCCACGCGGTCGACAACCTCTCGCCAGAACTCATTCGGCATAAGGTTGTTCAGGTCGTTCTTTGTGAGGCCGTGCTCCACCCGCGTGGGGATCGATCCGCCGGTGCCCGGTTCAGGGAACCACAGACGCTGATAGTGGCGCTTTGTAAGCGTCATAGCCGCGTCAAACCTGATGACGGGGAACCTCCGCGCCACTCCTATGATAGTGCGGATCATGGCTTCCCTTACCTCCGGGTTGAGATAATTAAGCTGCGCCGTGTCGTTCCACGGCATGCTTGTTCCATCATTGCCGTGGTAGATGTATTGCTCATCACCGGTCCAGCGGTCCTTGCGCTTGAAGACGACCGCTGCATCGGTGCGCTCGTAATAGTGATCCTCTATAAAGATGGAGACCCTCTCGTCGCGGGAAAGGTCCGGGCCGTTGAACGAATACCACGGGAATGGACTGTGGTCCAGCGAGACGAACCAGTCAGGGTGCTCGATCACCCACCTTGAGTATATCCCTACGTGGTTCGGCACCATGTCGCTTGCCAGCCGTATTCCCCGTTCCCAGGCTTTTGCCCTCAGCGTGTTGAACGCGTCGTCGCCTCCGAGATCCGCTGCGATCGTGTAGTCATAAAGGGAATACGCTGACGGCACAGCCTCGGGGTTGCCGCAGAGCTGTTTAATGGTCTGCGATGCGGGGCTGCGCTCCCACAGCCCGATAAGCCACAATCCGGTGAAGCCCCTTCTCTGAAGCGTATCGAGCTCCTCGTCCGGGATCTCATCGAGCCGGGCAATGCGGCTGCGGTATTTCGTGGAAAGCTGGTCGAGCCAGACATAGATGTTCTTTGCCATGAGGGTCAGGCGCGGCATCCAATCGCGGTCCGGCGTGAAATGTTCGGTCTCGAGCTCGAGGCCGGTGAATTTGAACACCTCTGCTGGTCCTGCGCCAATAAATGGTAATTTTGCTTCTTCCTTAAAAAGGTCGAGGCTTTTAAGAAGAAGCGAAAGATATCTTTTGAGAAGATACCCCCAGCGCTCCATGATATAGGCAAGCTGTCCTGAGAGGGAATGCGGGACCGCAACGGCAGGGCTTCGGAGCATTTCGACGAGGCTCTGGCGATCAGGACCGAATGGCGGCTGCGAATGAAAATGGTCTATCAGCCCCGATATGATCTGGAGGTAGATCGTTCCCTTTTTCAGGCTGATGTCGTCGAACAGCTCAAAGAATGGAGAAAATGCAGGGTTCATGTTCGCGAGCCAGAGGAGAAGCATCTCCTCGAGGACGATCTGCCGGTTGGGGATCCCCTCCGTATCGCCGTTCAGATAGGCCGCGATGCCGATCTCGTTCTTGTATACGCGAAGCGGCGGAAATGCATCGACAAAGTGATGCAAGGCGCCTTCAACCTTTTCGCTCCCGAATCTTTTGTTCAGAGCCGAGAGGGCCTGTTCAATGGTCTTCTCGTTCATCTCTTTCCGGTATTGGTCGACGACGTAGTGGAGTATCTCGTCGATGAGGCCCATGGCGATCAGCTGCCCTGCCTTGACAGCTCCTTCAGGATAGTTGATGAGATCCTTCTTTTCGTTGATCTTCTGGGCGAAGACGCGGGCGGCGTAGAAGTTCGTGAAGATGACGTTGCCGCTGAGAGAAAAAAGAGCCTCGCTGAAATGATAGAAATCCCGCGATCTTCGAGAGACGTGGAATTCCATGGTGGAGGAACGATGCGCGGGTTTTCGGGGATTTTTTTCCATGAGATGTTCTGGCACATGATAGCACGGGCATTGATGTTAGTCAATAAAGTGCATAAGTCAAGCACATTTGCGACAACAGCCCTTCCTGTATGAGGTAATGAACCGGCGTTTGATTCCCCAACCCTTTATGAACCCTTTTTGTGTTGTAGAAAATGAGGTAATCGGCAAGTTCCTTGTGAAAGAGCTCTTTATCGTGGATGATGTCGAGATGGTTGTCGATAAACTCTTCCTGGACGGTCCTGTTGTACCGTTCAATATATGCGTTGATCTTGGGGCATCTCGGATAGGAGAAGAGATGAAGGACCCTGTCTTTCTTGAGCTGCATATCAAATTCTCCCAGGTTCTCGCTCCCGTTGTCAGACTGCCATACCCTGATCGCTCCCGGATACACTGACGCGAACCGTCCGTAGAAGTCCCGCATATTCTTACTGGAGAGTCCCTTGTAGTTCACCGTGAGGACGAACCGTGATTTTACATCAATGGCGCTGTAGAAGTAATCCTTGATCCCGTCGGTGAGACGCTCTACCGTATCGGAGATGATGTGACCAAAATCGACCCCGCGGGGAGAGTATCTGATCTTCGTCCTCTTCCCTGTCCTTTTCTGCCTGCCACACAATCTCCCCGGATCATGGTATGTCTTCCCTGACCGCTGGAAGAAGAGGCGGTGTTTCCTGATGATCGTGCCGATGGTTGATTCAGAGACAGCGGGCAGCCCTTTTTCCGTACAATACTGATCAAGGAGGGGTTTGATCTTTTCTTTCCCCAGCCTTAGATGCTGTTCCCGGAGATCTCTGATGAACGCAACGATCTGAGGGGGGACCTTCGACCTTCGTACCCGTATGGGACGAGTGGAACGGGGGATCAGCGCCTCGATCATCCCTCCGCCCTCCTTCAGTCTTGTCTTCCACCTGCTTATGATCTTTCTGTCGGCACCGAAGGCCTCCTTTGTTGCCGATTCTCCGTATCGGTCGAAGAACC
>DLMV01000076.1:437-9032 GCA_002478225.1 Deltaproteobacteria bacterium UBA7527 | reverse complement strand
GGTTCTTGTTATATCGTCATCGCGGGGAGCGAAGCGACGCGGCAATCTCATAGGGCATGAACTATTAATGGGATTGCCGCGCTCCGCTCGCAATGACAGAACGCTTTACCCTATTACCTATTACCTGCCACCTATCACCTTTCATCTTTCACATGTTTCATCCAATTACGAATTACGATTCACGGGGTTTATTGCCTTACGCCTTACGGTTTATGGCTGTAGCTGATGGCTGTGTGTTGGATGCTGGTGTTATTCAACGAGGACGTCAATGATGTCTCTTTCTTTTAGAAGATGCCTCTTCCATGTATTGATCCGGGGAATGATGTAAGGCAGGAGCCTCATCGAGTAGTAGGGCGGTAGTAAAGGCAACCCTACAAGGTCTCCGAAGATGACAAGCATAAAGAGGTTATCGGTGTTCCCCTTCTCCTTCTTGAGATCCCGATGGAGCTCATAGGCGGTGAATCCATACAGGACTTCCCTGATGGTCTTCGGGGAACCTTTTAGTTTCTTTTTTAAACGAGTGATCAGGGAATCCATTGTTTTCTACTCTCGAGAATCCTCGAACTCTTCAACGTATCGCAGCCTTCTCAGCTTAATAATTACAAAAACTTCCCTGCCGATGTCAAGGTTCATCTCGTCGAATGCCTCCGCAGACAGCTCGGTCAACAGACTGTTCCCGTCGATATCAACCCTTATCCTTACCATTGAGCGGAGAGGAATGATCTCGGCAATGGTTCCACGGTAACGGTTAAGGGCGGGCCCCGGCGGCTTCGTATCGGATATGTAGATATCGTGTGGAGGGATGGCGATCTTCCGTATTGTGTTTCCTTCATACGGGAGCACTATGGTCATGTTGCCGGAGACAACCTCTATGAGGCCCGAGGAAAGGATGCGGCAATCGTCGCAATCCAGGATATTCGGCATGCCGATAAATTCAGAGACCATCTTTGTCTTCGGATTAAAAAGGATATCCCCCGGCCTGGATATCTGCTCAATGGCGCCTTTATGAAGAATGGCGATCCTGTCCGCTATCTCTTCCGCCCCAAGGAGGTCGTGCATGACCAAGATGGCTGTTATCTCGAGTTTCTTCAATAAAGTACACAATTCTATCCTCAGGTATTTTGATGTCTGGGCATCGAGACTTGATGTGGGTTCATCGAGGAGGAGGATCTTCTGAAAAGGTGCTATCGCGCGGGCGATCGCTACTCGCTGTTTTTCGCCACCGCTTAAGCTCTGCGGGTATCTTTCCCGGAGCTTTTTTATGTGGAGGGCGTTCATCAGATCATCAACCCTTGCCGTAATGGTTTCTTCGGGATAATGCTGCATCTTGAGACCATATGCTATGTTGGATGCAACGGTCAGGTGGGGGAAGAGGGCGAGGTCCTGGAAAAGATAGCCCACTCCACGCATGTGCGGCGGCGTCTTATCCATATTCCTGCCGTCAAAAAAGACCTCTCCCTTATAGTCCGTCAACCCTGCTATAATATTGAGTATTGTTGTTTTCCCTGAACCGTTCGGTCCAACCAGTGCGAGAATTTCCCTGTCCTCTACGGTAAGGGTAATTTCCTTCAGAATGTGTTTTGTGATGTTCTTCAGTTCAATGCGCGGCATGTGTGTCCTTACTGTACTTCCAACAGTCTACACCGGTACGTTCCTTCCCGTCAAAAATCTTACACCATATAGAATGCCGAGTCCGATACCAACAAGGATAAGCACAAGCACGGCAGTTCCTTCGATATCTGCACTGGCGAGGCGCATAAAGATAGCAATGGGGATCGTCTCCGTTTTCATCGCCATTGATCCTGCGATAGTGATAGTGGCCCCGAACTCACCAAGCGCCTTCGCCCAGGTGAGGATCGAAGCCGCGATGATCCCTCTCTTGCTGAGGGAAAGCGTTACCGTAAGAAAGGCCTTTGCCGGCGAAGCGCCGAGCGTCCTCGCCACTTCCTCGTATCGGACAGGGATCTCGTCCATGGCGGCCTTGATGAGCCGTATGGCGATCCCGACAGTAGTGATGAACTGAGCAAGGAATATCCCATAGATCGTGAAGACGAACTGGACCCCCTTTTCCTGAAGGAAAGCCCCGGGAGGAGTGTTGAAGAAGATAAGAACAACGGCGCCGAGCGCCACCGGCGATACGATCATGGGGAGCTCAAGGATCGTATCGATCAACTGTCTTCCGGGAAAGCGAAACCGCGACAATGCGTATGCCGAAGGAATGGCGAAGAACACCGATATAAGCGTTGCCACCGTGGCGGTAAAAAGGCTCAGACGTATAGAGAAAAGGGTCCTCTCCGACAGGATGATCTCAAGAAAGAGCGGTCCCTTGTAGAAATAGAGAAGAGAAAGGATAAGTCCTGCATAAAGACAGAAGATTGCAACGCTGAACAGTATCGACAGCCGTTTAAAGCTCATTTCTTAAGCCATTCTCCCGGGACGCGATATTCTCCTCCGATAGGTTTTTTTACACCTATCCACGCGAAGGCCTCTTCCGAGGTCATGAAATAATTATATTTCTTAAAGATCGTTCTTCCCTCTTCGGAAAGGACGAAATCGATAAATTTCTGTGCGAGCGCTCTGTTCGATGTAAATTTCGATATAGCGATGGGGATATATCCTATGCGTATGATCTCTTCCTTCTTTAATGGTATCGTCTCGATCCGCGCCGGGTCCCAGTATTGGAAGACCCTCCATCCTATAACCGCGTCAACGGTCTTCAAAGAGACTGCAGTAGCGGTCTTCTCACAGCTTTCCGTATAGTTGGCGATATTATTTCTGAAGGCCTTCTTTTCATCGGGTGACAGGTTCTTTTCCACTATCTCCACCGCAAAAAGCCCAACACAGACCCCATCAGGATTTGCGATGGCGACGCGGATACCCGGTCGCGTCAGGTCGCGGAGAGTCTTGATGCCTTTTGGGTTGCTTTTCTGAACATTTATTGCCGGGACGAGATACACGACAAACCGTTCTGTTTCCGGGAACACGAGATTTTTCTGTTTTGCCAGCTCCATATAATCCGATGATCCCGGGAAATAGATATCCCCTTTCTTTGCCAGGGTCATCTGGGACAGCACGAATCCTGATCCGCCGAATGTTACGTTCACCTTAGCGCCTGTCTTTTTCTCAAAGGCCTTCGCAGCCTCTTCTGTGGGCGGTTTGCCCGCAGCTCCTGCGAAGACCAGTATTTCCTCAGCAAAAAGAGGTGCTGTTGCGAGAAAGGGCATCATACACAGCATTGCCGTTGCAAGCACAGGGAAAAGAAATCTTTTTATTACTGAACGCATCATGGTTGGTTCTCCATTTAACGTTATATACCATTGGGAACAACGATATATTAGAGAAAATAAAAACTGTTGTCAATGATAATATGACCGTTAGATCCAGACGCGTCATTAAAAAGCATGGTGCCGGGATATCCTCAGCAAACACGCAGGATGAAGTCGGTGAAGTGTGAATAGTGGATAGTAAAAAGAGACAATCCGAACGAACGGCTGATCGTGTGAAATAATTTTTGAATTGCCCGGTGATTTATGTTACTAATGAGATGAACGAAGCGAAATTTCGGCAAACAATGGGAAAGATAAGGACATTAAGGGGATTCAGGGACATACTCGGCGAGGACATCGAAAAGTTCAGGCGCATAGAAAATGTGTCGAGAAGATACCTCGAGCTCCTCGGTTTTACCGAGATCGCGACGCCGGTGCTTGAAAGCACAGACCTGTTTATCAGGAGCATCGGAGATGCGACCGATATCGTGGAAAAAGAGATGTTCACCTTTGCCGATCTTGGGGGCGACTCGTTGACGCTCAGGCCCGAGGCTACCGCGGGGATAGTAAGGGCATACCTGCAGTCAGGCATGTACGCAAAAGAGAGGATAAGCAAATTATTCACCATAGGGCCGATGTTCAGGCACGAAAGACCTCAAAAGGGCAGGTTCCGTCAATTTCACCAGGTTGACGTGGAGGTCTTTGGCTCCAATGATCCCTTTGTCGATGCCGAACTTTTATGGATGATCACCCTCCTTTTGGAGGACCTGGGGGTAAAGAAGTACATAATGGAGGTCAACAGCGTTGGCTGTAAGCTCTGCAGGGAAGGGTTCAGGGCTATGCTCGTGTCGTATTTTGAGACAAGGAAGGACCGCTTATGCGAGGACTGCCTGAGACGGCTTGACAGAAACCCTCTCAGGATATTCGATTGCAAGAATTTGCAGTGCATCGAGGTCAGCAGCGGATCGCCGCTTCTATCCGACCATCTCTGTACAGGGTGCCAGGATCATTTTCATGGTTTCCTTGCATATATGGATGATTTCAGGATCCCCGTTGTAGTGAATAAGCGACTTGTCAGAGGCCTCGATTACTATACAAGAACGGTGTTCGAGATCACATCGGACGAACTGGGCGCCCAGAAGGCATTCACAGCCGGAGGGCGATACGACAACCTGGTAGAAGAGATGGGCGGTCCGGAAACACCCGCGATCGGTCTTGCCATCGGCATGGAAAGGCTGGCGCTACTCGTCGGCAACGGGGAACTTCCACGAAAGCCTGTCTGTTTCTTTGCCTATCTCGGAGAAAAAGCAAAGGACTATCTTGCACCGATGGCAAAGGCCTTCATAGACCAGGGATTGTCGATACGCTATTCCTATGAAGGGAAATCCCTCAAGTCACAGATGCGGTATGCCGATAGCCTCGGCGCCGGCTTCGTCCTGATCCTCGGCGATGAGGAGATATCAAAGAACGTGATAATCGTAAGGAATATGAAGAACAAGGATCAGTTCGAACTGCCGCTCGATCCTCCCGGGATCGCAGTGGAGCTCAGGCAGCGATTCCATTAAGGCAGTAGATGGTCGATAGTAGATAGCCGTCAGCACGCAGCCGTCAGCTGAAGAAAAAAAGCTTTGCTAAATTGCCTGTTGCCCAAATAGATTGAACGCCGGAAAACTGTTTTGCTCCCTGCTCCCTGCGCATAATTTATCCTTGCAGCGATTCAGCTCCGCTCGATGCCCGAACTCGACCTGGTCTTCAGACAGCGGGCATCGGCCTTAACGCGGCCTGGCCGCAGGCACGCTCCACTTCATCGGCAATGGTCGCGAGACACCCGGCTTGATGCCGGGTCGCTCCAAATTATGCTTGAAGTCGCGACTCGCAAAAAGTCTTTCCGGCTTACAATGCAAAAAGCGCTTTGGGCAACAGGCCGCACAATAAAGGCGGAAAGTTTATCTCTCTGCCCTCTGCTGTATTTCTCGCCCCACGGGTTTTCGATCTCGATATACGATATATGAACTATGATATACTGTCAGTTGGTAATCTATTCCCTCTCGCCACCGGGTGTTTTGAATATCTTGCTCCGGTAGATGGCATAGGTGAGGATGATGGCAAGGGCAAACCTGAAGGCTATCAAGATGAAGCCGTTCGCGCCTATGACGACGAAGATGAGCGTATCTTCAATGACGGCATGGCAGATCGAGAGGAAGAGCAGGATAAGGAATGCCTCCTTCTTGCCCACACTTGAAGTGCGGATCGTGTGGATGATAACGCCGGCCCCATAGGTAAGGCCTATGATGATGCCGGTCACGAGGGGGATGAGGCCGCTTCCGGATATTCCGAGGAAGGAGAAGCGCCTCTTCGCAAGCTTCGCGTCCCTGCCTTTCAGAAATTCATAAAAGATGCTGAGGGGCAGAATGATAAAAAGAAGCTTTACAGACAAGATCAGCGAATCCTTAAGGGCTACGAGAACAGTTTCCATATAAGGTTCAATATCACTCCTGACAGCAGACTGAAAAAGACGCGAGCAGACATTAAAAGCCAGGCATTCACTCCGGTCTGTTTTGTGACAGCGGTTTCAAGAGGGAGGCTGTGGGATATGCCGAGAATAAGGGCTGCGATCGTTATATCCTTTGTCGACAGCTCAAGGGGCGCGATCACGGCGATCGCCGCATAGAGATTGATAAAGTATCCGGCCATAAGGCCGAGGGCAGCCTCTCCCGGCAGCCCGATAAGCTGCATAAAAGGCTTAAAGAAGTCGCTTATGGCAGCAATGAAGCCCGTCTTTTTTATGAATTCTATGACGATATAGAAAGGTATTATTACCTTTACCATTGTGAAGGTGATGGAGATGCCGTTAATAAGACCTTTCCTCAGAACCGGTAAATAATTATCCATTTTCATGTGCTGGTATATGATAACCGAATATGCTGTTCCTGTCATCTGTTGTAAGTAAAGGAGGCGAAAATAAGGTGTGCGAAATTGCCGTATGTCCCTCTGGGCCCAACAATACTGCGCGTTGAGTCTGCCTTTGCAAAGAATGTTGCCTGGTACCCGAGGTCAACCTTGAAATGATCGCCCCCGACCGCAGTTCCCAGGGTAAAGATGTTTCTCGTAGCATCAGGCAGTTCAGGCCCCAGCGTTTTTGCCGGCACAGGGCTCTTATCGTACATATAGCCGCCCCTGATCTCAAAGTATTGCGTCCACCGGTAATTGAAGCCCAAAGCGATGCTCGGCACATCGATCCAGTCCTTAGAATAGTATGCGTCGGCCGTTCTGTTGTCCGAAGTTACTCTATAGCCGCGCAGCGACGACCAGCCAGTATAGAGGATATCTCCTTCGAGCGTCAGGGCGCCCATTTCTTTTGCTATGCCGAAGACAGCAAGAAAAGGAAGAGAGATCTTTGTGGAAGCTTTTGTAGCGGAAGAGGCAAGCGGAGGAGGCATATTCAGCGATGCCTTTCCGTTATATCTGATCGGCACCGCCGACCGGTATGTAAAAGAAATGGTAACTTCAGCAGGCAATTTGATCGTACAACCCGCATTATAACCGGCGCCTTCCCCGTCTCCCTTGAGGCGTGCATGCCCGTCAGAAAGACCTGCGGAGCGAAGGTCAATGGCGTTTTTCATCGTTACCGAGCTCTGTATATATGAGACGCCCAAACCAAGCGAGAGATAGTCGTTGAACCTGTATGCAACAACAGGGTTGACAAAGGTTGTTTTGATCTCCGCAAAGGTTGCGGCATATCTGCCGATCCAGTTGTCCGGCCATTGCGTGGAAAGACCAAAGGGGGAGAATACGCCCACGCCAAAAGAAAGATCTTCTTTGGTATATTTCATAAAAACTGATGGAAGGTGGTGGGTTGTCGACTTTGCGTATGTTCTTTGGCCTGTATGATGATCTTTGAAGTATGTTGCAGGGATGACAACGGTGTCTCCAACGGAACCCCCAAAGCCTTTCTGGTACGGGAGCTGCGAAGGGTTATAAAATACAGCCGATGGGTTGTTGACCGATGATGCTACCGCCATTCCCATCCCGTTCGCCTGCGCATCCTGATTGTATATGAGGAACCCCGCACCGGACGCCTCGCCTGGCATGCCAAGGAGCAACAGGACCATAATATTCCCTATTATAGCTTTGACGCAACTGTTGTGATACGTAAAGCATCCCCCTTGCTGATCTGCTTATACGCTGATTGAATAACACGAAGGTTTGAAAAAAACAACACAGAAAATATTTTGTAGCCATTTTTTGTTTTATTTAATAGAATAATCAGGAGATTCACGCAGAATGATATATACAATTACCCTAAACCCATCCCTTGACAGAATTATAGAGATAGAAGAGCTCATATATGATGATGTCAATGAGGTTGTTGAAGAAAAAAAGCACCCAAGCGGCAAAGGGATCGATGTTTCAAGGGTTATCAAAAAACTCGGCGGCCAGAGCATTGCCCTCGGATTCATCGGCGGATATAACGGCCTGGAATTGGAAGGCAGGCTTGTCAACGAAGGCATCCTCTGCGATTTTACAGAGATCCGTGATGAAATAAGAACGAACATCATTATCTACCAAAGGAAGAAAAAGCTCCAGACCCTGTTGAGCACACACAAACCCGTTGTCAATGAGACAGAAAGCGCGGCTTTTTTCAGGAAGATCCAGGCAATACCGATGAATAGTGTCGTGGTGATAAGCGGCAGCATCCCAGCCGGCCTGAATGAGAGCTTTTATGCACAGATAGTAACCACGTTGAAAGGGAAGAATGTCAGGATCTTTCTTGATACCGATGGGGAGGCTTTGCGGATAGGGGCCGATGCCGGGCCATGCCTTATAAAACCAAATATTCACGAATTTGGACGGCTTGTGAAAAAAAGTGTTGTCGAGATCGAAGATGTGTTAGAATATTCAAAACCTTATGAGAATATTGTAGAATATATTGTTGTATCCATGGGGGCAAGGGGGGTTGTGGGCATCTCGGGAAAGGGGAATTTTCATGTAGCGCCGCCGAAAGTGAAAGTGAGAAGTTCCATCGGCTCCGGAGATTCACTGTTAGCGGGCATTGTGTTCGTGCTGAGCAACGGCGGCGCCTTTGAGGATGCCCTTATACAGGGCGTGGCCTGCGGAACAGCGACGGCCTTAAACCCGGGTAATGATCTCTGCGAAAAAGAAGATGTTGATTTTATAAAAAAAGATGTTATTATTAAAAAAATTTAATTTACTTATTGCCAGTGATATTATATATGTATTTAATAAGGTTTAATAATAATAACGAAAGGAGGTGAAAGTAAATGAAGAAGCTTGTCATGTTATTTGTTGCCGTCGCATTTTTTACTAA
>DLMV01000076.1:0-202 GCA_002478225.1 Deltaproteobacteria bacterium UBA7527 | reverse complement strand
GCACCGGCACCAGCACCAGCACCGGCGAAAAAGTAATGTTTGTATATGGAGGGTATATCCTTCGCAGGATATACCCTAAATTATCAACGAAGGGGTGGAGCATGAAAATCAAATCATTTGGTCTAGTTTTAGCGGTTTTTGTTATGGCGGTTGCCTTAAGCGGGTGCGGTTGCTTCTATCAGCAGATGAAAGGCGAGACGGT
>DLMV01000056.1:3026-30531 GCA_002478225.1 Deltaproteobacteria bacterium UBA7527 | reverse complement strand
GTCTCAAATAGGGGTGCATACCAACCCCGTGAAATGTGAAAGGTAAAATGTGAAATGTTGTAAACTTCTCACTTCTCACGTTTCACTTTTCACGGTATCAGTTGACTGCTGATCGCTGAATGCTGAAAGCGTATTATCTGGAAGCTTGCTATATGGTTCCGCGTACCCTCTCTACTGATTTTACGCCCTTTATCTTCTGGATAGATTTGATGATCTTTTGTAATTGCGACATGTGTCCGATCTCAATTTCATACATGCCTGCAGCCGATCTGTCAGGGTAGGTCATCGCTTGGGCGCTGATTATATTTGCCTTGTTGGAGGCCATGATCGAGCTTATATCAGACAGGAGCCCTTTCCTGTCGCTTCCTATAATTTTCAACCTTACAGGATAGGTAAAATCTTTGTTCAGCTGCCATGAGACCTGAACCTGTCTCTGTTCGTCATAGGTGTGGACATTCGGACAGTCTGCCACGTGTATCGTGAGCCCCCGGCCTCTCGTGATGAAACCGAAGATCTTATCCCCAGGGATGGGATTGCAGCATTTTGCGAACCTTACTACCAGTCCATCGACACCCTGGACTTTTATGGCGCTATCCTTGCCTTTTTTGAAGCTGCTTATGAGCGTCTTGAGTTTGCTTGGCTTTTCGCTTTCCGGAATGATCTTGCCCAGGACCTGCAACGGCGTGTAAAGCCCGTATCCTACGCTTGCAAAGAGATCCTCAACGGCCTCAAAGCTGAACTCTTTCGCGATAGTCTCCAATTCCCCTGACTTGAGAAGTTTTGTGATATTCTTGTCATGCTTGGCCAGTTCTTTATCGAGCAAGGCCTTGCCAAGCTCAATGCTCTGCTCCCTCTGTTCGGTTTTTATCCATTGTCTGATCTTTGTCTTAGCCTTGGAGGTAACAACAAAGTTAAGCCAGTCCTTGCTTGGTTTGTGGGCGGGGTTTGTCTGTATTTCAACGCTGTCTCCGCTTTTCAAGACATATCGGAGAGGGACAAGCTTCCCGTTCACCTTTGCGCCGACGCATCGATGTCCCAGATCAGAGTGAATGGCATAGGCAAAATCTATCGGCGTAGCTCCTTTCGGCAGGTCCCTCACATCCCCCTTGGGTGTGAATACGTAAACCTCATCTGAAAAGAGGTCAATCTTGAATATCTCCATGAACTCTTTGTTATCCTTCAATTCCTGCTGCCACTCTATGATCCGTCGTAACCAGGCAAATATCTTGTCCTCTTTTGCATCGAATACCTTGCCCTCTTTGTACTTCCAATGGGCGGCGATACCTTCCTCGGCAATCTTATGCATCTCATGGGTCCTTATCTGGATCTCAATCTTTTCGCCATAAGGACCGATAATCTTCGTGTGGAGAGATTGGTACATATTGGCCTTGGGAAGGGCTATATAATCGCTGAATTTCCCCGGAATAGGCTTGAAAAAAGCATGGACAATGCCGAGCGCTTCGTAGCATTCCTTGATATTATTGACGACAACCCTGAAGGCAATGATATCGTATATATCATCTATATTTAATGCCTCCTGTGTCATCTTGCGATAGATGCTGTAGAGCCGTTTTGCCCTCCCTGATATCTCAGCGCTAAGATGAAACTTATCAAATCTCTTTTTTAGAATCCCTATGACCTCGCTGATATATTCATCCCTCTCTTTTTTCTTCTGCGCGATCTTATCGGCTATCATTTTGTACTCTGCCGGTTTCAGGTATTTGAATGAGGTGTCTTCCAGCTCTTCCTTGATCCACTCAATTCCGAGTCTGTGGGCAAGTGGGGCATAGATCTCAATTGTTTCCTTCGAGATCTCTATCTGTTTCTCCGGTGACAGGAAGTTAAGAGTCTGCATATTGTGGTATCTGTCTGCGAGCTTCACCAGGATGACCCTGATATCTTTACTCATTGCAAGGATCATCTTCCTGAAGTTCTCAACCCTTGACTCTTCTGAAGTTTTAAGGGAGATCTTGCCGATCTTGGTTACGCCGTCAACAAGGTCGGCTATCTCTTTACCGAAGTATTTTTCTATCTCGTCCTTGCCGACATAGGAATCTTCAAGCGTATCGTGCAAAAGCCCTGAGACGACGCTGGGGACGTCGAGGTTCATCCTTGTCAGCGTATAGGCCACCTCAAGGGGATGGATCAGGTAAGGCTCACCCGATAGCCTCGTCTGTCCCTTGTGGGCCTGCGCTGAGAAGACGTATGCCCTTTGAAGTATTTCTACATCGGCCTGGGGGTTGTACCTTAAGATCTCATCGACGATGTCGTTAATCCTAACCATCTTTTATCCACTTATAGTATAAGACAGAATCAAATGGTTCGGCAAATGCCAATGAGCCGACATGCCTGAAAGGAAAAGAATCACCCAGCTTTTTTCTGGTCTCCTGGGAGATGACCACCTCGCCGGGCGTGGCAAGTTTTTGAAGACGCGCGGCAATATTGACAGGCATGCCCAGCGCCGTATATTCTTTTTTGCTCACGGAACCAAAAACGCCGGCGACCACAGGTCCGGTGCAGACGCCGACCCCGATCTTGATGCCCCGATCGATCTCTTCTGTTTTTTGGACCATCTCGATCGCGCACCGCACTGCATTTTCTTCGTGGTTTTCCTGATAGACCGGAGCGCCAAAGAGGGCCATTATGCCGTCCCCTATGTACTTATCAATGGTGCCTTTATGTTTTATGATGACCTCGCTTAAAGGATGGAAATAGTGCTTGTTGAGCAAGGCGGCAAGATCCTCCGGAGATGTTCTCATGGAGAGGTCCGTAAATCCACGGATATCTGAAAAGAGTATTGTAATTGAGGTCATTTTCGGCTCGAGCAGATCAGGCTCCCTGAGGAGCTCGTTGAAGATATCCGGCGCTATAAATTGTTTCATCTTTCTCTTGAGGTAGTACTCCTTGATCTTCCACTTGAGCTCTTTGTTCTCAAATGGTTTTGTGATAAACCCATCGATCCCCGCTTCTATGGCTTTGATAGATGATTCGAGCGTTCCGTAGCCCGTGAGGATGATCTTTGTGATTTCCTGATGGATCTTGTTGATCTCTTCTATTGTCCTGATCCCGTCTATCCCGGGCATGATAAGATCGCAGATGACAATATCGAAATTGTAAGGATCTTTTTCGAATATCCCGAGCGCCTCTTCGCCGTCACGTGCTACCTGAACCAGATACCCTTCTTCCTTAAGAAGCCTTGCCAGCGATCGCCTGATCCCGTCTTCATCATCAATAATAAGTATACCTATCTTCATGTATCCCCCCTTTTTTATTGTATCGTATGGAGCGGAAAATAACAACACTCAAGTTGCATTATGGTGTTTTATTACGCAGAGAAGCTTATGAATCGCAGGTATGGCGGGAGGACGGCGTGGCCACTTCTGCAGCAACCGTACGTTTAGTTCTCCTTCGGTCAAGGATCTCTGCCAGGACAGGTATGAGAAGAGAGCCGAGCGGGAGAAGAAAGATGACCAGTACGGGTACATAACAGGACAAATGCTTCAAATGCTTCTTAAGCTGCCCTTTTTCCTCTTTTGTCCAGACGGTGCAGGCATTTCTCGGCTTCATGAGGAGCTTCATGAAGCCGTTGATATGCACGGCCTCATCGAGGATCATTTGCCTGTGTTTTTGTATGGCCCGCCGTAAACAATACCGTATCATTGCTGTGACCTCCACATTCTATCAAAACGCCCGCAACAAATCATCAGGAATGATGTTCTTCTTCCAATATTCGCAAATTTTGGATACTATTAATTATGCCGAACGATGACAACATTCTTGAGGTTCAGGGCCAGATCGAAAAGATCACCTACTTCAATGAGGAAAATAACTACACTGTAGCGAAGATGCGCGTTCAGGGGAGGGAAGGCCTGGTAACAATGGTGGGGACCGTTTTCTCTGTTGCGCCGGGAGAGACTTTGAGGCTGAGAGGCCGCTGGAGCAAGCATCCCAGGTATGGCGAACAATTCGTCGTAGTATCATATGAATCTGTTCTCCCTGCAACTGTGAAGGGGATCGAACGGTATCTTGGCTCCGGGATGATAAAGGGCATCGGCCCTGTTATGGCCAAGAGGCTTGTCTCAACCTTTGGCGCGGAGACATTGTCCATCATCGATTGTGAACCGGATAGGCTGAACGAGGTCGCCGGCATAGGAGAGAAAAGGATAGAGATGATCAGAAATGCATGGGAGGACCAGAAAGAGATACGGGACGTAATGATATTTCTCCAGGGCCACGGCATAAGTCCCGCCTATGCGGTCAAGATCTACCGGCAATACGGGAGGGATTCTATTCAGGTCGTTCGCGACAATCCATACAGGCTTGCCATGGATGTCTTCGGTATAGGTTTTGTCATTGCCGACAGGATAGCGGAAAAACTGGGGATACCGAAAGATTCCCAGGCAAGAATCGAGGCGGGAATACTGTATGTATTGCAAGGACTTGCAGACGATGGTCATGTTTATTACCCCTATGGGGAACTCATAAGGAAGTGCGGCAGCATTTTGGAGATAGAAGAAAAGGATATTCCCGCTTCGCTCAAGAGCCTTGTCGCGCAGAACAAGATAGTTGTTGACAACATTCAATCTCCCTCCGATGCGCCCGTCTACCTCTCTGTATTTTATGCCTCCGAGGCGGGAATAGCGAACAAGATGAAGGAGATCATTTCCTGCCCCAGGCAATTAAAATTGGTCGACGATGAGGAGATTGCCGCATGGGCGGAGGCCGATCTTTGCATTACCCTTTCCGGAAGGCAAATGGCAGCGGTAAAGGCCTCAGTAAACAGCAAGATAATGGTCATTACAGGAGGGCCCGGGACAGGGAAGACCACCATTATCAATGCGATTATCAAAGTTTTCAACAGGATGGGACAGAAAGTCCTCCTCGCCGCACCGACCGGCAGGGCTGCGAAAAGGATCACCGAGGCCACGGGCAGGGAAGCAAAGACCATTCATCGATTGCTTGAATATAGCCCCGGCGGTCCTTCGGGTGAGAGCGGATTTAAAAGAAACGAAACAAATCCTTTAGAGGCAGACCTTGTGGTCGTAGATGAGGTATCCATGGTCGATACCCTTCTTATGTATCATTTTCTCAAGGCGTTGCCTGCCGCGGCCACCCTGATCCTTGTCGGAGACGTTGATCAGTTGCCGTCAGTGGGTCCCGGCAATGTTTTGAAAGATATTATTGATGCAGGCTGTGTTCAGGTCATAAGGCTCAACGAGATATTCCGGCAGTCGCGTCAGAGCATGATCATTGTGAATGCCCACCGTGTCAATAGCGGTGAAATGCCTGTTGCAACTCATGGCGAAGGGTCCCTGAAGGATTTTTACTTTTTTTCTGTGGAGGAGCCTGAGAAGGTGCTGGAAAGGGTGATCAGCCTGTGCAAACAGGGATTGATTTCGAAATTTGGCTATAAGCCGCTCGATGATATCCAGGTGCTTACTCCGATGCACCGAGGCACCGTGGGCGTAGCGAATCTCAATGCAGAGCTGCAAAAGGCGCTGAACCCTGCAAGAGAAGAGCTTTTGAGGGGAGGCAAGCTGTTCAAGATCGGCGATAAGGTTATGCAGATACGGAACAATTATGACAAGGATGTATACAACGGTGATATTGGAAGGGTCGCAGGTATTGATAAGGAAATGCAGGAGCTGAAGGTCAATTATGACGGAAGGCTTGTCTCGTATGATTTCTCCGATCTCGATGAGATCGTCCTTGCATACGCCATATCAGTTCATAAGTCTCAGGGCAGCGAATACCCGGTCGTCATCATACCTGTCCTTACCCAGCATTACATGCTTTTACAACGGAATCTTTTCTATACCGGCATCACCCGCGGGAAAAAACTTGTTATCCTGATCGGGACGAAAAAGGCACTCGCAATCGCAGTGAGAAATAACAAGCAACAGGAACGGTATACGCTCTTAAGGGAAAGGCTGAAGAGCGAAACACCCGTAAGTCGTGAATCGTAAGTCGTAAGTGGTTTAATCGCCTAACGCCTCACGATTTACGCCTCACGGGTGTTCTGCCATGAACCGATCTCACTTCTTGCTATTCTTAAACGCCTCCCATTCCCCCCTTCCTTTCAAAACATTCCGGTATACCTCAAGCGCCTTGTTGACAAGGGGCATGCCGCCATATGGGGCAAGCTGGAAGAAGACCTCTGCCAGCTTGTGCGGGTCGCACCCCACATTAAGGGCGGCATTAACGTGGAGCCTCAATTCATCGGCGGCGCCGAGCGCAGCGAGCATGGCGCAGGCAGCCATCTGGCGCTCGGGCAATGTGAGGACCGTCCTTGAATAGAGATTGCCGGTGATGAACATCGAGAGGTCGTTCGCAAGGTCCTTGTCAAATTCCTTCCACGTGAGATAAGGCGGATCGATCTTGATGCCGCCTGTCCATAGCTTCTTTGCTGTTTCCTGGGTCCTTTTCTTTATATCTTCATCCACGCTGAAACCCCTCCTTTGTTTTTTGAAAGGTTTTACCACGCACTTCTCCGACGCGTCAATCGAAAGGTAAAAGGTGAGAGGTAATAGGTCAGTTCAACGCACCACGACCTTACTTTTTGGCTCCCGTGTCACCCGGATCCTTTATTTGCATAGGTAAAGATGGTAGAATGACTGGGAAGAAGAAGATCAAGGAGGGATAAACATATGATGAGGAAATTTTTGATATGCGCTGTCATTTGTCTTGTTGTGGTGGGTGTTGCGGGCTGCGGCTATAATACGATACAGGATCTCGATGAAAAGGCAAAAGCTGCATGGGGTGATGTAGAGGCCGCATACCAGAGAAGGAATGACCTTATCCCGAACCTTGTTGAGACCGTCAAGGCATATGCGAAACACGAGCGTGAGACGCTGCAGGCAGTGACCGAGGCGCGCGCAAGGGTCGGCAGCATCCAGGTATCAAAGGATACGATAGGCGACCCGAAGGTGATGGCGCAGTTCCAGGAGGCTCAGGCAGCGATGAGCAGCGCCCTTTCAAGGCTCCTGCTCGTTGTTGAACGATATCCGGACCTGAAGGCGAATCAGAATTTCAGGGACCTCCAGCACCAGCTCGAAGGAACGGAGAACAGGATAAATGTTGCCCGCACACGGTACAACAAGGCAGTTCAGGACTTTAATTTCTCCATCAGGATGTTTCCGTACAACATAACGAACAGCTTAATACTCCACCTGAAAGAGAAGGAATACTTCAAGGCAGACCCTGGAGCTGAAAAAGCGCCGCAGGTGAAATTCTGAGAATGAGAGAATGGGGGGATGGGTGATATGGGGACTTGAAGATCGTAAGGATAAATGAAAATTGACCTGGATAATTATCATTCTTAAAGGACTGAGAGCTCGATTATTATTTTCTGTTTATTTTTTGTTGCTTTTTTTGTCTTCCCTTCTCCCTGTCACCGCTTCCCCGCTTCTCCGCTTCTCCGCTCACGCCCTCGATGTTCCTCCTCTGCGCGGCTACGTCAATGATTACGCGAATATGATGTCGGGTCAGACAAGGGCAAAGCTCGAAGGGGAGCTAAAGGCCTTTGAACGGTCCGATTCAACGCAGCTCGTGGTCCTCACCATCCCCTCGCTGCAGGGCGAAGCGCTTGAAGAGTTTTCCATAAAGGTGGCAGAGGCCTGGAAGATAGGGCAGAAGGGAAAGGATAACGGGATCATCCTTCTTGTCGCGAGCCAGGAAAGAAGGATCCGTATCGAGGTGGGACGGGGATTGGAGGGAAGGCTTACCGACCTCACCGCAGGAAGGATCATCGATCTTGCGATCAAGCCGAGGTTCAAGCGTGGAGATTATGACGGCGGCTTCACCGCCGGGATCCATGCCCTGGTGGATGCCGCACGGGGAGAATTCAAGGCAGAGGAAAAACGTGCGCCTGTAAAAAGGAAGCAGGGGTCCCCCCTTCCGGCAATGCTGATATTCAGCGCTATCACGCTCTTTGCCCTCGGCAGGTTCTCGCGGATCCTGGGAGGCGCCGCAGGCGCTGTCGGATTGCCGGCTATCGCTTACTTTGCTTTGGGTTCTTCTATAATAACAGCTATTCTTCTGGGTATTCTTGGATTGTTGCTGGGGGTCTTTTTGCCGACCTTTTTTTCCGGCAGGCACGGTGGGGGTTTCTTTTACACAGGTGGTTCATGGGGTTCCGGCGGCGACTTCGGAGGCGGCGATTCCGGCGGGGGCTTTAGCGGAGGCGGCGGCGACTTCGGAGGCGGCGGGGCATCAGGGGACTGGTAATGAGACATCACAGAAAGGCAGAACATTTTTTCACGAAACAGGAAAAAGAGAGGATCAGGAATTCTACCAGGGAAGTCGAGCTGAGAACGATCGGCGAGATAGCCGTTGTGGTTGTGGATCAGAGCAGTCACTACAGGGAGGCCGAGATGCTTGGCAGTATATTCTCGGGAAGTCTCATCTCCCTTATTGTATCAGCGGTCTTTTTCCATGCCTCGCTTTGGTTCTATATCCCTCTATCGTTCCTGCTGTTCTTTCCTGCCCGCTTCCTCTTTCAGCGCTCCCCGCGCCTGAAAGAAGTTTTTGTCGGGAGGAAGAGAAAGGAGTTTGCCGTCAGGGAGAGGGCGGTCAAGGCGTTTTATGAGAACGGACTTTACAAGACCAGGCAGAATACGGGGGTGCTCTTTTTCATATCGTTGCTGGAAAGAAAGGTATGGGTCCTTGCCGATAAAGGGATCCACGAGAAGATCAAGCAGCAGACGCTGAACAGGTTCGCCGATATGGTCTCAAAGGGTATCCGTGAAGGGCGTGCCAGCGATGCCCTGTGCGAAGCCATCAAAGAGGCAGGCGAACTACTTGCGAAGCATTATCCTGTGACGCCGGGGGATATTGATGAGCTGGCCAACGGGGTCATCTGCGAGCCCGGCGGCGAGTGCGATACGTAAGACAAGCACCTCAGCAAAACCCGTAAGTCGTAAGTCGTCAGGCGTGAGGGGAGAAAGAACAGATGCTGGTTGCTCGATACTGGCAACCAAATGCTCACCTCATACCTCGATCCTTAAAGCATATCTATCCAGCATCCAGCATCGAGCATCCAGTATCTGGACCCTTATCGTCTATAAGGAGAATTCCCTGAAGATCTCCCCGAAATTGATGCTATCGATCACTTTCTCCTTGTATTTTTCTCCTATGGAGCTTCGGGCATCCTTAAGATCATTCGATTTGACGCCGTTCTCGAGGGCGCAGTATGCCTCGACATACGCCGCGAGGTCGTCTACGATCTTGACCATTTCACCGTCACGGGGATCATATTCATCCCCGTTGAAGGACATTGAGATCTCCCCGGATGTAGTTTTTACCGTTTTTCCTTCCCTGACGATGATGCTGCTGAACTCATCCTCTGTGAACATCCTCATCTCAGACTCCCACTCGCCGGGTATAAGGCTGAAGACCTCTTTTTCCATCTGCTCCTTCTCATAGCTTTTTATAAGCTTGTCGAGGCCGGCGATAGACCTTTTGACCGGAGAGATGATGTCGCGGGTGAGCACTTCAGGCAGGTCGTGAAAAAGGCCGGTGAAATAATTGTTAAAGCATCGCTTCGAACACCCTTTCATCTCGAGGGAAACAAGGTAGGACAGGATGGCGACAATGAGCATGTGCCCCAGGACCGATGTTCTGGGTACCATGTTGATGTGGCTCCACCGGAGCTGGAACCTTAGCTGCCCGCAGAGATCGAGAAAGTTCCTGTATTTTGTATAGAGGGCGAGCTGCTGGATGCCCTTCAGGTCGTAGTATTTTTCCTGTTTCTCCTGGAGGAAGGACCTGATCTCCGGTATCTCGTATCCATGAGGGTTTGCGCGCTCGATGATGTCAAACTCCCACCGCGTTGCATAGAAATGGGCCGCGCTCAGGATCCTCTTGCTGATGGTGTCGTCTGCGTTGGCAAAGTATTCCCGGAACCTTTTTACGAATGCTTCACCCAGCGGCGCAATGATCGGTCCCAGTTTTTTAAATACCCACTCATTCAGCCGTTTGTATTGCCCGGGATCCTCTTTGATCCTGTTAAATATTTGCGGCTTCAGGTCGGTGATGACAAGCCGTTCAAGAAATTCGAACAAGGCCCCTTCAATGATCTCCTGCCAGCTTAAGCCTCCCCCGTCCTCCTCGAATTTCCCAAGAAAATAAGCAATGGTCATCTTATGCGCCTGCTTATCGAGCTCCATGAGCTCTACAGGCCTGATCTTGTCGTTCCACCGCCTCATACCGGCGGCATTAAATATTGTGAGGATAAATTCTTTCGTGATCATCGCTGTACTGAATCCACTATTATATACTGTTCGTACTGTTATTAAAAAGAAATAAAAAGGCTGCCGGTTAAGGCAGCCTTTTTTATCACCTTACGCCTTACGACCCACGCCTCACGGCTTTTGTCACGCCCTTGCTATCTCGAATGACATCTGGCCGTCTTCGTACTGAAGGGGTTTAACGGCGACATCCATGCCGACCTTAACGTCCTCGGGCTTGAGATCTTTTGCGAGCCTCGCGAAGAGCTTGAGCTCGCCGAAATCGACAACACCCATCGTATAGGGGCAGTCCATCTCAAAGCCGAAGGGTGCATAGTAGGCGATAGTAAAGGTCTCGAGCTTGCCCTTTTTCGGCATTTCGAACCAGTCCATATCTTTTGAGAGACAGCTTGCGCAATCCGCCCTTGGCGGGAAGAATTTGGCGCCGCACTTTTTGCATACAGTTCCTTCGATCTTTCCTTCTGTCAGCAGGTCAACGAACTTCGATGTCTTTGTTATGCCGGTAAAGCTTTTTCTTCCAAATTTTTCGAATCCCATTATATCACCTCCCAAAGATTGTCACGTTGCCGTAAAGGCCAACGCCACCGACGTTATGAACGAGGCCGATTTCCGGGCTGCCGGGCACCTGCATCGGGCCTGCCTCATCGCGAAGCTGCAGAACGATCGTCCTGATCTGTGAGCCGCCGGTCGCACCGATCGGATGCCCCTTGGAGAGAAGGCCGCCGTCAACGTTGACCGGGATCCTCCCTTCCTTGTATGTTGCCTTTTCACGGATAAGCTGTTTGCCTTCGCCCATCGGCGCAAACCCAAGGCCCTCGTATGCCATGATCTCGGCAATGGTAAAACAGTCATGAACTTCGGCTACCTTTATGTCTTTTGGCGTTAAGCCTGCCATCTTGTATGCCTCAGCCGCTGCCCCGTAACCGACGCTCAAGCCCTTTGCAAAATCGGGCCTTGCCGCCATATTAACGGCCTCGGAAGCAGCGCCTATACCGAGTATCCATACAGGTTTTTTCGAGAACGCCTTTGCCTTTTCCGCGTTTGCCAGGATGACGCAGGAACTGCCGTCTGCATTAGCGCAGGCATCGCCGACCCGAAGCGGCCACGCCACAGCGGCGGCCATCCTCGCATCCGGGTTGCTCGCGTCGAAGTCAGCCGCCTTTACGCCCTTGCGGTAGACCGCCCTCTCGTTGATCTGGCCGTATGTGCCTGACTTTATCCTAACATTCATGAGGTCGTCATGCGTCAGCCCGTTCTTCGCCATGTAGGCCTGCGCATATAACGCGTAGTAAGCGGGCATCATGGTGCCGAAGGGCGCCTCCCACTGGATATCTGCCCCACGGCCCATCCTCTCCTGGGACTCGGCAGACGTGATCTCCGACATCTTCTGGAATCCAAGCACCACGACGATGTCATGGAGGCCTGCCTTGATCATGCTGTAAGCTACCTTCACGCCGGAACTGCTCGATGAGCAGACGGTCTCGATATAAAAGGTCGGCTGGGGGATCAATCCCAGATACTCAGCGAGAACGCCTGCAGGCGACCTCTGCTTATCGTATTCAGGGGCTGAACAAAATATTGAAGCGCCAACATCCTTCTGGGTAATGCCTGCGTCCTGCATGGCCTCCCTGAATGCTTCAAAGGCCAGTTCCCTGATGGAGCCTTCATAGCCTCTTACGAACGAACTCTGGCCCACACCAATTACTGCTACATCTTTTGCCATACACTCCTCCTTCACTCATTTTTTTGTGTTTTTCCCTCTTTGATACATTGCTACGAACCGGTTATGTTCTTTCATGCCTTTCGAGAAGACATGAGTGCCGTCATTTTTTGATACAAAATAAAGGTAATCAACCCGGGCAGGATAGAGGGCAGCCGTAATAGAGCTCCTGTCAGGATTGCAGATAGGCCCCTTGGGCAGTCCCTTGAACGAATAAGTGTTGTAAGGCGTATACGTGTTGAGATTGGAACGGCTGATAGGGCTGTCAAACATGCCCGTTCCATAGATAACGGTTGGGTCGCAGTCAAGCGGCATCCCCTTATTCAACCTGTTATGAAAAACAGCGGAGATCAACGGCTTCTCCTCTTTCAATTTTGCCTCCTTCTCGATCATCGACGCAAGGGTGAGCGTCTTGTGCATGTCAAAGCCCATTTCTTCCATCCGCTTCTTTATATCTTCTTTTGCGAAAAATTTAAAGCTTCGCTGAACGATCTTTTCTATAAAATCGTCAACCTCGATCTCTTTGCTGTAATAATAGGTATCCGGCGCGAGGTAGCCTTCAATGGAATCTGACATGATGCCTATCTTTCTCAGGTACCCCTTGTTTTTTGCCAGAGCTAAAAACTCGGTGTTTTTCATGATGTGAGATTTGTCGACCGTATCAGCGACATTGAACATATTGTAACCTTCCACTATCTTCAGGATGTAGATATTCCGTTCACCGCGCCCCATCTTCCTGACGATCTCTATCGTCGACATATCCTTTGTCAGCGCGTATTCGCCCGCCATCAGCTTTCCCCTGTAGAACAATGAACAGAGGACAAATAGGTGCGATGAATAGATCAGGTCTTCTTCTTTGAGCTTGTTCGCAATATTATACAAACTTGTTCCATTTTTCACAACGATATTAATCGGCGCGCTGTCCGAGCCCTTTGAGATACCTGCAAAGATAATGGTCTGGGTTGCCAGGAGGATGATAAGGGCTATGACGATGATCTTTTTATCGCGGTCCCTTAGCATCCAGGTATCCTTGTAATATTAGCTGTGATGCCATCATGTCCAGGTATGGTCTCCGTTTCTTATGGCTGATGCTTGCCATTTCAAAGACCCTGTGGGCCTCATTGGTGGTGAAGCGTTCGTCCCAGAGCACGACAGGCACATCAACATGCTTCTCCAATGCCTCGGCGAACCCAATGACCTCCTGGGCCTTTTTGCCGATCGCTCCGCTTAAGTCCTTCGGAAGCCCTATGACGATCCTCTCGATGTCATATTCTGATATGATGTTCCGGAACTCCCTCAGGTCGTCCTTCAGGGAATTTCTTCTGTATACTTTAAGTGCCTGTGCAATACTATGGGTTGGGTCCGACAGGGCAACCCCGATCTTCTTATCTCCAACGTCAAGACAGAGTATTCGCACCCCGTAATTATAGCAATTTTTCCTGAATATTCAAGCACAAAAGCCGCTTATGCCGCTTGACAGCTTACCAGCCTGCATGCCTGAAAGCTATAAGACATGAACTTCAATCTTGGTCGGCTATGCGCCATTCCGGAGCCTCCTTGCGACTTACGGATTTTACAGGCCTAGGCTTCCGTGCATGGTTGTTTAAATATTTGGTTATTGATATTTGGCCATTGGTTATTTAATATTTAGGCCACGTTGTTTTTAAGAAAACATCCGGTATGAAAAAGCTATCGCAAGGAGGTAGTTGATGATAACTGCAGGTATAGATAGCGGTGCAAAAAACGTGAAGGCTGTCATTGTGAAAGACGCTAAGGTTATTGGGAAGGCAATGGTCCCTGCAGGTCTGGATACGAGAGGAGCCGCTGATCAGGCATATGATGAGGCATTGAAGGCAGCAGGCGTCGGGAGAAAAGATGTCCAGAAGGTCTTTGCCACCGGCGTAGGGAGGAAGGGCTGTGAATTTGCACAGGACGAGGTCACAGACGTGAGCGCCGCCGCAAAAGGGATCAGGTTCGTTATGCCCAATGCCCGTACGGTTATCGATGTGGGCGCCGAGGAAGGAAGGGCGATCAGGATAAATCAGGAGGGCTACGTTGTTGACTTTGCAATCAACGAAAAATGTGCGGCAGGAGCCGGGACATTTGTAGAAGCAATGGCGAGGGCCCTCGAAACTGAGGTTGAAAAGATGGCGGATCTTTATGACCGGTCAACAAAAGAGATCGAGATGAACGCGCAGTGCGCTGTGTTCGCGGAATCTGAACTTGTATCTCTTGTCCACTCGCAGACGGCAAAGCCGGATATCGCACGGGCGGTGCTCGACGCGGTCGGGGAAAGGATCATATCCATAATGAGAAGGATCGGTATCGAAAAAGATGTAGCCGCAATCGGGGGTTTGGCGCTGAACGGAGGATTCATCAAGGCTGTTGAGAAGGAGATGAACATTAAGCTTATTGTCCCGCAAGACCCGCAGTTCGTGAGCGCGATAGGCGCTGCCATTGCAGCAGCAGAATAAAGGATGGAGGTATAGATATTATGGCAGACGCAAAGAAAGAATTCTGGAGATGGCCGGAATCAAGGTGGACAAACCCTGAGATCGATTGGAAGAAGGGCAAATATATCACGGCAGGCATTGACGTCGGTTCCGTCAGCACACAGGGCGTTATAATGGTGGATGGTGAGCTTTATTGCTACGGAAACATGAGGACAGGTTCCAGCAGCCCCGATAGCGCGATAAACGTTTTCAACAAGGCAACGGAAGGTACAGGCCTGACATTGAAAGATATCCATTTTACCGTTGGCACCGGCTATGGCCGCGTGAATGTCCCGTTCGGCAACAGGGCAATAACAGAGATCGCATGCCACGCAAGAGGCGCGAACTGGATGTATGGCCCCGCTGTAAAGACCGTCCTCGACATGGGCGGCCAGGACTGCAAGGCGATCAAGATAGATGATAAAGGCAAGGTCGTCGCCTTCCTGATGAACGATAAATGCGCAGCGGGAACGGGCCGTGGCATGGAAGTCTTCGCAGACCTCCTCGGCGTTCCCATCGAGGACGTTGGGGATATGTCCTTGAATGTCGGGGAAGAACCGCCTCCCGTTAACTCAACCTGCGTTATTTTCGCAAAATCAGAGGCAGCAAGCCTGCTCCGCGCAGGCTGGCCGAAAGAAAAAGTTCTCGCAGCATACTGTTCTGCAATGGCACACAGAGTGCTATCGCTTCTCGAAAAGGTCAACGTCGAAAAAGAATTCGCCATCACAGGCGGAATTGCAAAAAACCGGGGCGTAGTGAAGAGGCTCACGAAAGAGCTCGGCATCGAAGCGTGTGAGACCAGGTGGCATAACAAAGCGTACGCGGACAAAGGGTTTCCCTTCGATACCCAGATCGCCGGCGCCATCGGCGCAGCGCTGTTCGGAAAGGCCCTTGCGGAGAAGGGAAGCAAATAAACAGTCCGCTCATAAAAAATATAGAGGGAACCGGAGAGAAAAAAATGATTAGAAAAAGCGGTTTCGACAACGAAAAATATCTCGATGAGCAAACGTCGGAGATCATTGAAAGGGCAAAGATGTTCGACAACAAGCTGTACCTCGAGTTTGGCGGGAAGCTTTTGTATGATTACCATGCCGCGCGGGTCCTGCCCGGGTATGACCCGAATATCAAGATGAGGCTTCTGGCGGAACTGAAAGATAAGGCGGATATTATTCTCTGCATCTACGCAGGGGACATCGAAAGAAAGAAGATACGGGCTGATTTCGGCATCACTTACGATGCCGACGCCCTGAAGCTCATCGACGACCTGCGAAACTGGGGTATTGACGTGCTGGGGGTCAATATCACCCGTTTTGAAAACCAGCCGGCAGCCACGCTTTTTAAGAATAAACTTGAGAGACGTGGAATAAGGGTCTATACCCACAGGTATACCAGGGGATATCCCACTGATGTGGAACTGATCGTCAGCGACGAAGGGTATGGAGCAAACGAGCGCATCGAGACAGAGAAACCATTGGTTGTAGTGACAGGCCCTGGACCCGGCAGCGGCAAGCTGGCAACCTGTCTTTCACAGCTCTATCACGACTCCCGCAGAGGAATACGATCAGGATATGCCAAGTTCGAGACCTTTCCTATCTGGAACCTGCCGCTCAAGCACCCTGTCAATGTGGCTTATGAGGCGGCAACAGCGGACATCAAGGATTTTAACTTAATCGATCCGTTCCACCTGGAGGCGTATGGCCAGATAGCGGTCAATTATAACCGTGATGTGGAGGTGTTCCCGGTCCTGAAAAGGATACTGGAAAGGATAACAGGCGGTGAATCATTTTATAAATCGCCGACAGATATGGGTGTAAACCGGGCCGGTTTTGCCATAACCGATGACGAGGTCACAAAAGAGGCTGCCAGGCAGGAGGTGATCCGTCGGTATTTCCGGTACCGCTGCGAGTATGCGATGGGCTTTGCCGACAAGGAGACGGTGCAGAGGGTAAAGCTTTTGATCGAGGAATGCAACCTGGAGCCGGAAAACCGGAAGGTCGTAGGATCCGCCCGGCAGGCGGCGCTGGCGGGGCAGAACGAACAGAAAGGAAACGAAGGGATCTATTGCGGGGCCGCGATCGAGCTAAAGGACAGCACCATTATTACCGGGCACAATTCGACCCTCATGCATGCGGCGACGAGTCTCATAATTCACGCGATCAAGCATCTGGCGGGTATTCCGGAAAAGATGCAGCTTTTGCCGGACTATATTACCGAGTCCGTGCGCAAGCTCAAAACAGAGATCCTGAATGAAAGAACGGTCAGTCTCGATCTGGAAGAGGCGCTCATAGCCCTGAGCATCAGCGCGATGATCAATCCCGCAGCTCAACTGGCCATTGAGGCGTTGAAGGAACTTCGCGACTGCGAGGTGCATATGACGCATATCCCCACGCCCGGAGATGAGGCGGGCTTAAGGCGCCTGGGGGTGAACCTGACGAGCGACCCCAATTTTTCCACCAAGAACCTTTTCATTGCATAAGAACGCCGCAGACCGGGCAATTATTTTTGTATACAAAAAGTTGCGAAAAATAGTCGCCGATTTCTTGACAAGTCCATTTCCACTGCTATACTTCTTGGTATACAAGATAGTAGAACACAAGCAGAACAGGATGGGGAAGGGGCAGACCGATCTGATGGAACCGGTCAAATTGCGGATCTTAACGATAAAAGACCTCGATGCGGTCGTCGATATTGACTATTCTCTCCTTGGTAAAAAAAGGAGAGCGTACTGGGAGACCAGGCTTGAACGGGCAGAAACCTCCGGCGTCCCCTCTCTGGCAGCGGAGGTGAACGGGAAGCTCATTGGCTTTATTCTCGGCAGTGCCAGCGGGTGGGAATTCGGGATACCGGAGAGCGTAGGGTGGATCGACACGATCGGCGTTGTGAAGGAGTACCAGAAGAAAGGCATTGCGCGACTTCTTTTTAAAGAGCTTCACTCGATGTTCAAAAAGGTCGGCGTTGAGACGATCTACGTGTTCGTTAACTGGAAAGATTGGGACCTTCTCCAGTTCTTCGACAAGATGGGTTTCAAACGCGGCGACATGATAAACTTTCAGCTGAACATCTGATCTAAAAGGATACGATCGGGTAAACACCTAACAAAATCAGGGGGATATGTAATTTGGATCCAACAGAAAAGATAAATTTAAGACCATTAACAATAAAAGACCTCGATGCAGTTACAGCGATCGACATTTCCCTGCTTGGCAAGGACAGGCGGGAATACTGGGAGTATAAGCTCGAAAGCGCGGAGACATCGAGCATGCCATCGCTTGCAGCAGAGCTTGACGGGAAAATGATCGGCTTCATCCTGGGGAAGGCCAGCGGGTGGGAATATGGCATACCTGAGAACGTGGGATGGATCGATACCATCGGGGTTGTAAAAGAGTGGCAGGGCAAGGGGGTTTCCCAGCTTCTCTTTAAAGAGATGTATTCAATGTTCAAAAAAGTAGGGGTTGATACTCTTTATGTCTTTGTCGAATGGAGGAAATGGGATTTAATGAAATTCTTTGAAAAGATGAAGTTCCAGAGGGGAGACATGATCAACCTGGAGATGAAGATCTAAAGAATGATCGGCAAAAAATAGCTTATAGCTTATGGCAAATCCTAAATTCAAATATCGAAATGTAGAGCCAATCTCTAAGCACGAATATCGAAATCCCAAACAAATTCAAATGTTCAAAATTCAAAACGAGAAAAGCATGCATTTCTTTAGAATATTTGATATTTGAAATTTGATATTGTTTAGAGATTGGTGCTTAGAAATTAGAATTTGCCATCAGCAATGAGTTGTTTTTCACCCGGCAGGGTGTGAGATATTCCTTGAGAATCCGATCGATTTGCAGGACAATAAAGACCAGTTTGTCGTTAATAAAAACCGAAGGAGAACCTTATGCCACTTGAAGAGATCAATAACCTCCAGGTCTATTATGAGGTTCACGGTGAAGGCGAGGTCATTATCCTCATGCACCATGGATTTGGATGTACAAAGATCTGGAATGAGATCTATCCGCGCTTCGTGGATCAGGGCTATAAGGTGGTCACCTATGACCGCCGGGGTTACGGCCGGTCAGAGCGGGGGGAAGATTTTCAGGACTTTTATGAAACCGACCGTTACCGGCCGGAGAGCGTGGAGGAGCTGAGGACATTAAAAGAGATCCTCGGCATCAAGGAATGCCACCTGGTTGGGCAATGTGAAGGCGGTGTTGTCGGTGTCGACTACGCCGTCAAGTATCCACAAGAGGTCAAGACCCTGACCGTTGCCAGCACCCAATGCTATGGCGAGGTGACCATGATCGAGCTCAACGCCACGAAATTTGCAGCGAGGTTTACCGATCTGGAGCCAACGCTTAAGGCGAAGATGGTTGAATGGCACGGAGAAAAAGCAGAGATCAACTACGATCAATTCGTCAAATACGGCGGAGCGTACGGTGTTGAGTATTTCAACCTGCGTCCGGCCCTGCCTTTGGTCGCCTGCCCCACCCTGGTGCTTTATCCGGACCGCAGCTCGATCTTTCGCGTAGAGCAGGGAGTGACCCTTTACCGCCATCTTCCGAGGGGCGAGCTGGCCGTCTTTCCGAAATGCGGCCACAACACCTATGAGCAGCGGCCGGAAGACTATTGCCGCACTGTCCTGGATTTCATCAGGAGACACAAGGACCGGGACGACAAGCAGGAAAGCCAGTCGATAACATGCCTGGCCTAAAAGACTTTTTGTCTTCTTTTAGCAAATAATATATATTTTTTTATTGACAAAGTTTGCTTATAGTGTAATTATCATAATCATGATGAAAGCTGCTGAACAGAAAACAAAAGAGATGTGGAAGTCTATAGCTAATAGAATCAAATCGTTAAGACGAGATAGGGCTATTACTTTGGAAAAGTTGGCAAAGAAAACAGGGTTTGCCAAAAGTTATCTTTCTCAGATAGAGAACATGAGAAGGGAGCCGCCGATAAGCACCCTGACAAAAATAGCATATGTACTGAACGTAGATGTCGTTTTTTTACTAACTGGCGAAATTCCGAGGGAGAACGAGGAACATATTTCCGTCGTCAAGCCGGCGGAACGTAGAACGGTCATCAGGCCGAACGGAAGCCCTGAATACAGGTATGAATCCCTGACGTATAAAAAAGTGAATAGATTAATGGACGCCTTTATACTGACCGCCGGTTTTGAGTTCCCAAAAGAACCATTAGTACATGAAGGAGAGGAACTGACCCTCATGCTGGAGGGCAAGCAGGAATTTGTCTATGACGGCAAGAGCTATATCGTTGAAGAGGGTGACTGCTATCTGTTCGATTCCAGTAAACCCCATTACTCCAGGAGCATAGGGGATAAACCTGCCCGGTTTCTGGTTGTGTTTACCACAAAAAAATGACCTGAGGTGTTTTCTGGACGCCCGGTCAGCTGAAGAGGAGGAATACCAATGAAAAGGTCAAGAGCTTTAAGGGGTGGTGATTTGGGATTGATCGCTGGATGGAGAAGCTATCTGATATTGTGCGCCCTCGTTTTGGCGTTATTCTTTGCCGGAACAACTGCATCCTATGGATCGCCCCAGACGATCCGCTTTGCCATTTATACTCCCCAAAGGGGGCTTGAAGGGGAAGCCATGACATGGCTCACGGATGAGATCGAAAAAAGAACAAAAGGGGCGGTAAAGTTTCAAAATTACTTCGCCGGGTCATTATTGAAGGAGAGAGAGACGCTCCGGGGGATCCAGTCGGGAGCGGCCGACATGGGATACATATTTGTCCCGTACTTTCCCCGGGAACTGACACTGTGGGGCATTGGCGAGCCCTTCATCCTTGGCCCCGTCGACCCTGTAAAGAAGGCTGAATTCTTTTCCGAACTATACGAGCAATCTCCGGAGCTGCAGGCCGTCCTGAAGGCATACAATCAGAAGCTCGTCGCCATTCACTTCTTTGGCCAGATGGCTGCCGGAGGGCCGAGGCCTCTCAAATCCCTGAACGATCTGAAGGGTCTGCGGATCCGCTGTGCGGGCGGCTATGACGCGGAGCATATGACCGCTTTAGGCGCCAAGGTGGTCTTCCTGCCCGGAACGGAGATTTACTCGGCAATGGAGAAAGGCGCTGTCCAGGCGAACTACACAGTCTTTATCTCCTACTTCAAATACAGACTCTTTGAGATCGGCAAACAGCATACGGTCCTCGTCGTTCCTCAATTTACAGGCTCCGTGGCCCTTATTACGATCAATCAGAAGGTGTGGGACGGCCTGAGCCCCGAGGTACAGAAGGTGATATCGGACGTAGGCAAGGAATATGGGAAAAAGCTCGCGGGCGATATCAAGACGCTGGAAGCTGACATCAGAGGCAAGATAAAGGCTGCGGGAGCTACCATTGTTGACCTTCCGGTCTCAGAGGTAAACGCATGGGCCGCTGCGAGTGAAAAGGAGTCGCTGGAAAAATGGGTCAAGAAGGCTGAAGAACAAAAACAGCCGGGAAGGGTCTTGATGGATCGGGCGAAGAAACTGGTCGAGAAATATTCAAAATAGCAGCCCCTGATACACCAGGGCCTTGAGAAACGTCAATGGCTTATGTGAATAGCGAGATGGGAAAATGACGATCCGCAACCGAATATCGGCCACTGTCGGCAGCCTGCTCATAGCTCTCATAATGGTCCTCCTGGTGATCGAGGTGGTGAGCCGGTTTATCTTCGGCGCCTCGATCGAGGGCATTATCGAGATCGTGGGCATCTTCCTTGCGCTCTCAGTGTTTGCCGGATTTTCTCCATGCGAAGAGGCGAATCAGCACGTCTCCGCACAACTGGTGGTCCAGCGGTTACCGGCCCGTGCGGCCCATATTATCAAAATACTCGTTTATATCCTGGCGGTCATAACCGTGGCCGTAATGAGCTGGCGAACCGCACTTAACTTCTTCGATTCATACAGTATTCGGGAAGCCTTGCCTGGAGCGAGCTTTCAGATGCCTGTGTATTGGGCGAAGGGCGGAGTTTTTGTCGGGTTCGTTCTGTTCCTGATCCAGTTGATTATCAGCCTGTTGCGCCCTGAAGGGAAAACAAAAGCAACTACTGGCGAGAAGAGATGAGGTGACTATGGACCCGACATTGGTAGGTACCGCAGGCGTAGCCGCCCTTCTTGTGCTCATTTTCTCAGGCCTCCACATAGGACTGGCATTGAGTTTTATCGGAGGAGCCGGCATGTGTCTTTTGATGGGGGCAAGGGGCGGCCTCGACATACTTGGGTCGAGCCCTTTTGTAGTGGCTGCTTCCTATGATCTCAGCCCTTTGCCGCTCTTTCTTCTTATGGGGGCCTTTGCCCTGAACGGCGGCATAGGGGCGATGGTGTATGAAGCGATGAGCAAGCTCCTGGGCAGACTGCACGGCGGCCTTGCCATTGCAACCACCTTTGCCTGTGCATTCTTCGGAATGATCTGTGGCTCCTCTCTTGCCACCGCAGGCATCTTTACCAAAATAGCCTTACCGGAAATGCTGAAGCGCGGAATGGACAAAAAGCTCTCAATCGGCACGATCAGCTCTGCCGGCACATTTGCCACCCTGATCCCACCAAGCGGCCTAATGATCATTTACTGCATACTGACCGAGCAGTCGATCGGCAGGATGTTCATGGCAGGGTTCGTTCCCGGTTTCATATCGGCATTTGCCTTTTCGATCCTGATCTATGTAAGGGTTAAAAGAAAGCCCTCGCTGGCGCCTCTTGTCAGGGAAGGTTATACACTGAGCGAAAAGGCATGGGCGCTCATCTCGATATGGCCTATAATATTTTTTGCGGCCCTTGTTCTGGGCGGCATTTTCGCGGGCTGGTTCACCGCCACGGAAGGGGCAGCCGTGGGCGCTTTCGGCACCCTTCTTTTCGCCGTGGTAAAGAAAGGGGTTCGCCAGACCCAAATACCCGCTGCCCTGATCGACTGCATGAAGACCACGGGCATGATCTTTCTTGTTATCATAGGGGCAATAATATTCGGACGGTTCCTGAGTGTGACCCAGTTGCCGGTCAATGTGGCCTCTTTTCTCAGCGATGCCCACATATCACGCGTGGTATTCCTGGCAAGTCTTGTGCTGCTTTACTTTGTGCTCGGCATGCTCCTCGATTCAGTGGCGATCCTGTGTATCACTATTCCGGTAGTCTTCCCGGTCGTTATGCAGCTTGGATTCGATCCCATCTGGTTCGGGATATTCCTCATCAAGATGTGCGAGATAGGCCAGATCACACCGCCGGTCGGGATGAACGTGTATGTTGCGGTCGCTGCTTCCGAAGGCCAGGTGTCCCTTGAGGATGCCTTCAAGGGGATTACGCCTTTTTTGGCATGCGACCTGTGCGTGCTGATCCTCCTCATAGTCTTCCCGGGATTGAGCTTATGGCTGCCCAACCTTGTATTCGGCACTTGAACTGAAAGCGGGGCATAAGACAAAGCATCAGGCTGAGACACTTTAATGGAATTTGGACAAAAATGGAGGTAAGGAAAAATGGCAAAACTTAAATGCGTTATCATGAGAGGCGGCACGAGCAAAGGCGTTTTCTTCCATGACAATGAATTGCCAGAAAACATCGAGGAAAGAACAAAAACAGTCCTAAGGGTTCTGGGGAGCCCCGACAAGAGACAGATAGACGGCCTTGGAGGCGCCGATATACTGACGAGCAAGGTGGCCATTATCGGGCCGCCCAGCCGCAAGGATGCAGACGTGGACTATGTTTTCGGACAGGTCAGCGTCACCGAACCGATCATTGATTGGGGCACGATCTGCGGCAACCTGTCCGCAGCCGTAGGCCCCGTTGCCGTGGACGAAGGCCTGGTGAGGGCCCAGGGGTCAAGAACGGCCGTGAGGGTCTTTTGCCGGAACGTGGGCAAGTACCTCGGCCTTGAGTTTGAAACACGCGCAGGCAAAGCGGTCTACGAGGGAAGCTACGCAATCGACGGCGTGCCGGGCACCGGCTCGAAGATATCCCTGGATTACTCCGGCACCGCCGGCATCCTGACGGGTAGTCTTTTACCGACGGGAAATAGGAAGGATGTGCTCGATGTCAAGAACGTAGGCCAGATCGAGGCCACCATCATCGATGTCTCAACGCCGGTCGCTTTTGTAAGGGCCCGGGACCTAGGTCTCAAAGGGACGGAACTGGCAAAGGATATGGACGCGGACAGAAAGTTGATCGAATCCCTGGAACAGATACGTCTCGCAGCAGCCCGCCTGGCAAAGCTGGAAGGAAAGAGCGCCTTCATGCCGATGCTTGCATTGGTCCAGGAACCTGTACCGTGGACGAACTTCATCACCGGAGAACCCATGAAACCTGAAGGCGTCACCATTATGTCGAAGATATACGCGGCCGGAATGATGCACAAGGCGTATCCCGGGACAGGTTGTGTCACTACGGGAGTGGCTGTCAAATTAAAGGGGTCGATCGCAAACGAGTTCATCTCGCCCGCGGATAATGAAAAGGAAACTGTGACGATCGGCCACTTCTCAGGTCTTATCTCTGTGGATGTGCGCTGCCGTGATGAAGGTGGAACATTCGAACTGGAGAAGGCGGTAATGTACCGGACTGCGAGAAGGATCATGGAAGGCCATGTATATGTGTAAGGGGAGGAGGATTAAATGACTTTGGCGGAAAAGATACTGTCGGCTCATACCGGGAGAGAATCGGTTAAGGTCGGTGAGTTTGTGAATGTAAAGGTGGACATGGTAATGGCAAGCGACCTTACGGCCCACATTGCCGCGGATCAGTTCGAGAAGATGGGCGCAAAAAGGCCCTTTGACCCACAAAAGGTCGTCTTTGTTATGGACCACTTCTTTCCCAATAAAGATGTCGCTGCAGCGGAGCAGATCAAGCGTCTGAGAGAGTTTGCGAAGAAACACGGCCTGTTGTTTGTCGAGGCAGTTGATGGCGGGATAGAGCACGTCTATTTGCCTGAAAAGGGCCTGGTCCTGCCCGGCGATGTTGTAGTGGGGGCCGATTCGCATACCTGTACGTATGGGGCGCTCGGGGCGTTCGCCACGGGTATGGGTTCTACCGACATTGCCGTGGCAATGGTTACCGGGGAGATCTGGATGAAGGTCCCACCGACCATTAAATTTGATTATAAAGGAAAGCTCCCTGCCTGGGTTACCGGGAAGGACCTGATCCTTTACACTATCGGCCGTATTACCGTGGACGGCGCGCTGTACGCGGCCATGGAATTTGCCGGAGAGGCTATTGAAGAGCTGTCGATGGACAGCAGGTTCACGATGGCGAATATGGCCGTTGAAGCAGGAGCGAAAACAGGGATCGTCGCTGCGGACGAGAAAACGAAGTCCTATGTAGCGGGTCGGGCAACAAGGCCGTACAAGGTCTATACGACAGACAGCGAGGCTGACTACGCATCCATAGTTGAATATGACGTGTCGAAACTTGAGCCTCAGGTTGCCGTACCCCACAGTCCTGATAATGTTCGCAGCATCAGTGAGGTGAGCGATATAAAGGTGGATCAGGTCGTGATAGGGAGCTGTACAAACGGCCGCCTTGAAGATTTTGAATATGCCGCCCGGGTACTCCGCGGCAAAAGAGTGCATCCGGACATCCGGTGCATCGTCATACCCGGCTCGCAGGAGGTCTATCTTGCGGCGCTCCGGGCAGGTTTCATAGAGGCCTTTGTCAAGGCGGGCGCCGTTGTGGGGCCCCCTACGTGCGGTCCCTGTGTAGGAGGCCATATGGGCATCCTGGCGGCAGGAGAAAGGTGCGCCTCAACAACAAACAGGAACTTCATAGGCCGGATGGGAAGCCCCCGCTCGGAGATCTACCTTGTCAATCCGGCGGTAGCCGCAGCCAGCGCCATTACCGGCAGGCTCACAGACCCCAAGGAGGTGGTTGACCGATGATCCGTGGAAAAGTTCATAAGTTCGGCAAGAATATCGATACCGATGCCATTATCGCTGCTAAATATGCGAATATTACCGACCCGCTGGAGCTGGGCAAGCATTGTATGGAAAATATAGATACAGATTTTGGGAAAAGGGTTGGAAAAGGAGACATCATCGTCGCGACGACCAACTTCGGATGCGGCTCTTCCCGTGAGATAGCTCCCGTTACAATAAAGGGCGCAGGCGTTGCGGCCGTGGTTGCCAAAAGTTTTGCGAGGATATTCTTCCGGAACGCCATCAATACCGGCTTGCCCTTGCTTGAGTGTGAGGAAGCAGTAGATGCCAGCGATCCGGGAGATACACTTGAGATCGATCTCGCGACGGGCACGGTTCGAAATATAACAAAAGGACTTGCCTTCTCAGCCGTTCCTTACCCTGAGTTTGTAACAGAGCTGATCACGGCAGGGGGCCTTGTTGAATCTGTTATGAAAAAGATGAGCAAAGAGGATAAAAAGTCCGGGCCATGAAATGATGGATATAGCGCCCCCGGCTTGATCCCGAGCTACTTCCTGTATACTTGAATACGTGCGGCTAAACTATAAAGAATTTTTCATTTGGAGGAAAACATGAGAAAAACAACGTTACTTAAAAAGATGATCCTGGATAAAGAGATCCTTGTGATGCCGGGAGCATACGACGGAACCTCGGCCAAAATCATAGAAAAGGCTGGTTTTAAATCGGTCACGCTTGGTGGGTATCCAGCCTCGGCATGCCTTCTTGGCAAACCCGACCTCTCCCTGCTTACATTGCCGGAAATGGTTGCCCATACGAGGAACATCGTGGAAGCCGTAGATATACCCGTTTTCACCGATGGAGACACCGGCCACGGCAACACCCTCAACGTTATGAGGACGGTGCGTGAATTCGAAAAGGCAGGCGCTGCGGGGATGTTCATAGAGGATCAGCTCTTTCCGAAGCGGTGCGGCCACATGGAAGGGAAGCAGGTGATCGAGGCCGATGATATGGTGGCCAAGATCAAGGCTGCAGTCGATGCGAGAATGGACCAGGACTTTGTCATTATGGCCCGCACGGACGCGCTCGGAGTGCATGGAATAGACGATGCGATAGAACGGGCCAACAGGTATCGTGCAGCGGGGGCAGATCTTATCTTTGTCGAAGCGCCAACCACGAGGGAACAGATGCTGCGCATCAATCGCGAGGTGAATGCGCCGACCAAGGTAATACAGCTTGAAGGCGGAAAGACCCCTATGATGACCGTGAAGGAACTCGAGGAGATCGGTTACAACGTGGTCGTGTATCCTATCACCTCTTTGTATGCGGCTGCCTGGGCCGTGAAGCAGGTCATGGACGAACTGATGGCCAAAGGAACCACCGAAGGCTTCATGGACAGAATGATCCACTTCCATGATTTTAACGAACTCATGGGTTTGAACAGCCTGAGGAAAAAAGAGAGCTCTTTCTACGAGGGGCTAAACAGATAAGGCTCCGTTATTCCCTTCGAATCTGCCGCGCAGATCAGGGGCAGGTCATATTTTCATTGACATAGCGGGGCTGTTGCGGCATTGTATTTCCATCTGCGACCTTTTACGTGATAAAATATGGATACACATAAGCCGCTCCCGGATGATAAAAGGCCCGGCCATGTCCTGATCCTTTCGAGTGTTGTCTTCGCGTCCTTTATGTGGAAGCTGGACAGCACGATCGTCAATATCTCCCTGCCCACGATCACGAAGTATTTCCAGACCAACACCGCCGTTGTATCGAGGATCATCCTTGCCTACCTTCTTGCGAGCACGACGACCCTACTGTTCTTCGGCAGGCTCGGCGACAGGATCGGGCACAGGAGGGTGTTCTTCTGGGGCTACATCATATTTACCTGGTCATCGCTTTTGTGCGGAGTGTCCTGGGACATACATTCACTGGTATTCTTCCGTTTTGTCCAGGGAGCAGGCTGCGCCATGCTTGTCACCTCTGCCTATGCCATTATTCCCCTCTTTGTGCCCAAGAAAAAGATCGGTTCCGCCTTCGGGCTCATGTCGACCTCCCTGGCCCTTGGGCTTGCCATAGGCGCGCCGGTTGGGGCGCTGATCCTGACCCATCTTTCCTGGCAATGGATCTTCCTGATCAATATCCCCTTCGGGATCACCGCGATCCTTGTTACGAAGAAGGCAATGGGGGGAAGCGGGGAGCCGCT
>DLMV01000056.1:0-2902 GCA_002478225.1 Deltaproteobacteria bacterium UBA7527 | reverse complement strand
GAGCCGCAGGTAAAGCCCCCGGCAGAAAAGTCCGGGTTCGACTGGACGGGGGTCCTTTTGAGCATGCTGGGCTTAAGCCTTTTTGTCTATGCGGTCAACAATGCGCAGAACTATGGATGGGGGTCTCCGCTGCTTGTTGTTCTCCTCATTGTTTCGATCATTCTCCTCGTGCTTTTCGTCTGGCGCGAGAAGCGCTGTAAGGCCCCAATGCTGGACCTCCGGATATTCAAAAACAAGCGGTTCATGCTGGCGGCGATCGCCATGTTCTTCGGATTTTTCCTGCTCGGCGGGAACTTCTTTCTCCTGCCTTTTTATCTTGAACTTGCAAAAGGCATAGACACATCGACGGTGGGCTACCTCTTCATGATGTACGCTTTTGTGGTGTTCGTTGCGGCGCCCTTTGCCGGATGGCTGTCGGACCGGATAACTCCGGGCCTGTTATGTACGGCAGCGATGTTCTCCGGAACCCTGTGCTGCCTTGTTTTTGCCTTGACGCTCCAGACCCCCGGCATCGTGAGCGCCACGGTATTCATGGTGTGGATGGCCTTCTCCATGAGCTTTTTCGCGTCGCCGAACAACAGCCAGGCGATGCAGTGCGCCCCTTCTGAACTACAGGGTGTCGCGTCGGGCCTCTTTAACATGATCAACACCCTTGGCCAGATGCTCGGTGTCCTCGCTTTCGAGGCAGTATTCTCGCAGATCATCCCTGAAGGCAAGGTGATCCTGGCGGCAGGAGGATCGGGCGGGGGCCATGAGGCATCCCTTCTCTTCAGAGGCTTCAGGGGCGTCTACTTTTTTGCGGGTTTTGTGTGCCTGCTCTCGATGGCCTTTTCTTTCACGCTGCTTATCGCCGGCAGGAGGAATAAAGTCTGACTCAGATGTTCTGCATGAAGATCACCAGCTTGCAGTAACCCACCGCAAGGCCGCCGTTCTCATCCTCGAACTGAAAATCCAGCTCCATGAAAGGCAGGCTGTATTTTGTAAATGTATCTTTCTTATATACCTTTCGCAGGGCGATCCAGCCGCTGAACTTCACGGGGTCTATACGCCTTATGAAGGTAGTATCGAGCTTCGCGATCAGTATGTTGACGGTGACGCGTCTCCTTCTCACCTGGTGGGTGTCGAATCCGAAGTGTGAAAGTGGGATCAGGTCGCGGTCGCACCCTTCAAGGAAAAGGACAAAGCAAAGCTGGTTAAAGCATACGTTGGAATCAACGGCGTTAAAGTGCCGGAAAGGGCTGTAGTCCTTCTCGCATTCCTGCTGGTCGTCAGGCGGACGCAGGTAGAACGAGGCGGGTATGGAAAAGTTTCCGTGTGCTCTGAAGAAGATCCCGGGATCTTCATTGTTGATCAGCAGCTCCGGTAGGAACTTTTTCGGATATTCCAGCCATGCGTCCTGTAGATAACGGCATTCTTCGCGGTAAAACCATATATCCCCCATGAGCTCTTTTGCTGCTATGTGAGGCAATGATTCAAGAGGCGTGTCGACCCTTATCATAGAGACCCCTCCGCTGTTAGTTTGGCTTTCAGAAGCATGGAACCATTTTATAGTATTGTTTCCTGTTTAAGTCAAGCAGAAGACGACACAGATAGGGCCTCCCGACCCTTCGCGTCAGGTTGGCGACGCTAATATGCTACTTATTTTCTCTTTAGTTTTACTTTGTAATTGTTGTATAATCAATGCCCGGCATGATCCGGAAGGTCCTTACATGGAAAGAATATTGCATGACAAAACAAAGCTTTCCCTTCCTTTTCTGGTCATCTCGGGCTTACTCGTACTTTGCGGGCTATACCTCGTAAGCCTGTACAGCTTCCTCCTTTTCCACGCCATCGTCGAGGTCTTTAGTATAGCAGTGGGGCTCGCCATCTTTATGCTTGCATGGAATGCCCGCCCTGTCCTGGAGAGTCATCACCTTCTTTTTCTGGGGATTGCCTATTTTTATATTGCAGGCATAGATCTGCTACACACCCTCGCCTACAAGGGAATGGGGGTATTTCCGGGATACAGCGCCAATCTTCCGACGCAGCTATGGATTCCTGACCAGGGAGATGGGAGGCGAAGCAGCGAACGTCGACTGGGAGAGCTTCACCATTGAATTCAATCTTCCGTCCTACGGAGACAGAATGATATTTCTCGATTACCTCAGCGAAAAAGGGGCTGACATAATACGGGACGGCATCAACGAAGATTTTTGATCTCCCTTGGCAAAGTGCGCAAGGGAGATCCTTATTATTTGGCTGCTACCATTTTTCCCAGTGGATGTTCTCCGGATTGTATTTATTCTTGGGTTTATCCACGCCCGTGGGATGTCCGATAGGGATAACATTCAACGGAATGACATCATCGGGGATGCGCAGGGTCTTTCGTACGATCTCCATCCTTTCCTTGTAAGGGTAGGCGGCGGTCCAGACTGCTCCCAGGCCGATGGCTTCCGCTGCAAGCAGGATATTCTCGCCCGCGCAGGCGCTGTCAATGATCGCGAACTCGATCTTTTTATCGTGCGCCTTTTCGGGCATAGCGCATACGATGATCGCAGCGCCTGCCTTGCCGAGCATTTTGGCATACGGCAGTCCGTCCTTCAGTGCGTCGAGAGTTTTTCTGTCCGTTACGACAACGAATGCCCACGGCTGCCTGCCTACCGCCGTTGGAGCGGCCATGCCCGCCCGGAGGATCTTATCGAGGTCCTCCCTGCCCACTGCCTGGCCCGTAAAGTTCCGCACGCTTTTGCGGCTGTGGATCACGGTCAGGGTGTCAGGCGTCTTCATATCCTTCTGTGCAAGGCTCTCCGCGGCGCTGAGGAGAAGGGCCAGGACCACCAGCACGCCGATCAATAATCTATTGTTCTTCATCGTTCACCCCGTTATAGTGATGAATTGCATGGGTACTGTCAAGAATCTTTCG
>DLMV01000086.1:18793-29497 GCA_002478225.1 Deltaproteobacteria bacterium UBA7527 | reverse complement strand
GGGCGACGTGAGCCCCATTATATAGATTGACAGACGCCGTTATCGTTGCTATAGAACATCTATATTGTTCAATCAGCCCTGAGCTTCAGCTATGAGCTTATTGAAAGGAGGTTGGACATGGTACAGAAAGGGAATGACAAGGGCTGGAACCCGTACATCGCCGGTTTCCTGACCGGCCTTCTCCTCATTGCATCTGTCTGGTTTACCGGAAAGTACGTGGGAGCCTCGACCACGTTCGTCCGTTCCACCGGTTTCATAGAAAAGGTCTTTGACGCGGAACGGGTAGCAAAGATGGAATATTTCAAGAAGGAGCTCCCAAAGATCGACTGGCAATTCCTTTTTGTGATCGGTATCTTTTTCGGTTCCCTCATAGCGTCGACGACATCGAAGACATTCCGCTTGCAGTGGGTGCCTGATATGTGGCAGGCCCGTTTCGGGCCAGGCAAGGCAAAACGGGCCGTTGTTGCCTTTCTTGGCGGTGCGGTCGCCATGTACGGCGCCCGCCTTGCTGATGGGTGACCCAGCGGTCACGGGCTGAGCGGTTCGCTCCAGCTGGCTGTCAGCGGATATATATCTTTGATATGTTTTTTTATCGGCGGCGTTATTGTTGCAAAAATTCTCTACAGGGGAGGTGAGGGAAGATGAACGAGCTCGTCTACGGATTTGTTACAGGCATCATCTTCGGTTTTCTCCTCCAGAAAGGACGGGTCATCCGTTACGATAAACAGATCGCAGCGCTCCGTCTCTTAGACATGACGATCGTGAAGTTCATGTTCACCTCGATCCTCGTCGCAATGGTGGGCGTCTATCTTCTGAAAGACCTTGGCATTGTGAAGCTCTCTTTGAAAACAACAGTACTGGGCGGCAACGTCATCGGAGGTCTTATCTTCGGGATCGGATGGGGGCTGCTCGGGTATTGCCCCGGCACCCAGCTCGGCGCGCTCGGTGAAGGGAGATGGGACGCGATCTGGGGCGTCATCGGGATGCTTGTGGGCGCCGGCATCTTTGCGGAGATGTTCCCGTTCCTGAAGAATACGGTCCTGAAGTGGGGGGATCTTGGAAAGATCACCATTCCCCAGATCCTTGGAATAAATCACTGGATCGTTATTGTTGCATTTGTGATCATCGGCATCCTCATGTTCAGGTGGTTTGAGAAGAAAGGACTATAACGGACAAAGAAAATAGCCGTAAGTCGTGAGGCGTAAGTCGTAAGGGGAGAAAGACAGCTTACGTTCTTTACGCTATGACCGTTTGCATTATGAACATATCGATTATATCTTGTATCTTGATAATTGCAAAAGATATTTTTAGGGTGATATAGTGCAAAAAAAATTGTATTGTATCTTGTCTGACAAAGATGAATAAAAAAATATTTTCCTGGTGCCTATTTGACTTTGCAAATTCAAGTTACTCCGCAGTAATAGCGGCGGTCATATTCCCTGTATACTACACAAACGTTGTGGTCGGAAACACGTTGAATGAGGGCGATCTGTGGTGGGGAAGGGCAATAGCGTTAAGCATGGCCTTTGTGGCTCTCAGTTCCCCTTTTCTTGGCGGTATCGCCGATCATGCAAAGAAAAGAAAAAGATTTCTCTTGGTCTACACGCTGCTCTGCATAGTCATGACAGCATCTTTATGCTTTCTCAAAGAAGGGATGACCATTGAGGGTTTTCTGATGATCGTTCTCGCGAACATAGGCCTTGAGGGAGGGCTTGTCTTCTACAACGCCTTCCTCAACGATATTGCCGATACGACACACCAGGGGAGGGTATCTGCCTGGGGATATGGGATCGGGTACGCCGGTTCCATTGTATCCCTCCTCCTCGGGCTCCTGATCCTGAAAGCCGGTCATATAGGTCTTGTCTGGCCTATGGTAGCTGTCTTTTTCGGCGTCTTTTCGATGCCTGCATTTCTCTTTTTACCCGGTGATGAAAAAGGCCATATCAATGTCTGCAAGGCAGGCGTTGACGGCTTCAGGTCAACGATGGCAACGTTTCGCAGCCTGCTGCGAAATAAGGAGCAAAGAAGATTTCTTTTTGCTTATCTGATATATGAAGACGGCGTCAATACGGTTATTGTCTTCTCCAGCATCTTTGCCGCCACTACCCTTCTGTTCAGACCGGAAGAGCTGATCGGCATATATCTTATCATTCAGGCTACGGCCCTTGCAGGCGCATTCGTCATGGCTCGATTCATTGATTACTGGGGGCCCAGGAAAGTGGTTATCCTGTCGCTTATGCTCTGGATACTGACAACGACAACTGTTTATTTTATTCAGAACAAAATTCAGTTTACGATCATTGCCTCTGTAGCCGGACTTGGACTGGGGACAGTGCAGGCGGCCACGAGGGCCTTTTATGCACAATTCATACCTGACGGAGCTGAGTCTGAATACTTCGGTGTTTACAGTCTGGTAGGGAAGTCATCGGCTATTATCGGTCCCCTTTTGTTCGGGTTCATATCATCCACGTTCCAGAACCAGAGGCCCGCCGTATTATCCATCTCCCTTTTATTCCTTGCCGGTCTTGTCATTGTAAGAACGGTAAAGGGCGGAGGACCGAACGTAGCCCGTAACAACACGATACTGGATACTTGATGCTGGATACCGGCAAACTGCAGGCTTTCAAACATCGAGAATCCAGTATCGAGCATCAAGCATCAGGTTTTTTGCTTATTGGTCTTCCTCTTTATATTCCCTGCTGATGATGTCCCGTAAAGAGTCCTGAATATTCTTTTCTTCGTATATGATCTTATAGAGTTCTTCCGTGATAGGCATTTCGATGCCCAGCCTTTTTGAAAGATTGTAAACCGCTTTTACCGTATAGTAGCCTTCAACAACGCTCTTTTGATTACTGATAATATCTGACGCCTTTTTCCCTTGTGCGAGCTCAATTCCGAAAAGCCTGTTCCTGCTTAACTTCCCATAGCATGTCAACATCAGATCACCGATCCCGGACAGCCCCATGAACGTTGTCTCCCTTGCCCCGAGCGGTCTTCCCAACCTTTTCAGTTCAGCAAGAGAGCGCGTTATGTACGCCGCCAGAGTATTGGTGCCCAGGTTAAGCCCCTGGATGATGCCGGCACCTATGGCCATAATATTTTTCATTGCACCGCCAAGCTCAACGCCGATAACATCATCGCTTGTGTATATCCGAAATGCGTTGCTGTGTATTATTTTCTGAAAATAGAGGGATAGACTCTTATCATATGAAGCAACCACAGTAGACGTGAAGATGCCTTCCGCCACTTCTTTTGCAAAGGACGGCCCGGAAAGAGAGGCAATATCGGCCCTTTCAAGGGTTACTTCCTTCACGATCCCGCTCATGAGCAGGTCTGTGCCATTTTCTATCCCTTTCGTGAGGATCAGCATCTTTTTATCTTTCAACTCTTTTGAGATGACGCTGATGGTTTTTCTCAGGGCAAAAGAAGGGGTGGCGATTACGATATCACCCGAGAACTCAGGTATGTCTTTTATATTATTGGTGAAGGTGATATTGTCCGGCAGGATGAAACCGGGGAGATAATAAGAATTTTCCTTTGTTTTCTTTATAATATCGAAGAGGTCTTTTTCAAAGACCCATAACAGGACTTCTTTTCCTGTTCTGGCAAGGTGGAGCGCGAAAGCTGTTCCCCAGGCTCCTGCTCCTATAAGGCTTATCTTCATTCCGCTTCGCCTATTATCGCTGCGCCGCTGATAGCCTCGCCTTCCCTCAGGTCCATCAATTTTACGCCGAGGCCTCCTCTTTTCTGCACGGGTATATCATCAGCGCCAAACCTGATCGTCCTGCCAGTATCGGTAACGAGAATGACCTCGTCTTTTTCGCCTAATTTTTTTAAGCTCACGACTTCCCCGTTCTTTGCGCCGCACCGCACATTGATGATCCCTGATCCGCCTCTTGACTGGATCCTGTACTGGGAGCAGGGCGCTCTTTTCCCATAGCCTTTCTGGGTTACCGTGAAAACATTGCAGGTCTTATTTACAATCTCCACAGATACGACCTCGTCACCGGTCTTTTTGAAGCGCAAGCCCCTTATTCCATATGCAGTCCTGCCCATAGGCCTGATCTGTTTTTCGAGGAAGCGTATAGATAACCCTTTTTTTGTTGCCAGCATGATCTCGCTTTCGCCGTTCGTTTCGAGGACACCGATAAGGCTGTCATCTTCAGGCAAGGTTATTGCCCTGATGCCTGTTGATCGTATATTCTTTAGGAGGTCAAGGGTCATCTTCTTAACATGGGCCTTCTTCGTAACAAGGAAAAGGTATTTATCGGGAGAGAACTCCCTTACGTGCGTAATGGCCGTTATCCTCTCTTCCTTTCCGATGTTGATGAGGTTTACGATGTGTTTGCCTTTAGCGGAGAGGCTTGCCTCAGGTATGGTGTGGACCTTCACAACATGCACTTTCCCGGTGTTCGTGAAAAACAGGATATAGGAGTGCGTTGATGCTATGTAAAGGTGGTCAACGAAATCTTCTTCCCTGACGACTATGCCGGTTTTTCCTTTGCCGCCGCGGATCTGGTGTTTGTACTGATCAAGTGACGTCCTTTTGGCATAACCCTTGTAAGTGATCGTTACAACGACCTCTTCTTCCTTGATCATGTCTTCCAGGGTGATCTCAGGAAGTTCTTCAACGATCTCCGTATACCTTGCGTCGCCGTATTTTTTCTTTACCTCCAGAAGTTCCTTTTTAACGATGCCCAGAAGGAGCTTTTCACTCTGCAGTACCTTTTGGAGGTGCTTGATCTCTTCAGAGGTGTTCGTGTAATCATCGATTATCTTGGTCCGTTCCAGGGATGTCAAGCGCTGGAGGCGCATCTCAAGGATGTTCGTTGACTGTTTGTCGGATAAGGAGAACCTTTCCATGAGGGCAGCTTTAGCCTCCTGCGTGTTCTTAGACTTCTTGATAAGCGCAATAACCTCGTCGATGTGTTCAAGGGCTATCTTGAGCCCTTCAAGGATGTGGAGCCTGTCGAGGGCCTTGTTCAGCTCAAAGGTAGACCGTTTCGTGACTATCAGTTTGCGGAAATCAATGAATTCCCTGATCATTTCCTTGAGGTTGAGAAGCCTTGGCTCATTGTTGACGATCGTGAGAAAAATAATACCGAACGTGGTCTGCAGCTGTGTATGCTTATAGAGCTGATTCAATATGGGTACGGCGATCTCCCCTTTTTTCAGTTCAATAACGATCCTCATGCCCTCCCGGTTCGATTCGTCCCTGATCGTCGAAATTCCCTCGATCTTCTTTTCATTGATCAATTCGACTATGCTCTCAATAAGGCGGGCTTTATTCACCTGGTAGGGGATCTCGGTGATAATAATTGCCTCCCGCCCATCTTTTCTGTATTGTTCAATAGATGACCGTGCCCGGAGGATGATATGGCCCCTGCCTGTCTCGTAAGCTTCCCGGATGCCCTGTCTGCCATAGATTACTCCCTGGGTAGGGAAATCGGGGCCAGGGATGTACTTCAAAAGATCAGGGATGGTAATGTCAGGGTTCTCGATGTAAGCGACCATGCCGTCAACAACCTCCGTAAGGTTGTGCGGCGGTATGTTCGTTGCCATTCCGACCGCTATGCCTGACGACCCATTGATAAGCAGATTCGGTATCTTGGAGGGCAAGACCGTAGGCTCTACAAGGGAGTCGTCGTAGTTTGCCCTGAAGGATACTGTTTCTTTTTCAATGTCCTCCAGGATCTCTTCCGCTATCTTCGAAAGCCTTATCTCCGTATACCGCATCGCTGCCGGCGCATCGCCGTCTATTGAACCGAAGTTCCCCTGGCCGTCGATAAGCGGATAACGGAGAGAAAAATCCTGGACCATCCTTGTTATTGCATCATAGACCGCCTGGTCTCCGTGGGGGTGAAATTTACCGATCACGTCGCCGACAACCCTGGCGGACTTCTTGTATGGTTTGTCATGGGTGTTGTTCAATTCGTACATTGCATACAAGATCCTCCTGTGGACAGGTTTCAAACCGTCCTGTATGTCGGGCAACGCCCTTCCTATGATCGTGCTCATGGCATAATCAAGGTATGATCTTTTCATCTCCTCTTCAATGGGAACAGTAACAACAGACGTTTGCATCAAGTCCTCCCTGTATTGTCGTATTGCGATGTTTTTTTACAATAATGTAACATAAACAATAAGCATTGACAATGAGACAAACATCATGGAAAATAAATAAATATGAAATACTTTACAGCCATAATCATCGCTGTCGCAATGACGATCTTTTGTTCTTCGTGCGGAAAAGAAGTGAAGGGTTTAAAAGAGGAGATCAAGGCATTAAAGGAAGAGAACAGCTATCTGAAGGCAGAGAACATCGGCCTTAAGAAAGAGATCGAGGAGCTTTATAAAAAGATCGAAGAAAAAGATAGCATAAGGGCTAAAGATCTTTCAGCAGAGAAGGAGGCGTTAAAAGAAAAGGAGCAGACGCCGGTCAAACCCTCAAAACCTGAGCCATCCAAGCCAAAGAGATCTGAGAACAAACGATAATTACACACAGAAGGTCTCCAATGAGAAATATAGCCCTTGTCCTGGAGTACGACGGCACAAATTATCACGGATGGCAATGCCAGCCCAACGTTGTTACCCTTGAAGAGGTGTTAAGAGAAGCCCTTGCCCGCATCCTCAGCCACGATATTAAAATATATGCCGGGGGGAGGACGGATGCCGGGGTGCACGCATCAGGGCAGGTTGTCAATTTTCACACCGGGAAAGATATCCCCTTTGAAGGCTTAAAGAACGGATTGAACAGCATACTGCCTGAAGACATACGGGTAAGGGCTGCGCTTGAGGTCGATCGATCCTTTCATGCGCGGTATTCGGCTCGAAGCAAGGTCTACTCGTATACCATTGCGAACACCCCAATCCATTCACCGTTCCATTTCCGCTATTCATGGCATATTCCTTATACGATCGATAGCGGCATCATGGATGAAGCAATTCAGGACATTAAAGGCGAGCATGATTTTGCGGCATTTAAAAAAAAGGATGAGATATACAAAAGCACAGTACGGAACATACTATTGGCAGGGGTAAAGAGGAGAGGGGAATTCATCTACGTTGTAATAGAGGCAACAGGCTTTTTACGATACATGGTTCGGAACATCGTCGGCACCCTTGTTCTTGTAGGCGCAGGGAAATTAAAAAGAGATGATCTCCTTGCGATACTCGCGTCGAAAGACCGTGTCCATGCCGGCCCCACAGCTCCTGCAAAAGGGCTATTCCTGAGGAGGATCAGATATTGACCAATGTTCCGACCGTCTCGCTTTGACGAGATCTCCTTCGAAGCGAACAAGGACATTAAAGACATTAGGATCGAACTAAAATAGCCCACGGCTCGTAGCTCATGGCAAACTAATTAAACAACGGAATAGCATTTGACTTTTTCTATGCCAATGACAGTATAATCAACAAAAAGGAGGGCTGCTCTATGGATGCACAGTCGATCAGGATCGTCATTGTGCTTTTCGATGAATATGCAGCGCTTGACGTGATCGGTCCTTATGAAGTCCTGTCGAGATTGCCGGGTGCAAAGATATATTTTGCCGGTTATGAAAAGAGGGGATACATAGATCGGTATTGACAATCTTCTAAAGAACAAAGAGGTCGTTGATTGGGTCCGGAAGATCGACAGGGCAAGCCGCTTTACGGTCTCGGTCTGTTCAGGGTCGTTGTTGCTGGCTGAAGCAGGTATTTTAGATAACAAAAATTGCACTACTCATTGGAGGCGCAAGGAACAGCTTAAGAAATATAACGTTCGGGTCAAAGATGACAGGTTTGTCCAGGACGGCAAGATCATAACATCCGCAGGAGTTTCAGCTGGTATTGATATGGCGCTTTACCTTGCAAGCAAAATAGCAAACGACGATGCCGCAAGGACGATACAGCTCGCTATCGAATACGACCCGCACCCGCCTTTCTATTGCGGTTCTCCTGGAGATGTCGAGAGGCCGTTACAGCAATGCCATGCTTGTTACGCACGGGGCAGAAGAGTTCATCGTTGAAACGTATTGTAATCGCCTTGCAGGAGAACCTTGAGAGATACGAAGAAGCATTCGGCGAGATAAAGGTTGTCGAGCCTCCTCCGGGCCCGCTGGTTCAGTAAAATAGTTTAATTTTTCATCGCTATGTTCCCCTTTTCTGTCATATATTAATGACACATGGACATACGGCAAAAGGCTTCGATCACGGCAATATCGCTGGCGTTAATCCTCGCGGTCAGTAAATCCATTATCGGTTTGGCCTCCAACTCAATGGCCGTTGTCTCATCAGGGCTTGACAGTCTCCTCGATGCCTTCATGTCGGGAATGAACCTTTTTGCCATATGGAAGGCATCGCAGCCCGCAGACGATTCACACCAGTACGGTCACGGCAAGGTTGAGAACATGGCCCAGGTTGTTCAGGCGGTCGTCATCGTCACATCGGGCACGCTTATCATCTACAGGTCCATCCATGTATATCTTCATGACGAGGCCATAGCCTATTCCATGCTCGATGCCGCGGTGATGATCTTGTCCCTGGCTTTTACATTTGTTATAACTGCAATACTGAAAAGGGTCGCAGAAAAAACCAACTCCACTACACTCAGGGCGGATGCGCTTCACTATACAAGCGATATTTATTCGAATACAAGCGCGCTCTTCGCAATGACCCTTACCTTCTTTACAGGTAAAATATTTTTCGATCTTTTGTTCGCAGTGATCACCGGTTGTATCATAATATACTCGGCAATCCGTATCCTGAAGAGCGGTTTTTACGGCCTTATGGATACAAGCATACCGGAGAAGGTGCAAAAGGAGATAGAAGATATTATCAGCCAATTGCCTTACCCCTATGCAGGGTATCACAAATTGAGGACAAGGTTTTCAGGCAATAAGAAATACATCGACTTCCACCTGTTGATCTGTAAAAAACTAAGCATTGATGAGGCGCATGAACTTGCGAACGAACTAGAATCCACGATCAAGGGGAAGCTGTTGGTCATCGACATCGTCATCCATGTGGAGCCGTGCGGCGTTGACGGATGCGATCTCACCGAAGCAACATGTACGGTTCTCAAATTAAAGGCGTCGAAAAGATAATATCTGCGCTGTAGTGCCGGTCAAATGGGACAATATACCATTATAGCAACCTCAACATTCGGTCTTGAATCTATTGTTGCACGTGAATTGAGAACGCTCGGTTACGACAATATGACCGTAGAGAACGGAAAGATAACCTTCCCGGGAGATGCGGAGGATATTGCCAGATGCAACATCCGGCTCAGAACGGCGGACAGGATACTTATTAAGGTCGCTGACTTCAAGGCAAGAGGCTTCGACGAACTCTTCAGGGGCACACGGGATATCAGATGGGGCGAGATGCTCCCGGTCGACAGCACAATGCATGTCGTTGGCAGATCGGTCAGTTCAAAGCTTTTCAGTGTCAAAGACTGTCAGTCCATAGTAAAAAAAGCTGTTGTCGAATCAATGAAAGAAAGGTATCCAATAGAACAGTTTCCCGAGACAGGACCTTTATACAAGATCGAGATCGCACTCTTCAAGGATACGGCAACGCTCACATTGGACACAACCGGACATGGTCTGCACAAGAGGGGATACCGTGGAGAGGCAGGCGAGGCGCCGCTGCGTGAGAACCTCGCTGCAGCTATCGTTCTTCTAAGCAGATGGGGTCCTGAAAGGATCCTTGCCGATCCTTTTTGCGGTTCGGGAACGATCCCGATCGAAGCGGCTATGATAGGCAGAAACATTGCTCCAGGCCTGAGGCGGTCCTTTGTGTCTGAAAGATGGCCTCAAATTGCCCCCGATATATGGGATAAAGCAAGAATGGAAGCGCGCAAGCAGGTGAATAGCCTCCCGTTCAGGATACTCGCATCCGACATTGACGCGAAGGTCCTTAAGAAAGCCCGTGAGAATGCAGAAAATGCGGGGGTAGGGGACTGCATCGTCTTCCAGAGGCTTCCGTTCGAGGACTTCCGTTCCCGGAAAAAATACGGTTTTATTATATGCAACCCCCCCTATGGAGAGCGTATGGGCGGCCCTGAAGAGGTTGAAAGGATCTACAGAAAAATGGGGGAGGTGTTCGCAGCGCTTGATATGTGGTCATTCTTCATATTATCCGCACATCCGCGGTTTCAGACATTCTTCGGGAAAAAGGCTGTCAAAAATCGTAAATTATATAACGGCGGAATAAGATGCTACCTCTACGAATATATCGGCCCGAGGATAAAGGCAGTGAATAGTCGATAAAAGGTGAAAACCTTGTCCCTCGTTTCTCGATACTCGATGCTTGTCCAAACCAGTATCAAGCATCCAGCGACAAGCGACCAGTATCCAGTGACCAGTATCGAGCATCCAGCATACTGTCAGTTCAACTCCGATGTACAGTGCGGGCACTTTATTGCCTTGATGGGTATCGATGACATACAGTATGGGCACTCTTTCGTGTCCGGTGCTGCCGGAGGCGGTTCACTTTTGAACCTATTCACCTGTTTTATCATCATAAATATACAAAACGCGACTATCAGGAAACTAATGATCGTATTGATAAAGAGGCCGTAGCTCAATGTTACGGCTCCGGCAGCCTTCGCAGCGGCAAGCGTAGCGTAAGGGCCTGCAACCTTTCCATCCTTCAGCACAAGAAAAAAATTCGAAAAATCTATATTGCCAAGCAGCAGGCCGATCGGCGGCATGATCACGT
>DLMV01000086.1:17766-18710 GCA_002478225.1 Deltaproteobacteria bacterium UBA7527 | reverse complement strand
AGCAGGCCGATCGGCGGCATGATAACATCATCGACCAAGGATCTCACGATCGCGGTAAAGGCGGCGCCAACTATTATGCCAACTGCCATATCGACCACATTGCCTCGCATGACGAATGTCTTGAACTCTTTGAGCATCATCTCCTCCTTAGTTCAAAATTTGGAGTTTTGTAGTTTATATAATTTTGCCATCGAATTAAAATAATTACAACTTTTTACTGCTGTTTTCACAATGCTATGCATTGACACATAAAACGCCCTCTGGTAGCATTGCTTTCAGATAGCTGATGAAACTAAATTGCGTTGCAGTAAGTGTTCTATGGCTCTGATGCAAAGGAGGTCATCGTTCGGCAGGTCCTCTCGATGATATTGTGAAAGGGATCAAAAAGGCTCCATCTGCTGCAGGCAGCGGTACCGATGAGGCCACAACCGCATCGGGTCTCAAAGAGGCCCTTTCCATCGGGACCGGGAACGCGGTGACCTCTGTCTCGAAATTAGATGGATATTTTATGAACCAGATGATCAAGATCCTGCTTCCAAAGAACATCCAGACAGCAGCAGACGTTCTCGGCAAGCTTGGCTACCAGAAACAGGTCGATGACTTTATATTAAGCATGAACCGCGCAGCAGAGAGCGCTGCGCCAAAGGCGCGCAAATTCTTCGTTGATGCCATCAAGGAGATGACATTCGATGACGCGGTAAAAATACTGCGGGGCAATGACACAGCGGCAACTGAATATTTCAAATCAAAAACCTTCGATAAGATCTATGCAGCGTTCAAACCGTCTGTCTCGGCAAGCATGAACAAAGTAGGGGTAACACGCTCTTACAAGGAGATGACGGGAAAATATGCCTCATCAGTGCCTTTCGGAAAAATGGAGTCAGTCGACCTGGACCATTATGTCACCACAAAGGCGCTTGACGGTCTTTTCTTCATGGTAGGAG
>DLMV01000086.1:3882-17466 GCA_002478225.1 Deltaproteobacteria bacterium UBA7527 | reverse complement strand
AATGTTCAAAATTCAAAATGTATGAAGGCTTTTGTTTTGAACATTTGATAGTTGAGTTTAGATATTGTTTAGGATTTTGTGCTTCGATATTAGGATCTAGTTCTGCTATGAACTATGAGCCATTCTCAGATCTTCACGAGCGTGTATTCCCTCTCGCCAAGTCCCATCTTTACGGCATGGTCGAGCTGTATATTCCAGTCAATGGAAGGGTAGAGCGCGCGCCACTTGTCTTCGCCTCTCCTTAGCGGTGCCTTGATCGCCGTACCCTGGATCGATTCTTCGTTGTTAACAAGGTCGCATGATGCGGCATCGATGGCAACAGGGTCTGCCGAGGCGAGAATGCCTATATCCTTTACAATAGGCGCATCGCTGTTAGGGTAACAGTCACAGGCCGGGCTTACCTGCATGACAAAGCTCAGGAAGACGGCCTTTTTCTCTTTTCCTTTGAGCGCGCCGCAGGCATATTCGACCATCTTTTTCTGAAAGATGTCGGGTGATTCGTTCCACTGGATCTCGATCGCCTTTGAAGGACATATAATGATGCATTCGCCGCAGCCGATGCATTTCTTCGCGTTGATGGAAGCCTTCTTCTCCTGGACGGTGATCGCACCGGCAGGGCAGTACCCAACGCACATCCTGCAACCCACACAGGTCTGGACGTTTATCTGCGGCGCTACGTTGCTATGCTGGATGAGCTTGCCTTCGCGTGTCGCACAGCCCATGCCGATGTTCTTTATGGAGCCGCCAAACCCCGAAAGCTCATGTCCCTTAAAATGCGTGACAACGACCATGGCATCAGCGTCACTGATCTCCCTTGCAATGATCGCTTCCTTAAGCACCTTTCCTTTGATCGGGACCTTGATCCCACTGCGGCCCCTGAGACCGTCTGCGATAATAATAGGGCAGCCGACGCAGGAATAATCAAAGCCGTTCTGGATGGCAGTTGTAAGATGGTTGACCGAGTCGCTCCTGGAGCCTGTGTAAAGGGTGTTCGTATCGGTAAGGAATGGCCTGCCGCCTGCGCCTTTTACCTTTTCAACGACAACCCGGAGGAATACAGGTCTCAGGTAGGCCGTATTCCCCATCTCGCCAAAATGAAGCTTGACGGCAACGAGGTCATTCTTCCTGACCTTTGTATTGAGCTTGACGCGGTTCAGGAGGTCTCCGACCTTATCGAGAACACTTCTTTTAGGCGTTGACCTCAGATCGGTAAAATAGACTGTGGACATTTGCCGGCTCCTTTTTTGTTTAATTTATAGAAAAATTATGTTAGAAGTAGAACGATTTTGTCAACTTAAAAGGAGGCTTGCTGGATGTTAAATCTTTCTGAAAAGCACAGCATGATACAAAAGATAGCTGAAAAGCTGGCGAAAGAAAAGGTTGCCCCGAGGGCAAAAGAGATAGACAGAACAGGCGCTTTCCCTTGGGATCTTGTCGATATATATAAAAAGCATGGTTTTTTGTACCTCATGCTGCCCGAGAGGTTTGGAGGACTTGACGGAGATATCACGTCGCTGTGTCTTGTCATTGAAGAGATAGCGAAGGTTTCAGGCGCGTCGTCGCTGATACCGCTTGCACACAACGTGGGCATAATGCCTATCATGGTATCGGCTAACGAGGAACAAAAGGAGTACATATACAAAAAGATCGCTGACCCTGAAAGGCCGTACCTCGTGGCCTTTTGCTTAACAGAGCCGGAGGCGGGATCAGATGCGTCGCATATGAGGACAACCGCTTTTAAGGACGGAGAATATTATTATTTGAACGGTAAAAAATCAATGATCACAAACGGCGCAAATGCCCAGCTTTACTCGGTATTTGCCAACACGAACCCGAAGCTGCGAACAAATGGGATATCCGCTTTTTACGTTGAAAGGGACTATCCTGGCGTTATCATTGGGAAAAGCGAAGACAAAATGGGTATGATCGGCTCCGATATCACAGAGATCATGTTCGATAATGTCCGGCTTACTAAAGAAAATCTATTAGGCAAAGAAGGCCAGGGTTGGGATATAGCAATGACGACGCTGAACCTTTCAAGGCCTGCTGTTGGAGCACAAGCTGTCGGAATTGCTCAGGGAGCCCTGGATTTTTCTACAGAATATGCATGGAAAAGGGTCCAGTTCGGCCAGAAGCTCGCTGATTTCGAAGGGATACAGTTTATGGTCGCCGACATGGCGACCCACGTTGAGGCAGCAAGGGCGCTTGTCTACGACGCAGCGCATCTGCTTGACATGAAGGTATACGAGCGCGACAAAATGAGCGCGATCGGGGTAGACAAGCTGTCCGCAATGGCAAAGGTCTACTCAGCAGATGTTGCAATGAAGGTCACTACTGACGCGGTACAGATACTCGGAGGGTACGGATATACAAAAGATTACCCTGTAGAAAGAATGATGAGGGATGCAAAGGCAACACAGATCTATGAAGGGACGAACCAGATACAGAGGATAGTCATTGCAAGGGACATCTTCAGAAATTTCATGCCCTAAAAAGATCGTAAATCGTAGTTCGTATTTCGTATAGAGAAATCCTGAACTAGAACGGAAAGGGGAAGGTATAAGCTGAAAAAGATATTTAGGTTAAGATAATAGTTAACATAATATCTCTTATCAGAACATTTACATATTACTTCAAATCAAGCTCCGAACATTAGCATTTTCTGCCGGCTATGAGCCATGAGCTATTGTCCGCCTTTTTACCCGCCTGCCAGAGGGTCCATGTATGCTTCCACGCGAACCGTGTCGCCTTCTTTGATCCTTTTCTTTAGGCCTTCCGCGAAGGTAAAGTGGCTTTCTCCGTTCAGGTAAATGTTGCGCAGGTCATCCCCCATCTCACCTTTGTCAATGAACCTTAGGTAGGGATACATATCGTAAAGTTTTTCAAGAACATCCTTCAGAGTATTTGAATCAGCTCTTAGTTCTAATTCTAAAGGGGGTTCAAACACATTTTTTATTCGGAGGTTGGAGTCAACCTTGACCTTTATTTTCATACCGAAAAATCCTTTGCTACCCTTCCGTAATTTCTTTTACTTACCTTTTCTTCCGTAGGACCTGTGCCTATCTCTTTGCCGCTGCCTCGACGGCCTCGATGATCTTCTTATAGCCCGTGCACCTGCATATATTTGAAGATATCGTCCTGACGATCTCCTTTTTCGTCGGCTTTTTATTTCTATCAAGGAGCGCCTTTGCGGTCATGAGCATGCCTGAGGTGCAAAAACCGCACTGAACAGCCCCTTTCTCCATGAAGGCCTCCTGCAGCGGGTGGAGTTTTTTGTCTTTTTTAAGTCCTTCGACGGTTGTGATCTCTGCGCCATCAACTTCCGGAGTAAGGACAAGGCAGGATCTCAAAGGCACCCCGTTCACTACAACCGTACATGCCCCGCAAGCCCCCATGCCGCATGCCTCTTTTGCCCCGGTAAGGTCAAGCCTATCCCTGAGGGTTTCCAGAAGGGTCTCATAAGGTCTTACTTGGAGATCGACCTTTTCGTTATTCACCTGTAGGGTGACCTTCATCGTTTTCATTATTTACCCCCCTGCATAACTTTTTTCACCGCCCTTTTCAAGAGGACAGGAACCATCTTCTTCCGGTAGGCAGCGGATAACACTGTGTTCGATGCCGGCCTCGCGTCTGTATACGCCTTATCTGCAGCCTCATTTACAGCTCCATCGTTCGCGCTCTTAAGATCGTATACGCGAGGCTCAGGGCCGATACCGCCCACGCAGGCCCTGACCTTGCCATCTGCAACGGAAACAGCCACGCCAACCAGTGGGTAGTCCATTGAATCCCTGACGCGCAGCTTTTCATAAGCGCCTTTCGTCTTTTTCAGCGGGATAAGTATTCGGGTGAGGATCTCTCCTGCCTCAAGCGCAAAAGGTCTTCTGCCGGCGCCGTTGAATATCTTCTCCAGTTTTATTGTTCGTTCTCCTCCAGGGCCTGAAAGCCTTGCCTTTGCCGACAAAGTGATAAGCGCCGGCGCGTTGTCGCTGCAATAGTTGGCAAAGCACGTCTTTGCATTGGGGACAACGTTGCACGTTTTCCCTCCCATCTTGAAACAGAATCCCCTGGCAGTTCTCCACTCCATGGATTTATTGTACTGCAGGCAGCGGACATCCTGGAGGATATTCCCGCCGATTGTGCCCCGCATCTGGAGCGTTTCACAGGAAGTAGCGTCGAGGGATTCATAAAGGGCGGGAAAATATTCCTTTACCGCGGGATCGTTCTTGAGATCAAAGAGCGTAACATTGGCGCCTATTGCGAGCCATCCGCCATGACGGGAAATAGTCTTCAGCTCCTCGATCCCTTTCAGATCGATGACGACCGCCGGTGTTGCCAATCTTAGCTTTAATAACGGGACAAGATCCGTCCCGCCGGCAAGATACCGGACCTTTCCTTTGTGCTTCTTATACAGGGCAATCGCGGAGGCTATGCTCTGTACCTTTTTATATTCAAACCTCGGCAGTATCATTACTTCACCCCCTTTTTCCGTTCCAGCAAGCGCAACATCCTGTCAGGCGTAAGCGGCAGTTCTTCAAAGAGCTCGCCCGTTGCATTGGTGACCGCACAAGCTACGGCGCTGTATGCGTTCATGCGGACAGTAAGGCCGCCTTCCTTCGCCCCGAAGGGTCCTGCGGGATCGTGTGAGCTAACGATGATCGTTTCCATATCGGGCATATCGCATGCCAGCGGCACTTTGTATTCCAGGAGATCAGGGTTCAGTAAATACCCTTCATCCCAGAGGTTCCCCTCGGTGACCGTTGCCACTCCTGCCTGCAGGATCGAGCCTTCCATCTGTCCTTCCACTGCCATAGGGTTGATAGGATGCCCGCAATCGTGGGCTGCTGTAAAACGGGGGACCGTCACCTTCCCTGTTTCCGGGTCAATGACCACTTCCGCCACGGACGTTCCGAAGGAAAATGTCCCTGCCATCTGGCCCCAGGGTCTCGAGACCCATTCCCTCTCGAAATCGATGTTGGGGAAGAAGGAACCCGTAGCTACGATCGGTTCTCCTCTGAAGAACGCCTCACGCACCACCCATGAGATGGGCATCTTTTTATCCGGCTCTTTTACAAAATATGCCATTCGGTCTTTCAATCCGATATCCGCTTCTTTTACACCGAGCTTTTCAGCAGCAATAGCAACGATCCTCTTTCGAGCGTTCTCACAGGCAGCCTTTACTGCATTGGCTCCCACGAATGCGGCAGCCTGTGAATATGATCCAGGGTCGAGGTTCGTGACCTCTGTATCGGCGCATATGAGGTTGATGTCCTCCATGGGTACGCCGAGGACCTCGGAGGCAACCTGGATCAGCATCGACTCATTCCCCTGACCGTTGTCAACAAGACCGCTTACGAGCGTCACCTGGCCGTCGTCGTTTATCTTCACATAGCAAGATGAGCCTGAGCGGAATCCCATAGGGAAGCCGCACATGATGGCAACGCACCCCATGCCGATCCCTTTGAACCTTGTCGTTCTGGCCCATCTCTTTTTGAAATCGGTCTTTTCCGAGGCCGCCTCGATCGTCTCTTTCAGGCCGCAGCTTGTGATCTTCGACTTCGTTGCTGTCATCTCTCCGGGTTTGAGGCCGTTCTTGAGGCGTATCTCCGCGGGGTCCATGCCTAGCTCTTTTGCCATGAGGTCCATCTGCGCCTCATTCCCTGCCAGGAAGGCTCTCCCGTGGCAGCCGTACATTCCCCGGATGCCTTTGTTGGTGAACACCCGGTATCCGTTATACCGGACGTTGGGAAAACGGTAGCATTCTTCGTATACATAGAAGGGTATCGATGTGGCGATCGGGCCTGTGGAGCTGTAAGCGCCGCCATTATAGATCACCTTGTAGTCCTTCGCAACGATGGTCCCATCCTTTTTCATACCTGTTTTAACAGTAGCGATGATATCGTGGATCTGCCTTGAACTCGTAGCGTTCTCTTCGCGGGAATGAGTAAGCTTTACCGGCCTGTCGGCCTTGATCGATAAGAGTGATGCAACGAGGTCGGCGGGCGCTACCTCGGACCTTCCACCAAAGGCGCCTCCTGAGTTGATATGGCGGACACGCACCTTGTTGAGAGGCATCTTGAGGAGATTGGAAAGGGCCTTGGCGCGGACATGGGGCCCGGCATTGGGCATCCAGAGATCAAGGAAGCCGTTCTTGTAGGAAGCGACGACTGCGTAAGGCTCCATCATCGCATATGCCTCGCCTGCCGCCTTGAAGGTGTCCTCGCGGACGAGAAAGGCATTTTCCATGGCCTTATCGACTTCGCCAACATCGATATGAATGTGGATGTTGATATTGTTCTTATATTCTTTGTGGATCTGAGGCGCACCGTCCTTCATCGACTCTATAGGATCGAAAACAGCAGGCAGGGGCTCGTAGTCCACCTTGATGTATGAAAGGGCTGCCAGCGCGGTCTCTTCATCAACGGCTGCAACAGCCGCCACATCTTCGCCGATATAACGGACCTTGTCGGTGGGGAGCATAGCGTGGTCCTGGGTATACCGGAAGACGCCCCATTTGATCCCGTAAGCGTCAAAACCGCTGATGGCTGCCTTCACGCCAGGCACCTTTAACGCCTGGCTGAGATCAATGCGGATGATCCTTGCGTGCGGATAAGGACTCCTCAGCACCTTTCCGACGAGCATGTTCGGGAGTTTTATGTCAGACGTGTAACGCGCCTCCCCCGTAACCTTGGCAAGAGAGTCGCTTCTCGCGACGCGCTTGCCTACAATATTCAGATCATTCTTCATAGACACCCCCTTGTAAAACGTGGACACCGCATATTCTATCTCTCCTCTTCGTTCATATCAAACTTATTCTTTATATTTTTCACTCACATATGCCATGGATTCTTCGATCGCCTGCAATGTTAATGCCAGGTCTTCCTCGGTGTGCCGGTAGCTGATGTATGCATGGTGGTGTGGAGTGAAGAAGAAACCCTTGCGGATCATCTGGGTATAAAAATCAGTCCGTTTTCCCCTTACCAGATCGGCATTACTTCCATCGAAGGTTATAAAGAACATAGGCGCAACGCCTGTCAGTTCGGCGCCAACATTGTATTTGTCGATAAGGGTCTGGATCTTTTTCATAAAACGCTCGCCCTTTTCCCAGATATTTTCAATGACCTTCTCGCGCTCCATGATCTCAATGGTCTTGAGGGCGGCAATATATCCGTCGCTGTTAGGAAAAAATGTGGATGAGATAAAAAGCTTGGATGCTGCAGCCATCATCACATCTTTCTTCCCGGTCACTACGCTTATCGCATATCCATTTGCCATTCCCTTTCCGAGGACTGTCAGATCGGGTGTTACTCCATATAGTTCCTGCGCTCCGCCCATCCTTAATCTGAAACAGGTGCGCACTTCATCGAAGACCAGGACTGCTCCATACTTGTTTGCGAGCTCTCTTACCCCTTCCAGAAATCCCGGTTTCGGCACCTGCATCTTTTGGTGCAAAGGGTGTCCGAATGGGGTCATGATAATGGCCGCCGTCTGGTTGCCGTGTTTTGCCATCAGCTCCTCAAGCCTTTCGAGATCATTGTAATGAAATTCATAGACATCCTCATAGAACTTCTCCGGGATGCCGCCTTTCATTTCTACGCACCAGTCATGCCAGCCGTGGTAGCCGCAGCGCATGACCTTTACCTTTCCCGTGTAGGCTCTGGCAATACGGATGGCAGCTGTCGTGGCATCGGAACCGGTCTTGAGAAATATGCTCAATTCCGCCGAGGGTATGAACCGGTTGAGCTTTTTTGCGAGCTCGTTCTGATAAGGCTGTGTAAGCGAGAAGCAAAAGCCCTTGTCCTTTATCTGTCTTATGACTGCATCATCAACCTCTTCCTCCCTGTAGCCAAGGATAATAGGCCCATAGCCGCATAGGAAGTCGATGTATTCATTCCCATCGACATCGATCAATCTGCAGCCCTTCCCGTATTCAAGAAAGATCGGATACTCACCCATGATAAAATCACCTGGTTTTCTCGCGCCGAGGACGCCCCCAGGGACCAATGTCTTTGCCTCTTCAAAAAGTTCCAGACTTCTCGTTATGTTCAGTCGTTCTGCCTCTTTCATGAGAACCCTCCTTTATAACCTGTTGAAATGTTTTATGAAACCTCAAACAAAGACGAAATCGTCTCTGTCTGATGTATCTTTGCCCCTCTCTTGATCAATTCCTTAAGGAACTTCCCGGGATCGATGCAGCCTTCGGGGGCTACCACGCCTTTGACCTTTACATCACCGGCAAACATCATCAAGGCTGCTATCGACGCAGGGAGCCCTGTCCCCGGGGCCATCCTGCCTACTATATCGGCTGTATATGTGACCCTTTTTCCTTGCCGCTCCCCTTTTACGATAACCTTTAACCCTGAAGCGGCTGGTCCGTTGTCCCTGTCCTTTGGAATTGTGTCCCATAGCCGTAAGGTCAGGTCATAGGGTATTATTTTTGTTCCCTTTACCTCCACCGGCTCTGTGCTGAGAAAACCTGTTTCTTTTTGTTCTTTGATGAGCTCATCTACCCATAACGGTATAAGTGCGCCCTTAATGACCACCTTTTTTACTCCATCGATATATCGCGGTATCGTAATGGGCTGGGGATGGCCAACATAACGGACAATACACGTGCCAAGAGGTGGAAGGAATTCAGCCGTCTCCTCACCCGTGCCACCCTCTACATACTCCAGATTGCCATTCAGGTACTGCGGTATCTTGCCTGTAACCATATGAAGGCTGTGATCCCATGCTGCACCTGCAAGTTCTGCGATACTTACCACCCAGAACAGATGGATCTCATCAACACGGTCCATCTGATCCGCATACCATTTGACCAGCACGTTGTTCGTTCCTGGATCAGACCCCATCCCTGTCAAAACAGTTATCCCCGCCTCTTTGGCAGCTTTATCAATATCCGCAGATGAAAAAAGGACAGGGACTGCCTCGTAGTCGTCGCAAATATCTATATAATTGACCTTTGCCTCAACTGCTGCCCTGGCAACTGCCACAGCTGTCTTGTAAAAGGGACCTGCACAATTTATAACAACGTCAACGTCCCTTATTGCCTTTACCATGGCATTGTGGTCGTTCACATCGATCTTAACGAGCGATACCTTTGTGCTTGCGCGCAGCTTCTCCTGCACCCTGTTCGGGTCTGTGTTGATGTCACCGAGAATGACATTCTTGATCTGTTCCTGTTTGATAAGGTCACGGGCAACCCCCTGGCCCATGCCTCCCGTTCCTCCCACCACCAATGCCTTCATTGTTCCTCCCTTCAGCTTATTTATTGATATCAAAATCCCCTTCCAGGAGCTCGGTGAGCACCCCGTGAAGCTTATTAGGGTGGTGCACAAAGGCATACCTCGTTCCGAAGAGCTCCCTTGGCTTGTCATCGATCAATTGAACATTCTTGTCTTTAAGCTCCTGCATCGCCCTTGAAAGGTCATCCACTTTATATGATATAAGGAAGGCCCCCTCCCCTCTGCTGTCGATGAATTTAGCGACCTCTCCTTCTGGAGATGTTGATTCCATGAACTCTACGGCGACCTCTCCTACATAATACCTGGCAACCTTGATCTTTTCTGATTCTGCGATATATTCGCAAGCCGGGATCAGGCTAAAATGATCTTTATATACCTTTTTTGTTTCTTCAAGGTCTTTCACAGCGAAACATATATGGTCGATCTTCTCTATCTTCATCTCTTACCCCCTCTTGAACTTTTTATAACAACTATTTAATAATACAGAAGGAATAAAGAACCAAACAACAGGCAACCCACTGCGTCAGATCCTAAAAATGTATACAGTATACAATACTGATAAAAAATATATGCAATTCTATTCTTTGTCAACTAAATTATTTACACACAAAAAACAGAAATTGTGGTACAATATTATATTCGCAAAAAAAACAGAGATTATTCATGGTCGATAATAAAATTAGCGACTACTATAAGCATGTTGAAGTAAAACTTGAAGATATAGTAGATAAACTATTGAAATCAAAAGTAAATGACCATGACAATATTCTTTTGAACGTACAAAACCTTATAGAGAACGTATTCATCAAGTCGGCCATGAGGCTATCTGACAACAACGTCTCCAAAGCATCGAAATTGTTAGGCATCAACAGAAATACCCTGAGCAAGAAGATCAGGGAGGCAGAGGATAGGAAACACCGGCCTCAGAAAAGATCAAAACGTTAAGACATATTTTGCAATCAGATCGCCGACCTCTTTTGTGCCCATCCCCATTTTTCCAGCTTCCAGCGATCTTATATCGTTTTTAACGGCTTTTTGAACTGCCTTTTCTATCGTATCGGCTGCCTGCTGCTCCCCAATAAATCCAAGCATCATCCCGCCTGCAAGGATCGCCGCAAGTGGATTAATGACGTTCTTGCCGGTATATTTTGGGGCAGATCCTCCCATGGGCTCAAACATTGATACGCCTTCGGGATTGATGTTCCCACCGCATGCGATACCCAGACCGCCCTGTATCATTGCCCCAAGGTCTGTAATAATATCACCAAACAAATTATCAGTGACGATCACGTCGAACCATTCAGGGTTCTTCACCATCCACATGCATGTCGCATCTACGTGAGCATAATCGGTTTTTATGTCAGGGTATTCCTTCGCAACCTCATAAAAGACACGCTCCCAGAGGCCGGAGGCAAATGTGAGAACATTCGTCTTTGCGCATAGGGTCAGCTTCTTTTCCCGGTTCCGCTTTTTCGTATATTCGAAGGCAAACCGCAGGCAGCGCTCGACGCCTTTTCTCGTGTTGATCGATTCCTGTGTTGCTATCTCGTCCATGGTCCCCTTTTTAAGGACCCCGCCTGCCCCGGCATACAATCCTTCCGTGTTCTCTCTGATCACAACGAAATCTATCTCTTTCGGCCCTTTATTTTTGAGGGGCGTATCGACCCCTTCATAAAGCTTCACAGGTCTCAGGTTAATATACTGGTCGAGCTCAAACCGTGTGCGCAAGAGGATCCCCTTCTCCAGTATCCCTGGTTTCACATCAGGGTGGCCTATGGCCCCAAGATAGATTGCATGGTACTGCCTTAATTCATCAAGGACGCTGTCCGGCAGTATCTCTCCGGTCTTTAAATAATGGTCTCCTCCAAGATCGTAATAGGTATACTTTAATGAAAAGCCTGATCTTTTTGATATGGCATCAATTACTTTAATGCCCTCTGCTACAACCTCAGGACCTGTCCCATCACCAGGTATTACCGCTATGTTGTATTCCTTGCCCATTTCTCTCCTCCGTAAGGCTCAAGCTCGTTTTAAAAGCGCTTTTGCTCCGATGTCTTTCCTGTAATGCATCCCATCAAACTTTATGGATGATACTGCTTCATATACCCGTTCCATTGCATCCTCATAGGTGCTGCCAATTGCGGTAACACCTAAGACCCTCCCGCCGGCGGTATAATAGCGGCCATCCGTCTTTTTTGTTCCGGCGTGAAATACCATAACATCTTTCCGATCTTTCAGCGCTTCCAATCCATTGATAACATAACCTTTCTCAGGCTTATCAGGATACCCTCTGGACGCTACGACAACGCATATTGAAACACCTTCCTTCCATTGAATGCCTTTGATGGTGTGCAGTTTTCCTTCTATGCATGCCATAAGGATCGGCAGGATATCGCTTTCCATCTTAAAAAGGATAGGCTGGGTCTCTGGATCGCCGAGGCGTGCGTTGAACTCTATAACATAGGGATCGCTCTCTTTTAGCATAAGTCCGCCATAGAGCACGCCTTTATAGATGATGCCGTTGTCCCTCATGGCCCTTATCGTCTTCTCCATGATCCGGGTCTTGATCTCTTCCTCCACGGCATCGTTCACAAAGGGTATCGGGGTATAGGCGCCCATTCCTCCGGTGTTCGGCCCTTTATCGTCATCCAGCAAGGGCTTGTGATCCTGCGAGGTCAGCAATGACAGCATGGATGTGCCGTCCGTAAAGGCAAGATAGGATGCCTCAATTCCCGGAAGGTACTCCTCTATGACGATCTTCCGTCCGGCTTCCCCATGGATCTCCTTCACCATTACGTCTTCCAGGATATTCCGGCCTTCTGCCTGGTCCCAGATCACATAGGCGCCCTTCCCTGCGCACAGCCCGTCTGCTTTAATAACATACGGTGGTGCGAGGCTATCCAGATACGCCCGGGCGCTTTCATACCGGTCGAATACCTTGAAGGCAGCCGTCGGTATCCCGTATCTTTCCATAAGTTCTTTCGCAAAGATCTTGCTTGCCTCGATCATTGCGCCTTGCTTCCCGGGCCCAAATATCGGCACGCCCTTCTTTTCGAATATGTCTACAATGCCTTCAGCAAGGGGATTCTCGGGGCCTACGATAACGAGGTCAATGCCTTTTCTTTTTGAAAGATCGAGGAGCTCCCCGGTCTTGCTGACGTCCATTGCGATGCATTCCGCCATATCCGAGATGCCGCCGTTGCCGGGTATGCAATAGAGGGCACTGATATCTTTCGATTGCGACAGTTTCCATATAAGGGCATGCTCCCTGCCTCCGCCGCCGATTACAAGAACTTTCATGCTCCCTTCCCTGTGAACTTAAACTTTTGACAGATAAGAAAAAATGGCGCCATCATAATCCGAGGTGATTGAGAACACCTTCTTTGCGAGATAGAACCTCAGTTTTTCCGTTGTCGCGCCGTTGTTTGTCCTCATATCCTCAATGACCTTCTGATAATCGTCAGGATCTACAACGACGGTCACGTATTTGAAATTCTTTGCAGATGCCCTGATCATCGACGGTCCGCCGATATCGATATTTTCAATGGCTTCTTCAAAGGTGCATCCCTTGCTGATGACCTCTTTAAAGGGATAAAGGTTTACCACGATCATATCGATATGCTTGATGCCGAGGGCCTCCATTGCCTTCTGATGCTCGGCGTTGTCACGTATGTTCAGTATCCCGCCGTGTATCTTCGGGTGGAGCGTCTTGACCCTTCCGTCCATGATCTCCGGAAAACCCGTGTAGGAGCTGACCTCCATGGGATCAAGGCCGATGCTTTCAAGATATTTTTTTGTGCCGCCGGTAGAAAGTATCTCTACACCGTAATCCTTCAGGCACGCCGCCAGATCATTTAAGCCGGACTTGTTCGACACGCTGATCACTGCACGCTTAATTTTCATAGCCCCTCCAGTTCTTTAAAGACCTAAGGATTCATTGATGATGAATACCGATATGTCCGTCGCATTTGGTTTTCTCTCGAGGATAGAGACGATCCTGCATATCCTCTGCTCCGATTTGCAGTCATGGCAATAGCCTGTTCTTGCGCATGGCAGCGGGAGATTCAGTCTTTTTGCATTCATGGGCGCTGCCACATCTTTGATCCTCTCAATAGCAGCCTCAACATCCGGGACGATCTTGTTGCAGCCGGCAATAATAATAACCTTCCTGGGGCCGAAGGCGATGCTGTTTACCCGGTTGCCAAACCCGTCAATATTGACGATCTCGCCGTTCTCCGTGATCGCATTCGAGCCTGATATAAAAAGATCGCTCGTTAGATGCTGGATCCTCATTTCCTGGATCTCCTCTTTCACAAGCTTTGTATCCCAGTGGTCAAGGACT
>DLMV01000086.1:3283-3785 GCA_002478225.1 Deltaproteobacteria bacterium UBA7527 | reverse complement strand
GACCGTCACCTTCTCTTTTTTGAGCCTTTCAACGAGCCCTATCTCCCTGAGGGTGACAGACCCGCCGATCCCGATCTTCATCTTCGGCTTTACGTAACCCATAACCCTGTCCAGCAGCTCTCTTTTGTCTGTGAAAGAAGCGGCATCGAAGTAATTTTCCTTCAAAGCCTGCACCGTTCGTTCCATCATCTTTTCGATATACCATTCTTTTGTGCCCATTATTCCACCCCCTGACATTAGGTGTTATAGTAAATTCTGTGGGAAGTATTTGTCAATAACAATCTCCCGCTATGAAAGATCAACATCACAATTTTCCTTTAGCGCCGCCGGCGGTCTATTTTATCTTGACAAAAAATTTACATCTATGTAGTATCATCGCTAAATTCACAACTAATTTAGATGGAGTGCGGTAGCAACCCATAAGCAGAGATCGACCGGTGAAAAAATATCTTGACAAAGAAGCCGATAATGGTCAGCCAGTATATTGATAACATATAAAAGG
>DLMV01000086.1:0-3134 GCA_002478225.1 Deltaproteobacteria bacterium UBA7527 | reverse complement strand
CTATTGATAACATATAAAAGATATAAAAATACCAGTTGATTTAAAGGAGCGGTTAGTACAAAATTAAGTTGATAAAAGCTGGTGTTCAAAAATATTCTAACAATAGGGGGACTCAATGATCAAAGAATCTTCGATTGAACAATTCAAGCAAATTGTAGGCAAAGATAACGTTCTAACATCCAAAGAATCGCTGAAGTCATATTCCTATGACGGCACCACGAGCTGGATCCACGAGCCCGATGTGGTCCTTTTCCCCACATCAACACAGGAGATCTCCGCTATTATGAAGATCGCTAATGCGGAGAAGATACCGGTTACCCCGAGAGGCGGCGGCACGAACGTAAGCGGCGGTTCGGTTCCGATCGAGGGGGGCATTGTCATGTGCTTCACCAAGATGAACAAGATCATCAAGATCGACAAAGAGAACCTGACGGCCACTGTGGAGCCAGGCGTCGTCCTGATGGACCTGAACATGGCCCTCGCCAGGGAAGGCCTCTTCTTCCCGCCTGACCCGCAGAGCTTCCTGGGAGCAACGATGGGCGGCATTATCGCTGAGAATGCCGGAGGACCCGCTTGCGTGAAATACGGAGTGACCAAGCAGTACATCCTGGGTCTCGAGGTCGTCCTCGCGAATGGCGATGTGGTCAACCTCGGCGGGAGAACGCTGAAGAACGTGGTCGGATACGACCTCATGCACATCTTCATCAGCTCCGAAGGGACCCTCGGGATCATCTCCAGGGCTGAGCTGAAGCTCAATCCTCTCCCCAAGGCGAAAAAGACGATCATGGCGGTCTACGCCGATGTCGCTGTGGCCGGAGAGAGTGTTTACCGTGTCCTCGAGAACGGCGTCATCCCCGATAAGATCGAGTTCCTCGACAACTGGGTCATCAACAGGATCGAGGAGATGATGCCCATGGGGCTTCCCAAGGACGCGGACGCGGTCCTTCTCTTCGAGTGTGACGGCATCCCAGAATCAGTGGAGAAAGAGGTCGAGCAGATCGTTGAGATCACGAAGAAACACGGCGCCATTGATGTGCGGGTAGCCAAGGACCAGGCCGAAGCTGACAGGTATTGGCTTGCAAGGCGCGCAGGGTTTGCAGCGGTCTTCGGCAAGGCGGCTACCGTCCTGGCGGAGGACGTCACCGTCCCGAGGAACAAGATGCCCGACCTCATCAGGAAATGCAAGGAAGTAGCGAAGAAATACAACCTTGAGATCACTGTCCTGGGCCATGCGGGCGACGGCAACCTCCACCCCTCCATCCTTACGGACATCAACAATAAAGAGGCTTACGACAGGGCACTCAAAGGGCTCGACGAGATCATCGAGGCTACCGTTGAGCTCGGCGGCGTTCTTTCAGGGGAACACGGCATCGGTCTTGAGAAGCAGAAATTCTTCAGGCGGGTCATCGACCCCAACGTAACCAATCTGATGAAGGGCATCAAGCAGCTTGTTGATCCGAATAATATCATGAATCCTGGCAAGATCTGGTAGGGATAAGGGGGACACTTTGGATAATCTGAAAGAACTCTCAAAAATACAACAATATGCCGCCCAGTGCATGAAGTGTGGTTTTTGCAGCTTCTTCTGTCCCGTCTATCAGGAGGAGCGGACAGAGACCAGCGTGGCACGGGGAAAGAACTACCTCGTGCGTGAGATCCTCGCCGGCAGGCAGGAGTTCACCAAAGAGATGGCTGATATCATCGGCAAGTGCCTTCTGTGTAAAAGATGTGTTGTCAACTGTCCGTCGAAGACGCAGATCGACCGCGTTGTCGTCGGAGCGCGGGCGGAGATGGTGAACAAAAAAGGGCTCGGCTTTATCAAGGACTTCGCCTTCCGCAAGGTTATGGCAGATCGAAAGAAATTTGGCCGCTATGTTAAGCTCGCCCAAAAGTTCCAGTGGATGCTTCCAAAGACAGAAGGCAAGATCCGTCACCTCCCGGACTTCATAAAAGGTCTGGGCAAAAGAAACATCCCTGAGATCGCGGACCGTTTTCTCCGCGATATGGTGAAAGAGGTCAACAAGCCTCAGGACGGCAAGGCGCCAGTCATGAAGATAGGTTTTTTCTCCGGCTGCGCCATGGATTTTGTCGCCCCTGAGACAGGGCTCAAGATCATTGACTTCCTCACCAAAAAAGGTGTCGAGGTTGTCTATCCGCAGGACCAAAACTGCTGCGGGGCGGCAATCTATTTCAGCGGAGACTTCGAAACAGGAAGAAAGCTCGCCGAGGAGAACATTAAGGCCTTCGAAAAGTTCGATTATGTGGTCACCGGTTGCGGAACATGCAGTTCCACATTGAAGGACTATGCTAAATATCTTTCCGAAAACGAAGACCAGCAGAAGCGTTACGACGCTTTTGCAAAGAAAGTAAAGGATCTTACCGAGTTCGTTGTTGATGTAATGAAGATCAACCTTGAAGAGCTGAAGCTTAAGAAGGAGTTCGAAGGCAAGACGGCCACATGGCACGACCCTTGCCACCTGGTGCGGTACCAGAACATCAAAGACCAGCCGAGGGCCATCCTCAAAGCGTTGAAGGGCCTGAAATTTGCAGAGATGCCGAACGCAGACATGTGCTGCGGCATGGGCGGTTCTTTCAGCGTCTATCACTACGATCTCACGAAAAAGATAGCTGACAAGAAGATGGCGGGAATAAAGGCTACAAATGCTGACATAGTGGTGACCGCATGCCCGGGGTGCATCATCAACCTGCAGGATAATGTGATCCGCTCCAAGATGCCCCAGAAGGTCTATCACTTCCTGGAGCTTGTTGAGTAGTATAGCGGTACCTGAATAGAGATATATTTGTTTGACACGCCGGTTCCGGATAAGCTATGCTTTTTCGGGACCGGCATTAGCCCGAGAAAAATCGCATTAAGCCTATTCTGTTTAATCTCACATCATTAGTCTTCTCCAACTTGCCGGACCTTAGAAGGTCTACGATTTCCCTGTAGGCCCTTAGTGCATTTTCGGTGATCTTCCTGTATGTTTTCACCTTCAGCATCATGTACCGCATAAACTCGATTATTGAGCTCAGAGCATCGATCAGAATGCTGTTTCTCGTTATCTTGACCATTAGATGTGAAAATTCCAGTTCTCATCGATCCTGTCCCTCTCGGTACTGTCAAGAATCTTTCG
>DLMV01000020.1:17833-34037 GCA_002478225.1 Deltaproteobacteria bacterium UBA7527 | reverse complement strand
CGACTTACGATTTACGCCTAACGCCTCACGGGTTTTGTTCACGGCATCATCATTCCCTTGCCCGGTATTACGATTCTGGCGATCATGCCGGTCAGGTAAAAGACGATGATGCATGCGATGATGACAACAATGATGTACCCCATGATCTTCTCTTTCGGGGTTTCCATAAGGACGGGGAGGCCGACATAGAAAAGGTAGAGGGAATACAGAGAGGCGACCATGACAATGGGTGAGAGCGAAGGAATGATAAAGAGGATGCCTGCTATCCAGTTCGGTGTGTTTGCGTAGACGGCAACCTTCATGGCGTTGATCATGTTCTTCCGGGAGCCGAATTTTGGCGCCAGCATATCGATGACGAAGGCCACGACGTAAATGCCGATGAGGGAAAGCACGTAGTGGAAGACAGCGTAGCTGATGCCGCTTGCAAACGGCATTCTGTAGCTGAAGCCCATGAAGGACATGCCGACGACGGACCATCCGATAAATGTAGCGGCGGGCGGAATGATCGCAAGGATGGCTGCATACGACGTATACAGGTCCTTGATAGCTGCCTCCTCTCGCCTGATCTGCTCCCATGTGTCTTTTGGTTTAAGTATGATCGCTTTGACCCTTCCTATTAAGTCCATGTTCGAACCTCCTTTTTTGGGGCTTGCAGCTTGTCCCGGCTTGGCGGAATCGTTCCTTCCATAAGCAAAACAGTCTGTCGTTTTTCTCCCTTACGACCCATGGGGTTTCAGCCAGCATCCAGTATCGGGTATCAAGCATCTGGCTTGCTATCAGCTATAAGCTGATTTATTCCGGGGCTCGCGGCGCTATCTCTTTTTGAAGAACGCCTCCAGTCTTTGTTTGAACAGTTCTTTCCCGCCCAGTTGCGACACGTAGAACCTTTCTTTGTCGAGATGCATATCGAGTCCGTGGAACAGCGAGTGGTTCACGAGGTCTTTGAAGCTGCTTATCGTTTCCATCGGAAGGGCATTCAGGTCTTTGATCATCTCTGCGAGCTTTGTCTCCAGTTCCTCTTCTTCACAGACGACATTCACAAGTCCAAGCTCTTTTGCCTCAGCCATAGTAATGTTCCGCGAAAAGAGATAGAGCTCGTTGAACCTTTTAGCGCCTATGAGCCTTGAAAGAAATATGCTGCCTCCCCCGTCAGGCGTGAGCCCGATCCGTCTGTAGCCCATGTTCATTATGGTATTCTTGGTCGCGATGGAAAGGTCGCATGCCAGCGCGAGACCGACGCCTGCCCCGACAGCCACGCCTTCTATGACCGCAATGACAATGGCGTTGATGTTCCTGATGAGCCTGATGCCGTCATGAAGCACCCCGGCCTCGGCGTCGATCAGGGCCTCGGCATCCTGAGCCTCTTTAAAGGCGAGGAGATCGCCGCCGGAGCAGAATGCCTTCCCTGACCCGCGTATGACAACGAAGGGCGCCTTCTGATTGTCGGCATTCTTTAATGCCACGTAGAGGCCGTGGAGCAGGTCATAGTCCATGGCATTTTTCTTATCCGGCCTGTTGAGGGTGATCGTGTAGGTATCGTCCTTATATGCTTCCAATACAACGTCCATTATGTAACCTCCTGTTTAAAATCAGCTTTCAGCTATCAGCCCCCAGCAAACTCGATACCCGATGATCGATAATCGACACTGACAGCTGGCAGCTGATCTTGCTCTTTCAATGATGGAATATCTGCGAAGAATTTGCAATATAAAACTAAGGGAAAGACCGTGCAGGACAAGACCGGAAGGATATGCAAAAAGTCCAAAATAACTGCACTTTTTGTCTTGACATAGACTGTTTTTAACATATAATATAACTCTTACTAAAATTTTCACAAATTCAGAAAAGGAGAGGGGCCGTCATGAAATTAGAGGGAAAAAATGCTGTAGTTACAGGCGGTGGGAGAGGTGTAGGAAGGGCGATCAGCCTGGCTTATGCGCAGGAAGGAGCAAATGTTATAGTCAATTACGCAGGAAATGAAAAGGCGGCAAATGAAGTGGTGGAGATGATCCAGAAGATGGGAAGAAAGGCCGTGGCAGTGAAAGGCGATGTGGGGCAGGAAGCCGATGCCCAGAAGGTCATCGAGGCCTGCGTCCAGAACTTTGGCTCGATCCACATTATAGCAAACAACGCCGGCATCTCAAAACCCGCAATGCTCCATAAGCTGTCCGTTGAGACATGGGATGAGGTCGTCAACGTCCAGATGAGGGGCCCCTGGCTGACGGTTAAAGCAGCATCAAAGTATTTCATGGAACAGAATTACGGGCGGATCGTTAATGTCACGTCCGTTGCCGGCATTGTCGGCACCATCGGGCAGATCAACTACAGCGCCGCAAAGGGAGGCGTCGTGTCGATGACAAAGTCCATGGCGCGCGAGCTCGCGAAGTTCAACGTTACAGCAAATGTCATCTCCCTTGGCATCGTTACAACAGACATGACGGAGAAGATATCCACAGACGAGAAGCTGAAAGAGATCTACGTGCGCAGGATCCTCCTTGGCAGATATGCTGAACCCGAGGACGTGGCGCCGGCTTTTGTATTCTTTGCATCAGACGACTCGCGTTACATAACAGGGCAGCTCCTGTGCGTAGACGGCGGTTATGGTATGACGTAAAACATAGAGGAGGTGGTAATCTTTTCATTTCAAATATATAAGGAGGTGTTGTAATGGCTGATGTACCGAAGGTAATAAAACAGTGGCAGATGGTTCAACCGACAGTGTTTAACAGAGAGACAAAGGAGACTACACCCGGAAAGCTCGCTATGGCAGAAATTCCCGTTCCCGAACTGAAGGAAGGCGAGGTTCTCGTAGAGATCGCAGGGTGCGGCGTATGCCATACCGACCTTGGATATTTCTACGACGGCGTTCCAACGGTCAGCAAGCCGCCTCTGGCCCTTGGCCACGAGATAAGCGGTGTGGTAGTGGCCGGAGACCCTGCGTGGATGGGCAAAGAAGTGATCATTCCGGCAGTTATGCCCTGCAGGAAGTGCGAGCTCTGTAAGACTGGAAGGGGCAACAGGTGTCTTGCGCAGAAGATGCCCGGCAACTCGATCGGCGTATACGGCGGTTTTGCAAGCCATATCCCCGTGCCTACCATTGATCTGTGCCTGGTAACAGACAGAAAAGGGTACGCGCTGGAGCAGCTTTCCGTTGTTGCAGATGCGGTGACCACCCCATACCAGGCATGCAAGAGGGCTGACCTGCAGCCGGGCGACAACGTGATCATCATCGGCGCAACCGGCGGGGTTGGCGTCTATATGGCGCAGACCGTAAAGGCGCTTGGCGCGAAGAGCGTCATCGGTATCGCAAGGAACCCGAAGAAGCTCGAAAGGGCTCTCAGCTACGGCTGCGATGCAGTGATCAGCACGCTTGAAAAAGACAACAAGACGGTCGTCGGCGAGTGGAGGAACTTCGTAAAATCAAAAGGGCTTGCCAATACAGGCTGGAAGATCTTTGAGGTAACAGGGACAAAGGCGGGACAGGATCTCGCGCTTGACCTGCTTTCATTCGTAGGAAAACTGATCCTTGTCGGATTCGGGATGTCAAAGAGCGAGTATATGTTCTCCAAGCTGATGGCCTTTGATGCAGAGGTAATAGGAACATGGGGCTGCCTGCCGGAATATTACCCCATCGTCCTCGATATGGTACTGAACAAGAAGATCGTCATCGATCCATTTGTCGAAGTAAGGCCTATGAGCACTATAGCGGCGACATTCGACGAGATACACAAAGCAGGTTCGCCTGAAAAGAGGGTTGTTCTGAAACCCGATTTTTAAATAAAATAACTTAAGAGGAGGAAACATATGGGATTAGAATGGATGCCAAGAGAAGGCGGATTAAAAGACCATAGCAGACATGGTACGCAGTGGTGGGGCACGGAAGCTCCCTGTACGGTTTACGAAAAGAGACCTCTGAAAGACCCCAAGGGGAACGTGGTTCCCGGTCTCTATACCGCATGGATCAGGCTCAACAACCCTGCTCAGTACAACTCCTATACCACAGAGATGGTAAAGGGCGTTATCGCGGGTTTTGAGAATTCTTCAACAGACCGCGAAGTAGTAGCAGTAGTCTTTACCGGCACAGGCCCGAACGCCTTCTGTACAGGCGGTAACACGAAAGAGTATTCGGAATACTACAGCATGAGACCGGAAGAGTACGGCGCATATATGGAACTCTTCAACAACATGGTCGACTCTATCCTTATGTGCAAGAAGCCGGTCATCTGCCGCGTGAACGGCATGAGGGTCGCGGGCGGCCAGGAGATCGGGACGGCATGCGACCTTACCCTCTCCTCTGACCTCGCCATCTTCGGCCAGGCAGGTCCGAGACACGGTTCCGCCCCTGTTGGCGGCGCCTCCGACTTCCTCCCTGCATACCTGAGCATCGAGGATGCCATGTGGAGCTGCGTGAGCTGCGAGATGTGGTCTTCCTACAAGATGTGGTGGAAAGGGCTTATCTCAAAGGCATTCCCGGTCCTCAAGGACGAGAAGGGCGCCTGGGTGCGGAACCCGCAGATCATCACCGACAAGTTCATTCACAACGGCGAGATCGTTTACGGCGAGTCCAAGACCGGCCAGGAAGCGAAGGATGCCAGGGCGTGGGTTCAGGAAAAGCTGAAAAACAACGATTACGATTTCTCGCTCCTCGATGCAGAGGTCGACAGGATTGCCTGGATATTCGCGAACCTCTTCCCCGGCTGCCTGATGAAATCAATTGACGGCATCAGGCAGAAGAAGAAATTCTTCTGGGATACGATGAAGAACGACCACAGATACTGGCTGGCAGTAAATATGATGGGCGAGGCATTCGCCGGCTTCGGCGCCTTCAATACGAAGAAGATCACCGGAGCGGACACCATCGACTTCATCAAGAACCGCCAGCTCATTGCACAGGGTGCGCTGAACGACGGAGCATATTTCGAACAGATCCTCGGCAAACCGCAGGCGAAGTAAAAGAACAAGAACCCATAGGGGGGTTTATGCCCCCCTTTTTTTATTGAATACTGCAGCTGTCAGCCATCAGCTTACAGCCGCCAGCGAAACACCCGTGAGTCGTAAGGCGTGCTGACAGCTAAAAGAAAGGAGAACTGTCATGGCATTTAACCATATTCAGTATGAAAAGAAGGACAAGGCCGCAACAATTACACTCAACGTCCCGCCGTCGAACTGGCTCACCATCGTCATGATGAAGGAGATCAACCAGGTGCTTGCGGAGATAAAAAAAGACCCATCCATACAGCTCCTCATCTTTGACCACGCCGGCGAGAAGGCGTTCTGTGACGGGGTTGATGTTGCCGACCATACGCCCGACAAGGTCGATGAGATGATCGAGGTCTTTCACGGGATGTTCCGCCGCCTGTCAGAGATGGATGTGACCACTGTGGCAATGGTGAACGGGCGCTCCCTTGGGGGCGGGTGCGAGCTCATGGCGTTTTGCGATATCGTGATCGCTTCTGAGAAGGCGCGGATCGGCCAGCCCGAGATCGCCGTCGGGGTTTACCCTCCTGTGGCTGCGGCATGGTTCCCGAAGATCATCGGCCTCCAGAAGACATACGAACTCCTCCTGACGGGCAAGATCATCAGCGCAAAAGAAGCACAGGCCATAGGGCTGGTAACCGCTGTATTGCCTGCAGAGAATTTCAAGGCGGAAGCAGAGAAGTATCTCGCAGACTATCTGAACAAGAGCAGGCCGGTGGCGATGTGGACGAAAAGGGCGATCAGGGCAGGCCTCGGTCTGGATTTTCTCCAGGCGCTCAAGGCCTCGGAGATCATTTATCTGCAAGGCTGTATGGCAACGGATGACGCAAAGGAAGGGATCGCAGCTTTTATGGAAAAGAGAAAGCCGGTCTGGAAAGATAAGTAAAAAGGATCATGCAGTACGCGCCAAAGGAAGAGATCGATACAAGGATCGGGAAGGTAAAGGCATTGATGAAGAAGGCCTCTCTGGAAGGGGCCTTTTTTCATTATAAGATAGATTATTACTACCTCTCAGGTACAATGCAGGATTCGCTCCTCTTCGTGCCTGTTGACGGTGAGCCGGTGCTGTTCGTTAAAAGGGAGATATCAAGGGCGCGGAGGGAGTCGCCTATTGAGCGGATAGCGCCCATGCGCTCCATGAAGGAGATCCCGGGCCATCTCAAGCCAATGAAGAGGATAGGGATGCAGCTTGACGTCGTGCCCTACAACGACGTCATAAAGTTTCAGGAGTTTTTTGGTGATGCGGAGTTCGTCAATGTGTCACCGCTTACCAAAGAGGTCCGGAAGTTCAAATCGCCCTTCGAGATCACGCTCATGGAAAAGGCGGCGGAGATCCAGAAGAAGGTATATTCCCTGGTGCCGCAGTTCTTGCGGGAAGGAATGACAGAGATCGAGCTGGGCGGCATGCTTGAGGCCAGCGCAAAGGCCATGGGACACGAAGGCCTTTTGCGGGTGCGCTCGCTGAATTACGAGGCCTACACCTGGCATGTTCTGAGCGGACGCACAGGGAGCATCGTAAGCCAGTCTGATTCGCCGATGGGCGGCCTGGGGTTATCCCCCGCATTCCCGGTCGGCGCGAGCATGAAGAAGATCAGGAGGAACGAGCCGATCCTCGTAGATTTTGGCATCTGTTATCACGGCTATCAGGTCGACCAGACGAGGATGTATGTCATAGGAAAGATGCCGGACCTGTTCTCGAGGGCCTACGATGCATGCAGGGAGATACATTACAGGGTGCTCGATAAGGCCCTTGAAGGCTTAACCAGCAAAGAACTCTTCGAATACTCCAAGCAGCTTGCCGACAGGCTGGGCTATGGCGATTATTATCTTGGCTTCAAACCGCACAAGGTCCGTTTCCTTGCACACGGCATAGGGATCGAGCTTGCAGAGCTTCCATACATCGCAGCGACCCATACGTATCCTATCGAGGAAGGGATGGTCTTTGCGATCGAGCCGAAGATGGTGTTCCCGCGGAAAGGCGCCTGCGGCATCGAGAACACGATCATCATGGGAAAAGGACGCTACAGGGTCCTTACCGACAACGATGAGAGCATCATATCAATATGAAGATCCTTCTTTCCACCGGATGCCTCTTTCATCTGCCCATTGAGAACATTTTCCTATACGCAAAAGAAGCAGGATTCGATGGCTGCGATCTGCTTATAGATGCTAAATTCAACAGCGACGGATACCTTGAGAGGGTACAGAACTGTCTCGATATACTTCCTGTCTATTCTATCCATGCACCTTTTATAAAAATGAAAGCGTGGGGGACAAAGTCCGATATATTGACCAGGACGATAGATATCGCGCGGACCGTAGGCGCAAAGGTAGTGAACTTTCACCCGCCTTCGTGGTTTGCAATAGAGGTCCAGTTCTTTAAATGGTTCAGGGAGATAAAGGATTTTCAGAAAGAGCTTGGATGCGACGACGTTTTTCTCACTGTCGAGAACATGCCCAGGTCCGGGACGCGGTTGATGCTCGCCTCCTATGTTCTCAATGACCTTAAGGACCTCATTGACTTCGGCGTGGAGAGGAACCTCTACTTCACATTTGACACTACCCATTTCGGTACCTTCGGCGATGATATCGTGGCAGGATTTTTGAGGGTCTTCAAAACCGGAAGGTTAAAAAATATCCATCTCAGCGACCACGGGTCACACAAGAGCCATCTTTTGCTCGGGAAGGGCGACCTCCCGATAATCAAATTGTTAAATACCGTCAGGAGGCTTGGATACGACGAGATGATAACGCTGGAGCTTGATGCCCGCGAATTTCCTAAAACGGAAGCATGGCTCATAAAGGTTATGAAGTATCAGTTCGATCTTATAAAACTGCACACGCAAGGCAGTGAATAGAGAAGGTGAAAGGTGAAAGGAAATCTCGTCCCTTCGGTTCTTCCCTCTTGCCGAACGCCCAACGCCGAACGTTTTCTTTTCGATATACGAAATACGATATACTAACAGGGGGTGGTAGTGGCCAAGAAGATAGTGTTCGTTTGCGATGCCTGCGGGTATGAGACGTTCAAGTGGATGGGCAAGTGCCCCAAGTGCGGGGGCTGGGACACGATCCGGGAATATAAGGTTGACAAGACGGTTGAATCTCAGGCGAAGAAAAGCCCCGTCATTGTTGCCGACGATGAGGTCGCCGAAGAGAGGGTAACGCTCGGCATCGATGAGATGGACAGGGTCCTGGGAGGAGGCCTCACGGTTGGTTCTTCTATACTCCTTGGAGGGGATCCGGGGATTGGCAAGACGACGTTATGTTTTGAGATAGCGGCGCGGATGGTCGAACTTGGCCTCAATGTCCTCTATGTCTCCGGTGAAGAATCATTGAAACAACTTGCCTCGCGGAGAAAAAGACTGAACCTCAACGGTAATTTCCCGATCCTCGCCACGAACCAGCTGGACGATATCCTTGAAGCCTCAACAGGGACAAGTTACCACCTCGTTATTATCGACTCGATCCAGTCGGTATATAACAACAGCCTGCCTATGCTGCCGGGGAACGTTAGCCAGATAAAGGATGTTTCCTCGAAATTGACAATGGCGATGAAATCCATGGACACAACACTCATCTTCATCGGCCACGTGACAAAAGAGGGCGCTATTGCAGGGCCTAAGATCCTCGAGCATATGGTGGACACGGTGCTCTATTTCGAAGGCGACAAGATGCTTCCCTACAGGATGCTGCGGGCCATTAAAAATAGATATGGACCTGTTGACGAGGTCGGCATATTCCAGATGAAAAAAGAGGGGCTCATAAGCGTGGAGAACCCATCGCAGTTCTTTGTTTCCGAGAGAGGGGACATTGGCTCGGGCAGCACGCTCTTTCCTTATATTACAGGATCCAGGCCGATCATCCTGGAGGTACAGGCCGTAACGCCCAGGACGAACTTCTCGATCCCAAGAAGGCTGTCGCTTGGATATGACGTCAATCGTCTTTTTATCCTCATAGCTGTCATTGAAAAGGCGGTCGGGAAACCCTTTTTCGACAGGGATGTCTACGTGAACGTCACCGGCGGCATGAAGGTCAATGAACCGGCGGTAGACCTCTCTGTGGCCGCGTCGATCCTTTCCGGCTTTAAAGATGTTGTTATCGGACAGGACACCGCCATCTTCGGAGAGGTTGGTCTCACGGGGGAGATCAGGAAGGTCGTCTATATGGACATGAGGATCAGGGAGTGCGAACGCCTCGGGATCAAAAAGATCTTCTGTCCGAAGGGCGTTGAGAAGGTCCCGGGGCTTGATATCATACCGCTCAAGAACATCCGGGAGCTGTATGAACATATTGTGTAGCTCATGGCCAACTTGATAGGATTCTGGATGCTCGATGCTTGATGCTAGCCAGATGCATTCAAACGAACAAGGATCGGAGTGCGAGGTGAGCATGGGGTTGCCAGGATCCAGTATCGAGCATCCAGAATCGGGTTTGCCATGAGCTATGAACTATGAGCTCGTCTTCTATTACGGCATCTGGAATGTTTTCCCTTTCGGCCGTACAGTAAGGACAGGGCAGGGGGCTTTCCGGACCACCTTCTCTGCGACGCTCCCGATAAGGATATGCTCGATGCCGCTTCGTCCATGGGTGCCCATGACGATGAGGTCGATGCCTTCGGTCTTCACATAATCAATGATCTCGACGAAGGTGATGCCGGTCCTGGTGATCTTCTTGACCTGGATATCGATGCCCTTGATGATCTTATCGAAGTCCCTTTCCACTTCGGTGTTGATGTTGTTTTCGATCGCTACAAGGTTCTCCGGGGTAAGAAAAGACTCATAGGGCGTAAAATAATTGAGGTTTGGAATAATGTGCAAGAGATGAAGCTCTGCGTTGAACTTCTTTGCGATACCTGCTGCATAGGCGACAATTTCGTTCGTAAATTCTGAAAAGTCGATGGGACAAACTATTTTTTTGAACATAGCATTGACCTCCGGGAATAATATGTGTTCATAGATTTATATACATGCGGGTATCCGTTTAGTCAAATAGTTTTGATATTTGAGGGGTCGAGGGGGTCGAGGGGTCAAGTGAAATGAATACAGGGGGCAAAGCGAGAGGGTATTGCTTGAAAAATCCGGAGCAGATGGGTATATTACGTTAGCGTAATCATGAAGGAGGAGAAATGGCTCTCATCGATGACCTGAAAAAGAAGACAGAAGAAGGGTTGAAGACGCTTAAAGAGACTGCCCAGGATATTGCCTTCAATGTCGAGAAACAGGCGATGATAAGCAAAAAGAGATATATCGATATTACGAAGGTTCAGCGGAACATACAGAAATTATATGTTGAGATCGGCGAATACGTATACGATGAATTCACTTCAGGAAAAACGACAAGCCGGGAAGACAGCTATATTAAGGAACGCGTACACGCGATCTCGCAGTTGAAGCTCCTGATCCGGGACATCGAAGAGGAGATAGACAGGATCCAGAAGACGCAACCGCCGAAGACCGACCCATAGCAACAACAAAAGAGAGTAGGTAGTAGGGAGTAAGCAGCAGAAGCTTTTAGCGCCTACTGCTTACTGCCTGCTGTGTTTTGCTATAAATATTTCCTTATCAGCGCTTCCGCGATCTGGACGGCGTTCAGGGCGGCCCCTTTCCGGATATTGTCGGCAACGATCCACATGTTCAGTCCGTGCGCTATCGTTTCATCCCTTCTGATGCGGCCCACAAAGGTATCGTCCTTTCCTGCCGCGTTGATCGCGAGGGGATACTTGTTCTTTGAAGGGTCATCGACGACCTTTACGCCGGGGGCCTTCTTCAGCAGCGCGCGGGCCTTTTCAGGGGTGACGTCTTTCTCGAATTCGATGTTCACCGATTCGGAGTGGCCGTAGAAGACGGGAACCCGGACGGTCGTTGCGGTGACGGCAATGCTGTGGTCTTCCATGATCTTCTTTGTCTCGTTGACCATCTTCATCTCTTCCTTTGTATATCCGTTTTCAAGGAAGGAATCAATATGCGGCATGCAGTTAAAGGCTATCTGGTGCGGGTAGACCTTGATCTCGATCTTCCGTGAATTATAGATGTTGAGGACCTGCTGTTCAAGCTCTTTTATCGCCTTCATCCCTGTCCCTGATACTGCCTGGTAGGTCGATACGACAACCCTTTTGATCTTTGCGAAATCATGGAGAGGCTTCAGGACGACGACCATCTGGATCGTTGAGCAGTTAGGGTTCGAGATGATCCCTTTCTTTTTGTACCCCGCGATCGCGTGTTCGTTCACTTCGGGGACCACGAGGGGGACATCGGGGTCCATCCTGAACGCGCTCGTATTGTCTATCACTACGCATCCGCTCGCAGCGGCTATGGGAGCGAACTTCATGCTCACGGAACCGCCAGGAGAGAACAAGCCGATATCGACCCCCTTGAAGGAATCTTCTTTCAGCTCCTGCACCTTTACGCTTTTCCCATTGAAAAGCAGCGTCTTCCCGACACTTCTTGAAGATGCGAGAAGGATAAGGTTCTTTACGGGAAAATTCCTTTGCTCAAGCACGCTGATCATTTCGTTCCCGACGGCCCCGGTTGCACCGGCAACGGCTACATTGTATGTCTTCATGTCACTCCTCCAGTTGTTTTTTCAGGTAGTTGATGAGACCACCTTCATTGATTAACTCCACCATGAACGGTGGTATCGGCTTTGCCGTCACCTCCATATTCCTCCATCGAATAACCCCTGACGAGAGATCGATCTCGATCTCCTCTCCTTCTTCTACATTATCTGCAATGTCTGCCTCAAGCAGCGCCAGTCCTTTATTGAAGGCGTTCCTGTAAAAGATCCTTGCGAAACTTCTGGCGATCACAAGCGGGATGCCGAGGGCGGATATGGCGATAGGGGCATGTTCCCTCGAAGAGCCGCATCCGAAGTTCGATCCAGATACAATGATGTCGCCTGCCCTGACCTTTTTATGAAAAGACGGGGCAATGGGTTCCATGCAATGTTCGCCGAGCGATACGGGATCCGTCATCGCAAGATATTTTGCAGGGATAATGATGTCTGTATCTATATTATCGCCGAATTTCCATACCCTTCCTCTGATCTGCATACAACCTCCTAATTGAGCACCGGTCTAAGAGCTGAGAGCTGAGGGTTAGAAACCTTGCTCTCAGCTCTTAGCTGGTTTATATCTCTTCAGGATGCGCTATCCTTCCTTTTATGGCAGTTGCCGCCGCTACTGCGGGACCTGCAAGGTAGACCTCGCTCTGCGGATGGCCCATCCTGCCGATGAAATTTCTGTTCGTCGTTGCCAGCGCCTTTTCCCCTTTTGCCAGGATGCCCATGTGTCCACCGAGGCAGGGACCGCATGTGGGCGGCGATATGATGCATCCCGCATCGAGGAAGACATCAAAGTATCCCTCCCTCATACCCTGACGGTAGATCTTCGGTGTGGCAGGAATGATTATACAGCGCGTGCCCCCGGAGACCTTGTTCCCCTCGAATACCTTCGCGGCCGCTTCGAGGTCGCTGATCCTGCCATTCGTGCACGAGCCGATGACGACCTGATCTATTCTGGTATCTCCCAGCTCGCGGGCGCTCTTCACATTCGAGGGCAGTGACGGGCATGCAACATTGAGCTCGATCTTCGATGCATCGATCTCAAAGACCTCCCGGTACTTCGCATCGGGATCGCTTTCAAAGACCCTGTAAGGCTTTTTGCTGTGCGCCTTCATGTAGGCCAGGGTCTTCTCGTCGACCCTGAATATCCCGTTCTTGCTTCCCGCTTCGATAGTCATGTTGGCGATCGTGAAGCGCGAATCCATGGAGAGTGCTGAGATCGCTTCCCCGTCGAATTCCATTGCCGCGTAGAGGGCGCCGTCCACACCTATCATGCCGATGATATGGAGTATGAGGTCTTTTCCTGTTACCCACTTTGACCATTTCCCATAACAATGGAACTTGATGCTCTCCGGCACCTTGAACCATATCCTGCCTTTCACCATGCCGTAGGTGAGGTCGGTGCTGCCTACTCCGGTCGCGAAGGCCCCCAGAGCGCCGTATGTGCAGGTATGGCTGTCTGCTCCTATGACGAGGTCGCCGGCAACAACGAGGCCCTGCTCGGGGAGGAGGGCATGTTCGATGCCGCAATTCCCTCCTTCGTAGAAATGGGTGATCTTATGCTCAATGGCGAATTCTCTGATCTTCTTGCAGTTCTCCGCTGACAGAATGTCCTTGCTGGGCGTGAAATGGTCCATGACCAGGACAACCTTGTCGGGATCGAAAACGTTCTTCGCACCAACCTTCTCAAACTCCTCAAGCGACAGCGGCGCTGTGATGTCGTTGGCCAGGGCAAGGTCGATCTGCGCGTCGATGATCTCCCCCGGCTCCACAAAATCTTTTCCGGCGTGCGATGCGAGGATCTTTTCCGTTATTGTCATGCCCATTATTTCACCTCAACCGTTTTGTTTTTCATGTATTCAAGCCTGTTCAGGGCGTTTATGTAAGCCTTGGCGCTTGCCACAATGATGTCTGTGTCGGCGCCTTTCCCGATGGCCACGAGACCTTTCTCTTCGAGCTTGACAAAGACCTCTCCCTGGGCATCCATATCCTTGGTAATGGAATTGACGGAGAACTTGACAAGCCTGCTGGTCGTTTTGACGAGCCTCTTGATGATCTTGTAGGTAGCGTCGACAGGTCCATCGCCGACGCCGACATCCTGCATGATATTGCCGTCCACCTCCAGTTTGACGGTGGCGGTAGGGATAGTAACATTCCCGCAGCTCACATTGAGATAGACGAGCTTATAGCGTTCCGGTATCTTGTACACTTCATCCATAATGATCATCTCAATGTCTTCGTCGTAGACATTCTTCTTCATATCGGAAAGCGTTTTGAACCTCTTGAATGCGAGGTTGAGCTCGCTGTCGTTCAGGTCGTAGCCAAGCGCCTCGATCCTCTCCCGGAATGCGTGTCTGCCTGAGTGTTTCCCGAGGATCAGGGAGCTTTTTGCGATCCCCACTGACTCCGGCGTCATGATCTCGTAGGTGAGCTTTGCCTTCAAAAGCCCGTCCTGGTGGATGCCTGATTCATGGGCGAAGGCGTTGGCGCCGACGATCGCCTTGTTAGGCTGTACGGGCACTCCTGTGATGGAGGTTATGAGCCTGCTTGAAGGATAGATCTTTTCGGTCTTGATCCGTGTATCCGCGGGAAAGATATCTTTTCTCGTGCGGAGCGTCATGGCGATCTCTTCCAGCGACGCATTCCCCGCACGTTCACCGATGCCGTTCAGCGTGCATTCCACCTGCCGCGCGCCGTTGAGGATCGCCGTGAGCGAATTTGCTACTGCGAGTCCAAGGTCGTTGTGGCAGTGGACGCTGACCCTTGCCATGGAGATGTTGGGGACATTTTCCATAATATACCTGATCAGGGCGCCAAACTCTTCCGGCACCGCATATCCGACCGTGTCGGGAACATTGATGGTCACTGCTCCTGCATTGATGACCTCGGCGAACATGCGGCAGAGGTAATCCCTGTCGCTCCGCGTTGCGTCCATTGCTGAGAACTCGACGTTCGGAGTATACTTCTTCGCCCGCTTGACAGAATTGACAGCGATCTTCAGGACCTCGTCCCTGGTTTTCTTCAGCTGGTATTTGAGGTGAATGTCAGAGGTTGAGATGAACGTATGGATGCGGGGGCTTACGGCGTTTTTTATTGCTCCCCATGCGCGGTCGATGTCTTCATTGTTCGCCCGGGCAAGGCCGGCAACCTCGCTGTTCTTTATTGCGCCCGCGATCTGCCGTACGGCGTCAAAATCCCCGTCAGATGCTATGGGAAAACCTGCCTCGATAATGTCAACCCCAAGGATCTCAAGCTGTCTGGCCACTCTGAGCTTCTCCTGGGTGTTCATGGTGTTTCCAGGCGACTGCTCCCCATCCCTCAACGTAGTATCAAAGATATAGACCCTGTCTGACATATGCACCTCTTTTATGATTGCCAGGCTGTCAGCCAACAGCTTTCAGCCTGAAGCTTTTAAACCGCGGTTCCTGAAGCCGTTTTCGTTGCGCCGTTCCTGCATGAAAGTATCCTGCCGGTGATGAGCTCCAGCAGGTGCTCCTCGCCCTCGATGGCCACATCGATGGAGAGGAAGAAAAGATTCTCCGGAAGCTTCATGCCGACCATCTTTACCGCGTCTTTTTCCGTCGTTACAATATACCGGACATCCTGAAAGGATGCACAGTGTTCTATGTCCCTTTCCGTGTAAACATGGTGGTCGGGAAAAGATATGGCATGGACGACCTTCGCACCCAGATCATTCAGCAGGTTGAAAAAGGACTGGTTGTCGCCGAGACCGGAAAATGCAAGGATCTGTTTGCCCACAAGGAGATTATAATGGGCAAAGAGGCGATCCCGCATATTGTAAAGATAGGCTGGTTTATATGTTATCCGAAATGTCGGCATCGTATCGACAAAATGTCTCATCATGTAGTCCAGCTCGCCTTTATTGATGAGGATGGCATCCGCTTCCCTGATGCGCTCTTCCGGTTCACGGTATGGTCCGAGGGGGAAAATGCTACCGGCAGCCGCGCCTTCTTTGCCGTTCAGAACGAGCAGGTCCATATCTTTTTTGATGTTCCTTAGCTGAAACCCGTCATCAAGTATTGCCATATCGATATTGAACAACTGGATCCCCTTGCTGATGGCCTGCGCCCTGTTTGTTCCTACAATGACCGGGACCTTTGATCGCCTTGCAAGCATCATGGCCTCGTCCCCGACCTCTTCCGCGGTGTCCTTTTCGGCATCAACACAAAATATGCCCCGTCTCTTCCTCATATAGCCTCTTGTTATGATCCCTGGGTTGAAACCCTTTTCCTTCAACCTCCGTGCAATGCTGTCAACAACAGGTGTTTTGCCTGTTCCGCCGAGCGTTATGTTCCCGACGCTGATCACGGGTATCCTTGCTTCTTCGGTTCTCAGGATGCCTTTGCTGTATGCGCATTCCCTGAGAACAAGACCGAACCGGTAAATGGCAGACAGAAGAAGAAGAGGGATATAGAGAACGAACCGCAGGGCCCGCGCTTCTCCACGCCATACCCTTACTATGGTAGCCCTCATATTTAACCGAAAAATATAGCAGAAAGTGTGCGAAAAATCAATGAAACAGCATATCGGCATGGCCGATAGCTTCTCGATGCTCGATACTTGATGCTGGTCAGACGCATTCAAACGAACAAGGATCGAGGTGTGAGGTGAACACTTGGTTGCCGGTATCCAGCATCAAGCATCCAGT
>DLMV01000020.1:17469-17634 GCA_002478225.1 Deltaproteobacteria bacterium UBA7527 | reverse complement strand
GCTGCGAGCCATGAGCTATGAGCCGATGTGGAACACCGGCGCCTGGATAAACGTGCTGTGGCAGGATGGGCATTTGCCCGGTTTGGTCAGCCTCCCCCTTTTCCTGAAAACAAAATCGCAATGCTCGCAGCGGGCAGGTTCAACAATGAACCGCCGGTTGTTCTT
>DLMV01000020.1:14170-17345 GCA_002478225.1 Deltaproteobacteria bacterium UBA7527 | reverse complement strand
CGGTTGTTCTTCTGGACCGTTTTTTTGATATGCTCCAGATGGCCATGGACATCCTTCTCGGCGATCCTTGCATAGACGGATATCTCGCGCGCAGTAAGGGTCTGTTCCTCAAGAAGCGCCGTAATAAAATGGCGGATCGTCTCATACCGTTCAACAGGCGCCTCAGGCTCTCTCAGTCGCTTTCTCATGTTTTTTGCGTCAGGTGCACAATGTAAGATTCAGCCGGTTCTTAATAGAGGATCATCTTAACCTCAGGGTTACCTTCGTTATCCCGTCGGGCTGATGCGACAGCTTGAAGCCCAGCTTCTTTGCCGTACCCAGCATCTTCTCATTCTCTGAAAGCACAATGCCGTAGATCTCTTCCAGGCCTTTATCCTGTCCTATCCCGATTATGACGTCAAGAAGCTTGTAGCCGAGCCCTTTTCCCTGGTGATCGTCATGAACCAGCACCGCATACTCAGCGGTTTTCAGGTCATTCTCGATTATGATCCTGCAGATCCCTACGATCTTCTTTCTGTCGCCTTCTTTTATCTCTGCTACGATAGCCATTTCACGATCATAGTCGATATTGCAGAACCTGGTAAGCATTTCATGAGAGATGTCCTTTATAACAGTAAAAAATCTTACCCTCAGCGTCTCCTGCGATAATGTTGAGAGAAGCTCGTGCTCAAGAGGTTCATCCTCGGGCCGTATCGGCCGTAAAGTGACCTCGGTCCCGTCCTTCATTCTCCAGGTTGTTACATAGCGTATAGGATAGGGGGTTATGACAAGATGAGGATACTGCGCTGCGTGATCAATGCAGTCGGGATCCAGCACGATCCGCGCATCAAGGGCGTATGCCCTGCCTCTTGATATCGCAATTGGGTTTATATCCATCTCCGCTATTTCCGGAAAATCGACAATAAGGTTTGAGAAACTGACCATGATCTGTTCGAGCTCTTTGAGATCCGCCGCCTCTTTTCCCCGGTAGCCATGCAGCATTTTATAGACCTCCGTTCCTTCCATAAGGCGCCGGGCCAGTGTCTGGTTAAGGGGAGGCAGGCCGACCGAGATGTCTTTGAATATTTCGGTTCCGATCCCGCCCATCCCGAAGAGAATAATGGAGCCGAAATCCTTGTCTTTCTTTTCGCCAAGTATGATCTCATAGTCGATATCTTCTATCATTTTCTGAACGGTGACGCCGGTGATGGTTGCCTGCGGCGCCTTCTGCATCACGGACCGTATAAGCCCGTCATACTGCTCTCGGAGCTGGGCATCCGAATATATTCCGGCCCTGATGCCGCCCACATCGCTTTTATGCGTTATCTCAGGGGACACGATCTTGAGGACAACAGGATATCGGATCTTATTGGCAAGGCTCACGGCGCTGCCAGCATCATGCGCCATGAAGGGCATAGTGACGGGAATGCCGTAGTTTATCAGAAAGTCTTTCGATTCTTCTTCTGTCAGCAGCGTTCTTCCTTCCTTAACGACCCTCCGTATGAAGGCCTTGAGATGGTTTTTCGGAGGGGCATCCTGCAAAGGCAGCTCGGAAGGTGTCTCATAGAGAAGGGCAAGGTTCCTGCTGTATTTATACATATAGAGGTATGTTTTTACGGCATCTTCCGGATTATCATAGGCGGGTATATTGTTCCTTAGAAGGATGTCCCTGCCTTTTTGTGCTGATCCTCCTCCGATCCACGCTGTTATGATAGGTTTTGAGGTTTGTTTCGCTGCCTCAACGATCGAGCCGGCAAGATCATCAGGCCTGAGCATCGCCTGGGGTGCATAGATGGCGAGCAGACCGTCTATGTTTGCGTCGCTCATGCATACCTGCACTGCTCTTGTATATCTATCCTTATCGGCATCTCCCAGCACATCGACCGGATTGCCCTTGCTCCAGAAGGGCGGAAGAAAAGAATCAAGCTCTTTTAGGCTCTTTTCAGAAAGAACGGCAAGCCGGCCGCCCAGGTCGATAAGGGCATCGGTTGCCAGGACGCCGAAACCGCCGGCATTCGTAATGATCGCAAGCCTCTGCCCTTTTGGAAGGTATTTCGAATCGAGCACCTCCGCTGCATGGAAGAGATCGGAGAATTCCTTTACCCTGATGACGCCTGCCCGTCTGAATGCTGCGTTGTATACCTTGTCATCGCCTGCCATGGCCCCCGTATGTGAGCGGGCCGCACGGGCGCTTTCCGTGAACTTGCCGGGCTTCACGATGATAATAGGTTTGTTCCTGGCAAACCCCCGTGCCGCGCTCATGAATTTTTTCGCGTTCCCCACACCCTCCATATAGAGCATGATGCTCTTCGTATGGTAATCCTCGCCGAGGAAGTCGATGAGGTCCCCGAAGTCCACATCGACCATTGAACCGAGCGACGCGAACATGCTGAACCCTATATGGGAACTGACCGCCCAGTCCAGGATAGCTCCGCCGAGGGCCCCGCTTTGGGAGATAAACGCTATATTTCCTTTCGCCGGTCTGGTTTCCAGGAATGATGCGTTGAGGTCTATATTGGGTCGTATAATGCCTATGCAGTTGGGCCCGATGATCCTCATGCCGCAACGTTTTCTGATCTCTATGATCTCTTGCTCAAGTTTATTTCCTTCTTCGCCGGTTTCCTTGAATCCTGCGGATATGATCGTAACCCCTTCCACCTCTGCCCTGCCGCATTCCTCAACAATGCCCGGCACTGTACCGGCAGGGGTCGATACGACCGCAAGGTCTATATGTTCGGGTACGTCCGCAATACTCGGGTAGGCGTGCAGCCCCAGTATAACTTTTTTGTTTGGATTGACGGGAAAGGTCTTCCTTCTGTCGGAGAGAAGAAGGTTTTCCATCAATGCCCTCCCGACAGAGCCTTCTTCATCGCTTGCCCCTATGACCGCTACGGTCTTAGGGTTGAACATAGCCTTGATATCACCGGTTCTCATATTCCCCGCTGATGAACATTTTATGAAATTCTATCAGAAGACCGCAAAAAGTAAAGCAGTGATCTTAATCAAGGCAGTGAAAGGTGAAGGAGAACCTCGTCAGTCGTAAGGCGTCAGGCATTAAAACCCGTAAGGCGTAAGGGGAGCAAAAAACGGGACATCCGTAAGGCGTGAGGCGTGAGGCGATAAAGCCCGTGGATCGTAATTCATAATTGGATGAAACATGTGAAAGATGAAAGGTGATAGGTGGCAGGTAATAGGT
>DLMV01000020.1:6716-14075 GCA_002478225.1 Deltaproteobacteria bacterium UBA7527 | reverse complement strand
GTGATAGGTGGCAGGTAATAGGTGATAGGGTAAAGCGTAGTGTCATTGCGAGCAGGGCGCGGCAATCTCATCCTTATAGGATCGCCACGTTGCTTACGCTCCTCGCGATGACAACAGGATGAAGAACCTCGTTCGCGGGTTTATCACTATCTACTATCCACTGCCTTTCTTCAGCAGCACGAGTGTCTCCAGGTGGGAGGTGTGAGGGAAGAAGTCGAAGGGCGCTATGGTCGCAACGCTGAAGCCATGGCCGAGGAAGATCTTGAGATCACGGGCGAGGGTTGCGGGGTTGCAGGAGACATAAGCTATTCGCGAAGGCTCAAGCCTGATGATGAGCTCCATGCCGTTCTTGCTGACGCCGCCCCGGGGAGGGTCGATAACGAGGAGGCCTGTTCCCGGTTGTTTGATATCTCTGAGGACCTTCTCGATCGTTCCCGCATAAAAAACGCAATTTTTGATATTGTTGATCAGGCAGTTTTCCTGCGCGTTTACGATATTCCCCGATAATGAATCAACGCCGGCAACTGTTCGCGCGTAGCGTGAAAGAAAAAGTTCGATGGGGCCCATGCCGCAGTAAAGCCCCAGGACATGCTCATCGCCTGCCGGAGAGGCAGCCTCTGCGATCCTTCCGTACAGCGCCTCTGCCGCCTTTGTGTTCGGCTGGAAGAAGGATTGGGGGTAGATCCTGCATGTGATCCCGGCGATATCTTCCACAATATATGATTGCCCGGCAGCGCGCTGCAGTTGGTTATAATATATTGCGTCCCCGTGTTTGTCGTTGATCGTTAGGTACAAACTTTTTACCTGCGGGATGGATTTGGTGAATGCCTCGAAAAGTCTTCCGAGATCCTTAACCGCTCTCTGCGTTGTTTCCAATATGACCATTATTTCCCTGGTAGTTTTTGATTCCCTTACGATGAGGTGGCGCAGAAACCCTTTGCCCGTGAGGGTATTGTATGGCGCAATCCCATGTCTGCCGGCAAACTCCCTGACAACAGGTATGATGCCTTCGATCGTGGGGCTGAAGACGGGGCATGTCGAGACAGGGACAGTAGCGGCACTGTATTCATGGAAGGGGGAGACGCGTTCCCGCATCCCGAGGATGATCTCTCCGTCCTTTTCTCCAAAGGCAAGCTCAACCTTGTTCCTGTAAAAATACTCATCGGGCGAGGGCGCGATAGGCAGCAACCCGGCACTGTCAATATCGATCCCGCCTATCCTCTTCAGCGTCTGCCGGAGATAGTTCTCCTTCAGGTCGAGCTGTCTTTTGTAATCGAGATCCTGCAGCGTGCAGCCGCCGCAGATGCCGAAATGCGGGCATGCAGGATCTGTCCTGAACGGGGAAGCCATTTCGACAGCATTTATTGAGCCATAGGCATAGCCCTTCGCCTCCTTTGCCATCGATATGCGGACGATATCGCCCGGGACGCCGCCGGGCACGAAGATCACCCTGCCGTCCTTTTTCGCGACGCCGTAGTTGGTGGGAAAGGCAATATCGATGATTTCGACTGACAATTGGGTCATGATCAGCCGCCAGCGATCAGATAATATTGAGAAAGGTGATAGGTGATAGGTGATGGGTGATAGGTGATGGGTGATAGGTAAAAAGTGAAAACCTTGTCCCTCGTTACTCGTTGCTTGTCACTGGTTTGAACCAGTATCCAGCGACGAGCATCGAGTATCCAGTATCGAGCAACCAGCAGCAGGTTCGCTATGAGCCATGAGCTATGAGCCATCTTTCACGTCTCCCCGTCCTACCGGGAAAGATACCGTGAAGGTTGTCCCTGATCGGTAGCAGTCCTCCTCTGTTCTGCAATGCGGACACCGGGAGATATCGCCGGGGCAGAGGTCATGATCCGTGGGAATGAACTCGCACCGCGTGCTCGCAAGAGAGATATCGAAGCCAAATCGTTTTGCATAGAACTTCATCCGGAGGAGTTCAAGCCCCTTTCCGCCGGCGCCGAAGTCATATGGTCTTTTCGAGGAATACATCTCCGTGTCTTTTGTATGGAAAAGCCCGTCGAAGAGGTATTGCTGGTTGTCGGTGGTTATTCCGACGCCTGTATCGATGACGCGCAGGAGCACCCTGTCGTTCTGTTGTTCTGCGCTAATTTTTATTCTTCCTCCGTCAGGGGTATTCTCGATAGCGTTCTTGATGAGGCCTTCCCCGATATCTCCCATGATGACAGGGTCCATATAGAAAAAGAGATCGTTCTGTCCCTCAACTTCAATATTGATGACCCTGTGCGATGCCGTATTTTTCGCTTTTTCAACGATGGAAAGGATAAAAGAGTAGAGGTCGATCAATTGAAAGGAATGAGCGCTTCCAGTGATGTACTGGTTCATCCACTCTTTGACGACGTTCCAGTGGGTGCGGATATTCCGGGGAATATCGGATAGACCTTCTATCCTTTGCCAGAGGCGTTCCAGTTCGTCAAGCGTTGATCCGACCTCAAGCTCCTGAGAGACGCTAAAGATCATGTCCGTCTCTCTTGAGATATTGAGAAGCCGTTCCAGATTTCTCTCGAGAGATTCCATGAGCCCTTTTACAGTCTGGTATGAATGGGTGTTATCGAGTTTGCGTTTCAGAAGCCTTATGTTGCCCTGTATGACCGACAGGGGGGTCTTTAGTTCGTGGGATATATGGTTCACCGCCTTGGTCTTTGCCCTGTTAAGTTTTTCGAGTTCATTGCGTGACCGGATCAGCGCCTCATGGGCCTGGATCCGCTCGGTGATATCCCTGAGATATACGAGGTAGACAAATGTGCCGCGGGAAGGGATGGTTGCGGCCGACACCTCGATAAAAATGGACTTCCCGGTCTTTGTGATGCCCTTGAACTCGTATCTTGACGGCACATATTGATTCTTCTGGCGGCTGTTGTTGATGCTGATGAGCTTTTCCTTATCGTCGGGGTGGGCGACGAAAGTGATAGGCTTCCCGATGATATCATCAGGGGTGTCGTATTCGAACATCTCCACGAATCGTTTGTTCACATATTGATGCTTATTTTCATGGATGATTGCCACGCCGTCATTGGAATGCTCGATGGCGGTCCTGTACCGCTCCTCGCTCTCGATGAGGGCCGCCTCTGCTTTTTTCCTCCGGGTAATGTCCTGCATCGTCCCTTCATAATAAAGAAGGGTTCCAGCGCTGTCGCGGACTTCACGGACATTCATGAGTATCCATTGCAGGCTCCCGTCCTTCCGGTACATCTGGACCTCATGGTTCTGTACTGCACCATGCATGTTCAGCAGGTTCAGGAGCTTGAAGCGGTCTGCCGGATTCACGTAGAGCTGCCGCGCGATATTCGTTATGGACTTGATGAGGTCTTCAGGCGAGCTGTATCCGTGGATGCGCGCAAGCGATGGATTGGCGCTGATAAACCTTCCGTCGGTGCTCGTCTGAAATATCCCCTCTGTTGCATTCTCATAGATGTTGCGGTATTTTTCCTCTGTCTGGCGTAAGATTGCTTCTACGTTTTTCCGCTCCGCATCTATCTTTTCGAGTTCAGCGATGTGCTCACGAAGATCGGATATTTCCCGGAGCAGCTCATCTTTTGTTTTGTCGATTCTTGCCATGCAGCGCCTTTTAGTAAATAATTATAAAATATTTTTGGTATTTTGGAATGATATAATTGTAAAATATCTCGATCGGACAGCAGCAAGGATATGACCCTGAAAGGAGAGGACGGCATGAACGGCGCAGAGATGCTCTTGAGAACAGCGGCAGCGGCAGGCGTAGAGATCTGTTTTGCCAATGCAGGCACTACAGAGCTGCCTATTGTGATTGCCCTTGATGCGATACCGGGCATCAAGGCGGTCCTCGGTGTCTTTGAAGGCGTCTGTACCGGCGCTGCCGACGGTTACGGGAGGATGACCGGTAAGCCGGCAATGGCGCTCCTGCACCTTGGACCTGGTTTTGCAAATGGTGTCGCCAATCTTCATAATGCAAAACGGGCAGGCACGCCCTTGCTGAACGTCATCGGCGAGCACGCGACCTGGCATCGCCCCGCGAATGCACCGCTGACGATGGATATCGAGGCGCTTACCGGAACCGTTTCGGGATGGCAGCGGACAAACGCATCCGTTGAAGATATATCCGGTGATGTGGCGGATGCCATAGCCGGGGCTCTTTTGGGGCAGATATCGAGCCTGATCGTTCCCCATGACCATCTGCTGTCGGAATGCTCAGGGACTGAGATCGTCAAAACCAAATTCTCATTTGCCCCTGTCGATGTCCGCGAGATGGAAAGGGCGGAGCAGATGCTGCGGTCAGGCAAAAGGACCGCACTCATGCTCGGCAGGAGTGCCCTGCGCAAAAGAGGTCTGGAAGCGGCGGCGAAGATCAAGGCCGCCACGGGGTGCGGCATTGTCACGGAGACCTTCCCGGGATGCATGGATCGTGGCGCGGGATTGCCCCGCGTGAGCCGTCTTCCTTATTTTCCGGAGGATGCGATCGCCATGCTTTCCCAATATGAGGCGATTGTGATTGCCGGAGCTCATGAGCCGGTAACATTTTTCGGCTATCAGGGGATCGACAGTTATATCATCTCACGGGATGCGGAGAAGATCCATATCGGCACAGGCGGCCAGGACATGATCGCCGTGCTTGAATACCTTGCCGATGCTGTCGGAACGCCAAGGGGAACGGTCATGGATGATCAGATCTTTGCCTCGTTGGATCGTCCTGATGTTCCTGCCGGAGGATTGACAGGCGAGAAGATGAGCCTTGTCGTGGCGGCATTGCAGCCTGAAGGCGCGATCATTGTCGATGAAGGGATTACTTCAGCGTTCCCCTATTACCAGATAGCGGCCGGCACGCCTCCGCATACATTGATGACCATTACCGGCGGCTCCATAGGCTACGGCATGCCCTGTGCCATAGGCGCAGCCCTTGCCTGTCCTGACAGGCCCGTCATAAACATACAGGCGGACGGAAGCGCCCTCTATACCGTTCAGTCGCTCTGGACAGAGGCCCGCGAAGGACTAAACGTGAAGACGCTTCTGTGCTCCAACAGAAGTTACCACATACTCGAGATGGAGCTTGCCCGCGCCGGCATTACATCTCCGGGACCAAATATCAGGTCGCTGGTAGGGCTTGACGGCCCGGCGATAGACTGGGTAAAGATCGCCCAGGGCTTCGGTGTTCCTGCCGTATCGGTGAGAAGCACCGAAGATCTTGCCCGGAAACTCGCCGCTGCCCTCGCAGATCCCGGCCCGTTCCTCATCGAGATGATATTGTAAGAGAGAAAACAGGCAATTTACTGCCTGTTCCTCACCTCTCCTGTCTCTGCATCAACTTGAACGGTCCAGGAATCCTTTGATGTACATTGCTTTGCTTTTTTCGCGCGGCGATTGCATCCTTTTTTGATCGTCCAGATTGGCTTGTTGGAAACATGGCCGACATGGAGGTCGTAGGCATAATATTCGTATCCTACCGGTCTGAAGCGTTGGTGGCTGTTCGCGATCTCCTCTGCCTTGCGGGCGCCGAACCTCATCCTGTCCAGCAATACAACGGCTCCCCTGAAGCTCTTCTCCTTCCCTTTATTGAAGCCCGATCTGGCGCCTGCAACGCCTGCCTCTGCCATCCGGTACGTTATGGCCTTTCCGTTGCAGATCATCTCGGTCTTCTTCGTGTCAGGATCTTTAAGTTCCTTTGTCGAATTACAGCGAACTATCTGTGCCTCCCATATAGCCGAAAGACCGTTGTGCTGATCGAAGCCGTCGACCAAAATGGCGGATATCTTCGATACATAAAGAGTATCGCCTGTCCATTGCCGAGCTTCATCTTTTACCTTGTTCCAGAAATCATCGAAGGCAATGCCTCGCAGGTCTTCCCCGGTTTTCCGCGAAGACCTTTTCGCGTCGGCGCTGCATACCATTGCTGCCGCAATAATGAAGATCAACGTGAGTGGTACGATAGACCATGGCCTTTTGCCTGTGAGCGCTTTCATAGTCAACCTCCCTGATTATTGTACTGCATGAACGCATCCCCACATTTATCCTACACCAGAATGGTCATATCACGCAAAAAAATTATCCCTTTGAATTTTGGGCAATATCCTTTATGATAATAAAAGAAGAGATACATCAAAATCCTGATCAAAGGTGTAAACAGGTGGGTGGGAGAAAAAAGAAGGACGGAGACATTACCAAAGTTCCCGGCAGCGTTACCCCCAACATGATCGAATCGCACAAGATGGCTGTGGTGGGACAGCTTTTCCGCGGGATCGCCCACGACATGAAGAACCCTCTCGCGGTGATCCTGCAGGGCTCGGAGTTTCTGGGACTCGGCGATGCAGCCGATTCCTCACAGAAGAAGATCCTGGAGATGATAAGGAACGCGGCATTGAAGATCGACGGCATGCTGGAGAACATCCTGGGCTTTGCCAGGCCATCCGGAGATCAGCCACAGATAAGCGACATGAGAACACTTATCGACGAAAGCATTATCCTGCTTGGCCCGCAGCTTAATACCGGATATATACAAGTATCAAGAGATTTTTCTCCGTCCGTGCCGGGATGCAAGGTAAACAGGAACGAGATCAAGCAGGCGGTCGTGAGCGTTCTGATGAACGCGGCGGATGCGATCCCGGAGGACGGGATCGTATCGATAGAAGTGAAGCCGGTCCTGTATGAAACGGGGGAAAAAAGCGTGGCCATCATGATAACGGATAATGGGTGCGGCATACCGGAGGATGATCTCAGCAGGGTCTGCGAGCCCTTTTTTACAACGAAGCAGGGGCAAGGGAGAATTGGACTGGGCCTCGCCGTTGTACGGGATATTATAGAAAGGCATAAGGGATACCTCAGCATCGAGAGCAAGGCAGGGAAGGGCACAAGCGTATTGCTTGTCTTGCCGGCGGAATGAGAGCGTAAGGGGTATACATGATGAAGAAGAGGATCCTTATTATTGATGATGAGCAGGATCTCTGCAGGGTGGTGAAGCTCAACCTTGAACGGACCAAACAATACGAGGTATTCTTCGCCACTGATGGCAGATCGGGCATAGAGATCGCCAGGAACCAGAGGCCTGACCTCATTCTCCTTGATATCAGAATGCCGGGGATGAGCGGAGGCGAGATCGCAGAGGAATTGCTCGACGACCCTTCAACAGGCACAATACCGATCATCTTTCTCACGGCGCTCGTTAAGAAGGATGAGGTTGCGAAGCAAAGCGGTTACATCTCAGGGCGGCCTTTCATTGCCAAGCCTGTTACCACGCAGGACCTCATCAAGAGGATAGAGGAAGAACTAAAGGTGATGGGTAATAGGTGATAGGTGATGGGTGATGGGTGAGAACCTTGTCCCTCGTTACTCGTTGCTTGTCACTGGTTTGAACCAGTATCCAGCGACGAG
>DLMV01000020.1:3369-6616 GCA_002478225.1 Deltaproteobacteria bacterium UBA7527 | reverse complement strand
TGAACCAGTATCCAGCGACGAGCGACCAGCGACGAGTATCGAGCAACCAGCAGCAGGTTCGCTATGCGCCATGAGCTATGCACTATACATGTTCCTGTCGTAAAAGTCGCATCGCCTCCATGATGAGTTGCCGGTTCTTCGGGTCGTTATATTGTATAAGGGCGCGGTGCATCTTCCGTTCACGGAACGTCTTTGCCACATAGACGCGCCTGCCCGTGTAAGGGTCTTTTTCCGTATGGTAGATCGTCCCGGACAGGGTGAGAGGCAGGGGGGTGAAATCCTGGACCTGCTCCGGGTGGATGCCCTTCTTCCTGAGGTACCGTGAGAGCTCCAGTGCGTCCGACAGCGTTGCGCCAGGGTGAGCGCTGATAAAGTAATTGACGAGAAAAAGTTTCTTCCCGATCTTCTTCTTTGTTTTCTCGAACCTCCCGACGAATTGTTCATATACGCCGAATGAAGGCTTGTTCATGATCCTCAAGACGTGTTCGACGCAGTGTTCCGGGGCAACCTTCATCTGGCCGCTAATGTGGAAGGCACAGATATGCCGCAGGTATTCTTCGGCGCTGTCCTTAACGAGCAGGTCGTACCTTGATCCGCTTTCAATAAAGACATGTCTGACCCCCGGCAGCCTCATGACCTCCTTATAGAGTTCAATGCTCTCCCTGTATCCGGGCTTCAGGTTCCTGCACACCTCGGGAACGAGGCAATCTTTTTGAGTGCATGCGCCCTTGCTTTCCCACCGGGTGCAGCGTGCCTGGTAAAGGTTTGCCGTAGGCCCGCCGATATCGGTTATTGTGCCGCGGAAATCTTTTCTCCCGGCGAGCGCCTTCGCTTCCTCGACGATCGAACGTTTGCTCCGCGACTGGACGATCCTCCCCTGGTGCATCGAAAGCGAGCAGAAGCTGCAATTGCCGCAGCATCCTCTGTGGGAGATGATGGAGAAACGCACTGTCTCAAAACCGGGAACGCCGCCGTCCTTATCGTACGATGGGTGCCATGCCTTCTCGTAAGGGAGGTCATAGATATGATCCAGTTCCGATGTCTTCATGGGAAGGGGAGGGGGGAACTGCACTACATAATGCGTGGCGTGCCTTTGAACGATCGTTGTGCCGCTGAAGGGGTCCTGGTTTAAGGATATGACCTTGAACGCCTCGTTGAACTTGTCCTTATCTTCTTTCACCTCTTCATACGACGGCAACTCGACGTTTAACATTTTACTGTCATCGCGAGACAAAGCAGTGGCGATCCTATTGGTGAGATCGCCGCGTCGCTTCGCTCCTCGCAATGACAGAACGCCGCGCCCTGCGGGCTCGCAATGACTACCAAGAAAAGTACTGCCTGCTGATCGCCGATCACTGATCGCTGATCGAGAAATGCCTCCTGTCTCTTGCATAGCATCTGCTGACTGCTGACCGCTGATAGCTGGCAGCTTCTTTAATATGGTTGTTCCCCTGATGCCGTATAGTCCCTGTCCTGCCTGTATCCTCTGCGCGATCTCCACGATCTGTCTCTCGCCCATCCCGTAAACGAGTATGTCCGCCCTGGAATCGACGAGGATCGACCTCCGAACCGAGTTGTCCCACCAGTCATAATGGGCGAACCTCCGCAGGCTTGCCTCGATGCCGCCGATCACGATGGGGACGTCGCCGTACGCCTCACGCACGCGGTTCGCGTATACTATGGTGGCCCTGTCAGGCCTGAGCCCTGCCGTCCCGCCCGGCGAGTAGCTGTCTTTTTTCCGCGGTCTTTTGGCGGATGTGTGGTTGGCAACCATAGAATCGAGGTTGCCTGCCGTGATGCCGAAGAAGAGCCCCGGTTTCCCCAGCCTCCTGAAGTCATCGATCGTTCTCCAATCCGGCTGGGCAATGATGCCTACCCTGAACCCGGCGGCCTCAAGGACCCTCCCTATCACCGCAGCGCCATAGGAAGGGTGGTCCACGTATGCATCGCCTGTAATGAGGATAACATCAAGATGATCCCAGCCTTTTGACTTGATTTCTTTTTCCGTAACAGGCAGAAATCCCGACACCGGTCTTTTCCCTCACGACTTACGGATGTTCTGCGCTCCCTTGCAGTTCACTGTATGCTATACGACATACAATATACTATTTTACTGTTGCCGGCTTTTCTTTTTCGCAGGCGGGGACTGAGGCTGCTGTGCCTGCCCTGGCTGGCTCACGGATTCCGTTGTCTGAGGCTGTGCAGGGCCTTCCTTTGAGCCTTCGAGTAATCCCAACCGGTCTTCGAGCTCGACGATCTTGGTCTTTACCGGACCGATATTGGGCGCCGTCGGGGCGAGGCGGAGATAGGTCTTCAATGACCGCAGGGCGTTCTGGTATTCGCCGGAGAAATCATATACGAGTCCGAGATTGTAGTAGGCGTCAACAAGCCACGGGGCCTCTGAAAGGGCAGCCTCAAACTCCTGGATCGCTTCTTTATACCTCTTCTGCTGCGCCCTGAGGATGCCGACACGGTATCTCTTGTCGGCGCTTTCAGGCACAGGGGCATTCGAGCGCTGCGCGATGGCGATGACCTTTGCGGATGCTTCTTCCTCATCGCTTATAAGAAGGAAGCTCTTCATCGCCGCGAGATAATGCGTAAGGGCATCTTTCTGTCTGCCGGACTGTTCGAGGATCAGACCCGCATTATAGTCTGCCTTCGGGATGAGGTTCGGGGTCGACCGCGCCGCTTCTTCAAATTTCGCGAGCGCGGATGTGCGCTGCTGTTCCCTGATCAGAGCGATGCCTTCGCGGTTAAGCCGCTGCGCATTGCAGGCATTGGGGTGGATCTCCCGCTTCTGATCCAGGAGAGAACCCACGGTTACGTTTTTTTCTATCTTTTCCTCGCCTCTTAGCAGCTTGAGAGGGATCGTTGTACCCGGTTCATTTGCCCGGAGCAGTTTTACCGTCTGGGCAACGCCGCTGACCGGTGTGCCTGCGACCTCAAGCAGCGTATCGTTCGGCTCGATGCCCGCCTTCTGCGCCCCCTCGTTGGCAATGACCGATCGTACGGTCACCTTGCCGTCTTTGACCTCCAGCGCCATGCCTACAACTCCTACGCTGCCGAGATACTCACGCGCCCTGTTCACGTCGCCTTTCTGGTTGTACGCCAAACCGATGACATCTCTCAGTCCCTTATCGTCGGGATTTTCCTTCAAGCTCTCTTCGGCTATACGGATCGCGCCGTCGGGGTCGCAGAGGAACATGAGAAATTCCGATGCCTGGCGGTATGATCCGGGAAACTGGGG
>DLMV01000020.1:1927-3284 GCA_002478225.1 Deltaproteobacteria bacterium UBA7527 | reverse complement strand
GCGCCCCTCAGCGCTGTCAGTGCGCCGGCATAATTGCCCTCTTTTTGCGCTGCCGCTGCCTGTTCCAGGTATTGGATGGTCGTCCTGGATGCCTTTTTCGAGACGGCGGTTGCCCTCAGCTTGCCCTCGTTGTAATCTGCGAGGAGCTTCGAGCGCATATCCGCAAGGATGCGTTTCAGACTTTCTTTTAAATTCGCGGCATAGCTGAACATCGATGAGCCGAGGCCTGATTCCCCGTTGTATGTTGTGAGCGCCTCATTTGTCCTTGGGTCGATGGCCTGCATGGTCACCTTGAGGTAGTGCTCTGATGGTTTTGATTCAACGGAGTCTATTTTGATGAGGAAGTCGTAATCTGCGGCATCCTTGTCCGCGATCTTTGCGAACAACCCTGACCTTGCCATGTCCTCGGTCTCGAGCTCGCCGATGGCCTTCTGCCAGTTGGCGATCGTCTCGTCAGTATTCAGCCAGCTTTTCCAGATGTTGATCACCTCGGTCGTGAGCGCATGCTTTGCCTGTATGCGCGCCGTGGCATTGATAGTGGCCTGGGACTGGATCGTATCGAATTTCATTGTTCCCTTGTATTGTTCCGAGGATATGGTGATACAGCCGCATAAAGCCGGTATGACCACAAAAAGAAAAAGCGCTTTGATCACTTTTTTGTTCATTGCCTGCTCCTCTTTCGTTATTCTTTGAATCCACCTGCCGGACCGGAAGGTGATCCGCCTTTTTCTTCAAAGATGAGTTTTTCAAGTCCTGTTATCTTTACCAGTCTTCCCGCTTTCGGGTCAAGGGCATACAGGGCATTGTCGGAACATCTCAGATAGCATTCCATCCCCTTGAGCACCGAGAGCGCCATCCCCGCCCTCATCGCATAGACGGCATTCCCGGCTGAGAAATAGATGACCCCTATCTTTGGGTCTATGGCCAGAGAATGTATCAGGCTCTCTCCTTCGGCGACGAACACCAACCCCGGTCTTTCGCCCTTTGCGACAGTGTATATGGCATTGCCCACAGCGTAAAAGATACGCTCCCCTATCGCCGTGAACGCCGAGATGCGTCCTCGCGAGACCTCGATAAGGGGGATCTCCTGTCCGTCCTCAAGGAGATAGATAATGCTCCCCGCTCCCCTGTCTCCATATACATAGATGCGCTGCTTGGGGCCTGCGGCGACCTTCATCCCTGTCTGGGGGAGTTTTATCCGTTCCCTGACAACGCCGTCCTCGTACCATCCGAGCATGTCTTTACGGATGACAACGAAGAGAGAAGAGCTTATCGTGAATGAAGTGATGTTGAGCGGTTTTGCATGGGGATAATAGGATCTTTTCTGCAGGTCATAGAGATTGCCCTCTCTGGTAGA
>DLMV01000020.1:351-1840 GCA_002478225.1 Deltaproteobacteria bacterium UBA7527 | reverse complement strand
AGAGATTGCCCTCTCTGGTAAGCAATACCGGAGAGCCTCCTTCGGGGACCTCGAATTGCGATGAAAGGTTTATGCGAAGGGCTTTTGCGCTCTTTGGTATGAGAAGATGCGTCAGCGCTGCATCCTTCAGGAGAAAGACCTGGGGCGCATCGCGCTGTCCGAAAAGCGGTGTTGTGAATACGAGCACAACAAGAAGGGCAATGATCAGACGTGCGGGAATCATAATTTAAAAAGCCAGTGCTCGGCCTTCTCAAGGTATTGTTTCGCCGTATCCTGGACCTTGTCTTTTATTTTATCGATCGCCATCTCTTTTGCTTCGTCAAGGATGATCTGATTGGACTCCTCGAAGGCCACATCAGGTCTGCCTGTCAGAGAGGCGATGACGACCTTGACAGAGGACGGCGCCGAGTCAAGCAGAGCTTCCTGCGTGGATCTTGCAAGCTCCGCAGGATCGCTTTTTCTGATCGCCTCCTCGGGGTTGTAGATGGCATCGGTGAGTATCTCGAACGTATTGGCGATAAGCTTGTTCATAAAGCCTTTGTATGTCTCGATGCCTTGCGACGCGACCTCGCCCTGGATGCCGGGAAGGGCCGATGAACCGAAATTCACGAATGCCGTAAGAAGCATCTCGGCCTGCGTGCGCGGGTCGGTCGCCATCTCCCCGATCTCGATCATCTTCCTCCGTGCCATCGCTATGATCGAGTCTTCATAGCGTACCCATTGGGATTGCACCGTTGGGGTCGTCGAGGGCGCCGCGGGTATCCTCGGCATGGTGGTTGTCGGCGGAGAAGGCACGGAGATCGTGTTGAGCTTCATCACGGGAGGCTTTCCCCAGGAGAACGGGCATATCGTCCCGCCCATGCTGCTCGTGCACTTCATCTGGTTCATACTGTCCTTTGTATAGTCGAGTGATCTGTCGCCCATCTTAAGCGGCTGTATGCCATTTGCCTGGCCTGTCGATGATGTTGAGAACCAGGCGTCATGGATCGATTCCCACTGGCCGTCGGGCATCGGCATATTTCCGTCGAAAGGGGCGCCTGCCTTTGCAGAGGCGTTCTCGAGAATGGTAAGGTCCGACGAGGAATCTTTGAACTGGCTCGCCGATACATCCACCATCTGCGAGAGCAGCTGCCGCTGCCGCTCTTCTTGGAACTTTCGCTGCTGTTCAACGGCCTTCTGGAGGGCGCTGGCCTGCGAGGAAAGCTGTTGAGAGGGAATATTGCCCGCCCCCGCGCTGCTCGTTGCGGAAGAGAGCGCCGCATCAAGAACGAGATCGGTGATGAGCGATGCCGCTATGGAGCCGAGCATCCCTCCCAGCATGTTCCCCCCGCCGATCCCCGGCCGCATGCCGGGCCGCATGCCCTGCGGCTTAAATGCCTTGATGCATCCCGCCCCGTAGCCGGCGGCGCCGCAGAGCTGGTTTATCGCCGAGGCTGCCTGCGCGGTCCCGCTGCAGAGAAAGATAAAGCAGATGGCTGCTGCGATGAGT
>DLMV01000020.1:0-200 GCA_002478225.1 Deltaproteobacteria bacterium UBA7527 | reverse complement strand
GTATTCGCATCAGCGTATTTCCTAATTTCTGTCCGGTCATCGTTTTCCGCTTGTCGATTTTACCTGTGATACAATGTTTTGTCAATACAATGTTGGGTCGCGGATGGCCTCCCTTTTCCTCGCGGGAATTGCCTTGTGCAGCCGCCGGGGAGTGTGGTATAAGAGATGTGCCGGAGAGATGTCCGAGAGGCTGAAGGAGC
>DLMV01000008.1 GCA_002478225.1 Deltaproteobacteria bacterium UBA7527 | reverse complement strand
TATCAAATGTTCTAAACAAAAACTCTTGAACACACGTTTTGAATTTTGAACATTTGGACTTGTTTAAGATTTTGATATTCGGATTTAGGATCTGCTGTCAGCTGTGAGCCATGAGTCAAGCGTCCGAATCGACGTTACAGAGCCATCTCCTCGATCTTCATATCGAGCAGGTTGATAAAGAGCATCCTGTTCTGCAAGAGGCTGCCGCGGCCGAGAAGGATCTTGCACGTTTCCGCTGCTTCGAAGCCCGCTATGACCGCCGGCCCGAAGGACGGTATGCCTGCTGTCTTTTCGATCCCTTCACCTTCCGGGTAGTTTTTTAAGATATCGCAGACGCTCCTGCCGCCGGGCATCTGGGTTGCGACCTGGCCATACCATCCCCCGATAGCCCCATATACCATGGGAATCGAGAGAATATTGCATGCGTCTGCAAGATCGATCCGCGCAGCGGTGTTGTCGAGTGCGTCTACGGCGACATCGATATCTTTCAAGATGTCCCCGGCATTGGTTTTTGAAAAGGCTTCTCTGACCGGTACGACCGAAACAGCGGGGTTGATATTCGCTACCCTTTGCGCCGCAGCGTCAACCTTGGGAATTCCCAGCGTAGAGAGCGTGGAAAAGAGCTGGCGATTGAGGTTGTGTTCCTCAAAGGTGTCGGGGTCCACAATGACGATCTTCCCTATGCCGAGGCGCGCCATTGCCTCAATGATATACCCGCCAAGGCCGCCGCAGCCGATGACAGCAGCGGCGCTCCTCAAGAGCCGGAGCTGGTCCGCAGGAGCAATGATATTCTTGTTCCTCCGATAACGGCCGGGCATGAGGTTGAGCTTCAGGATCGCCTCCTCAACCTCGGCATATGTCAGATGGAACTGCTGAGAAGCACGGGCCTGGATACCCCAGGCAACGGTGCCTCTCTGTGCTCCTGCGATCAGGAATGTTGTCAGATCGTCCAGCTTATCCGCCTCCTATGGGTGGGAAGATCGCAAGCGTGTCGCCATCATGGAGCTCATCTCCTGTCTTTGCATGAAGGCCGTTGACGAAGATGAGGGCCGCCTCCTTCTCGCTTATGCCAAGCTCCCCGATGACATGACTGATGACAGTGCCGTCGGGATACTGCCTCTCCTCCTCGTTGAACCGTCCTTCCCGGAGCGTGGCAAAGAGCTTCACCGTTACGCGCATGGTTTACGATACCACATCTTTCTGCATGATGACAAAGACCCGTATCAGACCAGGACCCATATTTCTCAGGAGCCCGACGACGTCATCACCCGGAACCGGCCTGTCGCCGAGAAGGATCAATCTGCATCCTCTCTGAAGATCAGCCATGATAGAAGAGATGAGATTCGTGAGATCATCAGTCCGGACATACACCCCTCTCTTAAGAAAAAGCGGTCCCAGTTCGGCCATGACGAGGTTAAAGAGCTTGACCTCAATGAAACCCTCATGACGGACATCGGAGCCTTCTTTTTCGTGATAGGCAATAGCGCCCCGGAACGATGCATACGCGCCTTTTCGGCGCATAGTGGCGCCTACCAGCCCGGGCATCGCTGCGGAGAGGGAAAGGACCGAGCCTTCGCGTACAACAGTGCCGTGAAGGTCATCAACGGGGCGGCCGTCGAGGAATATTGTGCTGATCTTTTTCTCTATGTATTCTCTCGCGATGTCGAGTTGTTCGATGAGCAGCTCCTCAAGGGTTGAACCTGCCATGACCTTGACAAAGAAACCTTGCTGAAGGGTATGGCAAAATTCCTTCAACACCTCAGATGAGACGACAAAAGTGAGAGGCAGTAGAGCGCTCAGTTGAAACAATTACCAGTTAAATATCACATCCAGCTCCTCATCCTTGACCTGGAATATTATGTTGTGAGGAGGCAGGGATTCGGTCTTGAAGAAGCCGGGCAATCGGTCATGGTGCTGTGAGAAGCCTGCGCGCGTATTGAAGTGCCGCTCCGTCTTCAGGATCTTCTTCCCCAGTTCCGCCACCCCTTCGGCAGTGAGCTCAAGTCCGTAAAAGGCATTCAGCATATCGAGAAGGGCCTGGAACGTCTCAGGCTGGTCCATGATCGCGAAGGCGATGAAGATGCACATGCCCGTTGAATCGATAGCGGCTGTGGCTATCTGGAGATTTCTGGACAGCTCGACCTGGCCCTCAGGTTTTAGCGGGTCCACTTCGCCCCCTACTTTCAGGATATTCGTAGCTACGGCATATCCGGCAGTGTGGTCTGCGCCCATGGGGCTTGTCGCGTAGGTAACCCCGATGCCATGTACTGCCCTTGGATCATAGGCAGGCAGGGCCTGGCCTTTCACAACAGGGACCTTTTCAACGCCGAACACCTTTCCTGCTATGGCGGCGCCGCTTCCTATGATGCGCCCCAGGGGTGTGCCTTTGCCGACCTCTTTGATGAGATTGATCGCTCCGTCCGCGTCGCCGAATTTGATGACCCCTGCGTCCATGGCAACCCCGATCGTTGCCCCCATCTCGATCGTATCGAGGCCGATGTCGTCGTCGAGAAAATCGAGCATGGCGATCTTGTCAGGATCGTCTATCCCGCAGTTGCCGCCGTGCGACCAGACGGTCTCATATTCGGGCTGTTTACTGAGAAAATGGCCGTCCTTGTCATTGTAGATGCCGGAACAGCGGATCACACAGCCGGTGTGGCAGCCGTGTGTTGCAAGGCCGCCTCTTTTTGTCTCTATCTCGGCGAACGTCTCGCCGCTTATCTTTGCCGCACCAAGGAACCTGCCATGCTTGAAATTGTACGTGGGGTATCCGCCTGCTTCATTGATAATGTTTGTGAGGACGTTCGTACCGTATGAGGGGAGCGCCTGCCCTGTGACAGCATGCGTACGAAGCCCTTCGATGAACTTCATATTCGCCGCTCTGAATTTTTCAGGATCTTTTGGCTGCCGTGTAGGCTGACCGGCATCGTCTATAATGATAACCTTTACGCCCTTAGAACCCATGACAGCGCCGACCCCGCCCCGTCCCGCATGACGGGTCGGCCTCAGCTCCATGTCGGTGAATGCCACAGAGGCTGCCGGCAATCTCATCTCGCCGGCCTGACCGATGGAGATGCAGGCAACCTTATCGCCGAACTCGCCCTTCATCTTCTCAACGACCTGGTAGTTGCTTAACATCTTCAGGCTCTTATCCTCAACGATCTTCACCCCATCCTTGTTGATGAATACCTTGTAGAGCGCGTTCTCTTTCGGCTTGCCCTCGAGCACGATCGCTGCATAACCGAGCCTTGCCAGCATCTGCGAAGGCTGCCCCCCTGCATTAGCCTCTTTGATGCCTCCTGTGAGGGGGCTCTTGCAGCCCACCGATATCCTTCCGGACATGGCGGCAATGCTTCCGCTCAAAAGACCCGGCGCTATGACGAGCTTGTTCCCCGCGCTCAGGGGATGACAGAGCGGATCAACCTCCTTGGCGACAATGGATGATGTGAGACCCCTGCCTCCAAGGGCTGCGTAAGCCCCGATGGGCGATACAGTTGCCTTTGGGCCTCCTTCTGCTCCCATATCGATCCTTAAGATTTTATCCATGGTTATCCCCCTCGGTTTTTAGTTGAAAAGCGATACATAAAGTATATATGAGCCTATATTTTTTGCAACCGGAAATATGGCTCATGGCTGATGGCCCATAGCTCATAGCGAACAAGATACTGGACGATGCCGGCGAGGACCTCGTAAGGCGTAAGTCGTAAGGGGACTGCTACCGCAAGTAAATCGTATATCGTAGTTCGTATATCGTATGTCGAGATTACAAGAAGGCCGTTCGGCGTTGGGCGTTCGGCGAGGAAGGCGGTTCATAGCTGATAGCTCATGGTAAGCAAGATGCTGGATGCTTGATGACCGTACCCCTTCTTTAGTAC
>DLMV01000082.1 GCA_002478225.1 Deltaproteobacteria bacterium UBA7527 | reverse complement strand
CCGGTTCACCATGAGCCGCCTTTTCCCCCTCACGCCTTACGGGTTTATGCCATGAGTTTTCAGCTGATCGCTGTTGCTATTTTTACAACCATTATCTACAATTAAGCCGGTATATTGAATATGGCTGAGCACGACACCATCTATAAAAAGCTTGCAAAACACCTTTCGGCTCTCGGCATGGGGTATCCGGAAAAGGACGAGTTGTTTGACATTCTCAAAGAAAATTTTACCCCGCTTGAGGCGGAAATAGCGCTTGCACTGCCAACAAAGGTGATCCCTTTTGAGGCTGTCCCATTGTCAGCGATCAAGGAGCATGTTGGCATACCGGAAGGACAGCTTGAAGATATGCTTGCTAATCTTGCTCACCGGGGGCTCCTGTATGCCGGAAAAACAAAAGACGGCGGGAAAGGATATGCGCTCCAGCAGTTTGGCTACGGCTTTCCGCAGACCTTTTTCTGGCGCGGGACCGATCATCCTCATGCAAAAAGGATGGCAGAGCTCATAGTGCAGTATACGCGAATAAAGGAGCTGATCGAGGTATATGGCAAAACAGAGACAAAGGCCTACCGGTATCTGCCGGCATCACAAAGCCTCGATCCTGAATCTCATGCTGTTTACCCTTTTGAAATGATCGAAGAGGTTGTGAAAAATGCCGGCACGATCGCCCTTGTCCACTGCGCCTGCAGGGCCACGGCGGAGCTCATAGGAAAGAGGAAATGCCGGCATACCCTTGAATCGTGCATCAAATATGATGAACTTGCCGACTATGTCATAGAACAGGGAATAGGAAAGAAAATAACGAAAGATGAGTCCATGGAAATTATCAGAAAAAGCGAGGAGGCCGGCCTCGTTCATCTCGTCGACAACGCTCGGGAGGGCATAAAACATACCTGCAACTGCTGCAGTTGCTGCTGCTGGTCGGTCGGAACCATTCGAAGAAGAAAGATCCCCAGAGATACCCTGATGGCCACCTATTTTCTACGGGAAACAGACCTCGGCAAATGCACCGGATGCGGCCTGTGCGCTGATGTCTGCCCTGTTGACGCCATAACCATCGAGGACGGCATTCCTGTGATCGACAGAGAATGGTGCATCGGCTGTGGTGTATGCGCGGTCCCCTGCCCTTCCTCTGCCGTTATGCTTGTTAGAAGATCGGATGTCCTGCCGCCGAAGGATTTTAAGACATTACTTGACAATATATTGCGCGAAAGGCACGGCAATACTTAAATCCCTGACAGCAATTTCTCCTTATTTTCTGCGACCTATGGTTTTTTGATGCGGGACTGTATCCGGCTTACTATCTGTATTGCCTTCAAAGGGTCTTTCAGCTTTGTCACGCCAATAAGATATTCGCCTGATTCCCTGATGACCGTGCCTTTGTATAGCGGATCCTGCGCAACAACAGTCATTTCGTTCTCTTTGTGAGGACGCTCAGCATGCGCACCCGATTCTCTGAGGTAATTGATATAATGCTCAAGCGTGCGTGAAGACGCTTCAGGTGATCCGCAAAGAACAACAAATATCTTCGCAGGTTCGCCTTCAATAACTGCTTCGGCGATCAATCCGCTTTGAAAGAACGCATATCCGAGGACGCTTTTGGCGAGGTACCTTACCGTATCAGGCTCAATATCAGGTATGGTGAGCATGCCGAGCACATCTGGCTTTGAAGGGCCGCCAGGGATCTTCCCAGCAACAGCCTCTGCGCACCTCATTAACAGCGCGCGCTCATCCGGCACGGTGCCCGAGATCGACAGGCGAACGAAATAACGGTCTTTGAAAAACATCAACTGGGATTCGCTGATAAAACCCTCTGCCCCTATCTTTATTAATTCAGCGCCGGCGTCCCGATAATTAGAGTATATGCCAAAGGCGTCGAGCAGCGACCTCATCCTGTAGACATCGACAACGACCCCTGACCCGGCATCTCCCCCCTTGCCGTAAAATGCCGATCCAAGAACCTCAAAGCCGTAGGGGATGTAAAGCTCTGCCTCGCCGTTGATATAGACATAGAGGTTCTCTGCTGTGTAACGGTCTATCTTCCCGTCGATCAGCCATCCTTCTGAAAAACCTGGCGCCGGCAGCAAGTTCTCGATCGGGCTTGCGTCTGACTGCGCCGGATCATTGGCCACAGATATGGATATGGATGCAGCGAGCGCAATAATTGAGATGAAAAATGCGTAATGTGCTATCCGTTTGTGCGTCACTTATTATGACCTTTATGCATACATCGACAACGCTTTGCGCATCTTTGAGGCGATATCAAGACCACTGACGCAGCGGGCCGCGCATCCGTCGCAGCCAAGGCAGGCTGATGCATTGGCCTTGCTTTCTATCTCATCGTAGGTGGCACGCGCAAGCTCCATGCTTCCGTAAGCCTCGGCATACATCAATGAACGGTTGATATCACTTATGGCAACATGCTGGGGGCACGTGGCTTCGCATTGTCCGCAAAAGCAGCAATAGTAAGGGTCGATAGCCTTGCCGTAACGTTCAAGTATCTTTTCATCTGTCCGGGTGAGCTTCATCCCCATAACAGAAAGGTCCTCTCTCAGCATGTCCATATCTTTCATCCCCGGTATTGCCGCTGTCACATTGGCATCCTGGAGCGCCCACTTCAGGGCCGCCTGGTGAGGGCTCAGAGGTCCAAGTTCATCGGTCTTGTATCCTCCTGCCTGGGTCTTCATGGCGATGACGCCGATGCCTGCCCTGGCAGCGCGGGCGATTGCCTCCTTCAAGGAAGGGGGGCTTTTAAAGTTATATGCTACGAGGGCCGTATCGAAAAATCTTTCCGGATCATCGGTGACCGCTTTTAATACCTCTGCCTGGTTTGAATGGGTCGTAATGCCGAAGAAGCGCACCTTGCCTTGTTTGCGGAGCTCCCTGTATGCCTCTCTTACTTCAGGTATAAAGGCGCGGTCACCGCTGCTGAGATTGTGGAGCTGAATGACATCGATATGGTCCGTCTGAAGCTTTGAAAGGCTCGTTTCAACGTCCTGGAATATCTCTTTTCTGGTATTCGATGATGCAAGCGTTTTTGTTGCGACATACAGCTTATTCCGGATCCCCTTGATTGCTTTTGCTACGATCTCCTCATTGCGGCCGTTCATGTACCTTCTTGCAGTATCGACGTAATTCACCCCTAGGTCAAAAGCAGCGCGCATTACCTCATGCTCCGGCGTAAGCATGGCGCCAAAGCTTACAACTGTTATCTTTAATCCTGTCCTTCCAAGGGTACGGTACACAGGGTCCGGGTAGGCGCCGGCTGCAGCAGCTGCGCCCTTCAACACGTTGCCAAGGCCTGCTATGCCTAATCCAGCCGAAGCGGTCACTGCGCCAAGTTTTAGAAAATCCCTCCTGTTGATATGCCTAATCTTCTTTGCTATGCCCATGCAGCCTCCTGCAATGAGACAAAAATCTGCCCCATCAGTGTGGGATGCCCGTCAAACTCCCGATAAATTGATATGCGCGGTACGGGCGAATGAACCTAATTATAATTGTCCACCGGTATTTTGTAAACACCTCAAATGCAAATAAAGAACATGTCCCGCATTGCACAGGTTAAAAGACCGTCGCTGCAGGGTAGATCATCGGCAAGCCGTATGCAGTTGATTGACTTATTTGTATGGAAAAACATATAATTTTATTTAAGCGGTCGGGCCGCCACCAGAAGATAACAATTCGGATGGCGGTTTTTTAACATGAAGCTGCCACGCAGAACATAGGGACTCAAAAATGAACGGACATGTTTTTTTTGAGATAGCGTCTGTTTTAGGGCTTGCCGCAATTCTCGGCGCTGTTGGAATGATACTGCGCCAGCCGCTCATCGTTGCGTTCCTTGCAACAGGCATCATAGCGGGGCCGTCAGGCATCAACCTCATACACAGCTACGACCAGATACAGCTTCTGGCGCATATCGGCATCTCTCTTCTGCTCTTCCTCGTCGGTCTTAAGCTCGACCTGCGCCTCATGCGCTCGACCGGGCCCGTGGCGCTGGCCACCGGTCTTGGCCAGGTGATCTTTACGTCCTTATTTGGATTCTTCATCGTCTATGCTATGGGATTTTCCATTGTCGGCTCGCTCTATATCTCTGTGGCGCTGACATTTTCAAGCACGATCATCATCGTCAAGCTCTTGTCCGACAAAAAAGAGATCGATTCTCTCCATGGAAGAATTGCCGTGGGATTTCTGATTGTTCAGGACATCGTGGCGATTCTTGCCATGATCGCTCTTTTGGCGATCGGCGCTCAGGGATCTGGCAGCATATCCATTTCCAAGATCGTTTTCATCACCGGCAAAGGGCTTGGGCTGCTTCTCTGCGTCGGGATCCTTGCCAGATACGTGCTTCCTGGCCTCACGAAGAAGCTTGCCTGGAACCAGGAGCTTCTCATCCTGTTTTCAATTGCCTGGGCCGTCATTCTCGCGTCGGCAGCCGAATATCTCGGTTTTAGCAAGGAAGTCGGCGCTTTTCTCGGAGGCGTCTCCCTTGCCTCAACTCAATATAGGGACGCAATAGGCGCTCGGCTCGTTGGATTAAGGGATTTTCTTCTTCTCTTTTTCTTCATCGATCTCAGCGCACGCCTCGACCTTGTTTCAATAGGACACCAGGTAGCGAATTCGGTCTATCTTTCGCTCTTCGTTCTCATAGGCAACCCCCTTATTGTCATGGCCATCATGGGTTTCATGGGATACAGGAGGCGCACCGGCTTTATGGCGGGGCTCACCGTCGCGCAGATCAGCGAGTTCTCGCTCATACTCGGAGCCCTTGGGCTGAGCCTCGGTCATATTGATGCCGGCGCAATGAGCATCATCACTCTCGTGGGGATCATCACAATCTGCATGTCGACTTACATGATCGTCTATTCCGGCACCCTTTATCGCTGGACCTCGCTACCGTTAAAGATATTCGAACGGAAACATCCCTATCGTGAAGAAGAAACAACGGGAGTATGCCTCGTTCCCGAGGTTGACGTGCTTCTCATCGGTCTCGGCAACTATGGGAGCGGTCTTGCGCAGCACCTCCTGGAGAGGAAAAAACGCATTGCAGGGGTCGACTTCAATCCCGCGGCCCTTCAAACATGGAGGTCACGTGGTGTGCCTGTTATCTTCGGCGATGTCGGCGATCCGGAGTTCCTCGACAACCTTCCTCTCGATTGTTCAGCCTGGGTGGTAAGCACCGTAAGGGAAAGTGACCTGAACCTCACCCTTCTTCATCTGCTTAAAGAGCGCCGCTATGAAGGGAAGATAGCGCTTGCCGCTAAAGATGAAGAAGAAGCAAAGCTTTACACGGCCCGTGGAGCCCATGTTGTCTTAAGGCCCTTCGATGATGCATCAGAAGAAGCGGCCGACGCGCTCACAGAGGCAATGCATCTTCTGCCCGGCGATATCGACTGGCCGCTCGGCCTGCGGGAGATCAGACTCCGCAGGGGTTCTGTTTTCGCCGGTCAGCTCATACAAGATCTCAATCTGCGCGCAGAGGCGGGTATTTCCATAATAGCAGTGAGCAGGGCGGGGCATGTCCACCTTCAACCGGATCCTGAGTTCCAGCTTTTTCCAGGTGACCGCATTGTGGCGATGGGAGAGCCTGCCGCCCTCAGGCATGCGGAAGGCATGCTTCAGCAGATCGAGGACCATGAAGCGGCATCAGAACCAAAACGCTTTGCCATGGCAGAGGTATTGGTCGGTCCTTCTTCGCCTTACCTGGGCAAGACCTTCTCTGATATACGATTTCGCAAAAGATACAGCGCAACCGTCATAGGTATGATCCGGGGGGAAAAACGGATACTAATGCCAAAACCTGATGAGCGGCTTGAACCGGAGGACAGGCTTATCGTTCTCGGAACACCGGCCTCTATAGAAGAAATAAAGGATATGTCTCCGCTGTAACGAAAGGAGGTGGCAATATGATTTTTACGCTTGGGTTCACCGTGGGGCGGCTTCTCCACTTAAAGAGAACGTGTCCGAAGTGCAGGAGGCATCAGGTCGTGCCTTACGAAAAGAAGCATCAGACGGTCCGGTGCAAATACTGCAAGGCCGACATCCCTCCGAAAAAGATAGAGCCGGAGTAAATAAACTACGTTTACCGATCTGGGGTCCTGCTTCTCAACGCGTCGATAAGTATCTGACTCACCTGTTGATGATGTTCCAGGATATCATACTTTGCATCTTTCAGGAGCCAGCGGCTAACCATGTGCTCAAGAATTCCCAGGACCAGATGGCGCAGAACATAGATATCCACATCTGTTCTGATGACACCCTCCTTCTGCCCTTCTTCGATGATATCCCATACTGAACGCACTGATTGTTTGAGAAAGTTGTATGTCTCTGTCTTGACAAAACCCTTATTCACCCGCAGCTCGAGCATCAACAGCCTTCCATACTCGGGGTTGGTTTTAAAGAAATAAAGAAAGTACCATACGAATTTTCGGATCTTATTGAAGACCCCCGTGATCCCTTCCAGATGCAGTTGGACCTGGTCGCGGAATTCGTTCGTTTTCTCAATTGGGATGGAGAAGAAAAGGTCTTCCTTGTTCTTGAAGTACTGGTAGATGGTGCCGTTGGCGATGCCCGCCTTTTGAGCTATTTCGGAAATGCTCGCACTCTGCAAGTCTTTCTCGCTGAAGACCTCAATGGCTGCCTGGATGATGGATTTTCTTCTTGTGATCTTTTTGGACATGGTGGCGTAAGTTCTATTTAATCTACACCAGATCAGGTATGCTAATCAAGGCCGGCCGCGTCGCGGCAATGTATCATATCTTGTGT
>DLMV01000016.1:57933-58055 GCA_002478225.1 Deltaproteobacteria bacterium UBA7527 | reverse complement strand
TGTCAATTGTTTGAGAGGGGGAATATTGACAACATAACGCAGCTTTGTTATGCTCTTTTCGCTTTCAGAAATGTGCAACATAAGCCGGAGTGGTGGAACTGGCAGACGCGCCGGACTCAAAA
>DLMV01000016.1:15197-57730 GCA_002478225.1 Deltaproteobacteria bacterium UBA7527 | reverse complement strand
AATGAATAAACTTTTGAGTTCAGGCTGAATGTCTTACCCGTCACTTTATTTGGCTAATTGATCACATTTTCCTTTCAACTCTCTGGCCAAAGAGATAAAATTTCCAAGGGATATTGGTGGGCATGAGATCTCGCTTTTTTCGATTAAAACAATTTCTCATGAACATAAGCTTCCGCAGCAAGCTCCTCATTGTGATGGGATTAATCATCCTTGCCAGCGTTCTGCTGTCCTCGGCGATCACCTATGTATGCGCAAAGCGGCAGCTTGAATCAATGGCAAAAAAAGAGATGGAGGTAAAGGTTGCGCTGATAGCCAAGCAAAGCCAGATCGCGCTTGACACATTCAAGACGGACATGGAGCTCCTGGCTGAACTGTCTTTGGTCCGTCAGGTTGCGGTCTCTCCTGAGAACCGTGCCATTGTCAACGAAGCCAACCGGTATTTTCAGAAGATCGTGAAAAAAGCCGGGGTGTATCAATCCATTAACCTCCTGGACCAGAAGGCCCGATGCATCGCCTCGTCGTTCCCGAACCGCATCAACCTTCCCGTTCTCCAGCAGGCTGTCTACAGGAGGGCTGATTTTCATTCAGCCCTTGCCGGGAAGTCTTTTGTGTCCCAGATATTCTTAAGCCAGGGAACGGGCCGGCCGATCATCGTCATCAGCGCGCCTGTCAGAGACCACGGCAAAGTGATCGCTGTCCTGCGTGCTGTCCTGGACCTCGATTATTTCAATAACTACTTTCTCCATCCCCAGGAATACGTCCACGGAGGCAAGGCGTACTTCTTTGACCCGCAGCTGGATGCCACACTGCCGGAAGGGTGGAAGGTTACCAATGTCCTGACGGCTAAACCTTATATACAACCGGACATACCGGCCTTTTCAGGGCTTCTGACCGAAAAGAAAGGCGTTTTCGGTTATTCCTCGAGGGACGGCGAGCGGCTGGTCGCGTTCCTCAGGACTTCTGATCCGGAGTTTCTCTTTGTTATTGAGCGGTCGTTGCAGGATGTGCTTGCTCCAATACAGACGATGAGAAACGTCACAATAATCACCCTCATTATAATGCTGTCCGTGGTCTCTGTCTCTGTCTTCCTGGTGGTTAACCCTTTTCTCGGGAAGCTTGAGCAGTGCATGACCTTTGTCCGGGAGATCAAGGCCGGGTTTCTTCACAAAAGACTGCACACCAGGGGCAATCATGAGCTCTCCAGGCTCGCCCGCGGCCTCAACGCAATGGCAGAGAGCCTCGAACATAGCCGCGATGCGCTTGAGGAAGCGGAGCGTATGTACCGGGGGATCTTTGAGCACGCTGTGGAAGGGATATTTATCACCGATCCCGATGGTTTTTTCATAAACGCCAATCCCGCCCTCGCACAGGTGCTCGGGTATGACTCCCCCTCGGAGATCATCGGCACCCACGTTACCCAATACTATTCGCAGGACGCGCGGGCCGTCCTCCTTGAAGAGCTGCAAAGGCACGGCACGGTGAAGAACTTCGAGATCACCTTCCGCCGGCGTGATGGGACCGAGCGCATCGGTTCCCTCTATGCCAGGGCAGACAAGGACAGCGAGGGACGGATCATCCGGATACAGGGCATCGGGGAGGACATTACTGAACAGAAGCAGATCGAGGAAGAGCGCCGCCGTACAGAGGAGGCGCAGCGGCTCTTCGTGCAGGCGCAGCTTGAGGCCCTCCGGTACCAGATAAACCCCCACTTTCTCTTCAATGTCCTGAACTCCCTTGTTGTCATTTCAGAGAAGGATCCGGGACGCGTCACCGAGCTGGTCTATCAGCTTTCCAGCTACCTCCGCTCCACCCTTGCTGCGCGGGAATCAGGACTTGTCTCCCTCGCTGAGGAACTGGAGGCCGTTACAAGTTATCTCAATCTTGAAAAGGTTCGTTTCGAGGATAACCTTGTCGTCTCCGTGCACGCGCCCGACACGCTCTATCATGCCATGATCCCGGAGCTCCTCATCCAGCCTCTCGTGGAGAACGCCATCAAACACGGAATGAAGACCTCTCCAATGCCCCTTGAGATCGAGGTCTCCTGCCGGGAGTCCGGCACATCCATAGAGATCGCCGTATCCAACACGGGTAGGTGGATCGAGAAAGGCACGGAGAACGACAACGGAAACGGCGGGGTAGGACTTGAGAACATTCGCAAACGCCTCTCCCTTACCTATGGCGACCGCTACCGCCTGCATATCAATCAACAGGACAGACGGGTACGTGTCACCGTAGAGATCCCGCTGACAGGAAGGGCCGATGAAGAACGTTCCTGAGCAGGAATTCTCCGTCCTCATCGTTGACGACGAGCGGCTCGCCAGGGAGAAGCTGCGGGAGCTGCTGAAAAAACACTGGAACGTACGTATCGCCGGAGAGGCCAGGAACGCTGATGAGGCGGAGACAATGATCACGGAGACGCGACCTGACCTCGTCTTTCTCGATATCCAGATGCCGGGCGGTTCAGGGTTCGATCTCCTGGAACGTCTCGAAGACCCGCCGTTCATCGTCTTCGTGACGGCCTATGATCGGTTCGCCATCCGGGCCTTCGAGGTGAACGCCCTTGATTATCTGTTAAAACCTGTTGATCCTGCGCGCCTCGAGGAGGCGCTGAAGAGGGCAACATCAAAGACCCATGTTCCAGGGAAAACAGGAGGGGCGTTTTCCAGTTCAGACCGCGTCTTTCTGAGCACAGGAAAGAAAAAATTTTTTCTCCCCATCACGAAGATCGCCGCCATCACTGCCGATAAAAATTATACAAATGTCATCGACATCTCGGGTGTGCGATACATGGTACGATCCTCGCTGCGAGACTGGGAAAGACGCCTCCCGACGGATGTCTTTATTTTACTTGACCGTTCTCTCGTGATCAACCGCAATCACATCCAGTCATGGAAAACACGATCCCGGGGCGCAGAGGTCTTCCTGACAGGCATTGCAACTCCTTTTTGCCTTGGCAGGACCGGATATCAGCGGTTTAAGGAACGTGTGATCGCACCTCTCGTGGAAAAAAACCCTGAATAGATCCCTTTACACACTGCCAATGTCAGGATCGACACTTTTTTTGGTTTTATCGTCCCATTCTATTTGCATCATACAATACCGTCTATTAATATTATTCACACAACAAAACCTTTAGTTTCTTCATCCCACCATAACCGGGGCAAACAACATCACATGTTACCTCATAAGCCCCGGTTGCCTATTTAATGGGGCTCACGTCGCCTTCTCCAACTGCTATCGTGAAAAGTGAAAGGTGAAAGGTGAGAGGTGAGAGGTGAGAGGTGAAAGCATGTTCTTCACCAGCATCCAGTATCAAGCATCCAGCATCGGGTTTACCATGAGCCGCCTTTCCCCTCTTACGATTTACGCCTCACGGGTTTATGCTCTCCGCTCTCCGCTCCAAGCTCTCCGCTGCCTTTCCCCCCTTACGACTTACGCCTTACGAATCACGAATTACGGTTGTTCTCGCCGAACGTTCTCCTTCGATATACGATATACGAACTACGATTTTCTATGAGCCGATTAATTTACCATGTTCTCTCTCCTGGACAGCTTCGTCACATTTAATGGCTGATTGAGAATATTTCCCTTTTTATGTCATACACCGTTCTGTAAAATCCCGCTATGGCAACAAAAAATAAACAGTCTCCATACCCGGAGAGGGGGGTGCTATATAAAACATTTTCGAAAAATATCTTTGTCAGGAGGAAGAATAATGCTGAGGATCTTCAAAGAATATTCCGCTGGTCACAACAAAGAGGTCTCAATGCTGAACGTGTGCCTGAAGAACGGTGAAAAGAGATTGGTGGACAGGCATGGGGTAAACCTGCTTCAAAGGAACCGGCAAATCATCTTTGTTGAGGAGATCGTGACCGAGGACATTGACGTCCTGTATAATCTCTATCACTGCAGTATAAAAAATGGCATTCTGTACGACTATTCCGTGCCCGGGAAACTATGATCGTTGTGCAGCCGCTTTATCTGCAAAGGATACCTTTCTATATTTGAACATTCTCTTCATTCACCGGAACTTTCCAGGACAGTTCAGGCATCTTGTAAGTCATTTCGCCTCTTCTGCCGACAACACGGTGGTCAGCATCTGTCAGTCCCGAGCACCAGGGATCTGGGATCAACAATTCGCCACTGTATATAAGAGTGTCTATGAACCTCACAGCAAAACAATAAAGAACTGTCATTCTTGTCTGACCAGGGTGGAGAATAATGTATCCAACGGGCAGGGTGTTGCTCGTTGTCTTTTTGACCTTGGAAATAAAGGGTTTAAGCCGGATCTGGTTTTTGCCCATATCGGCTGGGGCGAAGCGCTGTACTTCAAGGACGTCTTTCCCGATGTCCCGCTTATAGGGCACTGTGGGTCCTGCTATCATGGAGATGAGGCCGACGTTGGCTTTGATCCTGAATCTTCCACCACCGTTGATGAACGCATGCGGATACGCACCTGGAATATGGCCCAGCTTGTAAGCCTTGCGGCGATCGATGCCGGCGTAAGCCCAACGCGATGGCAGCGAGATCTTTATCCTCCTGAGTTCCAACAGAAGATACGCGTCATCCACGAAGGCATCAATACGGAGACAGTAAAACCGAACAAAGATCAACGCCTCACCCTGCTCAACGGCACAACGCTCACAAAGGACATGGAGGTTGTTACATACGCTGCGCAGGGCCTTGGCCCGCACCGGGGGTTTCATGTCTTCGTGAAGGCCGCAGAGGAGCTATGCCGGCGCCGGCCCAGGTGTCACATCGTTATTACCAGTGGAGAGAAAACACGGTACAACAAGGAGCTAAATGGCCCGAGCTATTGCGAAAAATTGCTTAAAGAGGCGGCGATCGATCACGACCGCGTCCATTTCATGGGCATCGTGCCCTACGAAATTCATCTCAGGATACTACGGGTTTCTTCTGCCCATATCTATCTCACATCCCCCTTTGTTCTCTCACGATCGATGATGGAGGCGATGGCCGTGCAGTGCGTTATTATAGGTTCGGCGACCCCTCCTGTTGAAGAGGTCATCGAAGACGGCCGGAACGGATTATTGTGCAATTTCTTTTCTTCTCAGCAGATCGCTGACCGGGTGGATCAGGTGCTTGATCATCCTCTCCGCATGCGACATCTTGGAGAAGAGGCTCGTCGCAATATTATCGAACACTATAATGTGAAGGATGAACTTGCTGAATATCAAAAACTGTGGCAAAGACTTTTAACGAAGATCCCCTAATTAGGATGAGCATCTGTTTAGGGCCGTTTTCAGCAAACAAGCTCATTTACGCTCCAGATGAAAGGCGGCTTACAGCTCATAGCAAACCCGATTCTGGCTACTGGATTCTGGATTCCGGCGAATAGCCCGACACGATGTTTTAAGTAACATATTCAAGGTGAAATTAAGCCGCAAGCGGTCAAGACAGTACCACGTTCTCTATAGCAAGAAGTCTTCGTTTCATATTGACCCCTTGAGAGAAACCGCCTATTGTGCCGTCTTCCCTGATAACCCTATGGCACGGTATGATGATGGGGATGGGATTTCGTTTCACCGCCTGTCCGATAGCACGTGCAGCCATTCTGTACCCTATCTGTTTTCCCACCCACAGATAGCTTCTCACCTCGCCGTACGGGATACGTTGAAGCACCCGGAGGGCCTTTTGCGTAAACCTGGTCTCGCGTGATATATCGACAGGGATATCAAAATCAACCTTCTGGCCCTTTAAATACCTATCGAGAAGAAGGCGGACTTTCTTAAAAGATCCTTCTGCCCATACGGCATTTGGATACCGCGAGGTCATCGACCGTATAAGCCTGTATTCGTCCTCTCCAGTTATCTCAAGGGCGATGAGCCTTCCGTTCTTCGCGATAAGGCCCATATTACCGATGGACGATCCATAAACAGCATATTCTATCAGATCCAATTTGACATACCTCAACGGGTTCACTACAATAGTACAGTTAAAAAACCCAGTGCTCAGCGATACCGTTCACAGCAGGATGCACTGATCCCTGAGATTACCACAGAAGAGGCACGGAATGAAAGGCTTTATCAAATTTTTTGGAACCGGCGGGGCGCGCTTTGTAGCCTCAAAGCAACTGCGGGCAACAGGGGGCCTTTGGCTTCACTACAAGGAAACGAATCTTTATATAGATCCCGGCCCCGGCGCTCTGGTGCGTATCCACTCAGCAAAAGAACGGCCTGATCTTGCCGGCCTTGACGGCATCATCCTCACCCACAAGCATCTCGATCATGCGAATGATGTCAATGTCCTCGTCGAGGCCATGACAGATGGCGGCTTCAGAAAGCGGGGGATATTGTTCTGCCCGCAAGATGCCGTAGGAGAGGATGCTGTCGTGTTCCAATACGTCCGCCAGCATCTTGAGGCAATAACCTTGCTCAGAGAGAAAGGGCGCTATACGATCAAGGATATCTCTTTCAGCACCCCCGTCCGCCACCGCCACCCCGTGGAAACGTACGGGCTCATCTTTCACCTCAGCAAGACCATCGGGCTTATCACCGACACGAGATTTTTCGACGGACTGGCGGATCATTACCGCGCAGACTGCCTCATTATCAACGTCCTCAGGTCAAAACCTTTCGGCAGCTACAATACCGTTGAGCACCTTGCCCTTGATGATGTAAAAAAGATCATTCTGGAGACAGGGCCGCAGGTCGCGATACTCACCCATTTCGGCATGAACATAATTAAAGAGAAGCCGCATCTGCTCGCGCATAAGCTGCAGCAAGAGACCGGCGTTGAGGTCATCGCCGCCCGAGACGGCATGAAATGGGAATTTTAGTAAGGCATGAGGAGTTTAAAGGTGCTGCCCTTGCCTGGAACGGATTCGACGCTGATATCCCCGTCATTCGCCTTCATGAGCCTCTTGCAGAGCGAGAGGCCGAGGCCTGTGCCCTCGCCTTTCTGCTTCGTGGTAAAAAAGGGCTCAAAGATCTTTTCCATATTTTCCGGTTCGATCCCGCCTCCGCTGTCATTTACTGAGATGTAAGCCTTCGCATCTTCGATGCCGGATGTAATGCGTATCGTACCGCCCTGCGGCATTGATTGCGCAGCATTTATGATAATATTCACCAGCGCCTGCTGGACGTGGATCTTGTCGACCATGACCGGCGGGACGTCCCTGCCCTTTTCTACAGAGACCGCAATGTTCTTAAACCTTGTTAAGTGGTGCTCCATGAAGAGAACCGTATCGTCAATGATCCCGTCAATCTCTACAGGCTCTTTTCTTGGCGTATCCATCCTTGAATACTCCAGGAGCTTCATGAGGACCACAGACAGTCTTCCGGCCTCTTTTTCGATAAGTTTTGCATACCTTTCGATCCTTTCGCGGTCTCCGGTCTTTAGTATCCTCTTGGCAAATCCCTGTATGGAGATAAGGGGATTTTTGATCTCATGAGCGATAGAGCCGGCAAGCTCACCGAGCGCTGACAGCTTGTTGGCCCTCACAAGCTCTTCTTCAAAGGCCTTTATCCTCTCGTCGCGCAGTCTCAGGTCTTGCAGTTTGGCCTTCAGCACATCGTATATTTCGCTCAGTTCTTTGATATTGGCGACAAGGAGCTTATTTCTCGCGAGGGATAAGCTCGTTGCCTCTTCGAGCATCAATTCAAGCTCGCGCTTCTGTTGCTCAAGTATTTTTATTTTCGATGCCATGATCAATACAGGAGGATCTCAAATTCGCAATAATTGTACCCTACGGACCAGCTCTTTGTCTGGGTCGACTTCGCCCTCTTTTTAAAGATCGTTTCCATGAGGCCTGCTATGATCCCGCTTTCCATATCACAGAACATCTCACCGGTGTAGCCAAAGCCCGAACAGGTGATGCATTCGTATAATTTGACGATCATGCGTTCTTCGTCGATGGTCTCGATCTCCGCGATGCCCACTTTCAGCTCCTCGATCTTCTTTCTGAGATCCTCGAGGTCCACAGCGCCCAGCATGGTCCCCACGTTCTTTCCCATCATGTATAGCGTTGCCCCCGATGTCTCTCCGAGGAGGCTCCTGATCCCGATGATCCTCAGTATCCTGAAAAGCAGCAGCGGAACGTTTTCGCCGAGTTTTGGTCTTACAATATTTTTTAATTCCTCTATGGAATATTCTTTCATATGTCCTCCTGTAAAACATCCAGCAGCGCGGCGTGGATGTTGCCGTTGGACGCAACAATATCGTCCTTATAGATGTTGAACTCCGTGCCGCTGAAATTAGTGATGGTTCCGCCTGCCTCTTCCACCATGAGGCAGCCGGCCGCAGTATCCCATGGATTGAGCCTCATTTCCCAGAAACCATCGAACCTTCCGCAGGCAACGTAGGAGAGGTTCAATGCGGCAGACCCATCACGTCGTATTGCCTGCGCCTTATAGAGAAATTTTATAAAGTGGTTGATGTTGTTGTTCTTCGTTGTCGGGAGATCGTAGGGAAAACCGGTGCTCAACAAAGAATCTTTCAGGATCCTCACATTGGATACAGAGATCCTCTTGTTGTTCAGATATGCCCCTTCCCCTTTCAGGCAGACAAAGAGTTCTTTGAAGATCGGATTATATACAACACCGTACCTGATAATGCCCGATTCTTCATAAGCGATAGAGGTGCAAAAAAAAGGGTAGCCGTGGGCATAGTTCGTTGTGCCGTCAAGAGGATCTACGATCCATCTGCCCGCGTTGCCGTCATAACGGTTCGTCTTCTCTTCGCTGATGATCTCATCGACCGGAAACCTTTCCCTGATGAGCTCTATAATGCGCGTCTCACAGGCAATATCAACATCGGTTACCAGGTTGATATCTCCTTTGTGCCGTATGCCGAATCTCTTCTGATAATATCTTCGCTGTATCTTTCCCGATTCAAGGGCGCAGCGTATCATACATTCAAGACGCTCATCCATGGATGTTATTGTAATAATCTCCCGGAGGATTTTCAAGGAAACAGTGCGTTGACAAAACATTCCTTATGGTCTATGATGTAAAAAATGTCGGAGCTCAGGAAAGATCCCGTATCCGGAAGCTGGGTTGTCGTCGGATACCGCACAACAAAATCGAGCAGCACGGGCATCTGTCCTTTTTGTCCGGGCAACGAAAATCTCACTCCCAATACGATCAGGGAATATAAAGACTCTCAGGGCAGCTGGCTTGTCCGCTGCTTTCCGGCGTCAAATCCCATATTCGTCATAGAGGCTGAAGAGAACAAAAGGGCTGAGGGGATATACGACAAGATGGGCAACGTTGGCGCCCATGAGATCATCGTGGAAAACAGGTCCCACACAAAAACAATGTCAAGCTTCAGCCAACAGGAGTTCCTGCTCCTCTTTGATATGTACAGAGAGCGGATATTAGATCTTAAACGGGACATGCGTTTTAAGCACATACAGGTTTTCAAAAACCACGGAGAGCTTGCCGGTTCATACATCTTTCACCCTCATTCCCACGTCCTTGCAACACCGATAGTCCCTTCCAGGATCATCCGGGAGCTTATTCATACAAAGAACCATTATCTTCAGAAAGAACGCTGTCTGCTCTGCGATATCATTAACCAGGAGATACGGCAGAACAAGCGCGTCGTTATGATGAATACGAACTTCATCGCCATCTGTCCATTTGCCTCGAGGTTTCCTTATGAGGTATGGATCCTGCCGAGATTTCATGAAGCGCAATTCGAACGTCTCACCGCGGAAGAGATAAAGAACGATCTCACCCAGGCCATGCTTGACATTATGAAACGCATCGAAAAACTGGCGAATGCGTATACGTTTGTATTTCATACGTCTCCAAACATACCAAATGAAGTCATTCACAGTGAAGATATGCCGATCCACGAATATTTCCACTGGCATATAGAGATACTTCCGAGAGACTTCCGCTCCTCCAAGTACAAGAGGGAAGATGAGTTCCATGCTGTCTCCATCACCCCGGAAGATGCTACCAATGCACTGAAATCACAAAACATATAAAAAAGGAGACCTGTGAACACAATGCTGAAGAGGATGTTCTTTTGGTTTGTGTTTGGAGTCTTTTTTACCCTGTCCATTGTCATGATAGTCTTTGGCATACTCTTTATCAGAGATGTCTACTTCAGCCGTGCAGAGGTTGCTTTCGGCTCATTAATCTTCGGTATTATCCTCCTCGTAACAGGCGGAGGAATCCTTTCCTCTACCATAGCTGAGACCATACGAAACCTCGTACAACGGGATTGAACATTTCAACATAGAGTTAAATAAACATTAATATCAATTAGTTATATAACAAAGTTCACATAAGATTATTGTAAACTTGTCTAACCTGCTCACAAGCTCTGAAGAAATTTGCAGGGTCCTCAAAAAAAATATTTAAAAAAATCCTTGACAAAAAAATATTTCCGCTGTTAAATAACTACATATAGTAGACATATTTAGTATTGATACTATATATAGTGGGGTGAGGGGTTCCTGGTGGGGTTGTTTTTCGAAAGAGAAATCGAACAATTTCGATCAATTTTAAACGTTAAGAGGGGGTATGAATGGAAACAACGGATCTTAATCTTTTTGTAAGGACTTCCGAAGAGAGCATCGCCGACTGGGACCGGTCGAAGATCGTTGATGCGCTGATACGGGAGACCTTGATTGACCGCGATACTGCGAACGAGATCAGCAAGGACACCGAGCAGATGATTCGGAAATCCGGCATCAAGGTCATTACGGCGCCTCTTATCAGGGAGCTTGTAAACGCGAAGCTGATCGAAAAAGGCCTGGAAAATACAAGAAAAATGCACACAAGGCTTGGGATGCCCCTTTATGACGTGGATAGCCTTATCCTTCATCCAAACAAAGAAAATGCCAACGTACCCCACGGTCCTGAGGCAACAAACCTTACCCTCTCTGAAAATATCAAGAAGGAATACGCCCTCCTTTCCGTGTTCTCACAGGATGTTGCCGACGCTCATATGAATGGCGACATCCACCTCCACGACCTCGGCTTTATCGACAGACCGTACTGCAGCGGCCAGTCCCTCGAATATATCAAAAAGTTCGGCCTTGACCTGCCCCACTCTCTATCGATGGCAAAACCCGCAAAACACCCTGAGGTTCTCCTCGCACACCTCGTCAAGTTCGCGGCTGCCCTTCAGAGTCATTTTGCCGGCGCGATCGGGTGGGACGCTATAAACGTCTTCTTCGCTCCCTACCTGGAGGGTATGAGCGACGGAGAGGTAAAGCAGCTTGCCCAGATGCTCATATTCGAATTCTCACAGCAAGCGGTGGCTCGCGGCGGACAAGCTATCTTCACAGATATTAATATATACTGGGAGATCCCGCAGCACTTTGTCAGCGTCCCTGCCATCGGGCCCGGAGGGAGATTCACCGGCAAGACCTACGGGGAATACGAGAAGGAAGCGCAGAGGTTCGCGTGGTCCCTCTTCGAGGTCTTTAAAGAGGGCGACGGGGCTGGAAGGCCCTTCTTCTTCCCGAAACCGATCGTCCACATGACGGAGAAGTTCTTCCGCACCGAGGGCCACATGGATTTTCTCAATCTCATCTCCGACGTGGCGGCAGACAAAGGCAACACTTACTATGTCTTCGACCGCGGCGAAACAGCAAAGATCTCCGAGTGCTGCCGTCTGAGCTTTAAGCTCGACGAAAGGGACCTCCTTGATGCGAGAGAGCCATGGAGGATGAGATACTGCGCCCTCCAGAATGTCTCGCTTAACCTTCCACGGCTTGCCTACCTTGCAAAAAATGACGATACGCAGCTGTTTAACCTGATCACAGAACGGTTCATCCTCGCCGTCAAGGCCCATAAAGAAAAAAGGGCCTTTATGGAGAAACTGCTTTCCCTCGGCGAGGACGGCCCGCTCGCGCTTCTCACGATGAACAGGGATGGCATGCCGTACCTGCGGTTTAATCTTGCCTCCCATCTTATCGGTATGGTCGGCCTCAATGAGATGGTGCAGGTACACACCGGCGAAGAAATGCACGAGTCCAAACGGGCGCTGAAGTTCGGCATCAAGGTGATGGCGCATATGAACCTTCTGACGGATAAAATGAGGAGACAGGAGAACATGAAGATCGTGCTCGAACAGACACCTGCGGAGAGCACAAGTTATCGGTTTGCCAGGCTTGATATGAGATACTTCTCGCCGCTCTCGGGAAGGGTCGTCAAAGGCGACATAGCGTCCGGTGAAGTATACTACACGAACTCTACGCACCTGAACGTTAAACATGCCATGAATCCTATTGAGAGGGTGACGAACGAGGGCATCTTCCATCCGCTTATAGAAGCCGGTTCGATCTCCCATGTGTGGCTCGGCGAGTCACACCCGTCGCAGGAGGCTATTGCCGACTTCGTCATCAAAACGTTCAAATACACAACAAATGACCAGATAGCCTTCTCTCCTGAGTTCACCACCTGCAACAAATGCCACAGGACCTCAAGAGGGCTTGCTGATGCGTGCTCCTACTGCGGGTCTCTGGACGTCGATGGGATAACAAGGATCACCGGCTATTTTACCAAGGTCTCAAGCTGGAACAAGGGCAAGCTGGGAGAGCTGAAAGACAGGTTCAGGAATATAGAATACTTCTCGGAGGCAAAGAAGAAGGCGGTAAACGAATAACGTTTCTATAATTTGCAATGAGTTATCAACTAAGAACTATTAAAGGGGAGGTAATAGAATGGGGATCGTAAAGATTTTCTACAAAGATGACTGTCCGATGTGCCCGATGGCAAAAAGATTGAAAGACAATCTCAAGGAAAAGAACGTAGATGTAAATGATTTCAATGTGGGAACTGTTGAAGGGCTCACTGAGGCAACATATTACCGCGTCATGGCGTTGCCGACGATCGTCGTTGAAGATGAAACAGAGAACTGGCTCGGGGAGTGGCGGGGAAACGTACCGAACATCGATGAGGTCCTCCATGTCGTGCATGGGGCATAACAATCCCATCCGGGGGTTTCTGGAAACGAGCTTTATCGACTGGAAGGGCTGCATCTCGTCCGTTTTATTTACCGGCGGATGCAACTTCAGGTGCCCCTTCTGCCATAACACCGATCTCGTCCTTCATAATGATACGATGGAGGAGATACCCCTGGAAAACATCATCTTTACCCTGAGAAAGTACAAAAAATGGGTGGACAGGATCGTTGTCACCGGCGGCGAACCGACGATCCATATGGACCTTTTTCGCATGATCGGCCAGATAAGGGCCGAAGGCATCAAGATCAAGCTCGATACGAACGGATCATCGCCCTCTATGTTGAAAAGACTCGTCAATGAAGGGCTCATCGATTATGTGGCCATGGATGTCAAGGGTCCTGTCGACAGATATAAGAGGTGGTGCGGTGTTGATATAAACACGCAAACGATTGAAGAGAGCATCAGGTTCATCCTCGAAGGGACAGTGGATTATGAGTTCAGGATGACCGTTGTTCCATTCCTCCACCGCGAAGATGATGTCTATGAGGTCGCCGAACATATCCGCCACGCAAAGCAGTTTACTGTCCAGGAATTCAGACCCCGCAACACCCTTGATGCATCATATGCAAACATCAAGCCCTTCTCGCCGGACAAGATGGCGAAGATCAGGGAGAACGTCGCCCGGATCATGACGGGCGGCAGCAAACAACAGTCGGTTGTCAATGCCGGGCGTGAACCGGCCGGTGACGAGCGAACAGCGGTCAGCCATAAAAAACCTGCACATATCAATACCCAGTATGAAGCAGAAAAAAGATTATGACGGAGGTGTGATTAGATAAACCCTTGGAGCTGCAGTTAGTATATAGTTCACTTTCTAAATCAACGTCTTGTTGTGCCGATGTTTTCTTTATTCATCTATATCTCTCCCTAGAAAAATCTGCTGTTTCATTATAAATCAGATGGAGGCAATAATGTAGCTTTTGAAAATAAATAACAAGCCCCAAAATGTTCTACCATTTTGGGGCTTAAATCATGCCCATCTTGGTAATGATGGGCGCTTGACGAAAATATTTATCCTAGAACGAATAGTATCAAAAACTCGTATTTTCTGTCAAGAAAATTCCATTACCAGAAAGGTGGTGTTTGCCAGTGAAAAACAACTCTGGCAAAAGGCTCATTTTCCGCGCATGGATTACCATCCATGGAAAGCGTTTATACGCAAAGGATTATGGCCTCAAAGCTTGGCCCATCTGGGTCTAAGCAAAGCTTTACTGGGAGGGCTCACCGCCCTCCCAGAAAGCAATCATTCCAAAAAGGAGAACAAAAATGGCATTTGATCTGTTAACAATTCAGAAAGTGTGGGAAAAGGGTAAAGTTGTTTTAAATAATAATCCGAATAGCTGGAGAAAGGATGAATGCGATGCGTGGATCAGTAGGCAACATTATGGTAACAGGGACTCACAATACGGATGGGAGATAGATCACATAAAGCCTGCATCACAGGGTGGAGCAGACAATCTCTCAAATTTGCGGCCATTACAATGGGAAAACAATGTGAGTAAACAGGATGGTAGACTGGTATGTGTTGTGTCTGCCGATGGTGTCAATAACAAGAAAAAACGCTAAGCTTTATAAGGGCTTTGCATTTTCTGCAAAACCCTTATTGTTTAAATTGTTATTACTGAGCAGGAAGGAGCTTTGCGGCTCCTATTCAGTTCGCCGGGAACCGTTACGCGAACAGCGACTTCGAGCATTTTTGGGACCCACTTGGCGAGAAGGAACGTTCCGTATGACAATTCGTGCTGTCTGAGGAGGAACGACGAGTTCACGAATTGAGTGAACTTCGAGCCATTAAGTGGGTAAAAAGCGCAGCGGAGCAGTGAGCGAAACAGCGTTCCTGCGAATACAACGTTAGGGCAACAGGCCAACAAAGCGTATGAGCGTGTTTGCGGGGAAAGTCCGACGTCGATGCTCTAAGGGAAGGTGTATCCGGATTTATATCAAAAAAAGAAGGTGAGGTTTGTTGAGCCTCACCTTCTCATCTTCTGATCTTTTTAATTTCTTGCTTTACTCCAGGAAGCTGTCGAGCCTCTTGCGCCGCGAGGGGTGCTTCAGTTTCCGCAGGGCCTTCGCCTCGATCTGCCTGATGCGCTCACGCGTCAGGCCAAAGACCTCTCCAACCTCTTCAAGAGTATAATCGGTCTTTTCACCGATGCCAAGCCTCATCCTGATCACCTTCTCCTCTCTCGGAGTAAGGGTGGACAGTACCTTATCGATCTCTTCTTTAAGAGAGATGCCGACAAGCTCGTTGAACGGCGAGGGAGACTTAGGATCTGCAATAAAATCACCGAGCTTCGACTCATCGTCGCCGATAGGGGTCTCGATAGAGATCGGCTCGTTGGAGACCTTCATGATCTTCCGTACCTTTTCAAGGGGCAGGCCGGCCTTCAGGGATATCTCGTCGAGGTTTGGTTCTCTTCCCAGGTCCTGAAAGAGGGATATAGTAACCTTTGTGATCTTGTTCATCGTTTCAAGGACATGGACAGGAACCCTGATCGTCCGTGCATAATCTGCGATCGCCCTCGTAATAGCCTGGCGGATCCACCATGTTGAATAGGTGGAAAATTTGTATCCTTTCTGATAGTCGTACTTCTCTGCCGCCTTCATAAGACCCATATTGCCTTCCTGTATAAGGTCAAGGAAGGACAGACCCCTGTTGAGGTATTTCTTTGCGATATTGATAACAAGCCTCAGGTTTGCCTGGATGAGCCTGTTCTTCACCACCTTGAGCCCATTCTCAATGGCAACGATCTCCATCAATCTTCGTTTGACCTTCTTTACCTCTTTGTCATCCATAAACTTGAGCTGTCTGCCGATCTTCCTTATCACTTCTTCAAGAATCTTCTTGTTCAGGTTCAGGTTAATAAGGGTCTCTTCCATCTTCAGCTCAACTGCCTTGAGCTTTTTATCATATTGCTTTTTTGTGGCAGCATCAGCGCCTGACATCTTCTTGTGGAGCTCTTCCTTCTTCTCGAACAGGTTCTTGACGCTGTTGATAAGAGAGATGGTCTTCTTCTTGTATTTCTCTTCATCCTTTTTCGTATAGTTCATCTCATCAATGTTTTTAATAACGTCGATGATGTTGATCGTCTCTTTTCTCAATTGGGACGACAGCTCCTGAAGCTCGCGGACCGCATGAGGCAGATCAAAAAGGAGGTTGCGTATCTTCCGTTCCCCTTCTTCTATCTTTTTCGCTATGGAATATTCTTCATCTGAGGTGAGCAGTGAGACCCTGCCGATGTCCTTTAGATATGCCCAGATGATATTGTCCGTTCTCTCCGACGGAAATTTCTCTATCTCCCCCCATTCCTGGGCCTCTTCTTCGGGTGCCTCCACTTTTTCCTTAATCGTTTCCACTATATCGATGTTTGACTCGGAGAGAAAATCAAAGATATCCTCAATATCTTCCGGTGAAAAGATGTTCTGCGGGAGGATGTCGTTGATCTCGTCAGGGGTAAGAAACCCCTTTTCCATACCCACATCGATCAAGTGCTTTATCTCGCTGAAATTTTTTATGCTCATGGCTGACTCCAAAACACAAAAAATGCCCCAAATCTATTGATTTGAGGGCATCCCTGATTATGTTTCTCAGTTATCTATTTAATAACTATAACAATTCCATGGTATTTTTGTCAAGCAGGTTTTTGCAGAATCGCCCCAAGATGCTGTTTTTTATTATCACATGAGGCAACGAACCGGTTTTTACAGGTATTTACAGAATTGAAATAGTCCTGCTCTTATGATACATTACCTATTGACTTTCAGGGCTATGGACATCAGGGAAAGATTGGAAAAAAGGGAAGATTATATACTCTCTCCATTTGCACAGAAAAGCAGTCAGACAAGGGGCAGATTGAGGCCGGAGCCAGAGTGCGATATACGGCCCGCATTCCAGCACGATCGGGACAGGATAACCCATAGCAAATCCTTTCGGAGGCTGAAGCACAAGACACAGGTTTTCCTTTCCCCTGCCGGCGACCATTACAGGACGAGGCTTACTCATACCCTCGAAGTCGCTCAGATAGGGCGGACCATTGCAAAAGCCCTCGACCTTAATGAAGATCTCGTTGAGGCGATCTCCCTCGGACATGACCTCGGCCATACACCATTCGGCCACGCAGGGGAAGAGGTCCTCAACGACATCCACGAGGGAGGGTTTCGCCATTACGAACAGAGCCTCAGGGTTGTCGACATCCTCGAGCGGGATGGCAAAGGGCTCAACCTAACCCATGAAGTGAGGGACGGCATCCTGCGCCATTCAAAGGGCAAAGGGGAGATCGTCATCAGGGACGATGCGGAAAAACCTCTCACAAAAGAGGCTGAAGTGGTGAGGGTTGCCGATGTGATCGCCTATCTTAACCACGATATAGACGACGCGATAAGAGGGAACGTCATCTCCGAAGAGGACCTGCCGAGAGAGTGCAGGGGATTCCTTGGCTTCACCGTCTCGGACAGGATCGATCGTATGGTGCGGGGGGTCATATCAGAAACGCTGAAAGACCCTGAACTACAGGTAAATTTCGGGGAAGAGCTCGAGGAACACATTGTCCAACTCAGGGATTTTCTTTATGAAACGGTATACGATAGTAATGTGGTCCATGGGGATTTCCTGAAATGCTCCAGGATCATCACAGACCTTTACCAGTATTTCCTGCAACACCCTGATGCCTTCCTGGAGGAGACCGAAAAGAGTGATTTTTATGATGAACCTGCAACATGCGTATGTGATCTTATCGCGGGCATGACAGACCGCTATGCCTTTAATCTTTTTGAGAAGATCTTCCTTCCATTGCCGTGGAATATACCGCTTTGATGGAACGAAGACATAATGTTGGGTGATAATAATTGAAAGTAAATCCAAAATCCGAACATCGAAGCACTAAACAAATTCAAATGTTCCAATGTGCTCATATCAAAACAAAAGGGCTTGTATTTGTTTTGAACATTTGATGTTTGGATCTTGATATTGTTTAGAGCTTAGGATTTTGAATTTAGATATTACTTCATGCTTGAATACCGATATTGGAGAATTTGATATGATGGACAAGGTTTACAATCCCCACGCCATAGAAGAAAAATGGTACAGGTTCTGGGTTGAAAAAGGGTTTTTCGTGGCAGAGGGAAGTTCCCCGAGACCGCCTTTTTCTATGGTCATTCCTCCACCGAACGTTACCGGCTCTCTCCATATGGGGCATGCATTAAACAACACTCTACAGGACATTGTGACGCGTTTCAGGAGGATGGCAGGGTTCAATGCGCTGTGGCTTCCCGGTACCGATCATGCGGGCATCGCAACACAGAACGTCGTTGAGAGGGAGATCACAAAAGAAGGGCGGACACGCGAGATGCTCGGCCGGGCGGCGTTTATTGAAAGGGTCTGGCAGTGGAAGGAACAATCAGGGAACACCATCATAGAACAGCTCAAGCGGCTCGGATGCTCCTGCGACTGGTCGCGGGAACGGTTCACGATGGATGAGGGGCTCTCGCGGGCAGTCCGCGAGGTGTTCGTAAGACTCTATAACGAAGGACTAATATACAGGGACAACTATATCATTAACTGGTGTCCGCGGTGCAAGACCGCCCTTTCAGACCTCGAGGCCGAACATGAAGAGACAAAAGGACACCTCTATCATATCCGGTACCCCCTTGCGGAAGACACGGGATATCTGACAGTTGCAACGACGAGGCCCGAGACCATGCTTGGCGATACAGCCGTTGCCGTGAACCCCGATGACGAACGATACGGAAAATATATCGGAAAATACGTCGTGCTGCCTGTTGTGGAGAAAAAGATCCCTATTATCGGCGACAGCTATGTCGATACATCGTTCGGAACGGGCGTTCTTAAGGTTACACCGGCACATGACCTCAATGATTTTGAGATTATGAAAAGACATCGCCTTGAGGTCGTCAAGGTCATCGATGACGACGGGAAGATGAACGAAAATGCTGTCCATTATAAAGGCATGGACAGATTTGAATGCCGCGACAAGATCGTCCGGGAGCTGGAGGAAAAGGGTCTGCTCGAAAAGATCGAGCCATACAACCTTGGTGTCGGAAAATGCTATAGGTGCAAGACCATTGTCGAGCCCTCGCTGTCCTTACAGTGGTTCCTGAAGATGAAGCCCCTCGCAGAACCGGCGATCGAGGCCGTGCGGTCGCAGCGGGTCAGGATCATTCCCGAGATGTGGGAGAAGGTCTATTTCGAATGGATGGAGAATATCAGGGATTGGTGCATCTCCCGTCAGATATGGTGGGGGCACAGGATACCGGTCTGGTACTGCGACAGGTGCAACAAGATCTATGCATCAGTTGATACTATCGATAGCTGCCAGGTTTGCAAAGGTGAGCTGCGGCAAGAATCCGACGTCCTTGATACGTGGTTCTCGTCCGGGCTATGGCCATTTACCACTCTTGGCTGGCCTAACAGGACCGACGACCTGAAGACCTTTTACCCAACGTCCCTTCTCGTCACGGGGTTTGATATCCTCTTTTTCTGGGTAGCCAGGATGATCATGATGGGCATCAAATTCATGGGGGATGTGCCCTTTCGTGACGTATACATCCATGCGCTCGTGAGGGACGCCGAGGGGAAGAAGATGAGCAAATCAAAAGGGAATGTAATTGACCCCCTTGTTATAATGGACCAGTATGGGACAGATTCGTTCAGGTTCATCCTTACGCTGCTCGCCGCACAGGGGCGCGATGTCCTCCTCTCAGAAGAAAGGATAGAGGGCGCAAGGAACTTTGTTAATAAGGTCTGGAATGCCTCCAAGCTTGCCCTTGCGTTCCTGAAAGACAAGGAGGTAGCAACAACGGGAACCAGGCGGTCATCTTATTTGCCCGACGCATGGATCAGATCAAGGGCGCAAAAGGTGATCAGAGATGTAACGGAAAGCATAAACGCGTATCGGTTCAATGAAGCAGCAAGCTGTCTCTACGCCTTCATATGGCATGAGTTCTGCGACTGGTACTTAGAGCTCATAAAGCCGAACCTTTACGGTAAGGTAACTTCTTTTGACGCCGACGCGACGCGGTCTGTCCTCTACAAGACCCTCACGGATATCGTGAAGCTTTTACATCCTATTATGCCTTTTGTCACCGAAGAGATATACCAGCGCCTTCCCGCCCGCGATAATGAGAGCGTGATGATCTCCGCATTCCCGGTGTTCAACGAGTCCGAGCTGGACGAAGAAAGCGAAACGAACATGGCAACGATCATGGGGGTAATTGATGTCATCCGCAACATCCGCGGTGAGACAGGCATAGCCCCGAACGTAAAGATCGGGGTTGTTATCCGCGCAAATGGCCGCCAATCCCTTCTTAAGGCATATGAATTCTATATGAAAGAGCTTGCGAGGATCAAAGATATCCTTTTCACAGACGGCAATGCGCCCGAACATTCAGCGGTAGGCGTATACAAGGGCATAGAGGTCTTTGTTCCTGTCACGGGTTTGATAGACGTCCAGAAGGAACTGGGGAGGATCGAAAAAGAACTCATCAAGATCCACGAGGACAGCGAGAAGATCTCTGCCAAGCTGAGCAACCCCGCCTTTAGGGAAAAAGCCCCGCCGGAGGTTATTGCAAAGAACGAGGCAAGCTTCAATGAGTTACAGGAAAAACGCGAAAAGCTCATGGCAAGCAAAAAGATGCTGGAGAACATTACAGGATAGCAGATGCCGCTGAACTTCTCTATTATCGAGTCCTATATCGCAGATCACCAGGATATTATAAAAGACCGCTTCCTTCTGCGAAACGAGCGCTACAGGCTCCTTGCCGAGCTTGGGAACATCCTTCAATCGACCCTTAAGGACTATGAGATCTTCGAATCCGAGTTCTCATCGCTCGTGCTCCATAAGATCGACGGCGCCGGTTCGCTTGAGGAGCTGCGGGCGTGTCACGAAATAGCGATCGCCGGGATAGAAAATTTCTACCTTGAGGAAGAAACCATTCTTGACACTCACGACCTCTTTCGCATCGTTCGGGATAAGCTCGTTGCCAAAGTGCTGACTATGGTGGAAAAAGAGATGGAAAATGAAGGTCTTGGAAAACCGCCAACAGACTATGTATGGGGTGGTCTCGGAAGCGAAGGTAGGGACGAACAGACGATGCTCACCGACCAGGACAACATGATCATCTATGAGGAACCGGGTAAAGACTTCGTAGAGGACGATCTCAGGGAGAAGTGGCTTACAGAGTTCGGGGAGAAGAGCGGTAAGAAGTCAAAAGACGTCCCGGGGCCAAAACAGCTGGTTGATTATTATTATGAGATCTTTTCCCGGAAGGCTACGGACAGTCTCCATGAGGTCGGTTTTGAGCGGTGCAAGGGCAATGTCATGCCGACAAACGAAAGGTGGCGGGGATCTGTCGGAAGCTGGAAAAAACGGATAGAGGACCGGCTCACCTTTGAGCAGGGCATCTTTGAAGCTTTGGACATAATAATCCTGACAGACGCCCGACCCATAAAAGGCAACATAAAACTCCTTGACTCTTTTATGGAATACTTTTTCAAAAACCTTACAGAGAACAAGCATGTCATGAAAGATTTTATCCGGTCTGCTGTTCTTATGCCAAGCGCACTTACCTTTTTCGGCGGTTTTAAGACCGAAAAGGAAGGTGAGAACAAGGATAAGTTCAACATCAAGCTTCTTGGCTGGGCGCCTCTTATCCTCGCGGTAAGAATGATCTCCCTTGTAAGCGGCATCTATGAAAGAAACACTTTGCAGCGGATACAGTCTCTCAGAAAGAAGAACATCATCAAAAAAGATATGGAAAGCGACCTCACAGACGCATATTTTACATTTGTCAGGTTCAGGATAATGAGCCAGATCAATCACAGGGCCGATAACACAAAGAACATGAATTATCTGAAACCAGATATGCTTGGGCCTGAAGAACAGGAAAGGCTTCGCAGGGCAATGAAAACAGTAGAGGCTTTCCAGAAATATATCCAGGAAACCCAGCTCTTCGGACAGCCGTTTTAGCGATGAGCTATACGCAGACAGCTTTTACGCAAAAACGTTATTGTATGGAGGAATAAATGAAAGTAGTGGAACTCATGAACAAAAATGTAGTTACATGCCACCCCTCAGAAAAGCTCAACGTCATTGTCAACAAATTTGAGCTCTTTAATATCGCAGGTATGCCTGTGGTCGACAAGGGCAAGCTCGTAGGCATCGTCTGCCAGAGCGATATTCTAAAGGGACTAAAAACAGGCAGCATGCACGATCTTGCTGTAAAGGATGTGATGGTCGAGGAGGTTATAACCGTTCCGCCAACGGAGTCTGCTGTCAATATTGCAAAGATCATGATAGAAAAAAAAGTAAACAGGATCCCGATTGTCGATGATGATAAGCTGGTCGGCATCGTCACGAGGGGCGATATTATAAAGGCTGTGGCTGAATGCGGGTGATGATAGAGTTCGGAGTCAGGGTACCCGTTTGCGGGTCGCCGGAGTTCGGAGTAAAGACGCGAGAAGATGCAGGAGGTATGAACAGTGAAGATCAATAAAGAGGTCGTAGAATATGTTGCACATCTTGGAAGGCTTGCCCTGGAACCTCATGAGATCGACATGTACACCGCTCAGCTCAATAATATTCTTGAATACATGGATACGCTTAATGCTCTCGATACCGGGGGAGTAGAGCCTACCAGCCATGCGATCCCCGTGACCTGCATGCTGCGGGATGATCTCGTAAAAGATTCTTTTACAGTGGAAGATTCGACTTTGAATGCACCGGAAAAGATCGGCTCATCCTTCAAGGTGCCTCCGATCATTGAGGTGGAGGAATAAAATAGCTCACAGCTGACGGCAAGGACTTAGAAATAAGGTAGCGAACGGCTCATGGCTTGCCGGATACTGGATGCTCGATACTGGATGCTGGCGGAATGAGGAGATGAATACCGTGAAATGCAAAGTGCTTAAACTTTTCACTTTTCACGATATCAGTTAATAATTAAGAGACAAGGAGATATGGTGAAAGACATCCTGAACATGACAATCATACAGACAAGGGAACTCCTCCTGAAGAAAGAGATCAGTTCCGTTGAATTGACCACTTACTTTCTTGAGAGAATAAAACAATATGACGGGGATATCTCTGCATATATCAAGGTGACCGGGGAACATGCCCTTAAAATGGCAAAAGAGGCTGATGAAAAGATCGCAAGCGGCGGGAAGGGACAGCTCCTTGGAATCCCCCTCGGCATCAAGGACATCTACTGTACGAAAGGCATTGAGACTACCTGCGCATCCCAGATACTGAGAGGTTTTGTTCCTCCATACGATGCAACGGTCATAAGAAAATTAAAGGATGAAGGATTTGTCCATCTGGGAAGGCTCAATATGGATGAATTTGCCATGGGTTCATCGACTGAGAACTCATCGTTTCAGACCACAAAAAATCCATGGGACCTGTCCCGCATTCCTGGCGGTTCCAGCGGCGGATCAGCAGCAGCTACAGCAGCAGGGCTCTGTATGGCATCCATCGGGACAGATACCGGCGGCTCTATCCGCCAGCCTGCAAGCCTCTGCGGGGTCGTTGGGATGAAACCGACCTACGGCAGGGTTTCCCGATATGGTCTTGTTGCCTTTGCTTCATCGCTCGACCAGATAGGGCCTATCACAAGGAGCGTAAGCGACTGCGCCACAATGATGAATGTTATCGCAGGCCATGACCCTATGGACTCAACATCGATCCCCCAGCCGGTTCCTGATTATACTGCCTTTCTCGGACAAGATATAAAAGGCTTAAGGATAGGGATACCGAAGGAGTATTTCAAGGACGGGATGGAAGAAGATGTCAAGAAAGAAATGGATTCCGCCATAGCGCTGTTCGAACAACAGGGGGCTTCCATCGTGGACATCTCCCTCCCCCATACTGAATATGCAGTAGCAACATACTACATTATATGTACGGCAGAGGCATCATCCAACCTCGCACGATACGACGGGGTCAAATACGGGCTTCGGGAATCTGGAAAAGACATCATCGACATGTATAAAAAGACGAGGTTCAAAGGGTTCGGTAAAGAAGTAAAGCGGCGGATCATTCTGGGGACATACGTCCTCTCGTCAGGATACTACGACGCTTATTACAGGAAGGCAAGCAAGGTTAGAACACTGATAAGAAAAGATTTCGACGATGCCTTCAAGGCATCCGATATTATTTTAACTCCGGTCTCTCCGACAACCGCCTTTAAGATCGGGGAAAAGATGGAAGACCCGCTTGCTATGTATCTCTCAGACATATTTACCATACCGGTGAATCTCGCAGGCCTCCCAGGCATATCTGTGCCCTGTGGGCTTGACAGAAAAGGGCTTCCAATCGGGTTGCAGATCATCGGCAGGCCCCTCGACGAGGCGCTCATGATCCAGGCAGCATACGTCTTTGAGAAAGAGCGGAAGGTTGAGAAGATACCGGAAAAGTACAAATGAAAAAAACGGCTCATGGCTCATTGTAACAGCGAGAACCCGGTAGGCAGTAAGCATTATGCATGAGCCGCTTTTATAGCCATCAGCAATGAGGTTGCCCATCACACCATACAACGTCCGGAATTTCATCCATGCCTTAAAAGATATGGGTGTGGATGCGTATCTCTTCGACAAGGGGGACGTGATGACGCTTTCGAAACTCCAGAAAGAAGTGCGTCAATGCATGAAATGCGCTCTTGCCGCAACGCGCACAAATGTTGTCTTCGGCGAAGGAGATGTTAATGCGAAACTGGTCTTTGTCGGCGAAGCTCCGGGGGAAGATGAAGATATCCAGGGGAGGCCCTTTGTGGGAAAGGCAGGCAAACTCCTTGACCAGCTTATCGAGAGGGTAGGCCTTGGCAGAAATGATGTCTATATCTGCAATGTCCTTAAATGCAGGCCGCCTGGCAACAGGGACCCTGAGGAACAGGAAAGGGATATATGTAAAAAATATCTCTTTGCACAGCTTGAGCTCATCGATCCGGAGATCATCTGTACCCTCGGCCGCCACGCATACAACACGCTGCTTGGCGTTGATGAACGGATCACTCGGGTGCGAGGCGTACTGACCAGTTATCGCGGGGCACAGCTCCTCCCTACCTATCATCCCTCGTTCCTTCTGCGCAACCAGAACAAGATCAAAGAGGCCTGGGAGGACATGGAAAAACTGAAACAACTCCTGCGGAAATAAAAACCACATTGAATTCCTGGCTACCAATAAGCAATGGGGCCGCAACGCTTCTATTTGACGGACCGTTGCCTACAATACTGTATTCGCAGGAACACTGTTTCCCTCGCTGCTCATTGTGCGATCGTATGCGGCAACAGTCCGTCGGTCTGCGGGCCTGCCTGCGATTCAAGCAATCCGAAGCGCTCTGAGCACGTTGTCATGCCTATAAATATGTTGACATTGTGCGATGATAGGAACTAAAATGAAATAAAGCTTAATTTTGAATTGCAGTTGAATATGTGTATGGGTTCAGGGATGCTTATATAATCCTTGAAGTTTTTTCAAAAAGGATGGCAGGGTCGCCGCCTGAAGATAAGTTTTTTCAGGTGGCGATTTTTTTATTGGTTGGGTCGCCGCTTAAAGATCATTGTTTGAGCAGCGGCTTTTTTATTGCTGTCAACAAAAAATTTTAGGGGGTGTTCACAATGTGGTCTGATGCTATACGTATTGCGGTGATTGGTTTTTCTGTGGTTATAACAACGCTCGCGGTGCTTGCTGTCAGCATAAAGATCATGAGCTTCCTCTGTAAGCTTATCGAAAAAAAGGGGAGGAGATAGTTTCGCCCGGATACATCACCTTCCTCTCCTTTGATCTGTCCTGGGTACCGTCTCTCTGGACGGCATTTCTCTGGACACTGCCTGTGCCTGCATGTCGTCCTTCTTCACCGGTTGGGACTGAGGCACTGTTGAAGAGGGCTTTGTGGCCGGCCGTGCTTGCGGCAATATCGATGAAGCCTGTTGTGTTTTCTGCGGTTGCACCATTGCGAGACGTGGTCTTGCTTGAGGGGCAGGGACAGATGTATATGCTTGCGGCGCCGATGAAGGAACGCGCCGCGGCACGGATGCAAGTTTTTCTGTCACGGGCGGGCCTTCTTTAGCCGTATTCCTCAGCTGGCTTCCGCTCCTTGACTCAGCCGGCGCCTTTTTTCTATCCTGAAGCGCTCCCTGTAGCAACACGCCATCTCTTTTCCCATCCATGCGTCTGATCGGGTTCATTGTGGCGGATGATACCGCTACGGCATTTGTCCGATTCTGAATCTGCGCAACGGAGTTGCTTCTTGTTGAAGTCTTTAATTCCCGGTTCGCGATCCTTGATGGCGGCTGTTTTGCCTGCGGTATATCTTTTATGACAGGCATGACCGTCTCCTTTTCCGGTCTTTTTTCCGGTGAAGCCATGACCCTCTTCTCTTTCAGAAAGAGGTTTTCCCTTGAGGTCGATTGCGCATGCCTGCCGGTTGTAAATGCGTCCCTGTGTAAAGTCGTGACCGCATGATCAACATGTATATTCTTATACACGGGTCGAACTGCCGTAATGTTCTGCACCGTCACATTTTTTATATTGATGCTGTAAGGGCCGTAGTAGCCGCGGCCGTAATAGATCTCTCCCGGCGCAAGGGGAACCCATGAGACATATGTGGGGGTATAGACCCACCCGACATAACCAGGACCCCAGGATGCGAATCCTCTGCGCGGAGGCACCCAGCACCACCCGCGCGCTGGAATGAACGCCCATCTGCCGTAATGATACGGCACCCATCCCCACGGTTCATAGGAGATCCACACGTAATCGCCGCACATCCAGACCCACCTGCCGACCCTGTATGGAGACCAGTTCTGCACGACGATAACCGTTGGTGTCCAAACGTATCCGTATCCCTGCTCATATACCCAACGCCCGTTCTTGTTAAGGTCATAAGAATAGGACTTAAGCTCCTCGGGAAGATAGGCAGCTGCGTTCCCTTGTCCGGGCCTGGAAAGCTCGCGATCCCTTTGCTTGTTCCATTGCTCCCATTCATCGGCTGCGGCAAGCTTTGCGAGGACCGGGTATTGGGAATTTTTCCCCATGGCTATTCTTTCTCCCGCACCGATCCTCATCTGCCCTGTGCCACGGTCTATGTACAGTCCGCCCTGAAATACAGAGGCGGCCGAATCTTCATTCTCCGCTACGTCGATCCTGAAGACAGAATGCTCAAGTGCGCTGAAGGATGCCGCCGGGGTTTCCAGGATCATTGCCTTCCCTTTTTCAACAACCACGTTTCCGTATATATGTCCTGTTCCCAGATAGAACCGTGCCTGTTTATCTCCCGGGGCAGGCATACTCAAAAAAGTATTCCTGTCAAGCCTGAGGGCCGTACCATTCCTAAAGAACAGTTCAGCCCTCCCGTTATCGGGAACCCATATCTCATCACTATCCACCAGGGGCATATTGATCGATGCGGGCAGCCACTCTTTTGCATCTCCAGCTCTTACCTGAACGTCCCCTTCCAGGTATCTCAGGTGAATATTTCCCGGATCAGCAGCATAACCCGGGAAAGGAAGCACGATTGCGCATACTATACAGAATAAGGCCGCATAATATTTCATTGTCTCGCCTCCTGTAAACATTCTGCATGCCTTTGTTAAAGCAATATGCGTGCCAGCGACTGATCTTTCTAATGCATTAATATAAAATGGGATTGTGAAACGTGGATCTTTATTGCGTTACAAAATTGTCGAGATCAGGTCTGCTTCATCGACAATTTTGTCTAATATCGAATCGTTTTCATTTATATGAATTGTATTGCTGACGGTAATTGCTCTATAAATCGCAGAGAGAAAACTGTTCCCTGCAGCGCACATCGAGGACGACTTGGGTACCCTGCCGATGAGCCGTAATGTGCCACGCTACCAAGCCGCGGTTTCTGGCCAATTCTCGCTGTTTGAGCGACAAAGCGAGTTCGAGAATTGAATGGAGGCGAATCGATTTCAGGGTAAGTCGCCCGGAGCAGGAGCGAAGGGAACATTTTCTCTCATTGCACGAGCCCGCGGAGGCAATGCAATTACAAAGAATCGTTTAAAAGAAACGTTTTCTTAAAATCTATTTTAGCAGCTTTGCTGTAACTGTCTCCAGCGCATCCTTCTTGACGGCAACGGGGTAAAGCGCAACGAGCAACACGCATACAAAACAGGGCAGGGAAAAGAGCGCAAAGAACTGACCGATGCTGAGACCGGCCATCTGGATTATACCACCGATGATCGGGCCGCTCACCGACCCTACTCTGCCGATTGCGTATGCCCACCCGGCGCCGGTCGAACGGATGTGGGTAGGATATGTCTCACCGGCTACTACATGGAGCGCCACGGGGACGCTTACCACAAAGATCCCTGTTGCCAATCCAGCGGCGTAAAGGAGCGCTTCTGAGGTCACAGCCCCGAACCAGAGGATGGACAACCCGCCGAGAAAATACGCCAGGCAGAGCCCTCGTTTGCGGCCAAACAAATCGAGGATACAGCCGAGAAGAAATCCGCCCACTGAAGATCCGATGGCCTGCACAATTCCATAGCTGAAGCTTTTCGCCAGTGAAAAACCTGCGCTGGCAAGGAGAAACGGCAGCCATGTAGACAACCCGTAGATGGCGAGAAAGTTGAAGAGATAGCTGCCCCACACCAATAAGGTCATTCCTCTCAGACCGGGACGAAAAAGCTCCCTGAGCTTAGCCTTCTGCTCCGGGCCGGACTGCATAAAATTATCAGGCTTCCACTCCTTTGGCTCGGCACGAACCATCCTCTCTATCCTCTGTATCTCCCTGATCGCCTCATGGTAGCGCATCTTGTTGGCGAGAAAACGAACCGATTCCGGCAGATAGAGCTGCAGCACGGGGATCAAAAAGATCGGCAGGAACCCGAAGAGGAGCACCACTCGCCACCCGAAATCTGGTATCAGCGCTGTGGCCACCAGTCCTGCTATCGCCCAGCCGAAGGTAAATCCGCCCGCAGCTGCAGTAAGGAGCCTCGCCCTGATCGCGGCAGGAGCAAACTCTGAAACTATTGTTGATGAGAGAGGTACGGCCCCGCCGATCCCAAAGCCCGAAAGAAGACGCAGCAGGCAGAATGCCTCATAGTTGGGAGCGAAATAGGCAGAACTGCTGAAGACAGACAAAGAACCGATGGCGAGCATGATGGTCTTCTTTCTCCCCAGATGGTCTGATGCCATTCCGAATCCGATGGCGCCGAGCATTAGGCCGAAATGGCTGGCTGACATCATGGTCCCTGCTGCAAGCGGTGTCAGGTGCCACTCCCTGAGGGCAAGAGGCACCACATACGCAACGACCTGGGAATTGTACCCTGCGGCGATGAATATCAGACCTATGAGAGCGGTCAGTATTGCGTGGAAGCGGCCAAATTTAAGTTTGTCGAGCCAATCAAATACCGGTATTGTCTGACCCTTTGTCAAGCGCATTCCCGAGGTGCAGGCAGCGCTCGTAAAGAGCGCTGTCCGCACCTGATTATTTTTCCTAACTTTCTTTGATGACCCGTTTTGCCTTCCCTTCGAACCTCGGCAGACTCCCTGGATCGACAAGCTCGATATCAGCGGTAATTTTTATATTGTAAACGATACTCTCGAGCAACTGTTTTACGGCACTTTTTGCCTGCTCGTCGGATATTTCTGACGATGCCGGTTCCACCCGTATGGTCATCCTTTTCCCGGATCCCTGTTTAGGAATAACTAATTGATACTCGTTGGAGAACGTCGGTATTCCCCTGATGAAATTCTCGATCGCCGAAGGGAAGATATTCACACCGCCGAAGGTAAACATATCATCGGCCCTTCCCAATACGCCGCCGTCCATCCGCAGAAATGTTCTTCCGCAGTCACACTTTTTGTAATTAAATCTTACGAGGTCTTTTGTCTTATAACGTAAAAGAGGCGCGCTCTCACAGAAGAGATTGGAGAGCACAAGTTCGCCGACATTGCCTTCAGCCGCAGGCTTGCCGGTCTCTGTATCGAGGGACTCCGGCAAGAACATCCCCTCTGACATGTGAGTGCCTTTTTGCGCTACGCATTCGAACCCGAAGTTCGTTATCTCCGTGCTCCCTATATCATCGTAATTCTTTGCTCCATACAGTTCCTCCACAAGCTTTTTTGTCGCGGGGACCTGTGCGCCCGGCTCACCGGCGGTAACGACTATCCTAACTTTTGAATTGGGAAGATCGATCCCCATCTTCTTTGCTAATTCACCCAGATAGATGATGTAGGTAGGCGTCCCGCAGACTATTGTTGCCCCCCAGTCAATAATGCTTTTCACGCGCGCGTCAGAGCTTAGGCCGCCGCCCGGTACTATGGTGATCTCGTGTTGCTCCATCGCCGCCTGGATCCCCCACCAGGCGATAAACGTCCCGTAAGTGAACGGGAAAAATGCAATATCCTTGCTCTCCATGCCATAGCCATATATATAGTAGCTGAATTGTTCATAGAACGTCTTGAACCAATCCTTCTTGCTGAAGGGGATCTTGAGAGGCTTGCCTGTAGTGCCCGATGTCTGGAAGACCCTTGTCGCCTGTTCCGGCCGTATACATGGAAAATCGCCGAATACGGGATGTTCTTCCTGAGATTGCAGCAACTCCTGTTTCGTCGTAAAGGGCACCCGTCTTACATCATCCATGGTCCTGATGTCATTGGGCGTTACGCCGGCTGCTTTGAATTTCCTTTTGTAAAAAGGGCTTTTCTCTATGACATATTTCATCTGTTTTCTAAAATATTTCAACTGTCTTTTCTCCAACTCTTCCCGCGATAATGTCTCTAACTCCGGTCGCCACATCTTTGCCTTTACCATAGAAACCTCCTTTAAAATCCTGTAGACTTATGATACCTCAGAACCTCGCCTATCCTAAAGCTCTTCAACTGTTCGTAGAAATGCATTACTGCCCCTTTTTGTTGATCCGGCGGAACAGGATGGATGAAATAACAGACAACTGTGGTAGTGGATCTTGTGTGTGTTTATGTGGTGGGGTGCTCACAATACGTTCCAGACAACCTCTCCCCCCTACAACTCGAAGTACTGCAATATGCCTGCTACAGGTTTATCTTTTTATACGTATGTCCAGCGTGCTTCTTTTATTTTGTTCCTGACAATAGCGTCCTAATAATAAATCTTTCAATATAAAAAGCAAGTTCTATGCCAAATTTCCATTCCCATTCAATAATTCATAACTGATTGTTATTATTAGACTTAATGCTTTATAAAGGAGGCCTTTTGAAACAACGTGTGTAACCATTAGGAGGCAGAATATTTGAGCAATAATCCGCTGTTCTTCTTTACGAAAAGGATAGGACCTGACCCGGGACAATGTATAAGATCTCTGTCTTGCTGTTATTATTTGGTTTTTCTGCCGTAAGGCAAGCGGTCAAGGCACGCATGGAGTGCAGATGTTGCCGAAATAACAGGTCTGAAAGTTTGTATCTCTAAAGTTACATGCAATCTCAGGGATGCATTTCCCCGCATGGGAAATGCGATCTGCTTTTTGTGGCTTTTTTGATGGAGGCTGGATCCTATTTTACTAAATTCGGAAGAAAAAGGGTCCAGGAAGGAAATGCAATAAGAAGAATGGTGCCTATCATCATCGCTAAAAAGAATAAGAACGTGCCCCTAAAGATTACCTCAAGCGGCAGATCGTTTGTTATCCCTTTTATTACGTAGACATTTATGCCGACAGGCGGGGTTATCGTGCCTACGCCTGTTAAAATGGTGACAATAACGCCAAACCAGATAGGGTCATACCCTAAGGACACCACAACAGGATAAAAGATGGGGACGGTGAGGATCATAAAAGGCAATGAATCGACAAAGCATCCGCCCATAAGATAAATCAACATGATTATCATCATGATGAAAAAGCCGGGGATCTTCAAGGCAACTATCCAATCGGAGAGCATAAATGTTATCTTCGATAATGTTATAAAATGGCCAAAGATCGTGGCAAAGGCCATTACAGTGAGGATCATGCAGGATGTTCTCAGCGCCTCTTTCGTGTTCACGATAAATGCCTTCCATGTGAGCTCTCTTCTTACAAGGCCAATAAGGATCGCGCCTACGGCCCCTACCCCACCGGCCTGGGTCGGCGTAAAGAAACCGAACAAAAGCCCGCCTATCACCGCAACAAAGAGTATTAGTACGTCTATTATTCTGATGATCGCTCTTATTCTTTGTTTAAGCAGCATTTTCTCGCCGGGCGGTCCTACTTTCGGGTTCTTGAGGCAGTAGACATAAACGGCACTGGACATGAAGATGGCAAGCACTATTCCCGGGACGATGCCGGCGATGAACAGCTTTCCTATGGATTCCGATGTAAGGATGCCATAGACGAGAAGGACCACGCTCGGGGGGATAAGGATGCCGAGCGTTCCGGATGCGGCAACGCAGCCAGCCGCGATCATGTCATTGTACTTGTATTTTCTCATGGCGGGGATCGCAAGCTTACCCATGGTAGCGGACGTTGCCGTGCAGGAGCCGCAGATCGCCCCGAAACCCGCGCAGGCAAATATCGTAGAGATCGCGAGACCCCCTCTTATATGACCGAATATGCTGTATGCTGATTCGTAAAGCCTGGTCCCGAGACCTGCCGAGAATCCATAGTATCCCATAAGGATGAACATAGGGATCGCACTTATGGAATAAGAACTGAACAGCTCAAAAAGGTCCCGGGGAAGGAACAACAGGGCTGTTTTAAATGATGTGAGATATACAAGACCCAGAAAACCGGTAACGCCCATAGAAAAAGCTATGGGCATCCTTATCATAAAAAGGAATACAAGAAAGATGATGCCGGTGATACCTAATACGGCGGGGCTCATAGGCTTACCTTCCCTTTATAGATTTTATTGTTTTGACAGCATAAAAAAGAATAACAGGCAAAACGCCAAGGGCAATAATAAACGCAAAAGGAAAAAACGGGATCTTTGAAACAGACCCTATCTCTTCGGATATCAGCAGGGAATGTCCGTACTCCAGGGTCTGGTGGAAGATCAAGACAAAAAATACGGTGCAGAGAATGGAGACAAAAATGGTCAGTAATCTTTTCAGGGTCTTCGGAAACTTATCAATGATGAAATCGATACTCAGATGAAACCCCAGAAAAAGGCCGATGGGAATGGTAAGGGCTATGGCGATGACCTGAGCAAAGCTGGTCATTTCAAATGCTCCGGGAAGCGGCAATTTGAAAAACTTTGACCCGACGACATCAATAATATTTACGAGAACCATAATAAGGTATCCCACAACCCCTATCCATTCAAAGGTTTTGCTCACATTTTCTATGAATCGCTCAAACCTTTCCATCGTTTAGGCCTCTCTATTTTTTATTTAAATTGCACTCTCAAATAATCGGGGCCGGTTGATGATTTGATCCCAGCCTCTTTCTGCTTCTTCGTCCAATAATCCCTTCTTTCTTTCAGGTAGCTTATCCACCCTCTTACTTCCTTCTCGGTATACCCTGCAGAGACCATTGTCTTCACGTACTTTTCAATGACGGGCTCAGCGGCCTTGATCCATTTTTGATCTTCCCCGGGGGCAAGATCGATAAATTTAACACCCTTATCAATTGCGAATTTCTTCCCTGCTATATCGATCTCGTTCCACATCTGTGCAAGCTTCTCTTCGAAGGGATATTCGTCAAATACCTTTTTCACATCAGCCGGCAGTTTGTTCCACGTATCCTTGTTCATGATGAGATAGAAGGTATATCCCTGCCCGATCGGCCAAATCTCTGTCACGTATTTCACCACCTCTGCATATCTGAAAGCCTGTAATGTTTCCATAGATATGTATAGACCGTCTATAACCTTTTTCAAGACGGCATCATATGCCTCAGGGGTCGGGAGCGCCCTCGGCGTTCCCCCGAGTGCCGACACAACCTCGCCGACGTAACCGGTGCCTCTTATGTTCATGCCTTTCAGGTCTTCCAATTTATTTACGGGCTTCGTCGTTTGCAGTACGTTCAGTCCGCATATGGAGAAGGCAAGGACGTGGACCTTATCCCATTCTTTTTGCTTGAATTTTCTATAATAATCGTTTGCCACGTGGGTTGCGACCCATTCGGTATTGTATCCGATAGGCATATCAAGCGCTTCCGTTGCTTTGAAGCGCCCGAACGTATAGCCGATATTGGAGAAACCAATATCGGCTATTCCTTTCTCAACACCATCGTACATCTTTGGCGCTGTCAGGAGGGTTCCTGCCGGATAGTAGCTGAATTTCACCTTGCCGCCTGTCTTTGCTTCGAGATCTTTTATAAAGACCTCCATGATCTTTGTGTGTGCTGTGCCGATGGGGAAATAATTGGCCCATTTGAGCTCGATCGGAGCTGAGAATAAGGACGAGGAAAAAAACAAAAGCATTGAAAAACTCAAAACCAATGAAACAACGACGATCCTTTTCATACTTTTACCTCCCTTTTTTTAATGATTGACTTACCTTTGCATTAGTTCTCCAGCATAACCTTTCTCTCCTTCTTTCCTTCAAACTCTCGTGATTGTGATGTTCTTCGATAGGGACCCCATTACAATCTTGCCATGTCAGAAATATCTAATTTTAAACATACCCATCATCTGAATGTCAATGGTTATCCTCCTGCCAGGATAACCATTGTTACTTCTACCTCATCCTTCTCTTTCAGCGCTATGTTGTTGCCGTTCGCGATATTTTCATACTCAACGCCGTTTACGTAGATCTTAAAATCGCCCTGGATCTCCCCGCTGTCAGGGGAACAGATAGGGAAACCAGCTCTGTCGGATAGCTCGATCACCACCTCTTTCAGCGTCGGCGATTCCATCTCCAGCGCAACCTCACCTACAAAATTTGTTTTTGCTTTTACTACCATCAAATCGCTCCTCTGCGCGGTATCCCCTGCCTTCAGCATCTCCCTATCACCCCGACACAATAACGGAGGGTAGAGACCCCGCTCAGCGAGAAGCGTCGGGGGTCTCTACGGGGGGTATTATGAAGGGTCACTTTCCTTGCGCTTTCAATGCGTTGAACATTCTTTCAGGGGTTACCGGGATCCTCATTACCCTTACGCCCGTTGCATCATAGATCGCGTTGACCACGGCTGAGATGACCGCAGCTCTTGCGCACTCTCCTGCCTCTTTTCCACCGAACGGACCTTTCGGCTCGTAATCCGAGCAATCAATCACCTCGATCTCCGGTATATCGAAGGCCCTTGGCACCTCATAATCAACAAGGTTCGGATTGAGCACGCGCCCTTCATCATCCATGATCTCTTCGAACAGGGCATCGCCCATTCCCTGGACCGCCTGGCTTACCATCTGTCCCTTTATGGCTGCAGTATTTATCTCAAAACCACAGTCATCCGCCACGACTATCTTGAGGACCCGGACCCTGCCTGTCTCTCTGTCAACTTCAACCTCGGCGGTAGATGCCGTAAAACCATAGGCATCGGTAAATCTCCCTGTGCCTTTTGAGAGGCTCGGATAGAATTCTATCTCAGGCACTGCCTTCTTGTATCCGTAGCCGATAAGCGGATCACCCAGGTGCTTCTGGATATGGTATCTCATGAGCTCTGTGAATGTGTAAGACCTTTTCGGGTTGCTTTTAAGGAACGCCGCTCTGTTCTTCAGTTCAATGTCCTCCGGTTTCGCCCTCATTACTTCGCTGGCTACTCTCAGGATCTTCTCCCTGAGGTTCATCGCCGCGTTATACACTGCACCGCCGCCAACGAACAGACCACCGCTCAGGAAGTTGCTGTAGTTCATCGGGCACAGCTCTGAATCGCTCGATATCAGGGTCACGTCCTCCAAAGACAGCCCCAGGCACTCTGCTGCGATCTGGCTGTATGCCGTATCCGCGCCCTGGCCGAACTCGCAGTCGCCTTCAATAAGCGTGATCGTGCCGTCATGGTTGAGCCTGACGATCGCAGTGCAGGCAAAGGGCCAGTATCCCGAACCGCTGAACATGCCGTTAATGCCAATGCCCACACCGCGGTTCTTGTCTCTCTGTTTACCGCGTTTCTCTTTCCACCCGATGGCCTCGGCGCTTTTCTTGATGGCTTCCGGAAGGCCGTAGCTGTCCAACCTGTCGCCGTTGGGACAAACATCGCCTTTCTTTCTGAGGTTCTTTAATAAAAACTCTACAGGGTCCAATCCTAGGTCTTCACAGATCTGGTCGTACTGGCAGTCAGCGGCAAGACGCATCTGTGGTGCGCCGTGTCCCCTTCTCGCGAAATTGAAGTTCTTGTTCGTATAGACCGCGACGCCTTCATGCCTTACATTCTTACGGTCAATGCAGGGGTCGCACATGGCATGGCTTAAGAACATTGCAACCGGTGCGCTGCACTTGTAAGCGCCGGCGTCCACGATGACACTGACGTGTTGGGCGACAATGGTGCCGTCCTTCTTTACGCCTGTTTTTATATTGATATCGAACCTGTGGCTGTTCCTGCATGAAGAGAAGACCTCCTCTCTGGTCAACTCTATCTTTATCGGTTTGCATAACTTCCTTGCGAGAAAACCGCAAATGACCTCATAGTCATAACAGGGGGCCTTCCCTCCAAATGCGCCCCCAACATATGTCTTGTGGATCCTTATCTTTGTGATAGGAATGTCCAGCGTCTTGTGCAGCCAGTACCGCTTCAATTCATAGGCCATGTGGTTCATCCACACGTCAAGCTTCTGCTCAAAGGGGTCCCAGCTTGCTACCATTGTGTGCGGCTCCATTGCCATATGGGAAGTGCCCGGGCTCCTGGAACGGTCCTCGCGGACATAGTCCGCTTCTGCAAATCCTTTCTCGACATCGCCGTATGTAACAAGCACCCTTGCGGCAACATTGTTCACCGGTGTGTATGAATGTGACTTTCTCGCGACACCCCAGTCTTCCCAAGCGCATGATGTGGTACGGGTGATCTCACCGTGTATCTGGGGGGCGCCGTCCTTCATCGCCTCAACGGGGTCAAAGACCGGGGGCAGAGGATCATAATCCACTTCAATAAGGTCCAGCGCATCTTCTGCGGTATCGGGGTCTATGGCCGCTACTGCCGCCACCGTCTCTCCGATAAAACGGACCTTATCCTCGGCGATCGGGCGTTCTTCTGCCGGGTAGTTCGGCGTATCAACAAAACCGTATCTGATCCCCCATGTATCCTTCCCGGTGATCACTGCCACAACACCGGGCAGTTTCTCTGCCTTGCTCGTATCGATGCTGCGGATCTTCGCATGGGGAAGTGGGCTTCTTAACAACTTCGCGTGAAGCATGCCGGGAAGCACAACGTCGGTTGTAAATTTTGCCTTCCCCGTCAATTTTGCCTTGCCATCAACCCTTGGTAAAGGTTTTCCTACTACAGAGCGCTCATTCATTTCGATCCCTCCTTTCTCTGCCGGACCACTGCCATAATAGCCGCGAGATACTGTACGTAGCCCGTGCACCTGCACAGATTTCCTTCCATATCCCTTCTTACGTCTTCCTCGGTGGGGTCAGACATCTCTTCCAGCATAGCAGTGGAAGACATGAGCTTCCCCGGAGTACAGAACCCGCACTGAAAAGCGCTGTGTTCCAGAAATGCCTCCTGGAGGGGCGTCAGTTTGCCGTCTCGGGAAGCCAATCCCTCAACAGAAGTAACTTCCTTGCCATTCACCTGCATCGCCAGGACCGAACAGGCCTTCACGGCCATTTTATTGACGATCACGGTGCAGGCTCCGCAGGAATTATCCATACAGGCCTGTTTTGTGCCCGTCAGACCCAGCTCATTCCTTAAAAGCTGAAGCAAGGTCATCTTGGGCTTGATTGACAATTCGTATGATTCCCCATTCACTTTGACGTTTATCGTTTTTTTCGAGCCATTCATATCGTAACTTCCTCCTTTAAATGCTTTTAAGCCTTCTTCGCTTTTTCAAAGGCCTTTTTTATCGCGCGCTTCACGAGAACCTTCACGATCTCTTTCCTGTATTCGGCTGAAGCATGAACATCCGAGGTGGGGTCAGTCTCTGAGGCAGCCATCTTTGCTGCTTCTTCGATCACATCATCGGTCAATTTCTTGCCCTTCAGCATCTCCGCAGCCTTTTTCGTAACAAGAGGGATCGGCGCCACTGCGCTCATGACGATCTTCGCATCCTTGCATACGTCGCTGCCCGCCTCGACGGTAATGGCTACCGACGTGGACACGATCTTTATCCCTGCTTCTATTGTGCTGAACTTCATATACTCGACTGCCGTATTGGGCGCAGGGGGCGGCATCTGGATCTCCGCGAGTATCTCATCGGGCTCGATTATAGTAGTGAAGTAATCCGTAAAAAACTCCTCCAGCGCTACTATCCTTTCTCCCTTTGCGCTCACTAATTTTAATTTCGCACCCAGTGCGATCAACGAAGGCGCCGGGTCTCCGATAGGGTCTGCGCTGCAAAGGTTGCCGCCTATGGTGCCCCAGTTCCTCGTCTGCACCGAGGCCACGCTCTTCTCCATCTCAGAGAGCACATTGTATTTCTCCTGTATCAATGGAGATTTTTCAATTGCCCGGTGTGTTGTTAATGCGCCTATCCTCAAACCGCTCTTCTTATCGAATTCGATATAATCGAGCTCTTTAAGCCCTTTTATGTCAATGAGGCATGTAGGACTTATCAGCTTCTGCCTGAGAAGGGTAATGAGTGATTGACCGCCGGCAAGCACCTTGCCCACATCCTTGTACTGGGAGATCAAAGAGCAAGCTTCTTGCAGACTGCTGGCTGAAAAATATTCGAAATCTTTCATGATTAGGTCTCCTTATGTCCTTCAATTTTTTCTTTTAAAGCCTGTATGAATTCTTCACCAATCTTCTTTGCCTGTGCTCGCATAATCCTGTCACCAAAAAGAGCGATCCTGCCTGTAACAGTTACATTGGATGAGTATGCAACCTCGGTTTCGCTCGCCGAGACCTCTCTCAGGTAAACATCGCTTGCCTGGGTAAAGCTCCCCGCCATCCCCAGGTCAGCTCCTTTTGCTTCCATATGGATATGTTTCGGCTCGTCTATCTGGGTCAACGAAGTGGTGATCTTAAACCGAACTTTTATCGGACCAACCCCGGCTTTCACGGTAGCTGTGTAGGTACGTTCATCTATCGCTTCGATCTTCTCGCAACCAGGGACACAATTTCCTATCAGCTCAGGGTTAATGATGAACCGCCACACCTGCTGAATAGGCGCTTTCACTGTGAATTTCTCTTGTATCAGCATTTTGTAGATCCTCACCTCCTTCTTGTTCTTCTTTTTCTTTCTGTTTCATCTTGGCCTTAAGTTCGCCTGCGAGCAGGCACTGATCCTCTCTTGGACATGTTCCTTTCTTTACGAACATACAGTCCTGTCTGCCGTAAAGACATTTGATCCTCATTTCCGCCATCTCCTTCTTACCTCCTGCACATATTTTTATATCCGCATATCCTTATTGAAGGGATATTGATTGTTTAATACCCAAGCGCAAAATCACCGATGGAACGGTCAATGGCATGCCGTATCGCTTCTTCGATCAGCTCTCTTGTTCTTTCCAGGGTCTCCGGGTCAGAGTCGCCGCAGACCTCGCCGGCAGCTACATCTGCTGCATCGATTATCAGGTGGTCGTCGATAGGATTGCCTTTCATTATTGCCGGTCCTTCCTGTGCTTCAACAGGAGCATTTCCTATTCCGCCCACTACGATCCTTATCTCTTCTATGTCCACATGCTTCAGGTCCAGTCTGAGATAAACTGCCGCGCCTATGCTTGGTGATCCGTTTTTGCCTGCGCTCTTTTCATACACCAGGCCCACTTCGCTTTCCTGCTGCTTCGGTATCCTTATCTCTCCGATGATCTCATATGCTTCTCCATTCCCGTTCGTCGTAAAGAGATTCTCTATGGGCACCGTCTCCCATCCCTGAAGGCCCTGCATAACAGCCTTTGCGTCCAAGATCATCAATGCCGGAGCAATATCGGCTGCCGTGTCAGGGCTTGAGAGGCCCCCGCCGATAGTGGTCATATAGTATGCCCACCTGGTCTTGTTCAGCCGCAGCTCTCTCTTGTTGATCGCCTCAACGAGAACGCTTGCCCTTTCGTTTATTATCACCGAACGGCCCAGATCAAAGAGTGTTGCAATCGCACCTATCTTTACGCCTTCTTCCGCGAAGTCACTGTAATAATCAATATATTCAAGGTTTGGTATATTCTTAAGATTAATTAGATATTCCGGGTTCACCTTTCTCATCTTCATCAAAGGGATAAGCTGTGTGCCGCCGGCGATCAATTTTGCCTTTTCCTTGTACTGGGCAAGCATTGAACATGCCTCTTTTAACGAATTAGGCTCCAGGTACTCGAACTTTACAGAGCTTATCTCAACGAAACTTTCTAAATCTTCAAAATATCCTGGCCGCATAGACACCTCCGTTTTTGTTACCTTTCTATTAAGGGCTTGTTTTTTCTTTGTGTCTTATAAATTTTTTCATATAGTAATGTGTTCATATGCTGTTCCCAGTGCTTTGTAAAAATACATGAGCAATTCTTATGCCACAATATCTTTTATGGATATCGGTTTATAACCTTTCGATATTGTTATGTATTGAATTTAGCCAACAAATACCGGGGGGTAATCATCACGGATATGTGTAACCTTGGGGATACATGCCGTCCCGACCGCATTGCACCTTTACATCACAAAAAAGGCCTTTTTTACGGAAGGCTTATTATGAAATTTATATCTTATTGTAATTATTGGATCTCTACAAAACTACCCGTATGTTCGTTCGTTAAGTTCAGTTTGTGTTGCTGCCGAAGGATAAAACAAGGGGGTCTGTATCTCCGAGGTATCATGTAACCTAAAAGATCCACATCCTTTACAAATATTCTTCCTTCTTTATGTTATAACGCTTCAGCATCCGTTGGATAGAAGGTCTTTGAATATTGATATCCTTTGCCGTTCTTGAGATGTTCCCCTGATGATACCTCAGGGCGTCGACAAGGTATTCTCTCGTAAAGCTATCAAGGCACCTTTTTCTTGCTTCCGCAAAATCGAGATCTCGGAGATTGTCGTGTTCTTTTGCCCCGTGTGCCGGCACCGAAGACCGCATCTTTTCCGGCAGGTCTTTCATTGTCGCTCTTCGCTTATCAGCGGTAATGACCAGCCGTTGCACCACATTTTCCAGTTCCCTTACATTCCCGGGCCAATCGTACTGCTGAAAAAATGCCAAGACCTGTTCGTCTATTGAAAGCTCATTCTTGTCAAACCGTTTCTTAAATTTATCCAGAAAAAAATGCGTTAGGGGCAGTATATCTTCTTTGCGCTCCCTTAAAGGGGGAATATCGATCTTCACGACGTTTATCCTGAAGTAAAGATCTTCTCTGAATTTCCCTTCTTTAACAAGCTGCTCAAGGTTCCTGTTGGTAGCCGCAAGGATCCTCGTATTGATCTTGACGGGCTTTGTGCCCCCAACGGGAATGATCTCATGGTCCTGAGCCATGCGAAGCAGTTTTCCCTGGAGGGATGTGGAGAGTTCGCTGATCTCGTCAAGAAATATGGTTCCGTGATCGGCGATCTTGAAATAGCCTTCCTTGTTCGCATACGCGCCGGTGAATGCGCCCTTCATGTATCCGAAAAGCTCGCTTTCAAGCAGGCTTTCTGTCAGCGCTGCGCAGTCTACCACAACAAAAGGGTATTCCTTTCTCGGGCTGCCGTAATGGATTGCCTGGGCAAGCAACCCCTTGCCCGTACCGCTCTCCCCCTGGATCAAAACGTTACAATCTATCGGGGAGATCTTTTGCACCAGCTCAAATATCTGCTGCACTTCCTCGCTGACGCCGATAAAGTCATGGCGGCTGGAGAACTTCTTCAATTCATCCTTCAGAACACCGATCTCATTTTTCAATGAAAAATTTGTCTCAATATGACCTACGATCTTGAGCAGCCTGTCCATGTCAAAAGGCTTGGTAATGTAATCATAGGCTCCCAATTTCATAGCCTCTACAGCATTGTCTACAGTTCCATAACCGGTGATCATTACCACTTCCGTGTCCGGATGAGTTTCTTTTATCTTCTCAAGAAGGTCTATCCCATTCAGTCCGGGCATCCGTATATCGGCGATCACCAATGAAAAATCATCTTTCTTAATGAGAAAAAGGGCCTGTTCCCCGTCATTCACTCCCTGCACGTTGTAACCTTTTTTCTGGAGCAACTGGACGCATCTGTTCCGGATGCTGTCCTCGTCATCTACCACAAGAACTTTGAATTTATCTTTTTTCATTATTGTCATTGCCCTCCAGGCAAGATGAAAGATCTAACCGCATGGAAGACTTATGGTCAACGAAGCTCCTCCGGGCAGATTTCTCGCTATAAGTTTTCCGCCGTGTTCTTCAATGATCCTCTTGCTTACTGAAAGGCCCAAACCCGTTCCGTTCGGTTTTGTTGTAAAGAATGAATCAAAAATCCGGTCCATGATATTTCTCGGAATGCCTTTCCCCGTGTCATTGATCTCAATATAGGCCCACTTCTTTCGATCGCCCTCTTTCACATACGTCTTTAAAGTGATCTCACCGCGATCGGGCAAAATCGCCTCCCGCGCATTATTAACGATATTGATGATCACCTGCTGCAGGTTATTTGTGTTTCCTGTGATATAAATATCTT
>DLMV01000016.1:0-14989 GCA_002478225.1 Deltaproteobacteria bacterium UBA7527 | reverse complement strand
AATCATATTGTGAATATTTAACATGGTCTTTTCTTCGGGGATCATTTTAGCAAAGTTCAGCACCTTCCCGATAAATCTTCTGCATCTGCTTGCGTCGTTCTCCATCTCCCTAAGCTCTTTGAGCAATGTTTTCTTTTGAATGCGCCCTTTCTTCCCTATATCTTCAACAAGCATCTGGATGGCGATGATCAATCCGCCCAAAGGGTTGTTGATCTCGTGCGCGATCTCCCCCGCCAGCTTTCCCAGCAATGTCATCTTTTCAGACTGAAAAAGCTCTTCCTTGAGAATATTTATTTCCGTAATATCTGTAACAACATTTATCGTACCTTTGCTGTTTTTACCTTCATAGAGAGAAGACGAACTTACAAGTACCGGTATCTTCCTGTTGTCTTTTGTGACAAAGGTAGATTCAAATACCTTTTTTTCCTTCCTCTCCCCGTTGTCGCCTGCGTTCATCTCTTTCGCAAAGCGTTCGAATGCCTCTTTGGCGATAAATGATCCGTAATATTTCCCGATTATTTCCTCTCTTCCATACCCCACGATCTCTTCAAACCGTTTGTTGATATATGTAATGTATCCGCGCCCATCTATTATCTGAATACCGTCATTGAGTGAGGCAATTAAGTTCTCGCTGAATTCCTTAAGCCTGCTGATCTCCCGTTCAGCTTCTTCTTTTTCTTTTTCTTTGGTCAGGTCCCTCGCTGCTCCTATCATGCCCATTGTTCTTCCGTCCTCATCCCTTAAAGGTATGCAGATGACAAAAGAGGGAAATCGTTCCCCTGATTTTTTCAGCAACGAGATCTCTCCGCGAAATGTATTCCCGTTCCTGATCTCGGCAAGCACATTCGGCTGTATAGCTCCAAGCATCGCTATGTGCCTGCCGATAACCTCCTCAGGACTGTAAAGGAAGAGTTTCTCCGAGCCTTTATTAAAGAATACCAGCTTTCCCTGCAGGTCGGTCACGATGAAGGATTCACTGATATTCTCAACGATATCCTCAAGGAACTGGCGGGTAGTCCTTTTAAAGCCAAGGATTATCTTTTCCCAGTCCAATGGCGTGTTCGTCGTCATAATCTGATCCCGCTGAAACTTATCAAATTTAAGCACCGATCTGCTCTGCTTGTCAAGTGACGGAAGACGACCGAAAGGCTGCTCACGCCTCATAGTGAGCAAATGCTGGATGCTTGTATGCTCGATGCTGGTCAGGAGCACGCAAGGAACCACGAGATGGGCGAGGAACTGTAAACATTTGTGCCGTGCTCTTAACAAGTATCCAGCAGCCAGAATCCAGAATCAGGTTTTTATGAGCTATCAGCTATGAGCTGCCTTTGGAGCACGTCCCTGCCTTACTGATTATATATGTACTTGAAAGACCGGGTATCAAGTTCAGTGCCATACTCTCTTGCGAGGGATGAGATGAGCCATCTGATAATTGAAAATGGTTTTTTTCCATAGACGAGGACCGGCTTCCCCACTATATTCAATGAAGTTTTCAGTTCGTCAACGGCATCGTAAAATGTGCCGATCTTATCTACAAGACCTGCGTTCTTTGCCTGTATACCGGTGAAGATCCTCCCGTCGGAAAGTTTTCTTACCGTATCAACAGGTATGTTCCTTCCTTCAGCAACATCTCTGATAAATTGCTCGTGTATGTCTGCCAGAACATTGTTCAGATCTCTTCGTTCGTCCTCTCTCATCTTTCTGAACGGCGTTCCGGCATCCTTCAATTCACCTGATTTGATCGTATTTGCCTGTATCCCGATCTTCTTCATCAGATCTTCAACAACGGTCTGCTGCATAATGACGCCGATGCTGCCTGTAATGGTCGAAGGGCTTGCGTATATCTTTTCGCCTGCAGTAGCTATGTAGTAACCACCCGATGCGCATACTGATGCCATCGAGACGAAGACCTTTTTCTTTCCTCTCAGTTTTTTAACCTCGCTGTGTATCTCCTGGCTCGCTGCCGCTCCGCCGCCAGGCGAATTTATCCTCACAATGACTCCCTTGATACTCTCATCATCCTTGAACTTCACGATATCGTCCATCGTATTTTTCGGATCCATGATGGCGCCCTCTATCTCAACAATTCCGATCTTTTCACCCGACTCCCTTACAAATACGTTTATGAGCAAAGGCACGATGACAAGGACCGCAATTGTGATGCCGATGACGATAAGCACCTTTTTTGTTCTTGATTGGGGCATTGTTGATCCTCCCTTGATGCAAGCACTAAGGCGGCTCATAGCGAACCTGCTTCTGGATTCTGGCTGCTGGATTCTGGTTAAAGGCACGGCACCAATGCTCCCAATTACTCGCACCTCGTGCCTGGTTCTTCGAACTTAGTGCCTCTTGACCAGTATCAAGCATCGAGCATCCAATCCAGTATCTGTTCGCCATGAACTATGAGCTATGGACCGCCTTCTCCCGATTCCTGCCCAAAAACCGGCCCTTCCTCGGGACGGCTCTCCATAACAGCGCTGCCTCTTCTCTTCAGCACTATCTTGCCAAACATTTTTCTTTGCGAGAGGGTTGCCGCCTGTATCTTTGCCAATTCAAGCATTCCAAGGATAGTGGCTACTTTTTCATTTCTATCCATCTCTTCATGAATATCCCACACATATATGCCGGATGCTTCAAGCATCGCTTTCAATGCGGCGATCTTCTCTTCTACGGTTGGCCTGATCTCATTTATACTCAGGTACGATTCTTCCTTGATCCTGATCAGCTCAAAATAGAGGTTGCAAAGGCAGAGGAGATCGTAATCGGTCTCTCTCTCGATCCCATCTTTCCCCTGGCAGAACACATCCCTGTCAAGCATGGGAAGGGCATCCATTATGCCTGCCATGGTCCTGAAGCGCTCATATTCTATGATCCTCTCGACAAGCACTTCCCTTGGGTCTTCAGCCTCTTCTCCGCCGCTTGAGGGAAGGAGCATCTTGGACTTGATGAAAAGGAGAAGAGACGCCATCTCTATAAAGTCTTCAGCGATCTTGAGGTTCATCTCTTTCACCAGCTCCACATATTCGAGGAATCTCTCCGTGATCGTTGAGATGGGAATATCCCAGATACTGACCTTGTTCTTTTTGATGAGCGATATCAGGACAGCAAGCGGTCCTTCATAGCATTCAAGCTGCACTTCAAGCGTGGGCACCAAGAAGCTCATGGCATCATCCCTTTTTCCATTAGATAAATGTCCACAAAATGCGCCTCCTCTTCCTTTGTTTTCAGATTCATGTCAACCTTTGCGTCCTTCAGCCTTTCCAGTATGTCTTTATACACCGGACCCTCCTGAACACCCATCTTTTTGAGATCGGCGCCTGTCGTAAAAGGCTTGAAAGAGTCTTTGTGGGTGATGAAATTTGATATCGCCTTCTTTATTTCTTCAGTCCGTGTCTTTGCCATGATAAAAAGCATCACTTCCTTGGGCAACGGCTCAAGGATACGGTGTATCTCGCTTTTCTTCAGAACCGGCATACCCATTGTCAGCCTGGCAAGGGCCTCCCGCACACGCTCTGTGTTGCTTGTGGTCTTTTTTCTGACCTTCTCGGTAACCTCAAGTTTTTTGCAGAATTCAAGAACCTCCTCGGGCTTCATATGCTCGACAAGTCCCAGCAGGTAATACTGCACTCTATCAACGGGCTTGCCCTGATAGAGCAGCTCATACCATTTATATATGGCCTGCATCTGGTTGAAAAGCTTCTCTTTGTCTTTATTAAATACCAGCAATGGAAAGATAAAGCGCAAGAGGTCAAGCTCCTGGAGGCGCTTTAAGATCTTTTCGACCCCGTCCTCCTGGAGTATAAGCGCCAGCTCTACCCAAACCCTCTTTCCTCTGATCCGTGCGAGGAAATTCAGTTTCACCGCATTTTTTATAAGGTCCATGCTGTGTTTCCCTATCTTAAAACCAAACCTGTGCTCAAACCTGATGGCCCTGAACACACGTGTCGGATCTTCTACAAAGCTCAGGCTGTGGAGAACCCTGATCGTCTTCTCCTTGATATCACGCTGGGCGCCAAAAAAATCGATCAATTCACCAAAGGTATTCTTATTCAGCGATATGGCCAGTGTATTGATCGTAAAATCCCTCCTGTGGAGATCAAGCTTCAGGGAGCTGTGCTCAACAACAGGAAGCGTGGCGGGGGCCTTGTAGTATTCAAGCCGCGCCGTTGCTATATCAACCTTGAACCCGTCCTTATAGATCACCTTCGCTGTTGCAAATTCCTTGTGAGGGCGCACTTTTACATTCAAGCGTTTCGCCAACTCTTCTGCAAACGCTATCCCGTCCCCTTCAATGACAATATCAATATCATAATTTTCATCACGGAGCAGCAGGTCCCTCACAAATCCGCCGACAAGATATGCGTGGTAGCCCATGCCGTCAGCAAGGCTTCCTATCCCTGTCAGCTTCCTCATTGTCTCATCGTCAAGCCGCTCATCCATGAGCTTTTTCACGTTCTTCCGTTTCACATATTTTTCGTGGAATTCAAGCCTTTCGAGCACTGTCTTCGTAATTTCATCCTCAATGATCCTCAGAAGGTCTGTCCGTGTAATGGCGCCTACCAGTTCATGTTCTTTTATGACAGGCAAAAACCTCTGATTGCTCCCGATGATCTTCTCTTTTACCTTTTCAATTGAATCTTCAGGCTCTACCATGGCGAATTCTGTGAACATATATTCCTTTACCGGTATGTTCTCAAGCTTATGGAACGCTGCTTTCTCAACGATCTGCCTCGTGATGATCCCGACGACTTTATCGTTCGCGATGACAGGCAGTGCATTGATATTATATTGCAGCATCATGTTCTTTGCGTCATGTATCGAATGAGAAGACTCCACTGACTTTACGGGAAAGAACATGATGTCCTTCGCCTTCCAGAGGGGTTTCACGTTATATTTCAGGATATCAATAAGCCTTTCTTTTGCCTCTATGAGCGTCATGTCTTTGACTGTCGAAGAGGCTGCAACCTTATGGCCTCCTCCTCCCATGAGCGACATGATATGCCCGGAATCGACTTCAGGTATCCTGCTCCTGCCTATGATATGCACCCTGTCTTCCATCCGGAACAGGGCAAAGATCACATTGATATTCTCCATGTCGCGAAACTTGTGCACGATAACGGCAAGGTCTCCCACATATTGTTCTGTGCTTGCCTCCGTTATCACTATATCAACGCCGTTAATGTTATACGTGGCGGCATTCTTGATGATATCGTTGAGCAGAAAGACCTGCTCGGGCACCAGTTCCCTGGTAAGCATGTCTGATACAAGGTTGACGTTTGCCCCCTTTGAAAGGAGATACGATGCCGCCTTAAAGTCGCCGACTGTAGTGGAGGAATACCTGAAGCTGCCTGTTTCCTCGTAGATGCCAAGCATCATGACCGTCGCCTCTTCAGGCGTTATAGGTATCCCTCTCTCCTGAAGGATGGAGACAAGGATGCTCACGGTAGCGCCTATATTTTCTATAACCTCCAGGTCTCCCTTAATGTCTTCTGCTGATGGCGGATGATGGTCGTATATATGGATCTTTACCTTACCGCTGCCGGCAACCTTTTCAAAATCGCCTATCCTTGTCTTCTGCCGCGTATCCACGAGGATAAGGGTGTCGATCGCCTCATAGTCGATCTTCTTCATCTTCGAAATATCCAGGAGATAGAGTGTGGAATGAATGAGAAAATCGCGGAGGGTCTTCTCCTGCGAGCCAGGAAAGACAAGCACGGCGTCAGGATACAGCTTTTTTGCTGCCATCATGGATGAAAGGGAATCAAAATCAGCGTTCGTATGGGAGGTTATAACCTTCACTCACAACACCCCACAGTTAAATTACTAAACTCTAAGCACCAAACACTAAACAATATCAAATTTCAAATATCAAATGTTCAAAACAAAGACTTCAAAAACGTTTTTAATTTTGAACATTTGAATTTGTTTAGGATTTCGATATTCGGATTTAGGATTTGTCAAGTCTTCATCCTCTTGGATGATATTTTCTGTGGATCTCCTTAAGCCTCTTGCTGTCCACGTGGGTATAGATCTGCGTTGTTGATATATCCTCGTGCCCGAGCAGGATCTGAACAGACCTTAGATCCGCACCACCCTCAAGGAGATGGGTGGCAAAAGTATGCCTGATCGTGTGGGGCGATATATGCGTCTTTTTCATCTTTGCCGCATATTTTCTGATGATCTTCCAGACCGCCTGCCGGGTCAGCATGCCGCCTTTTTTATTAGGAAAGATAAAGTTCCCTTTCGGTTTTTCAGTCTCAAGGTGAAGTTTTAGCGAATCCTTTGAATGGGTGCCAAGGGGTACTACCCTTTCTTTCGACCTCTTTCCGGAGGCTATCAAAAAACCGGCTTCAAGATTGACATCGCCTTTTTTCAGCTTGATGAGTTCCGAAACCCGAAGCCCCGTAGCATATAACAATTCGAGTATGGCCCTGTCCCGCAGGGATGTTTTAGATCCTTCAGGCAATCTTATCAGCTGGAGTATCTCCTCCTCGCTCAGGACCTCCGGTATAGGGGGTGTATATTTCGGGATCTCGACGTCCTCGAGAGGGCTTTTTATTATCTTTCCATCAATAAGAAGAAAATTAAAAAAGCTCCGCAGCGCCGATATTGCCCGGACTATGCTCCGCGTCTTCTTTCCTTTCTCTCTTAAAAAACCGATATACGTCTCAAGGTCTTTTCTTTCCGGCACCATACAGGATGCACTCTCGAGGAACCCGACAAACCCGATAATATCCCTGCTGTACGCGTCGATAGTATGGGGCGATGCCCCTCTCTCTGATGTAAGATAGCGGATGAAATGGTCAAGGCTCTCGTACAGGTTCATCATATTCCCGTTGACCCGAATCCGCCCTCACCCCTTTCCGTTTCAGGCAAAGCATCGACCAGTTTCCAGTCGACCTGCGCCACGGATCGAAAGACCATCTGGGCAATCCTGTCGCCGTTCCGGATCACAAACGGTTCAGTCCCAAGATTAATAAGGATCACTTTGATCTCACCCCTATAATCAGCATCGATAGTGCCTGGCGTATTGAGTACGGTCACGCCGTTCTTATATGCGACGCCGCTTCTCGGTCTTATCTCAGCCTCGAATCCCTTCGGGATGCTTATAAAGATCCCCGTTGGAACCAGGACCCTTTCAAGTGGATTTATGATAAGGGCTTCTTGCAGGAATGCGCAGAGATCGAGCCCGGATGAAGCGCTCGTGGCATACTGCGGCAGAAGCGCCCCATCTTTTTTAGAGACAAAGACCTCTAACTTCTCCACAATTTCTCCAGTTTGTCACCGGCGACATTGCCGAGCACTGTGAGCGATATGCCCTCGGGACGTCCAAAGAGGAACTTCGCGATCGCATCCACGTCCTTTTTCTGGATGCTGTCAATCTCGTGGAGCGTCTCTTTGAGCGGTATATAATCTCCAAAGTATATCTCGTTCTTTGCCAGCCTGCCCATTCTTGTTTCGGAACTCTCAAGGGAGATAAAAAGGTTGCCCTTGATGTGCTCTTTGGAAAATGCGAGTTCGGCATCAGTAATGCCTTCGTTTCGTATCCTGGCGATCTCATCTTGAATCAACTGCAGCACCTCTGCGACCGATTCCTTTGAGGTCGAGGTGGATATGCCGAAAGTGCCTGTATCATGATAGCAGTTCACATAAGAGTAGATATTGTAAACAAGCCCTCTCTTTTCCCGTATCTCCTGGAATAGATGGGAGCTCATGCTCCCGCCCATGATGGCATTGAGCACATAAAGGCAGTACCTCTTTTTATCAACCTGGCTCGCCCCTCTCGTTCCTATACATAGATAGACATGCTCCAGTTCTTTTTCGTAGATATTAAATGCGTTATACGGTTCAGGGCTGATAATCGAGGGGCCTTCTGCGCCTGCTCCCCGAAGGTCGGAAAAGAATCTGCTCACCCTCGTTACGGCATCCTCATGCTTGATCCTGCCGGTTATAGTAATGATGGCATTCTTCGGGGAATAGTAATTTGTAAAATATTCTTTTAGCTGTTCTCTCGAAAAACCTTCTACGTTCTGCTGGGAGCCAAGGATCGGCATACCGAGCGAGTGATCCTTAAAATATGAGGCGTTGAACATGTCGTAGATATACTCTTCAGGATTATCCTCGATCATCTTGATCTCCTGCGTGATGACGTACTTCTCCCGTTCGATATCGCTGCCGTCGAAAAGGGAATTCCTGCACATGTCCGCAATGATATCGAGGGCCGTATCCATGTCTTTCTTTAAGACCCGTGCATAGACGCAGGTATATTCCTTCCCGGTAAAGGCATTTATTGTGCCTCCTATGGCATCGATCTCCCGCGCAATATCATAGGCAGTCCGTTCCGATGTCCCCTTGAAAAGCATATGCTCAATAAAATGTGAGACGCCGTTATTATTTCGCTGCTCGTATCTGCTGCCTGTTTTCCACCAGATCCCCAGCGAAACCGTTGAAAAGTATGGGATGGACTCAGTAACAACGGTTATGCCGTTATCGAGAACTGTTTTTCTGTACATCTTCCTGCTTTGCCTTCTGCTCTTTTAGAACAGCCTTGCGTGAGAGTTTTATCCTGCCGTTCTCTTCGACATCAATGACCTTCACGAGCATTTCGTCGCCCTCCTTTGCAACATCGGAGGCCTTTTTTACAAAACCTTCGGCAAGCTGGCTTACATGGACAAATCCATCAACGTTCGGCATCAATTCTACGATAGCGCCTGCATCGAGGACCCTCTTCACCTTGCCGAGATAGATTGTGCCCGGCTCTATATCCCTGGTCAGGCCTTTGATGATCTCGATCGCGGCATTTGCTGACTTTTCATCAATAGAGGCTATCTTGACGACGCCTGAGTCTTCTATGTCTATCTTTACGCCTGTCTGTTCTATAATGCCCCTGATAATCTTGCCGCCCGGACCAATTACATCGCGTATCTTGTCCGTTTTTATCTTGAAAGTATAGATCCTCGGAGCATAGGGCGACAGGTTCTCCCTTGGTTGCGCGAGGGTTGAGCTCATGATGTCGAGTATCGTGGCTATGCCCTGCTGTCCCTGTACAACAGCCCTTGACATGGTCTCCTTGGTAATTCCCTTGATTTTGATATCCATCTGCACAGCCGTAATCCCTTCACGCGTTCCGGCGATCTTGAAATCCATATCTCCCAGATGGTCTTCGTCGCCGAGGATGTCGGACAGGATGATCTCTCTCTCGCCATCTTTCACAAGACCCATGGCTATTCCGGCGACAGGCTCTTTGATGGGCACCCCCGCATCCATCAATGACAAACAACCGCTGCAGACCGTTGCCATCGAAGAAGATCCGTTGGATTCGAGTATCTCGGAAACGATGCGGATCGTATAAGGGAATTCTTCCTTCGACGGCAGGATCGGCGAGAGGGCGCGCTCGGCAAGGTTGCCGTGGCCTATCTCGCGCCTTGTGGGCCCGCGGAGCATAGCTACCTCGCCAACTGAAAAAGGTGTGAAATTATAATGGAGCATAAAGGTCTTGAAGGTTTCGCCCTCAAGAAGAGATTCCACCTTCTGCTCATCATCAGAGGTACCAAAGGTGGTAATAGCAAGAGCCTGCGTCTCTCCTCTTGTAAAAATCGCCGAACCGTGCGTCCTCGGCAATACCCCTACCCTGCAGGTGATGTTGCGGATTGCATCCGCAGTTCTTCCGTCAATCCTTCTATCTGTTGAGAAAAGCTGTTCTCTTAAGATGTCCCGCGTGATTTCATCAAAAATCTTATATACCACATTGGGATCCAGATCCCCATAGCGCTTTACAAGCTCTCCAAGTATGACGTTCTGCCTGTCACCTCTGTTCCTCTTACCCTGTAAAGAAAACGCTTCCATGAGGTCTTTCTCGATTGATTTTCGTATCTCTTCTTTGCGTACGCTAATATCCTGGTCTGCATTTACCTGCCACTTTACCCTGCCAACCTTGTCCTGCATCCTTTCCTGCATCTCGATGATCGGTATGAGGCTCTGGTGGCCGAAATGTATCGCTTCTATGAGGTCGCTCCCGCTGATGAACTTCGCCGCTCCCTCCACCATGAGAATGGCGTCTCTTGTACCTGTCACAACTATGTCGAGATCGCTCTCTCCCATCTCGCTTGTCGTGGGATTAATGATAAACTGGCCGTCTTTCCTCCCTATCTTGACGCCTGCAAACGGGCCGTCAAAGGGGATCTCCGAAATGGTGAGGGCGCATGAGGCGCCTATGATCCCCAGGATAGCCGGATCATTCTCCGGATCAGCAGACAGGACCGTTGCAATGATCTGGGATTCATGCTTGAACCCTTTCGGGAACAAGGGTCTTAACGGCCTGTCTATCAATCGGGACGTTAATATCTCCCTGTCCGACGGTCTTCCCTCTCTCTTAAAAAACCCTCCGGGAAACTTTCCGGCTGCATAGGACATCTCCTGATAGTTCACCGTGAGAGGCAGAAAATCCTTCTCTGTTTCATTCTTTTCGACAACGGCGGTCACGAGCACAACGGTATCGCCGTACCGGACAAGGACGCTGCCGTCCGCCTGTTTCGCAAGATCTCCTGTGCTTATTGTAAGCGGTCTTCCTGCACAATTAATTGTTATCGTCTCTTCCATTTTTTTACCTGACCTTTTTTATTTTCTTAAACCAAGCTTCTCAATAACCTTCTTGTATCTCTCAACGTTCTTTTCCCGCAGGTAATTGAGAAGTCTTCTTCTGCTCCCAACGAGCACCAGCAATCCTCTTCTCGAATTATGATCCTTGGAGAACTTCTTAAAATGTTCAGTCAGAGATCTTATCCTCTCGGTAATAAGGGCAATCTGTACCTCAGGAGACCCTGTGTCTTTTTCGTGGGTCTTGAAGCCCTCGATGATCTCCTTTTTCTTTGTCGTAGTAAGTGCCATGTACTCCTCCTTAATTGTTTATTAACCTTTTGATCTTAATGGTCCTCGAAGCCAGATCCGCCTCGCCTATCCCTATGAGAACCCCCTGCTTGTTCACAAGCCTCGCCAATTCGCCGTTCTTCCATTCTTTTGAGCTGCCCATAAGAGGAATGGGCATGCCGTTCTTTAAAAACCTCTCAAGGACCATCTCCACAACTATTCCACGTAAAGATTGTAAAACATTTTCTAATGATAATAAATAGTTTACCAAGTCCTGAGGAAATTTGAAATGGTCAATATCCACACCCATGTTCTCAGTAAATTCACCATGCCTTGTCCTTTTGAGGGAATATAATGTTGCCCCACAGCCAAGTTTTGCCCCGAAATCATTCGCAAGCGCCCTGATGTACGTACCCTTTGAGCATGTCACCTCGATCTCAACGTACGGGTGCCGGTATTCAAGAAGCTCAATGGCGAAGATCTCAACCTCCTTCTCCGGCGGCAAGACGTCAACCCCCTGCCGTGCCCATTTATAGAGAGGCTTTCTGTTCACCTTTTTTGATGAATATACGGGGATCCGCTGCACGATCTTGCCCTGAAATCCGGTTAGAACATTTGCAAGCATTTCCTTTTCATATTCCTTTGCATCGGTCTTTGCTATCACCTTGCCTTCAATATCGAACGTGTCCGTTGCAACACCAAGCAGAAAGCTTGCCCTGTATGCCTTTTCCACATTCTCCAGGAACGGGATCAGCTTTACCCCCTCATTGAGGGCCACAGGCAGTATTCCTGTTGCATTTCTGTCGAGCGTCCCGATGTAGCCGATCTTCTTGAAGCGGTCCAGCTTCTTCAACCTTCTAATAACATCATAAGAGGACATGCCTGCCTTTTTGTCAATGATCAAAAAACCGTTCATCCTATATTGACCTCAAGCGCGAAATTCGAAGCACGAAACTCTAAACAATATCGAAATTCGAATATCGAATGTCCTAAACGTTTTGAATTTTGAACATTGGAAAATTTGAATTTGTTTAGTGCTTCGATATTCGGATTTAGTATTTCCCTTCTTCATCTCTTCATCGCCTCTAAGAGCTTTGCTTCAACCTCGGCGAGGCTCCCGTCTATGTGGCAACCGGCGGCGTTTTTATGTCCTCCGCCGCCAAAAAGACCGCAGACATCTGCAACGTCGACAGTCCCTTTAGACCTCATGCTTACCTTGTACCGCCTGTCGTCGACCTGCCTTAGCAGTATCGCCACCTCAACGCCCCTGACCTCCCTTATCAGCTCCGCAAAGCCATCGCTGTATTCCCTTGTTGATCGGGTATTCTCGAACATCTCTTCAGTCACATAGGCAATGGCCACCCTGCCCTCATCAAAGGTGCGCAGCGTGCTGAGGACCTGTCCAAGCAGAAGGAACCTTTCCTTGGGATGATTCCCGTTCACCATCCTCGACACCCGTGCCGGTTCCACCCCCAGCCGCACCATCTCTTCGCATATGAGAAAGGCCTTTGAGTTGGTGTTCTCATATCTGAAAGAACCTGTATCCGTTGCTATCGCGGTGTATATATTGACCGCGATCTCATATGAAAGAGAGATGCCGAGATATTTGTAGAGCCCGTACAGGATCTCTCCGGTCGAAGAAGCGCCGGTATCAAGAACATTGATCCTGCCGAAGCCTTCATTGGTGTTATGGTGGTCGATGCTTATGATCATTTCTGTCTTTCTTAAATTCTCATATCCGTCTCCGATGCGGTAAATGTCCCCGCAATCAAGGACAAAAGCAGCGTCATAGGCCCTTTCAGGGATCACATGGCTTATCTGCCCGGGCCCTGGAAGGAACTCGTACCGGTAAGGGACATGATCCTTAAGATATACCGTCACGTTCTTTCCCAGCGATCTCAAAGCCCAGTACATGGAGAAGACCGATCCTATCGCGTCGCCGTCAGGGTCAATATGTGTTGTTACAAAAAAATCCTGCCCGTTGTTGATGATCTTTCTAATCTTTGCGAACATTGGCTTCCCTTTTCAGGATCTCCTCGATTCTCAGCGCCTTTTCATACACGTCGTCAAGGAAAAAGTTGATATCGGGGATATATTTCAGTTTGACCCGCTGCCCCAGAAGAAATTTTACATATCCCCTGGACCGTTTCAACGCCTGGAGCGTCTTTTTTTTCTCTTCATCCGTGCCATAAATAGAACACATCACCTTCGCGATCTTCAGATCTTCGCTCACCTTTACATCAAGTATCGTAACAAAACCCACACCGGGGTCCCGAAGGTCCCGCTGAATGATCAGCGATATCTCCTCACGGAGCAGGTCCTGGATCCTGAGCCGTCTATATCTCATTGCCCATCACGATTATCTCTGTCCAGGTATTTATAATGTCTCCCAGATAGAGAGCTTCTATGTACCTGTGTACGTTTTCGATCGCAGAACTAACGCGATCCCTGTTTATGCCCATTAACGCGAAGCCAATGCTTGCTCTCTGCCAGAGGTTTGTCTGCTTTACCTCAATTATCGATATGTTGAACTTGGTCTTCGTTTTCTCCACGATCTTTTTAATCATCTGCCGTTTGTCTTTCAGGGAGTGACTTTCAGGAAAAAAAATCTCTATGCATGAAATACCAACAACCATATTCAACCATCAAGGGTCTGCTTTTCCTGCTCTTCAACGTAAAACTCCAGGAGGTCCCCTTCCTTTAGATCATTAAAACCGTCCAGCGACATTCCGCATTCATAACCTGACATCACTTCTTTGGCATCGTCTTTGAACCGCTTCAAAGAGGCGAGCTTGCCGGTAAAGATCGTCTCATTCGCTCTCATGAGCTTTACAAGGGCATTCCTTGTTACCTTGCCCTCGGTAACATAACAGCCGCCGATAGAGCCTATCCTGGAGACTGAAAACACCTTCCGTATCTCTGCCTTCCCGATGCCGACCTGCACAACCTTTGGCGCCAGCATGCCCTCCATGGCCTTTTTGATATCATCTATCATATCGTAGATGATGGTATAGGTCCTGATCTCTATATTTTCCTGCTCCGCAAGGGCCTGGGCCTTTGCCACAGGCTTCACATTGAACCCGATTACGATAGAGCCCGATGCCATGGCAAGGTTTATATCGGTCTCTGTGATTGCGCCGACACCGCTGTGTGTTATCTGGACCTCGACGATATCGTTGGAGAGCTTCTTCAGCGACTCAACGATGGCATCGATGGTACCGCGAACATCGCCCTTGACGATAACATTAAGCACTACCTTCTCCGCCTCGCCAATTTTTGAGTACAGCTCTTCAAGGGTTGTTCTGGAGCTCTTTGCAGCCTCCTTTTCGCGGAGCTTTTCCTGTCTGAACTTCGAAAGTTCTCTGGCGTAGCGCTCCTCCGTGGTGACAACAAACCTATCCCCGCCGTGCGGAACGTCCTGGAACCCGACAACAAGGACCGGCGTCGAAGGCGGGGCCTTTTGAATTCTCTTTCCCTTGTCATCGAGCATCGCTCTCACGCGTCCGAAGGTCATCCCCGAGATAAAAGGATCCTGTATCTTCAGCGTGCCTTCCTGTATAATGACGGTTCCTACGGGCCCATGGCCTTTGTCGAGCTCAGACTCTATGATCGTAGCCCTCGCGAGCTTGTCAGGGTTTGCTTTGAGCTCAAGCATTTCGGCCTGGAGAATAATGAGCTCGAGGAGTTCCTGGATCCCTGTCTTCTTCTTAGCGGAGATCTTCGCAAATAACGTTGTTCCTCCCCATTCTTCAGGGACAAGGTTCAATTCAGAAAGCTCCTTCATGACCTTTTCAACGTTGGCATTCTGCTTGTCGATCTTGTTGACGGCCACGATAATGGGGACCTGCGCAGATTTTGCATGGTTTATGGCCTCTATCGTCTGCGGCATTACTCCGTCATCAGCGGCAACAACGAGGATCACGATATCGGTGACCAACGCGCCGCGGGCCCTCATGGCTGTAAAGGCTTCGTGGCCCGGCGTGTCCACAAAGACAATCTCCTTGCCCCCGACATCAACCTTATAGGCGCCGATGTGCTGGGTGATCCCCCCTGCCTCGCGCTCGGCGACATTTGTGTGTCGTATCGTATCGAGGAGAAGCGTCTTGCCGTGATCGACATGCCC
>DLMV01000035.1:322-7464 GCA_002478225.1 Deltaproteobacteria bacterium UBA7527 | reverse complement strand
AGAGTTGACCCCAAAGGTTTTTGGGCAATAAAAAAGGGGGCTGTAGGAGCCCCCTTTTGTGTCTCTTTGTCAGCAGTTTCTTAGAAGAAGTACCATGCAGCAATCCTTGCAACATCAAGCTTGCCGGATTTCCCGCCGCCGCCTGCTGCCTGAAAGTTTGCATAGCCGGACTGTAAGTGTGTCCAGCCGATACCCAGCCTGATTGCAGGATTTACATCATACATCAGGTTGACAATTACGTGCTGTACGTTCTGGATATCTGCCGCAGTAATAACGGCATTACCTCCATTGGTTAAGCCTCTGACAGCGTCGCTCCAGTTGTAACGCGCATACCCATAGAGGCCGTTGATGAATACGTTGTCGAGGAAGTAATAGGTGATCTCACCCCAGCCGCCTCCTACTGTACCGTTGTGTGCAGAGAAGCTGGTGTTTGCAGGGATTGCGTTACCTGATATGTATGCGTCATACGACCACGGGCCAAAGAATGCATTCGGACCCTGTGCCAGGAAGGCACTGCCAGTAATGGCGAGTGCGCCAGCCTTGTTCCCTTTCTTCTCTGGGATTATGGGGATATAGGTCTTGAAAGCAAGGCCCCAGTTGTCGATGTCGTCGTCATACCAGTCCGTGCCTGCTGCGCCGCTACGTCTGGCTATCTTGTTCTTTCCCGCGAAGCCGCCGAGGGCGAACTGCATCTTCCAGGGACCGATCTTGCCGCATACATCTGACGACCAACCTAACTCAGCCTCGAAGTTCGGGTAAGAGAAGATCGTTTGCTGGGATGTATTTGTGTTGACGCCCAAGGATGCCCTGTTGCCGCCCGCTGACTGCGGTGCGTATGCTGATATAACACCGTAGGTGAGTCTCCAGTCCTTTGCGAATGTGTGGGTGACCATGATCTGCGGTAAACGGTCGCCCTTGTTCATCGGGCCAAGCTCGTTCACGCCGAGCAGGTTGAAAGAAGGCATAAGACCCCAGTTCTGCCAGGTCTGACCGATAACGAGAGTGGTGGTGCCCCAGTCGAATTTCATGAAGGCATGTCTTAACCTGAAGGCCTCGTATGCTCCAGTCTGCCTGAAATCGCCCTCGACAAAGGCTGTTGTCTTTGCGCCCCATCCGTCAGGACCTTTAATGGCGAAGTTGAGCCTTGTCTCGCCGGCTGCCATGAAGGTGTTGCCCCACTTATCGGTTACGTTCGTGTTGTTGTTGATGCTTCCCGGTGATGCGAACATATAGTCGCCGCTGACACCCTGGCTTGCCCAGCCTGCATCAAACTTCACGAAGCCGCCGATCGTCATATCCCATCTGCTTGTTACGCTACCTGCGTCGCTGACCATTGGTACAGCAATAAAAAGCGCAAGTAGGACTAATACAATCTTTTTCATTCCTACCTCCTTTAAAGTAATGTTTTGAATAATCCTGAAAATTCTCAACCACCTCCTTTTTATTAAGTAATTTTAATCTTTATAGCAATTGACAGAAGATGTGTCAAGGAAAAAATTAAAATATTTTAATATTTTTTTCATACGTATTCTCCTTGCATCAAAAGGGGTTAAAAGGGTTTTTTACTTCCCATGCAGGCAATGTGCTATAATTGAGAAGGACAGATAATCTCAAGGAGGGGATATGGAGCCTAAGGATGTGAGATTACAGAAACTTTTTGGAACCTACGGCAGGACCATCATTCTTCCCTATGACCAGGGGCTTGAACACGGGCCAAGGGACTTCTTCGATGCCCGTTTTGCCGAAGACCCCATGCACATCATCGCCATAGCAAAAAAGGGGCGGTATAATGCCGTTGCGCTCCATATCGGCAATGCCAGGAGGTTTTTCCATACTATGTATGGCGAGATGCCGCTGGTATTGAAGATAAATGGAAAGACAGGCATCCCCGGTGACGATGAGCCTCTTTCGCCGATAACAGCCTCGATCGACGACGCGCTGGAGCTTTCCGCGATAGCCATCGGGTATACGCTCTATGTGGGATCGCCGAGGCAGGATGAGGACATAGAACAGTTCGCCGTTATCAGAGGGGAGGCGCACAGGGCAGGACTCCCTGTCATCGTCTGGTCATACCCGCGGGGACGCGATATAGAAGAGAAGGGCGGAAAGAACAGCTCTTTCGCTATCGAGTACGCAGCGCGGGTTGCCGCAGAGCTTGGTGCGGATATGGTGAAGGTGAACGTCCCGAGCGTAAAAAAGGATTCTAACATTCCCGCGCCATACAGCAAACTCGATGTCCCCCTCGAAGAGGCGGTGAGGAGGGTGATAGGCGCTGCCGCAGGCATACCGGTCATCTTCGCGGGCGGCGAGATGACCTCTGACGAGGACCTTCTCGCAAAGGCGCGGCTGTGCATCCGTGCAGGCGGATCAGGCTTCATATTCGGCAGGAACATCTGGCAGAGACCCTTGGACAGCGCCCTGGCGATCACCGCGAAGATAAAGAACATTATTAAGGAAGAGAAAGGGAAAAAGACAGCTCATAGTTCATAGCTCATGGAAAATCAGATGCCAGATACTCGTTGCTGGATACTGGACAGACCAGACGGACACAACAAACTTAGATAAACGCGATAGACGCGTCTTTTGCTGAAGGCTGATCGCTGTTAGCTATGAGCTATATCATGGAACGTTATAAAATACTTGACCATGAAGCGGATACGGGGTTTGAGGTGTATGGCGGAACCATGGAGGAGCTTTTCCGAAACGGGGTCTACGCGTTGTTCTCTCTCATAACGGAGACAGAGACCGTTCACCCTCTCATAGAAAAAAGGATGAAGACAAGCGGCAACGGCGAGCTTTTCATCAATTTCCTCAATGATACTTTGTACTTATGGGACACGACAGGGTTTATCCCCGGGACAGTGTCGGTTCGTATCAGGGATCAAAATGCTGAAGGACTGTTCATGGGCGAGTTCTTTGACCCCGCCAGGCATACGCTCAGGCAGGAGGTCAAGGCGGTTACGTATCACAAATTCCGGATAGTGGAAGAAAAAGGGGCGCTCAAGGCAACGGTCATTGTAGACGTGTAAGAATACAGCTCATGGCAAATCCGAAATCCTAATATCGAAATCCTAAACAAGCACAAATGTTCAAATTTCCACATATCAAAACATGCGTACAGTCCATTGTTTCTGACATTTGATATTTGAATTTTGACATTGTTTAGTGCTTCGTGCTTAGGATTTAGATATTGTTTAGGATTTGGTGCTTAGTGCTTAGAATTTATTACTACCATGTGTGAAATGGCAGGCAAACGATCATAGCAATAGATCACAAAATGATATAAAATTGATATATGGAAGAGACAAAGAAGATATCGCTGAAGAAGATCGATGAGAACAGGTATGTCGTTGAAAGGCACGGGGCAATGCGTGTCGAAGGCATTGTCTATATCAACGAAGAGCTTCTCGGGGATCTCGGAAAAGATGAGAGCATCAGGCAGGTAGAAAATGTTGCCTGCCTCCCCGGCATTGTCAGCGCCTCCATGGCGATGCCCGATATACATTGGGGCTACGGGTTCCCCATCGGCGGCGTGGCCGCCTTCGATGCCGAAGAAGGGGTCATCTCCCCCGGCGGCGTCGGCTACGACATAAACTGCGGGGTGAGGCTCATGCGCTCCGTGTTGGGCGCGCGGGAGATCGGCGGGAAGGTAAACGACATCATCGACAGGCTTTTTATCAATATCCCCAGCGGCGTTGGCTCGCACAGGAAGGACCTTAAGCTCGGCAGGAAGGACCTGGAAAGGGTGCTTGCGAAAGGCGCGCAATGGGCAGTAGAGCAGGGATACGGCACAGAGGACGATGTACGCTTCATAGAGGACAACGGTCAGATGCCTTTCGCGGACCCCGGGAACGTATCAGAGAGAGCATACGAGAGGGGCAAGGACCAGCTTGGCACTCTTGGAAGCGGCAACCACTTTATCGAGGTAGGCCGTGTTGCGGAGATCTATGACGAAAAGGCCGCGGAGGCCTTTGGTCTTTTCAAGGATCAGGTCACTGTCATGATACATTCCGGTTCAAGGGGGCTCGGCTACCAGGTCTGCGATGACTACATCCGGCAGATGATAAAGGCATCGGAGAAATACGGGATACACCTCCCCGACAGGCAGCTCTGCTGCGCCCCATTTGATTCGCCGGAGGGGCAGAGGTATTTCTCGGCAATGGCTGCTGCCGCGAACTACGCCTTTGCGAACAGGCAGATGATGACCCACTGGGTGAGGGAGACCTTCGAGCAGGTTTTTCATGCAGGCGCAGGAAAACTCGGGATATCTCTGGTATACGACGTATGCCACAATATCGCAAAACTGGAGAAGCATATTGTCAAGGGCAAAGAATCGCGATTATGCGTCCACCGGAAAGGGGCCACAAGGTCCTTTGCCCCGGGGGATGCGGCAGTGCCGGAAGGGTACAGGAAGATCGGACAGCCGGTATTGATACCCGGGGACATGGGCAGGGCATCGTACGTCCTTTGCGGGACGGAACGCGCGATGGACGAAACCTTCGGCAGCACCTGCCACGGGGCGGGCCGCTTGATGAGCAGGGGAGAGGCGCTGCGAAGGACAAAGGGCCGGTCTGTTCAGAAAGAATTGGAAGAAAGGGATGTCTATGTGAAGGCGGCCAGCAGAGGCACGCTCGGGGAGGAGATGCCGGAAGCCTATAAGGATGTGTCGAAAGTGGTGGAGGTCGTCCACAAGGCCGGCATTTCGAGGCTTGTAGCCAAGATAGTGCCTCTGGGGTCGATTAAGGGATAAAGAAAGCTCATGGCTGACAGCTCATGGCAAACCTGATTCTGGATACTGGCTTCCGGATTCTTGATGAAGAGCTCAACACTGGTGTTGCCAGTTCTTCGCATCCTATGTTTCTCGTCAAGCATCAAGCATATAGCATCTAGTATCGAGCGACGAGCATCTGGTTTACTATGAGCCATGAGCCACGGGATGTGAGCTAATAGCTAACAGGAGGCATGATGAAAAAACATAAAGGAGTGGTCGTTGTATTCACCGGCGACGGCAAAGGGAAGACGACCGCTGCCCTCGGGGTGGCGTTACGGGCAAGCGGCTACGGGATGCAGACGCTCATGGTGCAGTTCATGAAGGGCCAGGTAAGGTCCGGGGAAGAGAACGTATGCCCCGCCGGACTGAAAAGCATTGAGATCCACCCTTTTGGCGCAGGGTATTTCTGGAAGGGTGATGACAGGAAGCCGCACGTGGAAGCGGTGCAAGAAGGATGGCTGTTCATGAAGGACCGGCTCAAGAAGAAAAAATACGACATCCTTATCCTCGACGAGCTTAACGTGGCCGTTGACAAGAGATTCTTGCCGCTTGCCGAGGTAACGGATTTCCTGCGGAGAAGGGACAGCTCTCTTCACGTCATCATAACCGGCAGGAACGCCCGCGCAAGGCTTATTTCCATGGCTGATATCGTCACGGAGATGAAAGAGATGAAGCACATCTACAAGAAAGGAGTTCCGGCGATAGAAGGGCTGGACTACTAACACGCTGTCAGCAACCGGCGATCAGCTTTCAGCGATAAGACCCGCTTATTGAGTTAATAGCATTTGAGGTGCAAAAAATCTTTCACGGGTATCTTTACATCTTTTAAAAAAAGGAGTAGAAAGAGAACAAGGAGGATCAATGGACCCGAAGGAAAAAATAATCTTTGCGCTTGACGTGGAGCATTTCCAGGAGGCTCAGAAGCTTGTTGTGGAATTTAAAGACCATGTAGGGATGTTCAAGGTCGGCAAACAGCTTTTTACCCATTGCGGCCCCAAGATCGTCGACTTCATCAAACTGAAAAGATCGAAAGTCTTTTTAGATCTGAAATACCATGACATACCGAACACCGTCGCAAAGGCAGCCGTAGAAGCCGCAAAGCTCGGCGTTGATATACTGAACGTCCACACGGCAGGAGGCTTTACTATGATGAAGGAGGCGAAGACCGCACTCCACGATGCCGCGAAAAGCCTTCATGTACGGAGACCGAAGATGATCGGCGTCACTGTGCTCACGAGCATCGACGACGGGGAGTTGAAGCGGATGGGCATCGAGATATCGGTTTATGAATTAACGAAAAAGCTTGCCCTTCTCGCAAAGGAGGCAGGTCTTGACGGCGTGGTCGCCGGCGGAAGCGAGATCGAGATGATCCGGGGCCTGTGCGGGAAAGACTTCATCATCCTGACGCCGGGTGTAAGGATCGAGGAAAAGAAGGACGATCAGAAAAGGACCATCACGCCCTTAGAGGCTATCCAGAAAGGAGCCACGTATATTGTCCTCGGCAGGGCGGTGCGGGACAGCAGGAACCCGCAGCAGCTGCTGGCAAAGATCAGTGAGGATATAAGGCGTGGCCTTGCTCACAAATAGGAACAGCATACTCGAAACCCTCAGGGAACATCCGGAAAAGGCCAGGAAACTCTGGATAGAAGCAGGTCACGAGAGGGCATCCGAGGAATATATCAAAGAAGCAAAATCGAAGGGCATCCAATTCAAGGTGCTCCCGAAAGAAGCCTTCGCCAGGCGGTTCAAGGAAGGCAGGTCGCATATCTGTCTCGAGAGGGACGAGATCTCCTATATCGATCCTGATGTGCTTATCAGGGGCATTGATGCTGCAAGGAGCCCCTTTCTCTGTGCCCTTGACGGTGTCTATGACCCGCAAAACCTGGGGAATATCGTCAGGAGCGCCGCGTGTTTTGACGTTGAGGCGGTGATCATCCCCAGGGACCGCTCCTGCGGCATTACCGGGACCGTTACGAACATAGCCCGCGGCGCAGTTGAACATGTGAAGATCGTCCGTGTCGTTAATCTCGCAAGGTTCATCGATGAGATGAAGAAAAGGGGCATCTTCTGCTACGCCCTCGATGAGCGAGGGAAAGAGCCGTTATGGGGGATAGACCTGAAAGGGCCTGTCTGTCTTGTCTTCGGTGGTGAGGACGGACTCCGGAGGCTCACTATAGAAAGGTGCGACGCGGTCGTAAAGATCCCTGCACTTGAAGGCTTCCCCTCACTCAATGTGGCTACAAGCTTCGCCGTCTCAGCGTATGAAGTGAAAAGGCAAAGAAGAACTTCAGCTCACAGTCCATAGCTCACAGATTCTTGATACTGGTCACTGGATACTGGTTTGAACCAGCATCGAGCATCAAGCATCGAG
>DLMV01000035.1:0-172 GCA_002478225.1 Deltaproteobacteria bacterium UBA7527 | reverse complement strand
CATCGAGCATCAAGCATCGAGTATCTGGTTTGCTATGAGCTATGTTCGATACGCTGCGTTGATCTTTATGTAGTCGTAGGTGAGGTCCGTGGTGTAGATTTCGAAGGATGCCTTGCCGTCATTGAGATTCACGATGACGCTGATCTCCTTCTTGTTCATCATCTTCTTCAGC
>DLMV01000038.1:36554-52032 GCA_002478225.1 Deltaproteobacteria bacterium UBA7527 | reverse complement strand
ACATGGAGGCAGGAGTATAATACCGAGCGGCCGCATAGGGCCCTTTGTAACCGGACTCCCTGTGAATTTATAGAACGGATGGTATTGACAGGATGAATGCAGAACCTCTAAACTGGGGTTGTACTAAAGAAGGGGTACGGTCAGGGTCAATGAGCAAAAAGGATGAATATAGTATAAACAAAATTATTCTGGTACCATGAGTGGTACCATTTCTTACCTTACCAAGAATATTATTTTTTAATTTATCGACAAGGTTGTTGAGTTCGCAGTTATAAAGATTTTTACAAGATTTAGCACAGATAATTAGTAAAAGACTTACAAGACAAAACCCTATAGTAACAACAAATAAAAGGACATGTTCGGGCGGAACAATACGTATTATAATTACAATATAAACAGCAAGAGTAAGGGTTATTAATCTTCTCATATGCACACCTGTAGATTGTTTGAGTTGAGTGGAAAACCCCTTAATTCCATTATATAAAATCAACTAAGAAAGTAAAGAAATATGTTTCAGGAGTGCTGAAAGTAAAGACAGGCAGAGTTAAACGTTATCGATGAGCTTTTACTGTGCTTGGATTGTGCTTATTTTGCCATATAATCGTAACAACCGTAACTACCGTAACAGTACTATTAGCTGAACAGTTTTTTGTATATGTTCCCTTCTAACCTTTTTCTCACCCCGACCGTAAATTGACAGAAAAGAAGGGGTATCAGGGAGTTCTATCCTGAGAATATCCTTGAACTCCCTAACACCCCTTAAAATGATTAACCTTTACAGGCCACTGCAAAACCGTTATCTCCGGTTCAAATCCGGATGCCGCCTCCATCTTTTCATCAGCCGTTCGGCAGTCAACAAGACAGCAGACAGTCTTCAGTCGTCAGCAGACAGCAAAATTCATCCCCGCAGCGTTTTGAATAAAAATAAAGGCATATTTCAATGAAAGATAAGAATATTTTAGCGTAGAGCATTACAGCATTTAAATTATTAATCTGTCAGCTGATGGTTGAAAGCTGACCCCTGACAGCTGATCGCCGCTTTAGTCAAGCAGGAAATCCCAGGCGGTATCATTGATCCAGAGGCTGTAATACCCCCTGCCAAGGAGCCCCTTAGGTTTTACTGAATAGAGGTCGCTCCCCCTTGTTTTCAGTTCAAAGTCAACATTCTTCCCGAACAAAAAGCGTTGTTTTCCCAGGGGGGAAGGCCCTATGAATGTCATCGAGTTTAATGTGAGAACATCGAGACTGTATTTTCCGTAGAGAACGAAATACTCTACATCTTTGAGAAGAAAGTGGGCGGGATTGTTCGATTCAATGAAGAAAATGCCCTGCTGGTCAAACACGATATTCGGGAGGATCCTTGTAAGGCCTTTGTTTGTTTTAACATAGACGCCAATCTCCTTTGGAGCGGGGATTTTACTGTCCTGGCCAAAAAGCAGCGCATTGAACATAAGAGTGTATATAGCGCAGAGCGCAACATAACGAATAATTTTCATTGTAATCCCCCTTCAATTGGATCAATCTCTAATTTCTAAGCACCACATTCTAAACAATATCAAAATATGAATAACAAATGTTCAAAACCTGGAAACCCTGTCCGTTTTGATATTAGGAAATTGGAACATTTGAATTTGTTTAGAATTTAGAAATTCGAATTTAGGATTTGTCTTCATGTTATATCAGCGTTATTATTACTTTCCGCTCCCGCGGTCCGTCGAACTCCATGAGAAAGATCCCCTGCCACGTTCCGAACGCAGGTTTGCCCTGAAGACATGGCACGGTCACCGACGATCCGGTAAGGGTTGCCTTTATATGGGCATCCGAATTGCCTTCACTGTGTCTGTAAGGATAGTTCGCCGGGACTGCGCGCTCAAGCGCGTCAAGAATGTCTCTCATCACATTCGGGTCGGCATCTTCGTTAATCGTAAGGCCGCAGGTTGTGTGCGGAGTATATACATGGAGAAGACTGCCCTGCTTGCCTCCTGTCGCCTTTTCTACGAGCTCTGAGATATTGAGCGCCTCGACCCGTTTTGATGTCTTGACCCGTATTTCAATCATTGAACGGCTATCCCCGACCTTTTTTCTTAAGGTAGTCCTCTATGGCTGCCTTGACAGAATCTTCCGCCATGACCGAACAGTGGTGTTTTATCTCCGGAAGACCGCCCAACGCCTCCATAACCTCCTTGTTGGTTATCTTTAAGGCCTGTTCAATTGTCTTCCCTTTTATCATCTCTGTGGTCATGCTGCTTGAGGCAATGGCAGCGCTGCACCCGAAGGTCTGGAACTTTGCATCAACAATCCTGTCATCCTCTATCTTAAGAAAAAGTTTTGTCGTGTCCCCGCAGGCAGCGCTCCCTACCTCTGCTACACCATCGGCATCTTCGATCTCACCTACATTCCTGGGGTGCATGAAATGGTCCATTACCGTTTCTGTATATGGCCCATGCGCCATTGCCAACCTCCTCCCGGCTCCCTATCGTAAGCAATTAAAACAAGAGGACTCTTTTTGCCTACTATACCACACGGCAGCAGATTTTTCTATTATTGAATGAGCGGCGATCAGCTAATGTGAAATGTTTCGCTTGACCTTTCCCGTGGGAATCTTTAATATATTTGCACAAAAACCTACCCCTTTCAAGGAGGACAACAATGCAAAAGAGATACTTGCTTGCGCCAGGGCCAACCGCAATACCGCCTGAAGTGCTTTTGAAGATGGCAGAGCCTATAATCCATCACAGAAACCCTCTCTTTGAGGAGATCGTGCAGGAAGTGAGAGACAACCTCAAGTATCTCTTCGGCACGAAGAACGAGGTCCTTATCTTTGCATCCTCGGGTACCGGCGCGATGGAAGGCGCTGTTACCAATATGCTCTCACCGGGCGATAAGGCGATATGTATCCGGAGCGGCAAATTTGGTGAGAGGTGGGCAAATATCTGTAAGGCATATGGCGTTGAGGCTGTCAATATCGACCTGCCGTGGGGGGACATTCTGGACCCGGCCGTCGTCGAAAAAACCCTGAAGGCCAATCCTGAAGCAAAGGCAGTCTATATGCAGGCTACGGAGACATCAACAGGCGCCGGGTTTCCTGTGAAAGAGGTCGCGGCGATCGTCAGGAATTATCCCAATACCCTCATGGTTGTCGATGGCATCACCGGCGTAGGCGTCTTTGAACTGCCCCAGGATGCCTGGAACATAGATGTTCTTGTCGCCGGCTCACAGAAGGCCCTCATGCTGCCGCCGGGGCTTGCCTTTGCCGGCGTCAGCGACAAGGCATGGGAGTTCAACAAGAATTCAAAGATCCCGAAGTTCTATTTCAACTGGACAAAGGAACTCGCTAACCTTCAGAAGAACCAGACCAATTTCACGCCTGCAATCTCTCTCATCATCGGCCTCATGCAGGCGCTCCGGATGATCAAGGCAGAAGGTCTGGATAATGTCTACAAGAGGATCGACATGCTCTCGAAGGCGACACGAGAAGCGGCCGTCGCTTTGGGCCTCAAGGTATTTGCCAAGTCCCCGAGTCCGGCGGTTACCGCCATTGTTGCCCCGGAAGGGATCGACGGCCAGGCGATCTACAAGTCCATGTGGAAGAAATATGGCGTGACCGGCGCCGGCGGACAGGACCAGCTGAAAGGCAAGATCTTCAGGATCGCAACCCTGGGCTACGCCGATAAATACGATGTGATAACCGCGATCTCCGCCCTTGAGTTCACCTTAAGAGACCTGGGATACAAGTTCCAGATGGGAGCAGGCGTGGCAAAGGCAGTAGAGTGTTTGAAGGATTCATAAAAACGAACGCGGGGGACTTCATGGTAAAAGAAAACATAAAGGTGCTGATCGCAGATGAACTATCGGCTAAAGCTATCGACATACTGAAGTCAAACAACCTTATTGCCGACGTGAAGACCGGATTGAAGGGCGAAGAACTTCAGGCTATCATCGGTGACTATGACGCGTTGATCGTGAGAAGCGCTGCGAAGGTAACCAAGGAGATCATTGCGAACGGGAACAAGCTGCGGGTCATCGGGAGGGCCGGGATCGGCGTTGACAACGTTGATGTGGCGGCTGCCACAGAAAAGGGCATTATTGTTATGAACACGCCCCAGGGGAATGCCTTAGCCGCAGCAGAGCACAGCATTGCCCTGATGTTTGCAGCGGCTCGCAAGATCGCCTATGCAGATAGAACGATGAAGCAGGGGAAGTGGGAGAAAAAGGCCCTCATGGGCATCGAGGTCTACGAAAAGACCCTCGGCGTCATCGGGATAGGCAACATAGGTTCGCTCGTGGCTGAAAAGGCCATAGCCCTTGGGATGAAAGTGATCGCCTATGACCTTTATGTTTCAAAGGAGTTTGCCGAAAGCAAAGGGATCGAACTCGTCGATTTCGATACGCTCCTGAAATTGAGCGATTTTATCGCTGTTCATGTACCGCTCGTAAAGGACACACGAAATCTGATCAACAAGGATACGATCGCAAAGATGAAAAAAGGCGCCATAATCGTCAATGTGGCGCGAGGTCCTATCGTCAATGAAAAAGACCTCCTGGAGGCGCTCGAGAGCGGTCACGTTGGATTTGCGGCTCTTGATGTATTCGACCAGGAGCCCCCTCCTGCAGACAACCCTCTTGTCCTTTCCGAAAAGACAGTATGTACCCCCCATCTTGGAGCATCTACGAAGGAGGCCCAGGACAAGGTCGCCATTGACATCGCAAATCAGATAGTGGATTTTTTCAAAAATAGCGTTATAAAGAACAGCGTCAATGCACCGTCAGTGTCGCTCGAGGTTGCCCGGCAGATAACACCCTATCTGAAGCTTTCTGAGAATTGCGCGAGCATCGTATCAGCGATTACGGAATTTCCCATTCAGGAGATCCAGATCCAGTATATGGGAGAGATATCAGAGGTCGAGACGAAGATCCTGACGCAGGGGATCGTGAAAAATATCCTCGCACAGCAGATGGAAGGTGTAAATTACGTGAACGCGCCGTTGATCGCGAAAAGCCGCGGAGTTAAGATCATAGAGACCAAGACAGAGGAACACGAAGACTTCACATCGCTTCTTGCCATCACGGTCAAAGGCGACAAGAATCAGAACACAGTTCAAGGCACGCTCTTTGGCAAGAAGGAGCCGCGGCTGATAAAGATCAACAATATCTACCTTGAGGCAGACCTGAAGGGGCATATGCTCTTAGTCTATAATTACGACAAGCCCGGTGTCATTGCCAGCATTGGGAACGTCTTCTTTATACGGGGGATAAACATTGCCGGCATGCACTTTGGGCGGGAGACCCCCGGCGGACTTGCAATTTCGCTTTTAGACCTCGATAAAGAGGTTGAAGATAACGTGGTCAGGGAGATACAATCCCTGCCGAATATCGTCTCCGCGAAAAGGATCGACCTGTCATAACAACCATGAAGACCGGCTCATGGTTCATAGCTCATGGCTCATAGTAAAACATGAGGCGTGAAAGGTGAAAGGTGAGAAACCAAAGAGACAAGTTCATCTCTCTGCCCTCGACTCTCCGCTCTCTGCTGCCTTTCTCGCCCAACGCCGAAGGCATCACCCCGAACGGATTTATTGCAATCCCGATATACGATATACGAACTACGATGTACGATTTGCTATGAGCCATCAGCTATGAGCTGTCTTTTTCTCTCATGAAGGGTATAATATTCGATTTTGACGGAACGCTAACGGAATTGACCCTGGATTTTGATCTTTTGAGGGCAGAGATAGAAGCGATTGCCCGGCGTTATGTAAAAGACGATGTGATCCTATTACTCAGAAACCAATATATCATCGAGATGATCAATGCGATAGAGGCCACGCTTGATGGCAAAAATACCCGGTTCAAGCAGGAAGCATATACAAGGCTGAGGGATCTTGAAGTAGAGGCATCGAAAGGGAAAGACGTATATCCTTATACGCGGGATGTCTTGCGATACCTCAAGCACCGGGGCATTTTGATCGGGATCATCACGAGAAGCTGTATGGATGTGCTCAAAGAGGTATTCCCGGATATCAGGAACTACGCAGATTGCATTGTGACCCGAGACGACACGCAATACGTCAAGCCCAATCCTCTTCATGTCCTGGAGGCCCTTCGCAGTTTACGGCTTGAACCCGACGATGTGATCCTGGTGGGAGACCATCCCACAGATATCATGGCCGGCAGAGCGCTGAATATAAGTACTGCAGGGGTTCTTACGGGGAGGACGGCGAAAGATGGTTTTGAAAAGGTAGGGGCAACGTTCATATTCGACGACATAAGAGGAGTGCTAACCCTTGAACCCTTGCCTTGGATGCCAAGTCGATGAAAATCATTGTTTATTAAAACGGATTTTTATATAATGTAATGTTTTGTGAATTGTGCGGCCAACAGAAAAGCAAACTGTGCAATAGAATGAGGAGTTGCGGGTGATCACCTTTAAAGGGGTACACAAGTGGTTCAAAGACCTTCATGTTCTCAATGACATCAATCTCCATGTGAACCAGGGAGAGGTGCTGGTAGTGTGCGGGCCATCCGGATCAGGAAAATCGACGCTGATACGAACGATAAACAAGCTGGAACCGATCAACCAGGGGACGCTTATTGTTGACGGCCTGGACCTCTCCGACAGCAAGGCGGATATCAACAAGCTCAGGGCAGAGATTGGCTTTGTTTTCCAGCAGTTTAACCTGTATCCCCACCTTTCCGTTATGAGGAATATTACCCTCGCCCCGATCAAGATCCGCAAGATGAGCAAAAACGGAGCGGAAAGCCAGGCCATGATGCTCCTCGAACGGGTCGGACTCATTGAAAAGCGTGACGCATACCCCACACAGCTCTCCGGAGGACAGCAGCAAAGGGTCGCAATAGCGCGCGCGCTTGCCATGAAGCCGAGGATCATGCTCTTTGATGAACCGACGTCAGCGCTTGACCCGGAGATGATCGGGGAGGTGCTCCTTGTTATGAAAGACCTGGCGCAGTCGGGTATGACAATGATCGTGGTGACTCACGAGATGGGGTTTGCCAGCGAGGTTTCTGACAGGGTGGTCTTTATGGACGAAGGCCAGATCCTGGAAGAAGCAGCACCGGATGAATTTTTCAAAAATCCAAAACATGAGAGGGCGCAGCAGTTCCTGAAAGAGGTCCTCTCGCCAATGCACTAATTTTTACATTAAGGAGGAAAGGGTATGAAAAGATTTGTTGTAATGTTCGTGGCGTTCATGTTTGTTGCAGGCATTTGCGGCACCCTGTTTGCCCAGGACAGGCTTGATATGATCAAAAAGAGAGGCGCTCTCATCGCCGGCGTAAAGGACTCAACGCCCGGATTCGGTTTCGTCGATGAGAAGACGAGGGAGATCGTCGGATATGACGTTGATTTTGTAAAGGCAATTGCCGATAAGCTCGGCGTCAAACTGCAGCTCAAGCCGGTTACCTCCGCAAGCCGCATGCCCCAGCTCATTGAAGGGAATATCGATATCATCGCCGCAACGATGACGAAGACCGCCGAGCGCGCGAAGCAGATCGACTTCAGCTACACCTATTTTTTCACAGGACAGAAATTCATCGTCAAAAAAGGAACGGTGAAGAGCCTTGCCGACCTTGACGGGAAGAGGATCGGAACAGCAAAAGGCTCAACCTCAGAGCAGAACGCAGCAAAGGCGCTGCCAAAGGCAACGATCCTTTCATTCGATGATTATCCGCAGGCATTCCTCGCGCTCCAGCAGGGCAAGGTCTTTGCCGTCACGACGGACGAGTCGATCCTGGCAAATATCCTCGGCAAAGCGCCGAATAAGGAACAATTTGAGATACCGGATATTCAGATCTCTGACGAGCCATATGGCCTCGGCATAAAGAAGGGTGAAAAAGGGCTCCTTGACTTTGTGAACAAGACCCTACTTGAAATGGAGAAGAGCGGAGAGGCGAAAAGGATCTTTGAGAAATGGTTTGGCCCCAACTCTCCAACACCGTTGAAGAGGGGCAGCTTTAAGATCACTGCGGATAAGTAAGGGAACAAGAAACGGGGAAGTGGAGAGAAGGCGTTTCCAATTCCCCGTTTCATTCAGCCATTAAAGGGGTTTAACGCCTTTGCTCAAGTATCAGTTCGATTGGTCCGTTGTCACCTCCGGAAAATATTTTGAATGGCTGCTGTCGGGGCTCTCTACCACCATTCAGTTGTCCCTTGTCTCCGTTGTCCTTTCTTTTCTTCTCGGTCTGCTCATCGCCGTGATGCGAATGAGCAGCATCAAACCCGTCAGATGGTTTGCCCACGGCTATCTGGAATTCTTCAGGAATACCCCGCTTCTTGTCCAGATCTTTTTCTGGTATTTCGGTTCATACAAGATACTGCCGACGGTGATAAACGATTGGCTGAACAGGACGAACTTTGAATTCGGAGCCGCGGTGATCGCGCTCACGATCTATACATCCGCATTCATCGCAGAGGATATACGCTCCGGCGTCCGTTCGATCCCGAAGGAACAGCTTGAAGCGGCCCGCAGCTCCGGGTTCTCCTATATCAGGTCCATGCAGTATATCATCCTGCCGCAGGCGGTCCGCATTACCATACCTCCCCTCATAAACCAGTTCCTGAACCTGACGAAGAACTCGTCGCTCGCAATGACGATCGGCGTCATGGAGCTCACCTATCAGGCCCGTCAGGTCGAAAGCTATACATTCAAGGGCTTTGAGGCATTTACCGCAGCGACGCTGGTATACGTGGTTCTTTCCATAGCCATAACGATTATGGTGACATACTACGACAAGATAGTGCTCAGTCCGATGAAGGCGCGTTAGCATGCAGACAGGGTTTGACTTTACCGTTATCTGGACCAACATCACCTATTTCTTTATAGGGCGCTTTCCCCATGGCGCGCTCGGCGGCATTGCGCTTACGCTGTATCTTGCCATTGTTGCCTGCGTGCTGTCCTTTATAGGCGGGCTTTTCCTGGGGTTGATGGGCATATCGCACAACAGGTTCATACGGTATCTATCAACAGCTATCCTGAATATCATCAGGGGGATGCCGCTTCTCATGGTCATCTTCTGGATGTACTTCCTTCTTCCCGCCCTTCTGGGAAAAACCGTGTCCGAGAGCTGGACGGTCATCATGGCGTTGACGCTCTTTACCTCGGCCTATATGTCGCAGATCGTCAAGGCAGGCGTTGAAGGGATACCGAGGGGCCAGACAGAGGCGGCGCTTTCTACCGGGCTCCACCCCTGGCAGGCCATGTTTTATATCGTGCTTCCGCAGGGTCTTCGCAACATGATCCCGTCATTCGTCAATCAGTTCGTCTCCATGATCAAAGATACGTCGCTGGCGTTTATCGTCGGCGTCTCGGAGCTGACCCACGTGGCCACGCAGATCAACAACCGTACGATCATATATCCCACGGAGATATTCTTTTTTATAGCGGTTGTCTATTTTATCATCTGCTATGCCTTTACGTCCCTTTCGCGGTGGCTCGAAAAACGGCTTGCGTGGAGAAAGTAGGGGCAAACAGCCGATCACCAATATTCAATCACCAAGCAAAGGCCTGCCGGTATGGCTCCCCATTTGGGTATTAGGTCATTGGTTATTTTATGTTCGATATACGATATACTGTCTCTGTCATTGGTGTTTGGTTATTTTTAGTGGTATAGTGTATCTTCATAATCGACAACAGGAGGCATAAATGAAAAAAAGACGAGCGCTTTGGTTATTATGCGCGTCCTTTTTGCTGACCGGATCCATGCTGTGCGGCTTTGCCGCAGCAGAGACAGTGGAGGATAGCTTTAAAAAGATGTTCCCCAAGCACCAGTTCGATCTCATCAGGGAATCGGAGATCAAAGGGGTCTACGAGGTCATCAAGGGCGCCGATATCGTCTTCTTTGCGCCGGAGCCGGGATATCTGATGGTCGGCGACTTTGAGATGATCGACAGGGACGGGAAAAAGATCATGGAAAAGAAGAGGAACGAGATCATTCTTACGAAAACAAAAACGATCCCCCTTGATAAGGCGCTGAAGATCGGCAGCGGCGAGAATACCGTTATCGAGATCACCGATCCTGACTGTCCCTATTGCAGAAAGGCGGCGGCATTCTTTGAAAAGCGAAGCGATGTAAAAAAATACGTCTTTTTTCTTCCTCTTCCCTATCATAAGGACGCAGAGAACAAGATACGATATATCTTCTGTGCGGAGGATAAGGCAAAGGCTTATTATGAGGCGATGCAAGGCAAGCTTGACGGCCAGAATTACGAGGTATGCAAAAAGCAGGACGTCGTCGATCTGTTGAATGCCCACAAAGACATCACGGCCAAGCTCGGCATCAGCGCGACGCCTTCTTTCATCATTAATAACAGCATAGTCATCGTGGGCACAGACTTTCAGAAGATAGAAGGGGCATTAAAAAAATAAATAATATTGTTGAAGGAAAGGTAATTGCTGTACTGTTTTGATGAAAAAACTCCTGAGGTCGGAAAGGAGACTTACGTAAGCGAACATGCCCTCGTCATCGGCGATGTGAGGATCGGCGATAACTGTTATATCGGACACGGGGCGGTCCTCCGCGGGGACTACGGTTCCATTGTTATCGGCAACGGAACAGCGGTTGAGGAGGGCGTCGTTATCCATGCTCCCCCTGCAAAAGTATGCGCAATAGGCGAGAGGGTCACCATAGGACACGGCGCGATCATACACGCCGCCGCAATCGGAGACCTCTCTGTGATCGGCATGGGGGCCATTCTCAGCATATACTCGGAGATCGGCACCAATACCGTGATCGCCGAAGGGACGATAGTAAAGATGCGGCAGGTTGTCCCTGATAATGTTGTTGCAGGCGGCAACCCCGCACGGGCGATCCGCGCGATCGCCAGAAAAGACGAGGAATACTGGGCAATGGCAAAAGAGCTATATATAGACCTTGCTAAAAAATATCTATTGACCGGCATGAAGCCGGTCTGATGAAGCCGTGCTTATGGACAGAATATCTATTGAGAAGCTTCCCGAGACAAAAGAGATCGACGGCGCAAAGAGATGGAGCGAGGAGCGCGGGGAATTTGCCCAGATCTCGTACCGGGAGGATATCGGACATGTGGCGGTCTTTGAGCTGAAAAAGGGGCATTTCAGGGGGAGCCATTTCCATAAAGAAAAGGAGGAGGTGTTCTATGTTGTCGGAGGGACGATCCGCGCGGTCTTTCTGGACATGGACACAAGGGAGCGGGAAGAGAATATTCTTGGGAAGGGCAATAAGATCAGGGTACGAACCGGCGTGGCGCATATATTCTACGGGATCAGCGATGCGCTTGTCGTCGAATACAGCCCGCAGTATTATGATAAGCGGGACGCGTACCCTGTGGAGTTTAGCTGAGAGCTGAGAGCTGAGAGCTGAGAGCTGAGAGCTGAGAGCTGAGAGCATTCTCTCTGTGTAATGATTTAATGAGGTATAAAGTATGGCTGAGATAAAAAGCGCCATTGAGCTGGCAATGGAAAAGACAAAAGGCCTGGAGATGGACGAAGAGGACCGCAAGTCGCTTGCCCGAAAAGATGTCGAGAACAGGATCAGGGCAATACTGAGAAGATATTATGAAGAGATGATCGATATCGAAGGCGCGCAAAAAGAGCTGGGTGCCGTCGAAGGCAGTTCAGAGATGAAGAAGAGGATCCTCCTTGACCTCCTGGTCGAGGGTTTCGACGTGAAAGGTGATAATAACAAGATCTTTGCACTTTTCCATTTTGCGGACACCGGACTTGATGAACGCCTGGGGGCCGAGCTTGAAGGACTTCAGGAAAGCTTTATCCAGGAGATGGAAAAGCGGAGAACGATCATCAGGGCGCGCATCGAGGATAAGCTAAAAAAGACCGGGATCACGGGTACCGGCGTCGAGCCGAATATTGAGGCGTGGGATGAATGGCGGGAAACCGTTGACGAGGTTGCAAATGCGTTCAGCGAGCGTCTGGAAGGATGGAAGAGAAGACTCTCCGATAAGGTCAACAACAGACAGCAGGACAAATAGAAAAAAATAAGGACACGTTGCAAAAGAAACCCGTTACTCTCAAAACCATATACAATAGGCACAAAGAGCATCGTAACGATAATAGCATAAAAGACCCTGTCTTATTTATTTCCCGGTACGACGATGACCGCGACAAAGAGATAGTCGGCTTTCTTGCCTCCCAGTTCGCCTACGGGAAGATAGAGATATTCAGAACATTCCTGGAAAAGCTTTTCGGGCTTATGGGAGCAAGTCCGTACAGTTTTATCAGGAAGGGAGACTTCTCCGGGGTGCGAGGCCTCTATTACAGGTTCCAGAAAGATAAGGACATCATCCTGCTGCTTGAGACCCTGCAGAGGATCTTCGATGAGTTCGGCGGCATCGGCGCCATGATGAAGAATTACTATCGCGGCGATACCAGGGAGGCGCTCTGGGCGGTGAGGGAGCACCTTTTCCCGGGAAGCGAGGCGCTTACCTTCTTCTTCCCCAAGCCTTCACGCACAAACCCGCTGAAAAGGTGGCATCTCTATCTCCGGTGGATGGTGAGAAAGGACGCGATCGATGCGGGACTCTGGGACTTTATCGACAGGCGCGACCTTACCATGCCCCTCGATACCCATATCTTCAAGATAGGCAGGTGCGCAGGGTGGACGAGGCAGAGGACGCCATCCTATAAGGCGGCCTGCGATATCACCGAGGCGATGAAGGCGTTATCGCCCGACGATCCCTTGAAGTATGATCTTTTCCTCTGCCATGCGATCGGCATCGGCGCAGGATGCACCGGCAGAAGGACGCCCGCCTGCAAGGACAGATGCCTGCTTTACGGAACTATTAAAGGCAGTCGATAGTCGATAGTGAATAGTGAATGGCGAGAGGCAGAAAGCCAGTCGATAGCAGATAGTATATCGTATATAGTGGACTGCAAAGGCAGCCTCCAGTGCGTTTATGGCCTACGATATACCGAGTCTCCTTGCCTCATTTGCTTTGCCATCTCTTTTATCGTAGATTAGGGCACATACCGGAACGCCCTTTAGCGGCGAGCCGGGGAAACAGCATGAGCCTTCTTGTACACAAGGCAAGACACCACTCATATCTTGAAAATTCGGATTGACATTCCGAATTTTCAAGGTTATAATATCCGCATGATAGCACGTCCAAGATACATCGAAATGCTTAGCAAGGCGACAAAGAGATCTCCCGTGACCGCGCTTCTTGGCCCGCGACAATGTGGAAAGACAACGCTGGCTAAGATCTTTGGGGAGGGGAAAAAGGCTACCTACTTTGATCTTGAATCGCAGGTCGACGCAAGGCGCCTTGATAATCCGGAATTTGTTCTCAGTTCACTTCAGGGGCTTGTCGTTATTGACGAGATCCAGACAATGCCGAATCTTTTTAATGTGTTAAGAGTGCTTGTTGATCGTCCGGACAATAAAAAAAGGTTTTTGATCCTTGGAAGCGCTTCTCCGGACATTATCCGTAATGTATCGGAGTCACTGGCAGGACGGGTAGAATTTGTTGAGCTTTCAGGTTTTGATCTGAATGAGGCAGGCGCAGAGGCCTGGCAGAAGCTCTGGCTCCGTGGAGGATTTCCAAGATCATATCTTGCCCGGACGGACAGCGATAGTTCTGCTTGGCGGGAAGGATTTGTTCGCACCTTCCTCGAAAGGGATATCCCGCAGCTTGGTATTACCATACCATCTGCCGCCATGCGGCGGTTCTGGACAATGCTCGCCCATTATCACGGGCAGATATGGAATGCGTCAGAACTATCGAGGTCTATGGGACTTTCAGACAAAACTGTACGGTCTTATCTCGATATCCTGAGCGGAACATTTATGGTACGCCAGCTCCAGCCCTGGTATGAGAATATTGGCAAGAGGCAGGTGAAGGCACCGAAGATTTACCTTCGGGATTCAGGGATGCTCCATCTACTGCTTGGGCTTATTGATTTTAACGTTCTCCTTGCGCATCCTCTCATCGGCGCTTCCTGGGAAGGTTTTGCCATAGAACAGGTTCTGACGGCAGTGAAAGCGATGGACGTATTTTTCTGGGCAACTCATAGCGGCGCGTCGGTCGACCTCCTTTTCCATCATAAGGGCAGACGCTACGGTGTAGAAGCAAAATTCAACGAGGCGCCGACGGCGAACCGCTCTATGCGTACAGCGATAAATGATCTTTCCCTTGAGAAGCTATGGATCATCTATCCCGGTAAACATTCCCACCCGATTGACAAAAAGATCATCCTTTTATCCCTCAAAGATGTTTCAAAGATAGTTCGAGAGATACTGTAGGTCGAATAACGAAACGGGACAGGATGTCCGTGCAGGGGGTTTGCTTTGGCACCTCTTTTATTGTAGATTTAGGACATTGTGATTGCGGAAACCCATATATGAAATTTAAGATTGTCAGCCTCGGCTGCCCGAAGAACCTCGTCGAATCAGAGTACATCAGCGAGAGCCTTGAACGTGCTGGGTGTGTCCTCGCCGATGACTGCGACACCGTTGTAATAAACACCTGCGCCTTCATTGCCGACGCCGTGAAAGAATCGGTGGAAACGATCCTTGAAGAGGCGCGCAGGGGAGACAGAAGGGTGATCGTGACCGGCTGCCTTGTCGAGCGATATGGAGAGAAATTGAAAGAACTTCTGCCCGAGGTCGGCCTTTTTATCGGACGGAACTGGTATGGCGATGTTGATACCCTCATCGAAAAGAAAGGCTTCTTCGTAAGGGAAGGCTCATTCGCAGAGACATTTCCGAGGAAGGTGCTGACGAACAGGCCCACGGCGTATCTCAAGATACAGGAAGGGTGCGATAACCGGTGCAGCTACTGCACTGTCCCAGCAATCCGGGGAGGATTGAGGAGCAGGGGCCCGGAAGATATCAAGCGGGAATTCGAGTGGCTCATCGAGAACGGCTACCGGGAGATCAACATCATTGGCCAGGATATCACCTCCTACGGCAAGCACGCAGATACGACGCTGAAACGGTTGCTCCAAAATCTCCTCACAACAGAAGGCGATTATTTCCTGCGGCTCCTCTACATGCACCCGAAGGGTGTCGATGGTCACCTTATCGATCTGATCGCGCACTCCGACAAGGTGATCCCGTATATGGATATCCCGATCCAGCACTCTGAGGACAGGATCCTGAAGCTCATGGGGAGGGGCTATGCAAGAGACGATCTCGAGGCGCTGTTTGAGAAGATAAGAAAAAAGATGCCTGACGCTGTGCTGCGGACAACGGTCATCGTCGGCTTTCCCGGTGAGACAGGAGATGAGTTCCAGGGTCTTATGGATTTTATAAGGCAACAGGAGTTCGATATGCTCGGTGCCTTTATGTATTCCAGGGAAGAAGGAACACCGGCGTACCGCCTCCGCGGACACATCAGGAAGGGCATAAAGCAAACCCGCTACAACGAAGTCATGGAGACGCAGAAAGAGATATCCCGGAGGCGCTTGAAGAGGCTTGAGGGAAGAACGATGAAGGTTGTCATCGAAGGCAGGGAAGATGCTTCCATGGT
>DLMV01000038.1:35875-36346 GCA_002478225.1 Deltaproteobacteria bacterium UBA7527 | reverse complement strand
GAAGGGAAAATAGTGAAAACCCTCGATTATGATGTTATAGTAGAGGTGTAAAATACAGCAGGGCGCAAAGGAGCTAATCGCATTTACGCATACTCGCATGAGCGCGTCCACGTTTTATGAGCCATGAGCTAAACTCAGGAGTGAAGCATGGAACCGATCAATGAATTGATCCATATCAGGCAGGAGAAGGAAAAGGGGTTGCGTGATCTTGGCATCGAGACCTACCCCCAGGACAGGGGTCCCTATACGACGACGGAGGAAGTGGAGAAACGCTTCGGTGTTAAGTCCCACGATGAGCTGGAAGGAAGCGAGGAGCGCGTTTCTGTCGCGGGGAGGATCATGGCATTCAGGGATTTCGGCAAGAGCGCCTTTATTCATATCCAGGACAGAAAAGGAAGGCTCCAGGTCTACGTGAGAAAGGACATCCTTAAAGACCCCGGCTACGATGTGTTCAAGAAGTTCGACATCTGC
>DLMV01000038.1:35435-35734 GCA_002478225.1 Deltaproteobacteria bacterium UBA7527 | reverse complement strand
TGTTCAAGAAGTTCGACATCTGCGACATCGTGGGCGTCCAGGGAAAGGTATTCAAGACAAAGACGGGCGAATTGACGATCCTCGCGGAAAGCATGAAGCTCCTCACCAAGTCGCTCAGGCCGCTTCCGGAGAAATGGCACGGACTGAAGGATGTCGAGGAACGGTACAGGAAGAGATACCTGGACCTCATCGTCAACGAAAAGGTCAGGGAGGTCTTTACAAAGAGGTCGAAGATCATCGAGTTCATCAGGAGGTATTTCATAGCACGGGATTTTGTCGAGGTCGAGACGCCGATGATG
>DLMV01000038.1:30562-35305 GCA_002478225.1 Deltaproteobacteria bacterium UBA7527 | reverse complement strand
AGGTCGAGACGCCGATGATGCACGTCATCCCGGGAGGAGCAGTCGCAAAACCATTTATAACCCACCACAACGCCCTCGGCATGGACCTTTTTTTGAGGATAGCCCCGGAGCTTTACCTGAAGAGGCTTGTTGTCGGCGGTTTTGAGAGGGTCTTCGAGATCAACAGGAACTTCCGGAACGAAGGCATATCGGTGAAGCATAACCCTGAGTTCACGATGCTCGAGTTCTACCTGGCCTACGCGACGTATGAGGACCTGATGGCCCTTACAGAAGAGATGGTGTCATCGCTCGTCCATGAGCTTTTCGGAAGCTATACCGTGACATATAACGGGCAGGAGATAGATTTCTCTGCGCCGTGGCGCAGGATGACCATGGAGGAGGCGCTGAGAGAGCTCGGCGATTTCGACCTCTCTCTCATAGGCGACGCGGGGAGGCTTGCCTCTTTTGCCAGGGAGTTGGAGATAGAAGGCACGGAGAAGGACACAAAAGGCAAGCTGATCACAAAGATCTTTGAGGAGCTCTGCGAGAAGAAGCTTGTACAGCCTACGTTCATCACGCACTACCCGGTAGAGGTGTCGCCGTTGGCAAAGCGGAGCAAGGAACACCCCGAGATCACCGAGCGGTTCGAGCTTTACATATCGGGCATGGAGATAGCGAACGGGTTCAACGAACTTAATGATCCTGCTGACCAGAAGGAGAGGTTCCTCGAGCAGATCAAGGACAAGGAAGAGGGTGTCATGATGGATGAGGATTACATAACAGCGCTTGAGTACGGCCTTCCCCCGACTGCCGGCGAAGGCATAGGGATCGACCGGCTCACGATGCTCCTTACGGACAGCCCATCGATACGCGAGGTGATATTCTTCCCGCTGTTGAGACCGTGAGTGAAGAAGCGCATAGTTCATAGCTCATAGCGAACCCGATGCTGGATGCTCGATGCTGGATACTGGCGAGGTACGAGGTGTGAGACGCGAGGAACGAGGGGCAGAAAACACAACTGTTCAATGTTAAGACCAGACAGACGAAATAGACCAAACGAACCAAGCGGACTCGGTTCTTAGCTGATAGCGGTTCTCATATATGAAATACGAAACGACGATAGGGTTACGGTACCTCCGGTCAAAGCGAAAAGAGGCATTCATATCCTTTACCACATGGATATCCATCGTCGGCATCGCCATAGGCGTCATGGCGCTCATCGTGGTCATCGCAGTCATGACGGGATTCCAGGATGAGATCAGGGAAAGGATCCTGGGTGTCAACCCCCACGTACTTGTCCTTAACGTGAACGGCGAGATCCGCGATCCGGAGAAGGCAGCGGAGATCGTCAAAAAGGTCGACGGCGTGACCCATGCGTTTCCCTTCGTAAGCTTTCAGGCAATGGTCCAGAGCGGCAGGCAGCTATCGGGCGTCGCGGTGAAGGGCCTCAATGCCGGAGACGTCCAGTTCATGAACAGGCTTCTCAAGGAAGGCAGCGTCGATGTCCTGAACAGAAAAGGGCATATCCTCATCGGCAAAGAGCTGTCAAAACACATCGGTCTTTTGCCCGGCGACAGCGTCACCCTCATGGTTCCCTTCGGAGGATATTCGCCGATGGGCGCCATGCCCGAGACCGTGAAGGTCCGTGTAGGAGGGATCTTCGAGACAGGTATGTACGAGATCGATAATACGCTCATCATCATGCCGCTTAAGGACATAGAGGAGATCATGGGGGTCACGGCAACCGGCATCGAGGTGAAGCTTGCCGATGTATACAGGGCCAATGAACTGCGCAAAGAGATCGTTAAAAAGCTTGGTACCGAGTACTTTGCAAGGACGTGGATCGAGATGAACAGGAACCTCTTTTCCGCGCTGAAGCTCGAAAAGATCGCCATGTTCATCATTCTCGCGCTCATCATATTCGTGGCGAGCTTCAACATCATCAGTTCCCTCGTCATGACCGTCATGGAGAAGCAGAAGGATATCGCAATCCTCAAATCCATAGGCGCGAAGAAACGGAGCATCATGAAGATATTCATGATCGAGGGGGTCACGATCGGCATCGTCGGCGCATTGATCGGTTCGCTGAGCGGCTATGTCATCTGCGAGATCGTCAAACGATATAAGATCATACGGCTGCCGGAGGATATCTACTATATCAGCACGCTGCCCGTGAAGATAAGCGTCTTCGATATTGTCCTCATCGCATGCGTAACAATGGTCATCTGCGTCATCTCGACGATATACCCTTCCTACAGGGCGACGAAGATCGATCCCGTGGAGACATTGCGGTATGAGTGAACCGATCATAAAGGTTGCAGGGCTTAAAAAACGGTTCGACAAGGACGGGATCGAGATCAATGTCCTGAAAGGCATCGATCTTGATGTGAACAAGGGCGACTTCATCACCATCATGGGACCGTCCGGCGCAGGGAAAAGCACCTTCCTCCATATCATCGGCGCCCTTGACAGGCCGACGGAAGGGGAGGTATGCTTCCGCGACCGGAACGTGCAGACGTTCACTGAAGATGAGGAGAGCAGGTTCAGGAACGAAAAGGTGGGCTTCATCTTTCAGTTCTACCACCTTCTGCAGGATTTTAATGTTCTTGAGAATATCATGATGCCCCTTCTCATAAAGGGGATGGATAATGGCGAGGCAATAAAAAAGGCGGAAGCCTTCCTGGAGATCGTAGGTCTTGCTGGACGGAAGAGCCACAAACCGGGAGAGCTTTCCGGCGGCGAGCAGCAGAGGGTCGCAATTGCGCGGGCCCTCATCAATGAGCCTGAGGTCATCCTCGCCGATGAACCAACCGGCAACCTCGACCGCAAGACAGGCCATGAGGTGCTCGACCATATCCTTATGATGAACGAACGGCTGTCGTCCACCCTCATCCTTGTTACCCACGACCCGCAGGTGGGCGCCATCGGCAAGCGGCGCTTCACTATGGTGGACGGCGAGCTCTTTGAGGCGGAGAGAGAAGGATGATACTCGTAAGTCGTAAGGCGTAAGTCGTAAGGGGATAAAAACTGTACGGCACAAACTGAACAGGTTTTGTTCTTCGCCTAACGCCTCACGATTTACGCCTTACGAATATATCTATCAGTCATGAGCGTACTTTTAATCCATCCTCCTGTCGTTAAGCCCTCTGAGCCGCCGGCAGGCCTTGCAAAGCTGGCAGGCGCCCTTTCAGGCCATAATGTCCCTTATTGCATGGTCGATGCGAACATCGAGGGCATCCTGAGCCTGCTTGCTAATGCCCCTGGAGGGACTGACAAATGGACGCAAAGGGCGCACCGCAACAACGTCCGCAATCTCGCAAGCATCAGAGATCGGTCCCTTTACGACAACTTTGCGAAATACAGACGTGTCGTGGAAGAGGTCTGTCATCTGCTGAATGTTTCTGCGGCCCCATACGATATCAAGATGAGCATTGCCGATTACCAGGGTCGCAAGAGATCGCCTGTAAAAAGTCAGGACCTTCTCTCTGCCGCAGAACATCCCGAAGAAAACCCTTTCCATAGATATTTCGAAGAACGGCTCGGCGAGTTGCTGCAAGGCGAAGACTATTCGATGGTCGGCCTTTCTCTCAACTACCTGAGCCAGGCGCTTAGCGCCTTTGCGATGATGGGCTTCATAAGAAAACGTTTCCCTTCCATCAGGATCGTGCTGGGCGGCGGGCTGATAACATCGTGGATGAAAAGTCCTGCGTGGCAAAACCCTTTCAACGGTCTTGTTGACCATTGTGTTGCAGGGCCCGGCGAGACGCCGCTCCTTTCGCTGCTAGGAAAGAAGCCGCAAGGCGATGTGCATTGTCAGCCGGATTTCCGGGGATTTCCTGTCAATGATTACATGGCGCCCGGGTCCATTCTTCCCTATGCCACGAGCACGGGCTGTTACTGGGGGAGGTGTTCGTTCTGTCCTGAGAGGGCGGAAGGAAACCGGTATATCCAGACCTCATCCAATACTGTCACATCAGAGCTTAAGCACATTGTCAGCGATACAAAGCCCGCCCTCATCCATCTCGTTGACAACGCAATAAGCCCCGCCGTCCTTAGGGCTCTCGTAGAAGATCGCCCAGGAGTCCCCTGGTATGGCTTTGTGAGGGTTACCGACGACCTCGCTGACCCTGATCTTTGCAGCGCGCTGAAGCGTTCCGGTTGCATCATGCTCAAGCTCGGTGTTGAGTCGGGCGATCAGGGCGTCCTTGACGCCATGCAGAAAGGGGTAGATCTTTCGCAGATATCAAAAGTATTGAAGGCATTAGAAAAGGCTGGCATAGCAACATATATCTACCTTCTTTTCGGCACACCGTATGAGGCAGAAGAGGAGGCGCAAAGGACGTTGACCTTCGTCGCTGAGCACAGCAAATACATCGCCTTTATGAATGCCGCCATCTTCAACCTGCCGGTGAACAGCCCCGAAGCAGCGGGGCTTGAGCTGAAAAGCTTTTATGAAGGCGACCTTTCGCTCTACACGGATTTTGTCCATCCGAAAGGGTGGAACAGGCGTACGGTGAGAGCATTCCTCGATAAAGAGTTTAAGAAAGATCCGGCGATCCGGCAGATCATCCAGAGACAGCCGCCGTTCTTCACGTCCAACCACGCACCGTTCTTTAATGGGGCTCACGTCGCCCCCCCCTTCCCCCCCCCCCCCAAAAACCACCCCCCCCCCCCCTTTTTTTCGCCCCGGCCCCCCCCTTTCCCCCCCGCCCCCCCCCCCCGGGGGGGGGGGCCCCCCCCCGGGGGGTTTTGGGGGGGGGGGGG
>DLMV01000038.1:0-30433 GCA_002478225.1 Deltaproteobacteria bacterium UBA7527 | reverse complement strand
CGACTTGACGGGATCGCCCCCTCTTCGAGCAAAGCCCGAAGAGACTCCCCCTCTCGCTCAAGAATTCGCTAAAAGATATAAGGGCCCGCAGCGTGCCCCGACTTGACGGGATCGCCCCCTCATTAAACCGGCGAACAGTTGTCAGCTAAAACAAAAAGGCTTTTAGCTGATGGCTGAAAGCTGATCGCCGATAGCTAAAGAAATATCCTTGATTTTTTTGAGACAGTAGAGTACCTAATAGAAACGGAGAACCCAAGCTGATAGTGGGTATAAGCTGTAAGTCGGTTCACCCCTTGCGCCTCACGACTTACGCCTTACGGGTGCTTCGCTATGAGCCATGGGCCAAACAAATGGACCTACTGAGACGAACGATAAAACACAAGCTTGCCATGGTCGGGCTGATAATACTGATCCCCATGTTCCTATGCGCCGTCTTCGCGCCGGTCATATCGCCCCACAACCCCGTGGAGCCTGATATGAAGAACATCCTCGCCGGGCCGTCCTTTTCCCATCCTTTTGGAACAGATACCCTCGGCAGAGACGTCTTTTCCCGCGTGGTCTACGGCAGCAGGATCTCGCTCCTTGTGGGGTTCGTGTCTGTAGGCATAGCGATCCTCATCGGGATCGTTATCGGGGTGGTGTCGGGGTATTACGGCGGGATCATCGATGAGGTCTTCATGCGGTTCGTTGACCTTATGATGTGCTTCCCCACGTTCTTTCTGATCCTCGCTGTCATCGCACTGCTTGAGCCGAGCATCTGGAACATCATGATCGTCATCGGCCTTACGCACTGGATGAGCATCTCACGGCTTATAAGGGCAGAGGTCCTCAGCATGAAGGGCAAGGAATTCGTCCTTGCCGCAAAGGCCCAGGGCTTTTCCGAGTCGCGGATCATCTTCAGGCACGTCCTGCCCAATGCCATATCCCCTGTTTACGTTGTGGCGACGCTCGGGATCGGCGGGGCGATCCTGACGGAATCGGCGCTGAGCTTCCTCGGGATCGGCGTGCAGCCGCCGACGCCGAGCTGGGGGAATATCCTCACGCAGGCAAAGGACAATATCGAGGTTGCGTGGTGGCTCTCCCTCTATCCCGGTCTTGCCATCTTCTTTACCGTCATGGGCTATAATCTCCTTGGAGAGGGGCTGCGGGATGTCTTTGACCCGAGGAGGCGGTATCAGACGTAAAACCGGCTGAGAGCGAAGAGCGTAGAGCGGAGAGATAAAACCCGTAAGTCGTGAGGCGTGAGTCGTAAGGGGAGGAGAGCAGTGAATAGTGAGCGGTGAAAACCTTGTTTCTCGTTACTTGTTCACTGGTTTGAACCAGTATCCAGCAGCGACGAGTGTCAAGCATTCGGCATCGGGTTTTCTCTGCGCTTTGCAGTAATCCCCTTACGACTCACGCCCACGACTTACGAAGTTTTCAGTTACGCTGCCGGCTTGTCTGCCTGCAGCCGGTCGAGCGTCTCGAAGTATGCCTCGATCCTTGTCCTTACCTGCGATTCCGCGTAGAACCTCTGGTCGCCCATGTCGCTCTCGAACACGAGCGCCGGTATGCCTGTCCTCTTGACGAGGATGTCCTTCAGGGTCGGCACCGCGAAGGAGACCGCCTTGCAGCTTCTGTTCATGAACATGATCATGCCGTTCATGGAGTACTTCTTGAAGTAGCCCATCGCCATGTCCACGCGGTCCTCGATGGTGGAGTTGGAGAACCGCGATACGTAGTTCTCGGCAAGGGTGACAAGGGGATCCTTGTCAAGGTCGAACTCGAAGCTCCATGCATGGACGTAGAGGGATGTGAGGATCACGCCGCCGTAGGAACCGAGGAGCTTCGCGTGGTCGCTGAACTTGAACCAGACCGGCAGGTTCTCCCAGTAGAGGCGGTATTTTTCCTTTTCCTTCGGCAGAACCCCGATGCCCTGGTCGACCTTTGCCTGGATCTCATCGCAGAGCGTCTGGTAGTATTCAACGCATTCCGGTGTACCCCTGCGGTACACAGCGATGGCCATACCAATAAGGGCGTCGAAGATGCTGATAGGCGACGGCTTATACTGCGCCATGTCGAGGAACTTCTTGTAGAGGATGCTCGACTGAGCAGAGTATTTCATGACCTCTTTCAGCCTGTCGTAGTCGAACCTTTTCTTTGTTACCTCTTCGAGGAAGCTGATAAGCTCTTTGAGCTGGAGGACGCAGTATTTAACGATCTCTTCCCGCGCTCTCTTGTCCATGACATATTCCGGCGTATCGAAGACAAAGACCGGAAGGTTACCCTTTCTTGCAAGGACCTGGAACCATTTTGTCAGGGTGAAGCACTGCGCGTTGCACGCGAGGAAGAGGTCCGGCTCCGGGATGCCTTTTGTTACAGTTATCCCTGATTCCCTGTAAGCGAGGTCGCTCCTTGCATATGCACAGAGGTGGCTCGTGTATCCGAGGTTTTCCGTGATCGAGCAGAGCTGGGCGCCTTTCTTCGCCGTCAGGTTTGCGACGGCGTGGTTCTCCGGATAGATGGGAACGATATCGTGGGCGACAAAAAGCTCGACCGGCGATATGGCAGTCGAGTAGCCGATAAGCTTTCCGTTCTCGTGCGCACGGAAGGCATCCTCCATGTATTCATCGGTTATCTTTTTTGATAGTTGTTTTGAATTTAATTTCTCGCTCATAGGGAGCCTCCCTTTAAGGATTCAAAGAATGCCTGTAGTCTTGTCCTCAGGTGGGAAAGAGATACAGTCTGGTATTCGGTATCTAAAACATGCATCGGTATGCCTTCCTGCCTGATCATCTTTCTCAGGTCGGGGAGGTCATACTCCTGGGATTCGCAGAACTCGATGTGGACGTAGATGATCGCCTTCGCATTCGTTGCCTTATAGAGCGCCTTCACTTCTTCGAAATGTTTATAGACGTTGTCGTGGATCGGCGAGAAGAAGCCGCTCTTCATGTGTCTTTCTGTAAGGGCCTCAACAGGGCTGCCGTTCTGCGCCACGATACCCTGGAGATACCGCGAACCGGTTACCAGGCTGTCGCCAACGACATTAAGCTTGATCTCATCGAAGAGGTCAAAGACCTCAGGCGGGTCACAGGTGATGCCGACAAGGATGACATCGGTATAGTTTTTCCCCTTCTTCGGTTTGAGGTTTGCCTTGATGTTCTTCAGGGTATTGTTGAATTCCGCCTTGTCTACCTGCATGGCAAGCTTGACCATGGAGAAGAACTGTTTGTTCGTGATAGTGCCGGGGTTTTTTTTCTTTATATCATATAGTTCAAGGAGAAGATTTTTGTTCTCATTATGGAGCGCTATAGAGTCGTTCAATACCTTGTCGTTGATAGACCTGCCTGACCAGTTGCTCAGGGAGGATATGAGCCGTTCTATCTCTTCCTTTACCCAGTATCGGGCGCTCGGCCTGTCTACCTGGCGCGGTGCGAGATAGCTCTCGACGTACTTGCCGGGGAAGCTTATCCTCCAGATGTCCGAGAGGTGCTGGGTAGTATCGCAGACCTGGGGAAGGACAAAACCGTCAAAGAGATCTCCTTCGTAGCTCAAGGCGAGCTCAAGATTGCTTCGTGCAAGCGAGCAGGCGTTGTCAGGTAAACGACTGGGAGCTTTTTTCAACGGTTTATCTGTTCCGATCAGTGAAACAGGCAAGAAGCCAAAGGCATGGACCACCTCTTCAGGCACATCAGCAATGGTGCTTCCTATGGCCTTTTTGCCTTTATCCTTTAACCATTTTTTTATGGATGGATACGGATCCTTGGCATACTCCGGTACCTGCTTAAGATTTAAGTTCTCCCACATAAACCCTCCGATATATATGAAAAATTTCACATATTATAAAAGCAGGGCTTCTGTTTGTCAAGGCAAAGAAATAAAGCAGAGAAGTCACTTTATGCGTATGACTCCCCTGGGTTCTTCAATAAACCGTCCTATGACCCAGAAATCCAAAGAAACTCTCGCCGCCTCTTCACGGAAACGGTCTATACCGGCTTTACTCAAGGCAATGAGCAGCCCGCCTGATGATTGAGGATCGAAGATGAGATGAAAGGGAAGCCCCACGGTCTCATCTTCTACATAAGGTGTATAAAAATCCCTGTTGTTGTAGAAACCGCACGGAAGAAAACCCGATTCAGCCAGCATTAAGGCTTCGGGAAAGCAGGGAAGTTTGGCGGCATAGACCTCTGCGCCGAGGTTGTCCTTTATCATCTCCTTGAGGTGGCCGGCAAGGCCGAAACCGGTGACGTCCGTTGCCGCATGGGCGCCTGTCGAAAGCATGACCTCCGAAGCCCGACGATTGAGCGTGGCCATGACCGCGATCAGGCGCTCCTCTGTCTCTTTCGAGACAAGGTTGCCTTTCAGGGCAGTGGTCAGAATACCCGTACCGAGGGGTTTGGTAAGCACAAGAAGGTCCCCTGGCTGTGCGCCTTCGTTTCTAATGATCCTGCCCGGATGAACAACGCCGGTTACGGAAAGCCCATATTTGATCTCCTCGTCCTCCACGCTGTGCCCGCCGAGAAGAGATGCCCCCGACTCCTTGATTGTATCGATCCCTCCGCGCAGGATATCCCGCAATACCGAAGTGCCGAACTTTTTCGGGGAGAAGCAGACGATGTTGAGGGCCGTTATGGGTCTGGCGCCCATGGCATAGATGTCGCTCAGGGCGTTCGCGGCGGAAACCTTGCCGAACCAATAAGGATCGTTTACCACCGGAGTGAAGAAATCAACGGTCTGAACGATCGCAAGGTCATCACTGAGCCTGTAGACACCTGCATCCTCGAACCCCTTGAGGCCAGCGATCACATTTGTGTCTTGAGGGACATCGATCCCACAGAGTACGCTGGAGAGATCGCCGGGGCCTATTTTTGCTGCGCACCCGCCAAAGCGGGCATGTTGGGTAAGCTGTATATCCAAGATACTCCTCCGTAAAATTAAAAATGTAATCCCTTTGCGTCACGCGACCTCTTTTTCTTTACTCTTTCTGGCTACCGTTCTTTGATCCTCGGGAAGAGGCGGCGGAACAGGCTCGCCGACGATCTTCGTCACTGCGCGGAATTTGGGCGGACATACCTCAAAACATGTTCCGCATCTTATGCATTTGTCCTGATCAACTACGTGAACCTGGTTTTTGGCGCTTATGATCGCCTCAACCGGGCACCTTCTTGCGCAGGTCATACAGGCCTGACACTTTCCCGGATCAATATAATACGACGGCGCTTCGTGGATCAGGCTGTTGATCTCCTCGCCGGTGTAAAGGTTTGCATATCCTTCTTCATTTGCCAGATTGATATCATGCAGAGCAAGCTTTTTCATTTTGGCCAGCTTGATATAGGGGATGAGCCTTGCGATCCTTTCAAGCCTTGATTTTAATTCCTTTTCATCTATCCCTTCGCTCTTGCCGAGAGGCCCCAGTTCCTCTATCTCTTTACTGAATTCATTCATAATATTGGCAAAACGGATCCCTTCGCCGGCAGACACCCACTCAAGCCTCAACCTTTTTGGGTTTATCCCTATGTGCTCCAGAAGCCTTTTGCATAGGTTCACCATGCTTAATGCATCGTAATTCCCTTCAGGATTGTAATGGCAGTCGTTAATGTGACAACCGCCGACAAACATTCCGTCAACCCCGTTTGAGAATGCAAGGAGTATATGCTTCATGTCCACCCTGCCGGAGCACATCACCCTGATCAATCGTATATACGTGGGATACTGGAAGCGGGAAACCCCGCATAGGTCAGCACCCCCGTAACAGCACCAGTTGCAGATAATGCCCAGCATCTTTGGTTTGAATTTTCCTTCCGAGCTCATTCTTATTATACCTCCTGAGTCATCAATTTAAGGTTTTATTCAATGCGCAGTACTGCCATTTCCTTTCGAAAGCCCTGCAAGGATCTGACTGAAGAGTTCTTCGTCGGTATAGTGCTTTAGTTGTATGGCCCCCGTCGGGCATTTCGAGTTGCAAAGACCGCATCCCTTGCAGAGAACGGGAATAATCGCAGCCTTTTTGCCCTGTTTCGTCTCGCGGAGCTCTATCGCGCCATATGTACAGGCCGGGGCACAGGCCCCGCATCCCATGCACTGTTTCTCATTGACGGCACACACAGAGCCTGATGCCACGACCGTATCATTTGCGAGGAGCGTTAATGCCCGGCCTGCGGCCCCATAAGCCTGACCGATCGTTTCCGATATGAGCTTGGGATAATGCGCTATTCCGCACAGATAAACGCCTTCAGCGGCGAAGTCAACAGGCCTTAATTTGACGTGGGCCTCCTGACAGAAACCATCGGGCCCCAGAGCTACCTTGAATAATTTCGATACCTCCTGACTTCCTGCAGAGGGAATTATGGCGGCAGCTAAGGCAACGATGTCGGCATCCAGTTCGAGCTTTTTGCCGAGGATATAATCCGTCGCTGTGACTTTAAGAACGGGCCGGCCGTCATCGGACTTGCCGGGTTCCACAAGGGGCTTGTCATTTGGCTCATAGCGGACGAACCGCACCCCCTTGCCAGCCGCTTCCCGGTAATAGTCCTCTTTGAACCCGTAGGTTCTTATGTCCCGGAAGAGGATGTAGATGTCCATTTCGGGGTTGATCTCTTTCAGCTTCAATGCGTTCTTCACAGACTCGCTGCAGCATATCTTGCTGCAATAATTTCTCTCTTCGGTCCTGGATCCCACGCACTGGATCATCACCACGCTCTTTGCGTTCATGATCGCTCCATCCCTGTTGGCGATCTTCTCCTCCAGTTCAAGGTGGGTCACAACCCTATCGTCTTCTCCATAGAGATATTCGTTGGGCGTATAGACGTCAGCGCCTATTGCAATAACGGTGGCGCCATGTTGTATCTCGATTATCCCCCTCCCGGACCTCACCTTGGTTGAGAAATTTCCTACATAACCGGTTGCCTCTGTGATAGCGGCGTCGGTATATACGTGTATAAGAGGGTGCTGATATACCTTTTTCATAAGTTCTCGCAGATAGGCCTGAACATCAAGGTATTCAAGGGTGTAATGAAGTTTTCGCGCTATTCCCCCCAGTTCCTTTTCCTTTTCCACCAAGTGGACCTCATGTCCCTGATTGGCTATGGAGAGGGCGCTCGTCATGCCCGCGATGCCTCCACCAATCACCATCGCCACCTTGTTGACGGGCAGGTCAAATTCCTGTAACGGTTCCAGATGACAAACCCGCGCCGCAGACATCCTGATCAGGTCCTTTGCCTTTTCGGTAGCCGCCTCCTTCTCCTTCGAGTGGACCCAGGAGCAATGTTCCCTGATATTCGACATTTCGTAATAATACTGATTGATCCCTGCCTCACGAAGCGTATCCCGGAATAACGGCTCATGCGTCCTTGGGGTGCAGGCGGCAACGATCACCCGATTCAAACCTCTCTCCTTTATATCCTTTGCGAGCATCGCAGCGGCTTCGGTAGAACAGATGAAGAGGTTCTCCTCGGCGTGAACAACATTCGGCAATGTCTTGGAGTATGCAACCGTCTCAGGGACATTTACTATCCTCCCGATGTTGGCCCCGCAGTGACACACATAGACCCCTATCCTTGGCTCCTCTTGTGATACATCCCTTTCCGGCGGGTAGACCCTTTCCCTGGAAAGGTTGCCGCGCCTGTAGGAAAGGATCTCACCGCAGAGCGAACCGGCCCCACTGGCGGTGAAAACAGACTCGGGGATATCCATAGGACCCTGGAAAGCCCCGCTTACAAAGATTCCCGGGCGAGTGGTCTCCAGGGGATTAACAGGGTTGGTTTTGCAAAATCCATGAACATTGAGCTCGATGCCGAAGGCATCTGCAAATTTCATGAGATTAGCAGGCGGGACCAACCCAACGGACAGCACCACCATATCGAACTCTTCCTCTTTTACCCCGTTGTCGGGTGTGGAATATCGTATGGTCACATTCTTGGTTACCGGGTCCTCTCTTTCTATCGATACATAGCTTCTAATAAACCTGATCCCGGGAAGGTTCTCCGTTCTTTGATAAAATCGTTCGAAATCCTTGCTGTAGGAACGGATATCGTTATGGAATATGGTGCACCTCGCGTCGGCGTCATGGTCTTTTGTCAGGATCACCTGCTTCTGCGTGTAGGTGCAGCATACAGCGGAACAGTAGCTGTTGCCGCCTGGAGTGACCTGCCTGGAGCCGACGCAGTGTATCCATGCTATATTATGGGGATGCCTCTTGTCTGAAGCGCGGAGGATCTCGCCCTCATATGGACCGGTGGCGCATAGCAATCTTTCATAGTCAAAGGCGGTTACCACGTTCGAGAACTCCCCGTAGCGATACTCCTCTCTTAGTCTTGGATCGAAGGGATCGATGCCCGGTGACACGATTATGGCCCCTACTTTTATTTCTATGTACTCCGGCTTCTGACTAAAATCTATGGCGTTCGTCTTGCAGACCCCAACACAGATCTGACATTTCCCTTCTTTAAGATAGAAGCAGCTTTCATCTATGTATGTAACAAGCGGGATCGCTTGGGCGAAGTATATGTGGATGGCCTTGTTCTTCGATATCCCCTGGTTGAACTGATCGGGATATTTGACAGGGCAGTACTCAACGCAGACGGTGCAGCCCGTGCACTTGCTCTCGTCAATATACCTGGGCTTCTTGACGACCGTAACGGTAAAGTTTCCCGCTTCCCCTTTTACGCTCTCCACCTCGGCATAGGTTATAATCTCTATATTGGGATGCCTTTTGCATTCGACGAATTTCGGAGATTCAATGCACATGGAACAGTCGTTGGTGGGAAAGGTCTTGTCAAGGTGGGCCATCTTGCCGCCGACGGTCGGCAACTTCTCAATGAAGTAAACCTTGAACCCTGCGGTGCCGAGATCGAGCGCGGCTTGAATGCCGCTGATCCCTCCACCGACAACCATAACGTCTCCGAAATTTCCGCCGGCGAGTTCTCTGCGAACCTGTGCAACAACAATTTCTTTTTTCATGAGCTCTGTTTCCATTTTCTATCACCTCATCAAATTTTATTATCCGTGGGATCCTGCGCTTCTTTCACGCCTTTGTGCAGGACCCGGTAATCTCCGATCCGCATCGTAAAACGTATTGCATCGAGGTAATCAAAGATCGGCTGGAGCTGGGTTCGGCCCAATCCAAGCACCTCAACGAACTCCGCAAGGGCAACCCGCTCACTCTTTTCTATATGCTCCTTTAATCTTCTTTTTATCTCCTCGATCGCCTCCGCGTGGATCAGCCGGTGGTTGTTCAACCTTACCAGCCTTCCCTCGCCGATCATGAACATCAGCACGCTCTCCACTTCTTTCACTCCATAGCGGTCTTTGATCCTCGTCAGGACGTTCAACGGGAGAGGCCTGAAAAAATGATCCCTGCAGGTCTTGTCCAGATGATCATAAATATGTTTTTGCTTCTCATCCAACCTAAGCCGGAACCCCGATATCCTCAATCTTCCCTGTTCAATATCAATCTTCCCTTCATACTTTAGTTCCTGGAGAATGTCGTCGTATAATCGTTGATGCAAGACGGGGAAGACTCTTGACCGGATATCTTCCCGGGAGGCATCCTTGAGGTTGGGATTGTTTGCGTGAAAACCATTAAGTTTCGCGAGTATCTCTGTTTTCAAATGATCCCTGGATTCTTTGTGGATCAACAAATCATCTTCCACAAATACGACCTTTCCTTCCCCCAATAAATGGTCGCATGCGCTTTTGATCTCGGTTTGTGTTAACCGGAGTACGTTGGTCAATCCCGACAGTTTGACAGGCCTGAACCCTTCTTTCCTGATGAATGTTTCGACCATTTCATGATCGATCCTTCTTTCCAGCACTTTAAGGCGATCGACCGATCCTGGTTGCGCTGACCGATGCTTTTTCGCGCCGATCTCCAGGACCATACCGCCGCCGATCGTATTTACCGGGCTTAGGGTCCTGATGATATACCTGTCATAAGGCAGAAGCACTGCCTTTCCCTCCAGCCTGAATTGCACAAAGCTGGTTTCTCCGGGGTCGAGTTTTTCTTTTTCCATAAGTATCACCCGGGCGATGACCTCTGAGGTACCTGCATAGAACTTCACCTTGGTCCGGTCTTTTATGGGGTGCCGGTTCGACGGTAAATAGAGAAACCTTGCATTGATGATATGGGTCGTGGTCAGGGATCCTGGCTCGCCTAAAACCATCCCCCTTTCCAGGCTTTCCACTTTTACATTGGAGAGGTTGATCCCTGCCCGGTGGCCCACAACGGCCTCGCCCACCCACCGATTATGGATCTGGATGTTCCGGGCACTGGTTGTTGTGCCGATGGGATAGATCTCAGCGGCATCACCTTGCTTGATCCTTCCGGAAGCCACTGTGCCCGTCACGATCGTTCCATAGCCAGCCATAGTAAAGGCCCGATCAATAGAAAGGCGGAATGTCCCATTCTGGTCTTTCTCTGCTACCTGACGAGATATGTCCTCTATCGAACGAAGTATCCCGCCGATCCCCTGGCCTGTTTTTGCAGAAAAAGGAACAATCGGCGCATCCTCAAGAAAGGTTTCCCTGACAAGGCTTCGCACCTCTTCTGCGGCCATTAGGCGAACCTCGTCATCCACAAGATCGATCTTGGAGAGAACGATCAGGCCGTGTTGAATGTTTAAGAGCTTGAGGATGTCCAGGTGCTCTTTGGTTTGCGGCATCACCCCGTCGTCCGATGCGACGACCAGGACAGCAATATCTATTCCTGATACCCCTCTGAGCATATTCTTGATGAACCGTTCGTGTCCAGGGACATCGACAACTGAGGCCACCTTGCCGGAAGGAAGCTTCAAATTTGCGAACCCTGGCTCGATCGTCATCCCTCTTTCTATTTCTTCCTTCAACCGGTCCGTATCGATCCCTGTCAGGGCTTTGATCAGCATTGTCTTGCCATGGTCAACATGACCTGCTGTCCCGATCACTATGTTTTTTTGCCCGCCGTTCATTTCAACGATCTTGAATGAGTGGAGGGGGCAAGGGGAATCGAACCTCCTCGCCGTTTTTTAGACGACGCCAACGGGTTTGCAGTCCGCGGGGCGCCCAGTGCCGTTGCCCCCTCGTAACATTTATTTATCCCACTCTTGAGAAATTATTGCCGTTCCACACACGCCCCTCTATCCTTATGCTGTGTCCTTTGCCCATGAAGAAGCCGAAATGCTGCATCCCTTCGGGGCAATCCTGTTGTAACGGGAAAATATCCAGACAGGTGCCGCACTTGTTGGAAAGGGGCGCGCTAAAAGCCTTGAGATCAAGACTCAAATCCGACCATATATGTGTGTAACGGGAAATGGAAACCTCCCGCAAATAAAAAGTCCGGTCGCAGATCCGCGCCGGACCCCAGGGAGGCAACTTGAGAGGATTAAGGCGGAGGAACTGCGGACACGGTCACAACGGGAGACCACCCGGGCTCCCGATATGTTCCTCAGCCTAAGGGAAGATATATATTCATTGTTCTACGCATGTCACCTATACCTTTTACGAATAAGCGTATTAATTAAATCAAATATAACATGCTACAATTTCGTCTCAGGTGTCAAGCGGAATCTATGCGACGGTATTGTTTTGCAACCCGGCGCCTGTTGCTTGATGCCGGATGCTCGATACCGGTGAGAACCCCGTAAGTCGTAAGGCGTGAGGGGATGAACCCCGTGAAATGTAACAGGTAGAATGTAAAATGTTTAAAACTTTTCATTTTTCACGATATCAGCTGAATGCTAAGTTCATGTCTGAGGCGGCAACCCGGTCTCGTCCTCTACCCATTGAACATATTCAGGCAGGGCGTCATCGATCCCGGCGGCAATGATCTCCGGGACTTCATAAGGATGTAGTTCTATTATTGTTTCCTCTATCTTTTTATAGAGATCTTTCCTGCTTTTCAGTATGCAATACCACTCTTCGGCCTCTTCCATCTTTCCCTTCCACCAGTATATGCTTTTGATAGGCCCCACGACCTGGGCGCATGCGGCAAGTCTCATCTCGACAAGCTTTTTTCCTATATTTTCAATGATATCCCGGCCGTTCCCTGTTGTGATGACACTTATGATCTCTGTCATGGTTGCCTCCTCGTTAAAATCGGCTCACTGTTCATGGCTGATAGCCCATAGTAAAACATAAGATGTGAAATGTAAAAAGTGAAAAGTGAAAGGTGAAAAAGATCTCGTCAGTCGCAAGGGGAGAAGGACGGCTCATAGCTGATGGTTGATAGCTCATAGCGAACCCAAAGAATAAAAGAAACCGGGGAAGCTGAAGAAATTGTTCGATCCTGGATTTGTTCTTGCCGCACCATGTTTTTTGCCATGAGCCGTGAACTATGAGCTGTGTTCTCGCCCAACGCCCAACGTCCTTCTTTGTATTTTGATATACGATCAGCCGTGAGCCATGAACCATGGGCCGAATTATTTAACTTGAAATTGTTTGGCAATTCGGATAATTTTCTATGCTACAATATTATTAAGGATAGGGATAATGATGTTTCATGTAAAGGAAGGGGATTCGATAATTCTTGCGAGCGAGTCAGCGCGGAGGGTGGATATTCTGCGGACGCTGGGCATATCCTTTGCCATCATACCCCCTGATATCAACGAATCAAGGAAGAAGGACGAACCTCCAAAGGAATATGTGCTGCGGATCTCATACGAAAAGGCACACAAAGTAGGAAGCCATTTCCCGGACAAGTGGGTCATCGCGGCCGATACCGTCGTTGTTTACAAGAACAGGATACTCGGTAAGCCAATGAACGAGCAAGAGGCCTTCAGTATGCTGAAAACGCTGAGCGGAAAATGGCATAAGGTCATAACAGGCTTTTGCGTCCTCAATCTTACTAAAAAGATTATCTACCGGGATGCGGTAGAGACAAAGGTCTTTGTAAGAGACCTCAATGACGAAGAGATCAAACGATATATAAAGACGTCAGAGCCGCTTGATAAGGCTGGTTCGTATGCGGTGCAAGGCAGGGGCGGTTATATGGTGAAAGAGATTAAAGGCTCGTACACGAACGTAGTAGGTCTCCCGATATGCGAGATCGCTGAGGTCCTTCTCTCCCTGGGCATCCTTTCGTGACCTTGTACGAAGATAATATCTTCGCTGGGTTGACCGGTCGGCCATGAGCAGTATTGAAGAGTCTCTTTATGCAGTGAAAGAACGCATAGCATATGCCTGTCACCGCGCCGGACGGTTATCTGAAGAGGTGCGGTTAGTAGGGGTTACGAAAAAGGTTGGCATAGAGAAAATCAAAGCGGCTATTAGCTGCGGCCTCCGTGATTTTGGTGAAAATTATATACAGGAGGCACGGAAAAAGATCGAAGAGATCGGCGTGGATGTATCATGGCATATGATCGGGCATATTCAGTCCAACAAGGTGAAGTATATTCCGAAACTCTTTCATTATGTCCACTCGGTAGACAGGTGGGATATCATTGAGGGACTTGAACGATATGAAAAACCGATGGATGTGCTCTTTGAGGTTAATATTGCCGGGGAGGGTTCCAAGCATGGCGCAGAGGTGGATGGCGTGCGGAGGATGCTCGAGAGAACAAAGGCCATGACGTATGTCAAGCCTGTTGGATTGATGACCATGGCGCCATTTGTTGATAACCCCGAAGAGATACGATGGGTGTTTGCACGGCTACGGGAGGTTCTGAAAAAGATGAATGATGAATTCGGGCTGACCATGAGAGAACTTTCGATGGGGATGTCTTCTGATTTCGAGGTGGCTATTGAAGAAGGCGCAACAATGGTGCGTATAGGCACGGCAATATTCGGTGAGCGATTATGAAACCATGGGGCGGAAGGTTTAATGAAAAGACGGACCCTCTCCTTGAGAGGTTCAGCGCGTCCATCGATCTTGACTGGGCGCTCTACCGGTACGATATTGAGGGAAGCAAGGCTCATGCGGAGATGCTCCAGAAGATAGGCGTCCTGAGCAAAAAAGAGATGAAAGACATTGTAGCAGCGCTTGGCGAGATACAAAAAGAGATAGAGGCCGGCGCATTCACGTTCTCCAGCGGCCTCGAAGATATCCACATGCACATAGAGGCGCGCCTGATAGAAAAGACAGGCGACGCAGGGAAAAAGCTCCACACGGGCCGCAGCAGAAACGACCAGGTCTCGCTTGACATGAGGATGTACCTGAAGGACCACCTGAGGGACATTGAAAGAAGCCTCATGGCACTCTTAAAAAGGCTTGTTCAAAAGGCAGAACAAGAGAAGACAACGATCATGCCGGGCTATACCCACTTGCAAAGGGCGCAGGTAGTAACCTTCTCGCATTATCTCATGGCATATTACTATATGTTAAAAAGGGACCGGGAGCGGCTGAAGAACGTTCTGCAGGTGGTTGATGTCATGCCGCTCGGAAGCGGAGCCCTTGCAGGTTCCACAATGCCCCTCGACAGGGATTTTGTCAGAAAGAGGCTCGCTTTTGCAAGGCTCTCAGAGAACAGCATGGACTCGGTCGCGGACAGGGATTTTGTCGTTGATGCGATCTACGGGATCGCCATGATCATGATGCACCTGAGCAGACTATCGGAGGACCTTATTATCTTCTCGTCCAATGAAGTTGGATTTGTAACATTGCCGGATGCGCTTTGTACCGGAAGCAGCTTAATGCCCCACAAGAAAAACCCGGACGCGCTGGAGCTGGTCCGCGGCAAGACCTCCCGCGTCATAGGCGACCTATTCAGCATCTTCACGATCATGAAGGGGTTGCCGATGACGTACAACAGGGACCTCCAGGAAGATAAAGGGCCGCTGTTCCATGCAGTGGGAACAGCGAAAGATGCCCTCGCAGTGACGGCGCTGTGTATAGCCGGTATGAGGATAGACCGGAAACGGATGGAACGCGCGGTAAGTGAAAGCTTCATGCCTGCTGTTGAAATGGCTGAGTATCTTGCGCTCAAGGGTATCCCGTTCAGAGAGGCTCACGGCATCGTGGGGAGGCTTGTGCGGGATTGCGAGAAGAGAGGAAAGACGTTCAAAGACCTGACGGCCAGCATGCTGAAGAAGTTCTCGCCGCTTTTTGAAAAAGATATTTTCGACAGTATCGATCCGCAGGCTATTCTGAAAAACAGAAAGACACGGGGTGCAGCTTCTTTCAGGGAAGTAGAGAGACAGATAAATGCTGAAAAGATATATTGTAATCATTAGCATCGCCCTGCTGGTCATTATCTCTTCATGCGGCAAGAAAGGCGATCCCATGCCCAGGATGCTGCCTTTGCCTTCAGGGATCAACGACCTCTCGGGTGCAGTAAAAGACGGGGTTCTTTTTCTTTCCTTCTCAAGCCCGGCGCTTAACAGGGACGGCGCGGAAACGAAAGATCTCGGCGGCTTCAAAATATTGAGGAACTGTGGAACATGCGTCGCGGGAACTTTTGAACTTTTCAAAGATATTCGCCTTGATGAGAACAAAGGATATGCCCTGTACGAGAACAGGATCTATATATATGATGAGGACCTTGCGAACGGATCCCAGTATTCCTATAAAGTTCACCCATACACAAAACGGGGCACGCTCGGGGATGCGTCGAATGTCTTCACGATCAGATGGGAAACACCGCCGGACCGGCCAAGGAACGTCTCCGCGAAAGAAGACGACCGGAGAATAGAGCTCTCCTGGTCAAAGGAGGAAGGCTTCCTTTATAATGTATACCGCTACGAAGATGGCGCATATCCCCTGTTCCCCCTGAACAGAAATCCCCTTGCGGTTTCTCTCTACGCTGATTCAGGGCTTGAGAACGGGAAGACGTACCGCTATGAAGTGCGGAAGGTTAGCGTAAAAGGAGGAGTGCGGTGGGAAGGTCAAGGCGTTGCCCTTGATGTTATTCCAAAAGATAAAACGCCACCAGCAGTTCCCCTTGACGTAAAGGCGGAAAGGAAGGGCAATACGGTCGTGATAACATGGAAGGAGTCTCCCGACAAGGACCTTGCCGGATATAATATATACAGAATCGGCGCGGGGACGGCGCAAAAACTCAATACAGAACTGACCAGGGATACCACGTTTATCGACCCCGTGGTGCCTGATCTGAGATATGTGTCGTACTATGTGACGTCCGTTGATACATCGGGCAACGAAAGCAGACAGTCAAGAGAATTGATAGTGATACTGAGAGAATAAAAAAGGGGTCACGGAACAGAATGCAGGGAACAGGGCAGAGCAAAGGGAGCAAAGAATAGGACGATGCATTATTTTGAATACAAAAAAGGTCAATTGTATTGCGAAAAGGTGCCCTTGACGGAGATCGCCAACGCCGTCGGTACGCCTTTTTACGTATACAGTTACCGGACCCTTGAAAGGCATTTCCGCATTTTTAACGATGCATTTAAGAAGATGCCGCATATCACATGTTATTCCTGTAAGGCAAATGCGAGCAGCGCGATCCTGAGGATGATAGCAAGGTTCGGCGGAGGCGCCGATATCGTCTCCGGAGGAGAGTTGTACAAAGCGCTTCGTGCCGGGATCCCCGCCGACAGGATAGTGTTTTCCGGCGCAGGCAAGACAGAAGAGGAGCTGCGGTCCGCTATCAGGGTCGGCATCCTTATGATCAACATCGAGTCAGAAGGAGAGTTGCAGGCCGTTTCTCAACTGTCGCGGATCCTAAAAAAAAGCGTGCCCGTATCAATACGGGTCAATCCTGAGATAGACCCCAGGACCCATCCATACATAACGACGGGACTAAAGAAAAACAAGTTCGGGGTGCTGTGGAAGGATGCCCACAGGCTTTACAGGGAGATGAAAAGGGAACCGTTTCTCGTTCCCGCAGGCATATCGTCCCATATAGGCTCCCAGATACTTGAACTTGCCCCCTTTGTTGAGGCGGTTCGATCTCTGAGGTCAATGGTCCGGCAGCTGAAAGGGGACGGCATATTGATCCGGATGATCGATATCGGCGGAGGACTGGGAATAACCTACAAGGATGAACTGCCGCCACACCCCGAAGAATATGCCGGCGTAATGGAGAGGGAACTGGAAGGAATGGGCCTCATGCTCATACTTGAGCCCGGCAGGGTGCTTGTGGGGAACAGCGGGGTATTCGTCACCAAGCTCCTGTATATCAAGAAGATACCAGACAAAACTTTCTACATTGTCGATGGGGCCATGAATGATCTCGTGAGGCCGGCCCTCTATGATGCGTACCACGAGATCATTCCGGTGAAAAAAGGAAAAGGCGACAATGTGAAGGTAGTAGATATTGTTGGTCCTGTTTGTGAATCAGGTGATTTCTTTGCGAAAGACCGATCAATGGCACACATCAAAACAGGGGACCTCCTTGCTATCCTCGGCGCCGGTGCGTACGGTTTTTCCATGTCTTCGAACTATAATGCCAGAAGACGGGCAGCCGAAGTGCTTGTAAAAGACAGAGAGTTTTATGTTATAAGAAAAAGAGAGACCCTCAGGGACCTGACAAGAGGCGAGTCTGTACCACCCTTTCTGGAGGCATGAAGCAGTGGCTGAGTTAGAATTTTACAAGATGAGCGCCAGCGGCAATGACTTTATTCTTATCGATAACCGTGACGGCAAGATCTACAAGAAATTCAGGAACATTACAGAGTTTGTAAAAAAGGTAAGCAGGCAGCACCATTCGGTGGGTGCAGATGGTGTCATATTGATCGAGGCTGCAAGGGAGAATAACAATTTCAGCTGGAGGTTTTTCAATGCTGACGGCTCAGAGGCCGAGATGTGCGGAAACGGCGGAAGATGCGCCGCACGTTTTGCTAAAATCAAAGGGATTGCCGGAGAGAAGATGGCATTTGAGACAGTAGCCGGCATCATCAAGGCAGAGGTGAATGGCGCCAAGGTGAAGCTCCAGCTCACTACCCCCAGGGACCTGAAGCTTGATTACCCGGTCAAGCTTGAAGATAAAGAGATCTTCATCAACAGCGTTGATACCGGGGTGCCCCACGCCGTTCTCGTGGTCAAGGATATCGATTATATCTCGGTGAACGACCTGGGGCGTTCGATACGATACCACAAGATGTTCGGCAAAAAAGGGACAAATGTGAACTTTGTTGAGATCATCGACCAGAAAAATGTAAAGCTGAGGACCTACGAGAGGGGTGTTGAAGGAGAAACGTACGCATGCGGGACTGGAGCCGTTGCATCAGTGGTTATCCTGACCAGGAAGTCCCAGGTGGAAAGCCCGGTCAATGTATATACACGAGGCGGGGAGATCTTAAAGATCTATATTAACGAGGAGGTCTATCTCGAAGGCGGCACAAAGATAATATACGTAGGCAAGCTGCACGAAGAGGCGTTGATGTGAGCAGGCAGCTTTCAGCGGACAGCGTTCAGATTACACTGACCGCTGAAAGTCAAAAGATGTTTTTCCAAAAGGAGAGAGTATGGATCTAAAAGGTGTATACACGGCCCTGGCAACACCTTTCAAAAACGGAAAGGTTGATGAAGATGCCTTGAGAAACCTTATCGAGTTTCAATTAAAAGAGGGAGTCGACGGCTTTGTTCCCTGCGGGACGACAGGAGAGGCGCCTACGCTTTCTTACGAAGAACATGAGAGGGTGATCGAACTGACAGTGAAGTACGCCAAGGGCTCGGTTCCTGTTGTTGCGGGAACAGGCTCAAACAGCACAAAGGAGGCGATCGAACTGACTGAGGGCGCAAAAAGGCTCGGCGCTGACGCATGCCTCCTCACGACGCCTTACTACAACAAGCCTACGCAGGAAGGTCTTTATCGGCACTACAAAGAGATAGCCGAGGCAGTGGACATACCGCTCGTCCTTTACAATATACCCGGCAGGACGGGCATCAACATGGCGCCTGAGACGATCAAGAAGGTCGCTGAAATCCCTAATGTCATTGGCATCAAGGAGGCATCAGGGTCCCTTGTCCAGGTCTCGGAGATATATAGATTGACCGGGGGGAGCTTCACGATACTCTCCGGTGACGACAATATCTTCCTGCCAATGATGAGCGTTGGCGCAGTCGGCGTCATATCGGTGGTCTCGAACATCATGCCGAAGGAATTGAAAGAACTTTACAGGGTTTTTTTAGTAGAGAAGGATATCGGGAAGGCAAGAGACATTCATACAAGGCTTATGCCGCTCTTCCAGGGAATGTTCATCGAGACAAACCCGATCCCGATCAAGGAAGCCCTCTATTATATGGGGATGATCGAGAAGGAATTAAGGCTTCCATTGTGCCCGCTCTCAGATGCGAACAGCAACTACCTGAAAGGATTGCTGAAGGGGTACGGACTGCTGAGAAGGGAATAGAGAGACAGCTCATGGCTCATAGCTCATGGCTGACAAAGGAAAAATTAAAACGAGAAAGGCGGGAGGTTTAAACATTTTACATTTCACTTTTTACATTTCACGCCTTTTGCCTTGCTATGAGCCATCAGCCATGAGCTATGAGCTATTATAAGGAGCATGTCATGATCAAACTGGCAATAACCGGTGTGTGTGGAAAGATGGGCAGCGCTATATTGAAACTCGCTGTCAGCGATAAAGACTTTCAGATAACAGGCGCCGTTGAAAAAAAAGGGCACCCGATGGTGGGGCAGCCCGCAGACCGTATCATTGGAAATGCTCCGGGCAGTATAACAATCGTCCATGACATCGAAAAAGTGATCGATGCCTGTGACGTGATCATTGATTTTACCGACCCCCACGGGACACTTGAGAATTTCAGGCTTGTCAGGGAGAAGCAGAAGTGTATTGTCATAGGCACAACAGGGCTTGCGGAGGACGCGATCAGGCAGATAAGGGATTCAAAGGATGTTAAGGTGGTCATATCACCCAACATGAGCATAGGAATGAATCTTATGTTCGATGTTATTGACAGGGTATCAAAGGTCCTGCAGGATGGCTACGATGTCGAGATTGTTGAGATGCACCATCGCTGGAAAAAGGATGCGCCCAGTGGAACTGCAATGCAACTAAAGGAAATCGTGAAGAGCGCCCAGCCAGGAAAGCGATGGGAAGAGGTTTATGGGAGAAAAGGGTTCACAGGTGAAAGGAAGGACGAGGAGATCGCCATCCTTGGATTGAGGGGCGGCGATATCGTCGGCGAGCACACGGTGATGTACGCCGGCATCGGCGAGCGGCTCGAGATCACTCACAGGGCCTATTCCCGCGAAAATTTTGCGCGCGGGGCGTTGACAGCGGCAAAATGGATCGTGAGACAAAGCCCCGGTATCTACGGGATGAAGGATGTGCTGGGACTATAGCTTGTTAAATTTTTCTCTTGATAATCTTATTTACAGCGAAAAATTGTAAAACACCGCAATATCCTTGATAATAATTTCTCTTGCAAAACGCCTTGATTATTGTTACATATATGAAAATCAAGAGAAAAGCTTTAAAAGGAATAGGAAAATGGCGAAATATTCAAAGATCCCCGAAGCCACAATAAGGCGGCTGTCAAATTACCTGAAATGTCTTGGGGATCTGGAATCGAGAAATGAACGGGTTGCCTCAAGCGCACTTATTGCAAATATATGCAACGTTAATGCAGCGCAGGTCAGAAAAGATTTTGCCTATTTCGGTGAATTTGGGATCAGGGGCATGGGCTACAATGTAAAGGAACTGAAAAGGCATATCAAGGAGATACTCGGCATCAACAGGGAGTGGAGGATCGCGGTAGTCGGTATCGGTAATATGGGAAGCGCCCTGCTTGTTTATAAGGATTTTTTGAAACAGAATTATAAGATAGTGGCTGCTTTTGATATCCAGCCCGAAAGGGTGATCGGGCACATCTCTGAAAGAATAGGGAGGCCCGTCGAGATCCTCCATGTCGACAGGATAAAAGAGGTAGTGAAGGCAAGGAACATCGAGATCGGGATCATCACGGTACCTCCACAGGAGGCGCAGAAGGTAGCGGACTGGCTCGTTGATGCGAACATCAAGGGTATCCTGAATCTTTCACCATCACCCGTGAGGACCCCCGAACATGTGAAGCTCCGCAATCTCTTCTTTACGTCTGCCCTCGACAATCTCGTATATTACCTCTCTAATTAGGGACAGTTATGTGGAAGATTCTTGGCAATATAATAGAGATGTGTGTCTATGCAGCCGTGTACATGATCATCATGCTGGTGGCGTTGAAGATCGTTGGTGCCATATTTTCAACTGATTTTGAGAAAAAGATATCAGAAGAGGGCAATATAGGCCTTGCGATGATCTGCGCCTGCCTTTTTATGGGTATCGCAATCCTCCTCTCCGCAGTCGTGAAATAGTGAAAAGCCTTTTTATTACCGGAACAGATACAGGGATCGGAAAGACGATTGTATCAATGTGCCTATGCGCCTTTCTTTCATTGAGGAAGGGCATGAATGTCGGCGTTATGAAGCCCTTCGAAAGCGGGTTGACAAAAGGAGAGCGGGAGACCGGATCGCGGGATTCGGTTTTATTACGTGATGCGTCAGGAAGCACCGACAGCCTGCAGGAGATAAACCCTTACGCCTTTGAAGCGCCTCTCGCACCTGAAGTTGCCGCTGAACTGGAACATCGTGTGATCGATGTTGACAGTGTTGACAAAATATACCGGGGTCTTTTGAGGGTACATGACGTTGTTGTTGTTGAAGGCGCAGGCGGAGTTATGGTGCCTATTAAAAAAGATTTCTTCTATGTTGACCTTATCAGGCAATGGAATGCGCCGACCATCATTGTGTCGAAGCTCGGGCTTGGAACAATAAACCATACCCTTCTGACAAGCAATCATCTGGAATCACAGGGTATCAGTATCGCCGGAGTGATCTTGAACAACGTAAGCAATCAGCCTGATATCGCCTCAGAGACAAATCCCGTTGTATTGAAGCGGTATCTCCGCATTCCCTTTCTTGGTGTTTTTCCTTATGTGGCGGGTATTGCGGAAAAAGGCATAGACAGGGCGTTCCTTGCCGAAACCTTTGAGAAGAATATCGACACTGACGCTGTCCTTAAGTTTCTTTGATGCGCGACGCGCAGCGGACATTATCATGTTCGCGGTATTATATTCCTGAAATAATTTTCCGACCTTTCAATGACATCCATCTCAACACAATAGGCCAGCCGGAAATACCCCGGCTTCCCGAAGCCCACGCCCGGTACGGCAAGGATGTGGTGCTGCTGGAGGGTCCTTACGAACTGTATATCATCCGGTATCGGCGATTGCGGGAAGATGTAGAATGCCCCGAGCGGCTTTGTCACATTGAACCCGGATTCGACGAGGATCCTATAAATGGCGTCCCTCTTACGCTGATAATCCATGATATCGACACTGTTTTTCTGGAATTTCCGGACAAGTCTCTGCATGAGTGCCGGGGCGTTTATGAAGCCGAGTATCCTGTTCGCAAATATCATGGCGTCTAAAAGGGGCCTCAGATTCTTTATGAGAGGCGAAGCGGCGATATGGCCTATCCGCTCCCCGGGAAGAGCAAGGTCTTTTGAGTGGCACGTAATGACGATCGTATCCTCGTATATATTGAAAAGGTCCGGCAGGACCGTGCCGTTGTAAATGATCTTCCTGTATGCCTCATCGGCGACGATGAATATCCTCTGCCCCTTTTCTCTCCGTTTCCGGAGGAGCATGGCAAGATCTTTCAACTCCTCTTCGTTATAGACAACGCCAGTGGGGTTATGCGGGGAATTGATGATGATCGCCTTGGTCTTCTTGTTTATCGCCTTTTCAATCTTTCCGATATCGAGATGAAAATCCTCCAGGGTGTCGACAAGCCTCATCGATCCGCCGTGATTCTCTATATAGAACTTGAATTCCACGAAGAAGGGATTGGGAACGATAACCTCGTTGCCAGGGTCAAGAAGTGCCTTCAGTGCGACGTTGATGCCCCCGGCAGCTCCGACGGTCATGATCATGTGGTCTTTCGTAAAGGGCAGTCCTGACCTTTCTTCATAGAATTTCGCTATGTCATCCCTGACCTCTTCATAGCCGCTGTTCGTCATGTAACGGTGCATGCCCTTTACCTTTGAAGAGGCAATGCGTATCAGTTCTTCTTTCAGTTCGATCGGCGGCTCCATGACGGGGTTGCCGAGGGTGAAATCGAGTATATTTTCGGGACCGAACTGTTTTTTCAGCTTCTCCCCTTCTTCGAACATTGCCCGTATCCACGAGGAGTCTTTCATCGATTTGCTGATATTTTTTGAGATGCCCATCTTTCACCTCTTGATGAATTTTTTTCCGATCCGGATGAACCCATCCCTGCTTTTCAGGATTGTTTCAAGGGGAACACAGTAGGCAATCCTGAAATATCCTTTTTTTCCGAAACCCCTACCCGGCACTACCATGATCCGTTCTTCCTGCTGGAGCGCCCTGACAAACTCAAGCTCATCGGGGATGGGAGATTTTGGGAACATATAAAAGGCACCCATCGGTTTTACGCATTCGAAGCCAGCCTCCATCAGTATCCCGTACAGAGTGTCCCTCTTTTTCTGGTAATCGTCGATGCTGACGGAAGTCCTCTGGAATTTTCCGACCACCCTCTGGAAGAGCGCCGGCGCATTGACAAAACCGAGGGCCCTCATGGAGATCATCAGCGCCGAGACCATAAGTTCATATCCCTTGATGCGGGGAGAGATGGCAATATAACCGATCCGTTCCCCGGGAAGGGCAAGGTCTTTCGAGTGGGACGTAACGGTAATGACGAGATCGTACAGCTTGAACATGTTTGGCAGCTTTATGCCGTTATATACTATTTTCCGGTATGCATCGTCAGCGACGATATAGATCTCCTGACCTTCCTGCCTTTTTTGTTTGAGGAGTCCGGCAAGGCCCTTCAGGCTCTTCTCGCTATAGACGACACCCGTGGGGTTATTGGGACTGTTGAGGAGAACAACCTTTGTCTTTCCGGTGATCGCCTGCCCCATTGCGTCAATGTCGAGCTGAAAATCTTCTGTTGACCTCACCAGTTTCATTGTGCCGCCGTAATTTTCTATATAATTTTTGAATTCCCAGAAGAATGGGGACGGCACAAGCACCTCATCGCCCTTGTTGAGTATGCTTTTCAGGAGTATATTGAGCCCGCCGGCGCAGCCCGTTGTCATGAAAACATGGGAAGGATTAAAAGAAAGTCCATAAAGTTCACCGAGGTATTCTGCTACCTCGCTCCTTACGTCTTCGTAACCACTGTTCGTCATGTACCGGTGCATTCCCTTACTTGGATGAAGCAGCATTTCCGCGAGTGTTCTCTGAAGGCCTTTCGGCGGCTCCATGACAGGGTTGCCGAGGGAGAAGTCGTAGACGTTGTCTTCTCCGTATAGTTTTTTGATCTTGATCCCCTCTTCGAACATTCTGCGGGTCCAGCCTTCCTGGTCCGCGATCAACTTGTGTAATTTTTTAGAAATGATCATATATCCTCCTGACAATAAAAAAGCCATGGATCAACCCCATGGCGTACAAATTAAAAAGCCATGGGCCTTTGCACCCATGGCTTTTGCTTTCTCAGAGCAAAGAGATCATGGGTGCAAGCTGGTAAAGTAGTAAAAATAGAAGAATGAATACACGGATGATCCCTGCATAGTATGAACATTTAAATGGAAAACAGGATCTTTGTCAAGGAAATTCTTTAATGAAGCCACAGTAAATCCGAAATCCTAATATCGAAATCCTAAACAGATTCTAATTTTCCAAATGTTCAAAATTCAAAACGTGTTTAAGGGTAATTCTTTAGAACATTTGATATTTGAATTTTGATATTGTTTAGTGCTTCGTGCTTAGGATTTCGTGCTTCGCCTATGCGATGGCCCGTGAATGATTGACTTTGTACCCTGAAAGCCTTATACTGTTAGTGATATTTTTCACTATTCTTAAGGAGGCTCAATAATGGCTAACGAGACGCAGGGATACAGAGGAAGCGATGATTATATAGCATCGAAGCCGCTTATGGAGATTGTAAATGTATCCGTTGTCCTGGGAAAACCGCTTGTTGTGAAGGGTGAGCCAGGAACAGGCAAAACGCTTCTGGCGCACAGCATATCGCGTGCGCTCAACAAGAAGCTTCTTGTATGGAACATCAAATCCACAACAAAGGCAAAAGATGGGCTTTACGTATACGATACCGTTCAAAGACTAAACGACGCACGGTTCAAGGACAAGGACATAAGCGACATCAGGCAGTATATCAAGCTTGGGAGGTTGGGCCAGGCCTTTAAAAGCGAAGAGCAGATGGTCCTTCTCATCGACGAGGTCGACAAAGCGGATATCGAGTTCCCCAACGACCTCCTGAACGAGCTTGACGAGATGTCGTTCCACATCCACGAGCTTGACGAAGAGGTTGTGGCGAAGCACCGTCCCATTGTGATCATTACAAGCAACTCCGAGAAGGAACTTCCTGACGCGTTCCTGAGAAGATGCCTGTTCTATTATATAGAGTTCCCCGATTATGAGATGATGGAAAGGATCATCAAGGTCCATTATCCGGACATCGAGAACAAGCTTATAAAGGAGGCGCTCAAGAAGTTCTACTGGATCCGCGAGATGGATGGGCTCAGGAAGAAACCATCGACAAGTGAACTGCTCGATTGGATCAAGGCGCTCTCTTTGGGCGGGATCCAGCTCGAGAAGATCGGTTCGGAGATCCCCTTCCTCGGGACCCTGCTAAAGAACGAACAGGATACGGACAGGTTCATCAAGCTCTCAAATGCACAGGGAGGCTTTGGATTTAAGAGAAGGTATTAATTATGTTCATTGATTTTTTCTATACATTGCGCAAGAAAGGCGTGCCGGTCTCCATCACGGAATGGATGTCATTCATGGAGGCCCTCTATAATGGTTATTTCCAGTCAAGCCTCAATCATCTTTACTACCTGGGAAGGGCGTTTCTCGTCAAGAGCGAGGCCTACTACGATGCCTTTGACCTCGCCTTCCAGGAATATTTCGGCGGCATCAAGACAGAGAAGCTTGAGCTCGACAAGGTCATGGAATGGCTCGAGAACCCCCTCCACAGGCTTCCAAAGTTAAGCCCTGAAGAGATGGCGGAATTGCAGAGGCAGATCCAGGAGTTCAGGAACACCCACGACATGGAAGAACTGATGCGTCAGTTCAGGGAAAGGCTGAAAGAGCAGAAGGAGAGGCATGATGGTGGGGGCAAGTGGATAGGCACAGGCGGCACTTCGCCCTTTGGCGCCTACGGATTTCATCCGGGAGGCATCAGGGTAGGCGGTGAGTCAGGGATGCAGTCGGCCGCAAAGGTCGCAAGCGAGAGGAGGTTCAGGAACTACCGGAACGACATCATTCTCGATGTGCGGCAGACAAAGATGGCGCTGAAGAAATTAAGGGAGCTCAAGAGGGAAGGATTGGAAGAAGAGCTCGATATAGACGAGACCATCGATAAGACCGCGAAAGAGGGCGGGGAGATCGAGCTTGTCTTCAATAAATCGCGCGAGAACTCCGTAAGGCTTATCCTTCTCATGGACACGGGCGGGTCAATGCTTCCCTATACCGAGCTCTGCGAAAGGCTTTTCTCGGCGGCATCGCAGATGGAGCATTTTAAAGAATTCAGGTACTACTTCTTTCATAACACTATCTACCAGGATATTTATGAGGACATAGCAAATTACAAGAGGGTACCTACAGAAAAGCTCTTTTCCAATTTCCACAAGGGCTATAAGGTTGTCATCGTAGGCGACGCAAGCATGGCGTATTCGGAGCTGTTCGATGTCAACGGGTGCATCGATTATTTTTATACGAACGACAAGCCTTCGATAGAATGGCTTCTGAGGATCAAGGATCATTTCCCTCATTCGGTGTGGCTGAACCCGACGCACATGAATTTTTGGGGTCACTATACGGTAGATACGATCGGAAAGATATTCCCCATGTACGAGCTTACGATCGACGGTCTCAAGGATGCAGTCAAAACCCTTTCATCAAGGACGAAATCCATTCGGCAGCTATCGGCGATCAGCGCTTAGATGGTCAAATGACCCCGGGAAGCTGTAGCTTTTTCTGCCCCGTCCCCCCCGATCTTTCCTGACTACTTGAAAAAAGTGTTAATATTTTTCTCAATATACATTATAATTTTATGTGTTGATCAAGAGGGTACTCTATTACTCATATGAAAAGCTCCTCGAAAAGGAGGTTAAGAAGGGGAAGCTGCCGCTTCATGTTGGCCTCATACTCGATGGGAACAGGCGTTATGCAAAAGAGATGGGGTACGACGATATCACCATGGGTCACATAGAAGGGGCAAAGAAGCTTGACGACGTCCTGAAATGGTGTGCGGAGTTTGATATTAAGATCGTTACCATATGGGTATTGTCAACGGAGAATATCCAGCGGGACAGGGGAGAGGTTGAGGGGCTTCTCAAAGTGATCGAAGAAAAGATCAATGAGCTTGCGAAGAACCAGATCGTTAAAAGGAACGGGTTCAGGATACATGCGCTGGGAAAACTGGACATGTTGCCGGACCGCCTGAAGGATGCAATAAAGAGGGCCGAAGGGTTGACGATGCACAACAATAATCATATACTGAATATTGCGGTCGGCTATGGCGGGAGGGAAGAGATCGTCGAGGCTGTAAAAGAGGCGATCCGGTGCAAGAACTTTGAGAATATTGAGGAAGCGGCGAACAATATTACCAGCGACGACATTGCGGCCCACCTCTATACTTGCGGAATCCCAGACCCCGACCTTATAATAAGGACAAGCGGCGAGGTGCGGCTGAGTGGTTTCTTGCTATGGCAGAGTGCGTATAGCGAATTTTACTTCTGCGATGCCCTGTGGCCGGCCTTCAGAAAGATAGACTTTCTTAGGGCTATCAGGAGCTACCAGCATAGAAACAGAAGGTTTGGGAAATGAGCCCTCCTATAGATAAAGTAACATCGCTAAAAAATACAGAGATCTTTAAGGCCCTCGGGGACCCGGAGCTCGAGGAGCTTTCAAAAAGACTGAAGGAGAGGATATATCCCCCGAACACCGCCATCGTCCGCGAAGGCGCGTCAGGCGATTCAATGTTCGTTATAAAATCGGGCAAGGTGGAGATCAGGAAACAGGAACCTTCCCTCGGTGTTGATCTGACTATAGCGACCCTCGACAGCGGCGCCTGTTTCGGGGAGATGGCATTGTTGACGGGAAAACCAAGGACCGCTACGGTTATGGCTGTTCAGGCGACAGAGGTGTTTGTCCTGGAAAAAAAGGATTTTGAAGCCCTTCTGAAAGAACACCCAACGCTGTCGCTGTCGCTTAACAAGATCGTTGCAGCAAGGATCGAGGAGATGAACACCAGGGACGGCCTTGGCGTTGTCTCTCTGAAGACGCTGAGGCTCGACAAGGACGTGATAACGATCATTCCTCATCAGCTTATCATGAAATACAAGATGCTGCCCACATCATATTCCAGCAATACGCTGACACTCGCAATGGTGAACCCTAATGACCTTATGGCGCTCGATGAGGCACGAAAGTTCATCAAGGGAAGGGCAATTGAACCGGTAATAGTGTCGGCGGATGATTTCAAGAAATTCATGGAAACGGAATACGCCGAGCTTGTAAAGAAGGAAAAGAAAGAAGAGCCGGAGATAAACCTCGACCAGCTCCTCGATTCCATGGATCACGTCCAGGCCGACATCATGAAGGACGCTGAGTTCGAAGATACCGACGAGGACGAGGCAGGCATCACAGACCTTGCAAGGGAGGCAGAGGGCGCGCCGATCATACGCCTTACGAACAACATTATCGCCGCTGCCTTAAAAAAGGGCGCCAGCGATATCCATATCGAGCCGATGGAAAAGGCATTGCGCGTGCGTTACCGGATCGACGGTGTCCTCAGGGAGGAGATGATGCTGCCCAAGAAGGTCCAGCTTCCTCTTATCAGCAGGATCAAGATCATTTCCAAGCTCGATATTACCGAAAGAAGGTTGCCGCAGGACGGCAGGATAACAATAAAATTGGGGAGCAAATCAGTCGATTTCCGTGTCTCCTCGGTGCCGACAAAATTTGGAGAGAAGATCTGTACCCGTATCCTTGACAAGAGCAATACTACCATGGGTCTTGATAAGCTGATCAGCCATCCCGGCACCCTCGACCTTGTGAGGGAGATGATCAAAAAGCCATATGGGATCATCTATGTGACAGGTCCTACCGGTTCAGGAAAAAGCACGACGCTCTACAGCTCACTCGCAGAGATTAACACCGTTGATGTAAATATATCGACTGTCGAGGATCCGATCGAGTATGACCTTGCAGGGATCAACCAGGTTCAGGTCAATGCGGATATCGGACTTGATTTTGCCCGGGTATTACGGGCATTCCTGAGGCAGGACCCTGATGTTATCCTCGTTGGAGAGACAAGGGACAAAGAAACCGCTAAAATTGCCGTAGAGGCTGCCCTTACAGGCCACCTTGTTTTTACGACACTCCACGCGAACGATGCGCCGGCGACGTTCATGCGTCTGTCGGAGATGGGCATAGAACCGTTCCTCACCTCAACCTCCATCATTGGCATCATCGCACAGAGGCTCGTAAGAAGGATATGCACGAAGTGTAAAGAGAAATATCAGCCGGACCCTATCATCGCAAAATATCTTGGGCTTCGTGAAGGCGTGGAGCTCTATAAGGGAAAGGGATGCGATGTCTGCGGCAACACGGGCTACAAGGGCAGGGTCGGTGTGTACGAAGTGCTCATGGTGGGCGAAGACGTGCGGCACCTGATCGCGGAGGGTGCCGAAACGAGCGCAATTCGCCAGGCTGCTATCCAGGCCGGCATGAAGACCCTTAAAGACTACTGCCTGATTCTTCTTGAAGACGGTTTGACGACAGTAGATGAAGTTCTTAGAACCGTCGCAATCCAAACTTGAACAAAAAATCCATCGTCAGCTCCTACAAGGTGTCATTGGTCTTGCGTTCGATCCTGTGGGCGTCGATCCTTGTGCTCATCATCCTCATGTTCTACGTATACCACGAAGGAGCGTGGAGGGATGTCTATGCATACTACAGATTCTTTTTCGATTCTAAAAAACTGAGAATCTTCATCGCCTCCTTCGGTCCATATGCAGCTTTTGTCTTTGTCCTGGTTCAGGCTCTCCAGGTTGTCGTTGCGCCGATACCCGGCGAGGTGACCGGCTTTGTCGGCGGCTTTTTATTCGGCAATATATCCGGTGTGATCCTCTCGACGGTCGGCCTTACAATCGGTTCCATTTTGGCATTTGGTATTGCGCGCGCGCTTGGCCTGAAGTTTGTTGAGAAGATCGTCAAAAAGCATTATATTGATAAATTTAATTTTTTTGTTACCCATAAAGGTCTCTACATAACATTCATCTTCTTTCTCGTCCCCGGGTTTCCCAAAGATTCTCTCTGCTACCTGCTCGGACTAACTCATATGCGGATTATCGATTTTATACTCATGAACATCTTCGGAAGATTACCCGGTACGCTCATGCTTACATTACAGGGAAGCGCTTTGAAGGATGGAAAGTATCAGGCGTTCTTTACGCTGCTTGTTGCAAGCATTATTATGACGTTCGGGCTGTATTTGGCCAGGAATCACATTATCCGGGCGTTTATTTTTAT
>DLMV01000025.1:20366-20790 GCA_002478225.1 Deltaproteobacteria bacterium UBA7527 | reverse complement strand
TTCCCGATGATCTTTGCCATGCTCTTTAATCCTTCCTCATCCTTTTCCTTCAGTATATCTATGGGTTTTTTGCAATAGGAGCTACCCTGCGCCTCTTTTTTGATAAAGATAAGGCCCTCTTTCTCAATGAGGCCTTCCCTGATCGCGAAACAGACGATAGGGACCGCAACAAAGTAAGACGGCTCAATGACCGGCTCGGTCTTCTGGAAATTCGAGGGCGCCGGGACGTTTGCCGGGTCTGGTTTTGGTATGGAGACGCTCAGACCGGTCGGCGCAGCATCACGGGGCTCCGAAGTCCTTCCCATGGTGAATCTGTCAGGGAGTTTCATTGCGACGGAAACATACATCAATCCTATCAATACGCAAATGAAAAAGGCCTTTTTGTTAGCCCTTTTGTTCATCTCAATACCAGAACCTCTTCGTT
>DLMV01000025.1:16096-20212 GCA_002478225.1 Deltaproteobacteria bacterium UBA7527 | reverse complement strand
CTCAATACCAGAACCTCTTCGTCCTTTGGCTTTTTCAGCCCTAATCTCTCTTTTGCCTTTAACTCAAGCATCCTTGCCTGTGTAATGCCCGCAAGCTCTGCTTTGAGCTTGTTGTTCATATCGCTGACCTCCCGCTCCCGCCTGAGCATCTCTACAAGCTCTTCCCGGAGCTGGCTATGGGCGGACATCATGAAGAAGGAGATAAGGGCGAAGACAATAAGGCAGGTGATGATCAAAAGCGTAGACCGAGGATTTCTGTGTACCATGTCTTTTTTCGCTGATATATAGACCCTTTCCATAAACCCCCCGGCTAATTTTTTTCTGCTATCCTGAGTTTCGCGCTCCTTGAGCTCGGATTGTTCCTTATCTCGCCCCTTTCAGGCCGTATTGGTTTTTTCGTTATCACGCTCACCATCGCAGATGTTTTGAATATCTCCTTTATTGTCCTGTCCTCCAATGAATGGAACGATATGACGCCGATCCTCCCGCGCCCGTTGAGCATGTCAATGGCGTCGTTCACTCCGGTCCGCAGGTTTTTTGTTTCCCCGTTAACCTCCATGCGGATCGCCTGAAAGGTTTTTGTGGCGGGGTGGATCTTCCCCCTTCTTCTCTTTGCCTTGAGAATAATATCGGCCAGCTCTTTTGATGTCGCTATGGGCCTTTTCTTTCTTTCATCAACGATAGCTCTCGCGATCTTGTGCGCCCTTTCCTCTTCCCCGTATTCGCTGATGATCTTTTGCAATACATCATATCGGTATGTGTTCACTACGTCATAGGCGGTCAATTCTGCCCTGTCATCCATTCTCATGTCGGGAAGACAATCATCATTAAAACTAAAGCCTCTCTTGCCCATCAACTGGTACATTGAAAGACCCAGATCAAAAAGGATCCCGTCGAAGGAAAATACACCCATCCCGTTAAGAATCTCCTTAAGGTCTTTAAAATTTCCCCTTACCAGCTTTACCCTCTCACTGTAACCTTTCAGCACCTCCTGAGCTATATTGAGGGCCCCTTCGTCTACATCGAGGCCGATCAACCGTATGTCTTTGTGCCTTTCCAGTATATGGTGTGCGTGTCCCCCTCCACCAACTGTTGCATCGACAAACAGGCTATATTCAGCGCTTACCAGGTTTTGTATTACTTCTTCACAGAGAACAGGTATATGTGTGACACCGATCAAAGGCCAAGTTCCGACACGATGCTTGCGACCTGGTCGGGATCAGACGTTGCCTGTTTCACCAATTCTTCCCATTTCTCCTTTGCCCATATCTCTATCTTCTTGCCCATCCCTATGATCACCACATTCTTTATAATATGTGCATCGGTCTTTAATGCCTGCGGTAAAAGTACCCGCCCAAGCCTGTCGATGGCGCATTCAGAAGCGCCGGAGAAGAAATATCTCAGGAACAGTCTCTCTTCCTTTTTCATCGAGCCCCTGTTCGATATCTTCTCCTCAATGTTCACCCACTCCTGAAAGGGATAACCGACAATGCAGCCGTCGAGATTGGTGAAGATCAGCCTCATATCATGATGCGCAGAGAGCGCCTCCCTGAACTTCGCGGGGATGCTTACCCTGCTTTTGTCATCGATGGCGTATTCAAATCTACCAGCGAACATTATCCCACCTTATAACACTATTTACCACTCTAGACAGTTATACTTGTAACATCATAGTTTGTCAAGGGTTTTTTGCCCTTTTACGTTGAAAGAGGATTATGTGCTGTGGTATAAGTGGAAATGTCCTTCTTGAAGAAAACAATTATTCTGCTCTCCCTTGTGGGACCGGCCATTATCACTTCGAATATCGATAATGATGCCGGCGGGATAGCGATCTATTCGATCGCAGGGGCGCGCTACGGGTATAACCTGCTCTGGACGCTTATCCCAACGGTCTTCCTTCTCGCGATCCTCCAGGAGATCTCCGCGCGGACAGGAATAGTGACCAGGAAAGGCCTTGCGGACCTCATACGGGAACGGTACGGCATCAGGATAGCGTTCTGGGTGATGGTATCGCTTTTTATTACGAACCTTGGTAATACGGCGGCGGAATTCTCCGGCTGGGCAGCGAGCATGGAGCTTTTTGGCGTGAGCAAATATATTTCGGTTCCGGCAGGCGCGTTCTTTGTATGGTTCCTTGTCACAAAGTGGAATTACAGTATTTTTGAAAGGATCTTTCTGGGTATCTGTTTCATATATTTTACTTATATCATTTCCGCATTCCTTGCCAAGCCGGACTGGGGCGAGGTGATGCAGAAGACCGTAACGCCGCATATCCAATGGAACAAAGATTACCTCATCATAGTGGTCAGCATCATCGGCACCTCAATAACGCCATGGCAGCAGTTCTATCTCCAGTCGGGCGTTGTGGAGAAGGGCATGAACGAAAAAGACCTCTGGGCATCCAGAGTGGATGTAATATTCGGGGCTATCATGATGGGCATCGTAGCATTTTTCATCATTGTAGCCTGCGGCGCGACTCTTTATCCTGCCGGCATCGGAATAGATTCTGCAGAGGATGCCGCCCTGTCGCTGAAGCCTCTCGCCGGCAGAAACGCATACATCCTCTTTGCCATAGGGCTTGCGAATGCGTCGCTCTTTTCTGGATGCATCCTGCCGCTTGCCACCACATATTACATCTGTGAAGCAATGGGCTGGGAGATGGGAATTGGCAAAGGCTTCAAGGAGGCTCCTCAGTTCAAGATGATCTTTACGACGATACTTGTCCTCGGCGCTTCCGTTGTGTTAATTCCAAACCTGCCCCTCATAAAGGTAATGTGGTTCAGTCAGATCATCAACTGCCTTCTGCTCCCCGCGATCATAATATTTATGATAAAGCTCGTCAACGATAGGGAGCTTATGGGAGATTACAGGAACTCCCTATGGATGAATATTGTGGCGTATGCGGGGGCAATGGTCCTTGGCATTCTCAATGTTGTTCTCCTTTACAATGCCTTCATGGACGTCATCAGATAGAGGGAAGAAAAATATTGCTAAAGTGACGTGAACGATGTAGTCTTTTAGCTCATCAGATTTTTTAGCGGAGCATGTATGAAAGTTCCTATCACAAGAGAAGGGTACACTAACCTTAAAAAAGAGCACGAGAACCTGCTCAACGTAAAACGGCCGAAGATCCTCAAGGCTATCGAGGAAGCCCGCGGCCACGGCGACCTCTCGGAGAACGCAGAGTATGATGCGGCAAAAGAGGAGTTCCAGTTCCTGCAGAAAAAAGTGGCTGAGCTTGAAGAGATGATAAAGAATTCCGAGATCATCGATAAACGAAGCGGCGAGTTTGAAAGCGTGGAGTTCGGCTGCACAGTAACGCTCGTCAATCTCGATACTGATGAAGAAGCGGAATACAGGCTTGTCGGCCCCTACGAATCGGATATAAAGAACGGCACCATATCGATCGCCTCGCCGCTCGGAAGGGCGCTTATGGGAAAATCCGTAGGCGACGAGGTGAACTTCAGCGCCCCCGGCGGTAACCGCACCTACGAGATCGTAAGAATAATATAAAGTAAAAGCAGGGGATTATAAGGATCAAGTTCTCTCTGAACAAAAGAGCCTGACGAATGTGCCGGTTATGTATTCTTTGCCGCCGGGGCTGGCTATTTCGCTTATCGTGATCGTTTTCCCGTTCCTGTCTATAACAATCCGGTATGCATTTCCGCGCCGGTCGGTCAAGGTGGTATCGTATCCCGCCACCTTCATCTGCCAGATCTCCTCCTGGGTAAAGCAGCTTTTCAAGACAATGTAACAGTAGCCCTCATCTTTAAGATATTCATAAAAGGTCAGGGTCCTGTCCTTCAGTTCAAGATATATGTCGCGCGATCCATCGCCAGGAGTTTTATACCAGGCACAGCCATTGAATTGGACAAAGAAATTCTCTATCTCGTTTTTTTGGGATTCCCCGTCAGATGTGTTGGCCACGGAAGCAAAACAAAGCAAGCTCACAAGCAGCGCAAAGCAAAGCAGGAATTGCCTTCTTTGCATATCAGACATCTTTTCTTCCCTCAGGGCTTTCTTCTAATTAATCTATACCGAAAAAAGACTTTTTACAAGTACTTGCATAAGTCAAGCACATTTGCGACAACACCCCTTCCTGTATGAGGTAATGAA
>DLMV01000025.1:0-15955 GCA_002478225.1 Deltaproteobacteria bacterium UBA7527 | reverse complement strand
CCCTTCCTGTATGAGGTAATGAACCGGCGTTTGATTCCCCAACCCTTTATGAACCCTTTTTGTGTTGTAGAAAATGAGGCATCAGCGATCCCGCAGAGGATCTCTTTGTGTTGCTGCGGATAGCGGTCGAATACTGCCCGGGCGATCGTGGCCAGATCGCCTTTATCTTCATTTGTGTTTTGCATATGGATTCCCCCTTGCAAAATATATGAAATAGGTGGAAAATGGAAAAAAATTACAACGTAATCAAAGGAGAAAAATAATGTACACACATCTATTCTCTGAACTTAGGATCGCAGACATTACCCTGAAGAACAGATTAACGATGGCCCCGATGTATCTCGGATATGCCGGAGAAGGCGGTACGGTGGGCAGCGTGTTGCTGGATCACTATCGGTTGATGGCGAAAAGCGGGGTTGCGATGGTAGTGGTTGAGAATGCGACGATAGACCATCCGACAGGCAGCGGTTCCAGCAGGACGATCCGGGTAGATACCGATAATAACGCGGCAGGATTAACAAGGTTATCTTCAACGATACGGCAGGAAGGCGCTGTTGCCTGTCTCCAGATAAACCACGCCGGGCGTTTTGCAGGCGCGAGCGAACCCGTTGCGCCGTCTGCCGTTGAAGCGTTCGGCAGGACCCCAAGGGCATTGAGCGTAGAAGAGATAAGGGCGATCGTGAACAGGTACGCCGATGCGGCATTACGGGTCAAGAACACAGGCTTTGACATGGTGGAGCTGCATGGAGGCACGGGCTATCTGCTGGCTCAATTCCTCTCTCCGAGAACCAACAAAAGAGAGGATGAATATGGCGGTTCATTTGAGAACCGGCAGAGATTTCCGCTTGAGGTTGTTGCCGCGGTCAGGAACGTGGTGGGAGATTTCCCTGTCGGCTATCGTTTTATGGCGGATGAATGGATGCCTGATGGTCTTCAATTGAGCGAGTCCGTTCGGTTTGCCCGTTCTCTCGGATCAGCGGGCATTGCGTATCTTTCCGTCATGGGCGGAACGTATGAGTCTTTCCCTCTGCCGGAGGTTGTGGGCAGATCCGGAGAAGACGGCTACATGGCGTATCTTGCGGCTGCCGTCAAAAAAGAGGTACGCATCCCGGTCATCGCTGCCGGACGAATATCGACAGGCTCTCTGGCGGAGCGCATCCTTGAAGAGAAAAAGGCCGACCTGATCGGACTGGCACGGGTCTTGTGGGCCGACCCCGAATGGCCTGAAAAAGTGAGACAGGGCAGGGAGAATGATATCATTCACTGTGATCCGCACTGCGGCAATGTTTGCATGAAATTGGTGATGAAAAGGAAACCCGCCTTCTGTGCACGATGGCCCCATGATAAAATAAGCAAATGGAGAGATCGAACAGAATGACGGCAGGGTTTTGTTGACCATGAGATCTGAAATGGAAGAAAAGAGGATGGCAACATGGATAGACTTTTCGATCTCGACTGCCTATGAAGCTAAGTACCCGGGTGTGGCTTTCGGGCTGACGCTCATTTCAGACTGCCAGCCCTTAAGCGACAGTGCAGGGTTTGATCAATACAGGCGGAATCTCCTGCGAAAAATAAGAAAGCGGGAAACGCTTGCCAATATCTCCCGGCGCATCGATGTCTACGACCGGTTTTTTCAGAGCTTCGGGTTCGAATGCCCCTTGCCCCAGCATCTTAAGCGAACGATCCAGAGCGGGTTCCCGAGGTACAACCTCATGGTCGATGCCCACTTCATGGCCGAGATGTGCGCAGGCATCCTCGTCGCGGTCACTGATCTTGATCGCATCGAAGGCAGACTCATGCTCGATGTAGCCCGGGGAGGAGAGGCGAGTGTTGGGATGGGAGGCCGCCAATTCACAATGAAAGAAGGAGAGATCGTGCTCCGTGACGAAAAGGACATCATCTGCGTCCTTTGCCAGGGGGCGGATGAAAAGACAAAGGTGAGGGATGATACGCGCAACGTTCTTTTCTATTCCTACGCTGTTCCCGGTATTGACGGGATCTATCTTAAGGAAGGATTGACCGTTGCCGCAGAGGCCATGGCCCAATTCGGCGGGGGAGATATCAAGGGTTTGGACGTATTCGTCGAAGGAAGAAGTATATGAGCGCCTTCGATGCCCGCCCCCATAGTTCAAAGTTAAGACTTTCCGGCGGAAAAAATTACAGAACTTCCTTTAGCCGCGTATCTTACCTGCCAAGCGCTATTCAACAATAATGAAGAACGCCCTCGAAGTTACTTAATCAAATCGTCCGTAGATATCTGTTAACAAACCCTTGCGGTTTGAGGATCTCGATGCCTTGAAAACCGGAAATTTTTAGCAGATGTTTGTCTCCACTCACAATTATTTTACTTCCACCGGCTATTGCACAGGCCAGGAATTTGTCATCATCAGGATCACTGCAAACCGGCTCCAATAAGCCTTGCGCATTGTATAACTCTGCTTCAACGGTAACCAGATCAAGCATTGGCTGCACGTCGATCAAAGGATATCTTTCGGCTAAAACCTTATTTACCCTGCTGTATTCCGCAAGTATATCCGGTGAAATCACGAGTCGAACCTGACCATCGCGCCATGCTTCAAGGATACGATATGGAGGTCCACTGAAAAAGATTCCTGAGATGAAGACATTTGTGTCAAGGACAATTTTCACTCTTTATTTCGGGCCTTTGCAATTGCAGCTTCGATGTCTGATCGTTTCAATCCCGCATCTTTTGCCTGCCTCCGGGCTTTGGCAATCAACCCATCAAACTCCTTCATGGACGGTCTGGAGATGGATTTGAATATGACCACGTCTTTTTCTCCTACAACAATGAACTGCGCACCGGCCTTTAAGTCCAGCCGTTTCCGTATATCCTCCGGAATAACGACCTGTCCCTTGGAAGACATCTTCGTGGTTGCCAGATTTGCCATAAAAGCCTCCGAAATAATATTCTTACTGGTAAGATTATAACCCGGATGCCTGAACTTCGCAAGTCCAAAGAAAAGAACCCTTGCCATCCGCCTGTTACATAGAGCTGGTACAACAATTTCGGACAGTGACATAAGTGGTTTTGCTGCTCTATAATAACAACAGAAAGGAGCAGCCAGATGACAAAAAGACCGAGAAGAAACCACGGAGCAGTTTTTAAAGCAAAGGCAGCATTGGAAGCAATAAAGGGAGAGCAGACATTGGTGGAGTTATCAGAGAGGTTTCAGGTACATCCCAACCAGATCGCAGAGTGGAAGAAGGTCCTCTTGGAAAAGGCCCCTGAAGTGTTCGACAAAGGGAAATCATCCCAGAAAGAACCGGACATCAAAGAACTCCACGCCAAGATAGGACAGCTTGCCATGGAGAACGATTTTTTATCAGTCGCGCTCGGGCGCATAGACGGGCCGAGCGCAAAGAAATGATCGACAAGGAGCATCCGTTGCCCATTACAAGACAATGCACAATATTGAACCTCTCCCGGTCCGGCATCTACTATACCCCCGTTCCAATAAGCGACGGAGACAGAGAACTCATGCGTATCATCGATGAGATCCACTTAGAAGAGCCTTACCTCGGTTCCGGGGGAATAAAAAGCATCCTAAAACGGAGAGCCTATACCGCAGGCAGGATCCATGTCCGCGCCCTTATGAGAAAGATGGGCATTGAGGCCGTCTACAAGAAACCACGTTTATCCAAGCCCCATCCGGGTCATAAAGTTTATCCCTACCTCCTTCGTGGGCTTGACATATTGGAAGCCAATCAGGTCTGGTGCTCGGACATCACCTACCTCCCCATGGCAAAGGGATTCTGCTGCCTCGTCGCCATAATGGACTGGGCAAGCAGAAAGGTGTTGTCCTGGAGGGCGTCAAATACGCTGGATGTCTCATTCTGCATGGAAGCGCTGGAAGAGGCATTGATGAAATATGGCAGACCCGATATCTTCAATACCGACCAGGGAAGCCAGTTCACCTCTGACGCATTTACCGATATTCTCCTGCACAACAACATCCGTATCAGCATGGACGGGCGCAACCGCTGGAGGGACAATATATTCATAGAGAGACTATGGGAAACAGTAAAATATGAAGAGGTGTATTTAAAGGCATATGAATCAATAACCCACGCACGAAAGGAGCTTGAAAAATACTTCGACCGGTATAATACCCGGCGGCCCCATCAGGGGCTTAACCACAGGACGCCTGATGAGGTGTACTTTTGTACATTACCAAAGATCAGGGATGCGGTATGAGAGAAGGAGCGGCGAACCACTTAAAAAATGCTGGATGCTGTCTGAAAAGACTTGACCAGCTCTTCGCGACTTCAAGCATAATCTGGGTCCCCTGCCGATGAAGTGAAGCGGGCCTGCGGCCAGGCCGCGATAAGGCCGATGCCCGCTGTCTGAAGACCAGGTCGAGTTCGGGCATCGAGCGGAACTGAATCGCTGCAAGGGTAAATTATGCGCAGGGAGCAGGGAGCAAAACAGTTTTCCGGCGAATCTTTTTTATCGCATCTTTTTCCCCAGTACGATCGACGTTTCGATCTGGCGGTCGGGGATGGACCAGTATGTGCGGAGCAGCCCGTCCTTGTCGGGCATTACCTCGTAGCCGTGCTTCTTGTAAAAGTCGATCGCCCACGCGGCTGCCTTCCACGTGCCGATGAGAAGCCACTCGGTATCGACCTGCTTTTCGATGAACGCGAGAAGCTTTGAGCCGATCCCTTTTCCCTGGCTCTCCGTGGCCACGTATGCGTGGCGTATGAGGGTCGCATCCTTGATCGGTTCTTTGCCCATGACGCCGAGGAGCTTCAGATCCTTTCTGTAGCCGTAGAACCGCATCCTCCGCATCTCTCCGGTCAGCTCTTCCATCGGCATGTAGGGCTCGTGGTAGCGGTCCTCGGGTATTGCGCCCCTGTACCGTGTTGCGCCGTCATTGACCACCTTGAATATCTCCTCTGCATCCCTTGCCTCGAATATCCCCTCCTTCCAGAAGCCAAAGAGGTCATAGGCATTCTGGAAGCCTATGCGGGACATTGCCTTTTCGCTGCCAACAAGATAGTAGATCACATCGTAATTTTTGCGGATCCCCGGAACAGCCGGAAAATCGGTACCGAATAGGTATTTGTGGCTGAACTTTGGCATGGACGGAAAATACTGGAGCAGGTTCTGCGGCGGCAACCCCGATACGTCGATATAGACGTTCTCGAATCTTTTCACCATGAATTCCGCTATACGATACCAGAAGACCCGGCCGCCATGGCAGAGGATGACCCTCATATCAGGAAAGTCGCTGATCACGTCATCAAAGGTATACGGGTCGGAATAACGCATCTTTGAACCTTTCAGAAGGCTCGTTCCTGCATGGAAGAAGACAGGCAGTCCCGCCTTCTGGCAGTACTCGTAGATGGGGTAGAGTTTCCTGTCGTTGGCGTAAAAGGAGCCGTGGATGGGGTGTATCTTGAGTCCCCTGGCGCCCATTTGCAATTGGGTCTCAAAGGCGGCTGCAAGGTCGTCGTGATAGTTCGGGTTGAGGTTCGCGATGGGAATGAACTCGGGATGTATGGCGCTGATCTCGAGCGTTCTTTCAAACGGCATGACCCCCGCCGTGTGAGGCGAGTATTCGGGGAACAGGATGCCGCCGAAGACCTCTTCCCGCTTTATCACGTCCCCGTATTCCTGAGGCAGCTGGTTTCCCTCTTCGTCGAAGATCTCGAGCGCGTAAGGACCGGTTTCCATCCACAGCCGTTTTGCCTGACCGGTCCATTCATGCATGTGACCCGCGTGAATATGAACGTCGATGATATTCATACGCTTCGTTATATAGCATAGAGAAGGTTATGGCAAGGGAAAAGGCAGTTCCATTCATTCACATTTTTCTTGAAACGGCACTTTCTGTATGTGTTAATTTACTACGCAATGGCAACAACTATTGACCTGGATCATGGCCGCAGGTTCTACATGCTTGGCGTGATCCACAGGGATAAGAGAAACCGGGCATTGCTCCGGCAGTGGATTACCGGCATAATGCCCGATGTGATCACCCTGGAGTTCACCCAATACGGGCTGATGTTCCGGAAGGAAAATCGCGGCAGATATAAAAAGCGTATTGACGAGGTCCTTAAAAAACTGAAGAATGATAAGAGGCCGTATAATGGATCCGCTATGGACGATCTGAAGGCTTTTTTGAACATGCCCGACGAATATGAGGTAGTTGCAGAATATTGCAAAGGGCGGCGAATCCCTTTCCATTTAATTGATATGGACATGTTCTCTTATTTAAAATTACAAAATGCCGAGGAGCTGTTTGATTCCGGCAACATCGAAGAGCTTCTGACAGAAAAAGATGCCGCGAATGGCTCCAGAGAGGCAACAATGGCGCGGCTCTTTTTTAAGTCCGGCATAAAGACTGCCTCCTACGACGATGAGATGTACGTCCGCGACAGGCACATGGCCGATAGGCTTTCTCTATTGATGAAGAGTTCCCCCGAAAAGAGGTTCCTCCATATTACAGGCTGGAGGCACCTTGAAGATCCTCATGGCCTTTATTCCCCCCTGGATCCCCTGAAGGTATTTCCTTATGATTAAGTTGTTCGTTTTTGATCTCGGCAACGTGATCCTCCCCTTTGAACACAGGCAGATCGCACATAAGCTCCACGAGGTGTCAAGGGTGGCAGGGCGGTTCTCTCCTGACGAGATCTTCAGGTTTCTCTTTGATATGGAGAACGGTCTTATCAATGCCTATGAAGAAGGCCTGATGTCTTCAACTGATTTTTTTGTGAGGTTGAAGGAGAGGTATAAGCTTGAGATAGACTTTGAGGAATTCAAGGACATATGGAACCCCATCTTCAAGGAAGACCATGAGGTGAGAGATATCATCACCTACCTGAAAGGCAAGGGGTATCCCCTTTTCCTTCTCAGCAACACGAACGAGCTTCATTTCACTTATATCACAGAACTTTACCCGATCGTGCATTCCATGGACGAATGGATACTCTCCTTCGAGATCGGTGCAAAAAAGCCGAAGCAGAGGATATACGACGAGATCTTCAAAAGGACCGATGTGGAAAGAGATTCGATCCTTTTCATTGATGACATAAAGAGATATGCAGAGGTGGCGCAAGACTTCGGCATGCAAGCTATAGTGTTTAAAAGCGCCGGCGACCTGTGGAGGGTGATAAAGGAGAATCTCATATAATAATGATCAAATATCCTCACATAGACCCCGTGATCTTTAAGATAGGGCCTTTTTCCCTGCGATGGTACGGCTTCATGTATGTCGTTGGTTTCGTGTCTTCATATCTCCTGACGCTGTACCAGGTGAAAAAGAGGGCTTTGAAGATCGAAAGGGCCATGATAGACGACCTGTATTTCTATCTCATTGTCGGGCTTATCGTCGGCGCACGGCTCGGCTACATCTTTTTTTATAATCTTTCCTTCTATCTCGAAAACCCCATGGAGATATTTGTGCTCTGGCACGGGGGGATGTCTTTTCATGGAGGGCTCATAGGGGCCTTTGCAGCGGCATATATGTATATAAAAAGGAAGAGGCTCGATTTTTTTCTGATCATTGACCTTATAATTCCCACCTGCCCGGTAGGTATAGGATTCGGGAGGATCGGCAACTTTATCAACAGCGAGCTCTACGGGAGGCCGACAGACGTGCCGTGGGCCATGGTATTTCCCCAGGGCGGCAATGTTCCGCGGCACCCGTCCCAGCTATACGAGGCCTTTTTTGAAGGACTGTTGCTTTTCATAATTCTCTGGATCTATAAGGACTATAAAAGGCGCGAGGGCGATGTATTTACCCTGTTCCTGATCTTGTATGGGTGCTTCAGGATCTTCTGTGAATTCTTCAGGGAGGCTGACCCCCAGATAGGTCAGATCCTTGGCCTTTTCAGCATGGGGCAGCTTTTGAGCGGGCTGATGATAGCGGTAGGACTGTTCCTGAGATACTGGTGGCTGCCGAAAAGATCAGCACGCACCTAAGAAGTTGTTTCTTCCACTCGCCTCACGCCTTACGACTGACGAGATCCTTCTTCACCTTTTACTTTTCACAGTAGTTGACAGCTAATAGCTGACAGCAAAAATGAACCGGGTTTGTGCTGTTGCTATGAGCTATGAACTATGAGCTATGAACCGCTTTTCAAGATCTCCACCAGTCCGCTGTCGATATCGTAATAAGCGCCGACGACCTTGACCTTTCCCGCCCTGACCAGCTTCGCGAGGATGGGCGTCGAGGTCTTTACCTGTTTTGAAACAAGCTCGACATTGGCCCTGATCGCATTGTCCGTGAGGTCGCCTTTTTTGCCTTTTGCCTTTTTGACCGCGGGAACAATCGCCTTTACGATGCTCCCGATATGTCCATGCGCCTCCCCGCCCTGTACGGTAGCGGTCACGGCGCCGCACTTTGAGTGGCCGAGGACAACAACGAGCGTCGCCCCAAGATGGTCAACGGCATATTCGATGCTGCCGAGGGCGACATCATCGACGATGTTGCCGGCAACGCGGATAACGAAGATGTCGCCGAGACCCTGATCAAAGAGGATCTCCGGCGGTATGCGGGAATCCGAACAACCTACTATCACTGCAAAGGGTTTCTGTCCTTTCGACACCTCTGCGCGGCGCTTTAACCCCTGGTTCGGGTGTTTCTGTTTTAATGACGCATATCTCTTATTGCCGTCGATCAGCGTCCTTAAGGCCTGGTCTGCCTCTGCATGATGGATCATAACGCCCTCCAAAATTTTTACAACATAATAAAGGATTCGACTGAAATCATCAAGGGTTTCATTGCGCATCCGTAAAGCCAGCCAGTATTCAGCTTTCAACCGTCAGTTATTCACGGCCTGTTGCCCAGAGCACTTTTTTCATTGTAAGCCGGAAAATCTTTGGGAGCAGAGAGCAAAACAGTTTTCCGGCATTAAACCGATTAGAGCAACAAGCCGTAAACTTCTCAAAAAGAGTTTCACAGCAGGTTTTATGAATGATCGGCACAAAGCAGCGGATAGATCAGCTGAGAATAACCACCAATTCTTACTTGCAGTTTATGGAGATCGGGCTGTCCCTTGCGTTTATATTAACAACAAAAAGGGGCTCCCACATAATTGTGAAAATATTAACAAAATTTTATTGACAACCTTTGTATACATGTTTAAAATAATTCGTCTAAGCGCACAAAGGATAACGAGCAGTTCAATCCAAATATTAAATCAGGAGGTTTTGTATGGCAGCAATGAAGGTAGAAAACAACAAGTATTACCCCCCTAAGGAATTCGTTGACCAGGCATACGTGAAAAGCCGCGAAGAGTATGAGAAGATGTGGAAGCAGTCCGTTGAAGATCCGGAGACGTTCTGGGGCAACGTCGCAAAAGAATTGTTCTGGTATAAACCTTGGCTGAAGGTTAACAGGGAAGATTTTGCGAAGGGTCAGATCGAATGGTTCATCGGCGGCAAGACAAATATCTCTTATAACTGCCTTGACTACCAGATCGAAAAGGGCAAGGGCGACAAGGTTGCCATCCTCTTCCAGGGCGAGCCCGAAGACGACGTGGTAAAGCTTACTTACAAAGAGATGCTGAAACTGGTATCAAGGTTTGCGAACGTACTGAAGAAAAAGGGCGTACGCAAGGGCGACAGGGTTGCCATCTACCTTCCTATGATCTGGCAGCTTCCCGTTGTGATGCTTGCCTGCGCAAGGATCGGCGCCACCCACACGATCGTGTTCGGCGGTTTCTCTGCAGAGGCGCTCCGTGACAGGATCCTCGACGCCGGCGCAAAGATCCTTATTACGGCAAACGGCTACTGGCGTTCCGGCAAGAACGTAAGCTCCAAGGCAAATGCAGACACCGCATGCGACCTCTGCTTGGCTCAGGGCCACACGGTCGATAAGGTCATCGTCGTGAAGAGATTGGACAAGTTTGATGTCCCGATGAAGGCCGGCAGGGACACATGGTTTGAGGAAGAGCTTGCTGCATCGGATATTGCCGATACATGTCCGGCAGAGATGATGGATGCGGAAGATCCCCTCTTTATCCTTTACACATCGGGCTCGACGGGCAAGCCAAAGGGTGTTCTCCACACCGTCGGCGGCTACATGGTCTATGTATATCACAGCTTTAAATATATCTTCGATTACAAGGACAAGGATGTCTTCTTCTGCACCGCTGACATCGGCTGGGTCACGGGTCACTCCTATATCGTCTATGGACCGATGTTGAACGGCGCGACATCGATAGTCTTCGAGTCGGTGCCTACATTCCCGAACCCTGACAGGTTCTGGCAGATCGTTGAGAAGTTCAAGGTCAACATCTTCTATACAGCCCCGACCGCTATCAGGGCGCTCATGAAGGAGGGCGAGAAATGGCCGCAGGGAAGGAATCTCTCGTCCCTGAGGCTTCTCGGCTCCGTCGGCGAGCCAATCAACCCCGAAGCATGGCTATGGTATCATAAGTACATCGGCGGGGAGAATTGCCCCATCGTAGATACCTGGTGGCAGACAGAGACAGGCGGCATCCTTATTACCCCGCTTCCCGGCGGATGGCCGACGAAACCTGGCTTTGCAACGCTTCCGTACTTTGGTGTCAGCGCCCGCACATTGCAGTCAAGATCCGATGCATCCAAGCCGGCAGTGGACGCGCCCGTGAACGAACAGGGCGAGCTCTGCATCACAAGGTCATGGCCCGGCATCATGAGGGGCGTGTTCGGCGAACCCGAAAGGTTCTTCAACACATACTTTGTCCAGCAGCCTGGTTTCTATTTCTCCGGTGACGGTGCGATCAGAGACGAAGACGGTTATTTCAGGCTCATGGGCCGCATCGACGACGTTGTCAATGTATCCGGCCACAGGATGGGCACCGCCGAGGTTGAGGCAGCACTCAATTCCTATACGACATCGGTGGCAGAGTCCGCCGTCGTAGGTTTCCCACATGAGGTGAAGGGTGAAGACCTCTATGCATACGTCATTCTGAAAACCGGTGTTACCGGTGATGACGCGCTGAAGAAGGCGCTGGTGGCACATGTTAGAAAGGAGATCGGCCCCATCGCATCACCGGGCAAGATCCAGTTCGTATCGGGTCTTCCCAAGACGCGTTCCGGCAAGATCATGAGAAGGATCCTAAGAAAGGTTGCCGCCGGTGAGATCGACCAGATCGGCGACACCACGACGCTTGCCGATCCGGCAATCGTTGATGAGATCATAAAAGGCAGGCAGTAAGATCGACTGATATAACGAGCACGAAAGCCCCCGGAGAGACCTTCGGGGGCTTTTTTACGATATACGATCTACGAAATACGGTTTTTATGTATACGCTCAATTCAACAAAAGCTTATCATATGTACGAGCTGATCACGCTGGGATGGGAGCTGACGGTCTGCAACGCCCTCCACCCGGAGGGGACCCCTATTCGGAAAATACTTACCCGTGACGACTCGTTCGGCCATCTCCTCTATGACCACCTGGGCAAATATATGCCGATGGAAAGGATCACAAGGGTCATCGAGATCGGCGGTGGGTACGGCTACCTGATGAAGGACCTCCTCGAAAGGAACGTCAAGCTGGAGCCATGCATGCTCGATCTCTCCCCCTTTCTCCTCCAGAAGCAGAAAGGGACCTTACGGGGATACAATGTCTCTTACAGGGAAGGGGATTTTCTGGAGACAGACCCTGCTGACATTACAGGGTTTGATCTGGCAGTCGTGAACGAGAATCTGGGAGACTTGCCAACGCTTGTTAATATGAACGAAGACCTGCTTCGATCCTCTTCCGATATTACCGACCCCATCCTGAGATCGGCACTCCATTTTTTTGAGAGGTACGATCTTGAGAGGCCTGGGGGTGTTTTTAATCTGAACATAGGCGCCCTGCAGGCTTTGGAAAAGCTATGTGCCGCAGGCATTCCGTATATCTATGTCGGCGAGCACAGCTGCGAGGCCTCTGTCCCTGAAGCGTTGAGGTCTTTTATTCGCATCGGGTCCACAGGAAACCCTGAAGGGATCGCACTGAAGGGACACTACGAGTATACCATCAAATTCTCCTATCTTGAGGCTGTTGCCAGGGCCTTTCGCTACCGCGTCTTCCGCGGACCCTTTGCGGACTTCATCGCATTCGACCTGACCGACGAGCTCCGGAACATCCTCCTCAACCATGACAGCACAAGCGATGAGGCGGAGATGGTCTGCCAGTTCATCGAAGACCTCTATAAATACGAATACATGGTCATCATAAAAGATGCGTAAAAAGCCTACATAACATCTGCTCAGGCGGCTTGCCTGACGGACTGTCTTATACCGAATCGCATTCAAAAATAAAGCGAGGCGACAAGGAGGAGGCGCCGGAGGCGTACATTTTAGTACGTCGAGGCGATGACGACGAAGGCAACGAAGCTGTATGAATGAAGGCAATTTGGTATTATCTGTCTTTCAGCTTCAGTGTATCCCAGCTCTTAAGCTCGGTTTCCGCCGGTGGGGGGAAATTGAGCACATTCCTGTTGATCCCGTAGCGCTCGACCTGCTCATAGAGATAGACTCCCGGGACATCGTCATGGATGAGAAGGAGGGCCTGATGGTAGATGGCCTTCCTCTTTTCCTGATCCATCTCGAATCGTGCGGCCTCCAGCAGCCTGTCCAGTTCCGGATTGGAATAGTTGGAGTTGTGTGCTCCTGACGAAAGAAGAGGGGTCAGCACCCAGTCCGCATCGTGTATCGGATTACCCCATCCCAGCAGATACAGGGGCTCTGTCTGGTGACCCTCGAGGGCCTTCAGGTAGGCGCCCCATTCGTACACCTTGACGCGGGTCCTGATGCCGACCTTGCCCAGCATGCCGGCAACCGCATCGGCAACCTGCCTGTCGCGGATGTATCGTCCGGATGGAGTGGCCAGCACGATCTCAAATCCTTCCGGATAACCCGCCTCCGCCAGGAGTTTCCGTGCCTTCGCAGGATCATAGGGGTACGTTGGGATCGATGGGTCATACCCGAAGACGGAAGGGACGAGGGGCGTTGCCAGGATCCTGCCGCTGCCAAGGAGCACATTCTCGATCAGCGCTTCCCTGTCGATGGCGTGGCTGATCGCCTGGCGGACCCGCCTGTCTGTAATAGGGCTGCCAGCCGGCTTCAGGAGGTTGAAGGCGATAAACACAATCCGGCCGCTTGGCCCGGAGATGACATCGAGTTCCGGGTGTTTCTGGAGGTTGGAAACCATGTAAGGCGCAATGTTCGCCGCGATCTGGACCTCTCCCTTGATGAGGGCCTCCACACGTTTCTGGGCATCGGCGACGGCCTTGAAGACAAGGGTCCTGACCGTCGCCGGCTCTTTTCCCCAGTAACGGTCGTTCGCTTCCAGTTCGATGGATTCGCCCACAATGCGCTTCACGAATTTATAGCGTCCCGTCCCGACCGGGTGCTGCACGAAATGATCCACCCCTTTTTCGCGGATGTATCTTTCGGGAACGATGTAGGCGGCAAGGGCCATCCGCTTCGGCAGATTGGGATCAGGCCTCTCCGTGATGATATGGACCGTATAGGGGTCCACGGCGATGACGGCTTTCAATCCCCTGGAGAATGCCTTCAAGGGATTGTTCTCATTCCGGGTCCGGTTGTAACTGAAGGCGACGTCGGAGGCCGTCAGGGGATCTCCGTTGTGAAAGAAGACGCCCTGCCGGAGCTTGAATTCCCATGTCGTCGGATCGACGGCGCGGTAGCTCTCCGCCAGGCTCAAGGAAAACCCGCCTCCCTCCGTCCTTCTCAAGAGACCGTCGAAGATGGTGGTGCAGTAGTTCAGGTCCACCGAGGATGACGCCTTCTGGGGATCCAGGTTCGACACATCCACGCCCTCGGCGATCACGATCTTCCCCTCTGCCGCAGCGCCCGCACCGGCCGGCGTGACCATCAGGAAAGAGGGGGCAAGAAGACACCCCAGGTAAAGCAGTGCAATGAATCCGGGAACCAACGCCTCCTTTCTCATAATGCACCTCCTCCTTTTTGCTTCATTCCTCTCCCAAACAGCCCAAAGGACTCACAAAAGGGGAGAGTTGCAATGACGGCCGTGCAGGTCCCCGTGCCTGTCCAGGCAGCAGTCATGCCTGCCGTCGAAACATGCCCAGCACCTGTCCTTGCACTCGTCCGGATATTTCTTCTGGCAGTTCTTGACCGGTTGCGTGTCTCCGCCGCAGAGTTGACATCCAGGAGGCCACCACTTCCAGCACTCGGTCACCGACGCCTTGCCCACATCCTTGCCATTGCCATGCTCAGTGACGCAATCAACATGATCTGTGGGGCAACCGGCCCATGCCGGAACGGAAACACATACAAGGCAAAAAAGTACGATTGCGAACGCAAGAGCCCAGTTCATCACCAAACCTCTTCACAGTCAGAAGCTTCGCACTTATTGTTGCACTCCTTGTATTTCTTGTTGCAGTTCTTTAAGGTCTGCTTGAGGCCGCCGCAAATTTCACAGTTAAGCTTGGACCACTTCCAGCACATTGTTACCGTGACTCCCCCGAGATGCTTGCCGCCTTTTGTGTAACATTTACAGTGCATGTCAAGGCATTTCAACAAACCTGCCGATGCTGTTCCGGTAAACGATGCAAGGAACAGGCACATCGTGATGACTATGATGGCGCCGATTAACAAACGTCTCATAATAACCCCTCCTTACCTCACCTCTTTCCGATCCTCAGCACGATATCGGCGATATATCTGTCGTCTTTCCTTTCGTAGGCCACCCGGACATGATCCCCGGTCTTGAGGTCTTCCGCTTTTGCGCAGCCTTGAGGGTTGCATCCAGCGAGCCTGGCGCCCGATATATCGAATGTAATATCTTCCTCGTCAAGCACGAATTCCCTCTCCCGCATGGAACCCGAACTAAAATAGTATTCCGCAGCGTAGCGCGTCCTGACGGTAAGCGTCTTTTTCTCCGGGTCGACCGCGGTGACCGCGCCGAGGACGGTCTCGATCGGTTCCCGTACAGGCGCCTTGACGGTCTTTCCCGTCGCTGCTTTCTGCTTCACGGGCTGCGCCTTCTCTGCACCGATGAGATCGCCTGTTGAGAAGGCGGCAAGGAACAATACTGCACAACCTATAATAAAATATCTTTTCATGGGTGATACCTCCTTTCGCTTTTTATGCCCGATCAAAACATTATTCAATGACAATAACCCTCCCTTCCACAGCGCCCGATATCAGGGGCGAGGATGTCATAACCAAATCATTAGCTGTTTTCTCCTGTCAGTACGTACATTGAGTCTGATGGTATGTACATTTGTTGTTGCACTCCTTGTATTTCTTGTTGCAGTTCTTTAAGATTTGCTCACGGCCGCCGCAATAGAAGCAGCTCGGAGGCCACCAATCCCAGCACTTTGTGACCGTGACCTCTCCAAGGTACTCATCGTTTTTTGTATAACATCTGCACTTCGCGTCCGGGCAGCCTGCCTGCGCCGTTCCCGCAAATGATGCGAGGAACAGGGACAGCGTGATGGTTATGATTGTTCCGATCAACAAACGTTTCATAATAATTCCTTCTTCTTTTATCTCTTTTCGATCCTCAGCGCCGGACAGATCAGGCACGACCCTCCTCCGGCAGCAAACCGGGATCGTCGATCAATCATCACAAGACCCGTGCGTATGCCCATCCTTGTCTACGCAGCAGCCATGCTTGCCCCCGTCGCACCACCAGCAGGATCTGTCTTTGCAATCTTTCGGGTACTCCTTCTCGCAGTTCTTGGCGGGCTGCTTGCGCCCGCCGCAGTATTGGCATCCAGGGTTACTCCAACCCCAACTCCAGCATTGGGTTACCGCCGCCTTGCCCACGTTCTTCCCCTTGCCGTAGTTGGTGATACAATCACGATGCAAGGTTTTGCAACCGGACCCCCATGTAGTACTTACGGTGCTTACAAGGAAAAAGAGCGCTACCATGAACATAAGCGTCCACTTGAGAAAGGCGTTCTTCTCGCCGATGGGTTTTGATAACGAACGTTTTGTTTTCATAAGATCTTTCCCTCT
>DLMV01000021.1:13854-14349 GCA_002478225.1 Deltaproteobacteria bacterium UBA7527 | reverse complement strand
GCTACGGCGACCTCGTATTCCTTTCCGTTCACATTCAATGTTATCACTTTCTTCATCATCAACTCCCTCTTCTTAATAGCCTACACCAAGCAGTAAGGGGTAGGCAGTAGGCAGTAAAAGATTTTCGTGCATACTGCTTACTGCATACCAGGGTTTTGCCATGTTGTCTCCTCTCACTTCTGTTTCTTCCTGTTCACCGCCTTCACCGAATTGAGCAGCGTCCTCTTTACCAGCACCTTCACGATCTCCTTCCGATATTCTGCGCCTCCCCTGAGATCGGTAATAGGCCTGCAGTCCTGCATGGCAAGGGTGGCTGCCCTCTCAATGAGCTTTTCTGTCGGTTTTTCATTCATGAGGATCCTCTCTGCAGACACAGCATGGATCGCCTGCGGCGCAACGGCGCTCAGAATGATGCGTGCGTTCTTTATAACTCCCTGTGGTTTGTTAAGGGTGATCCGAGATGCGACGGCAACGATCGCGATCTCAAGCGCCTTT
>DLMV01000021.1:13400-13666 GCA_002478225.1 Deltaproteobacteria bacterium UBA7527 | reverse complement strand
TGCCCGAGCTTTATATAGTCGCTGCCGGTAAAAGGCGGCAGCTCGTTGACGATGATCCTTGTCAATATCTCATCAGGTCTTATAACGGTCTTCCCGGGGCCGAGAAAAAATTCATCAATATTCACTTCCCTTTTTCCCTTCTTGCTCTTCAACTCTACCTTTGCTCCAACCGCCATTATCGCAGGCGGGAGATCTGCTGCCGGTCTTGCAGTGACGATGTTCCCTCCTATCGTTGCCCGGTTCCTGATAAGCGGCGACCCCAGAAC
>DLMV01000021.1:12405-13254 GCA_002478225.1 Deltaproteobacteria bacterium UBA7527 | reverse complement strand
GCGACCCCAGAACGCTTGCCGCCTTCGCGATAACAGGGAAGCTTTTCCATAAAAAGCCCGATTCGGCAAGTTCACTGACAATGACATGGGAACCGATGACGATGCCCTTCTTTCTCTGCTCCATTACAAAGAGGTCCTTCAGGTTTGCGAGGCTTACCAGGTATTTTGGTGATACAAGACCCTTTTTCATGTTCACGAGTATATCGGTACCGCCGGCAATGATCTTCGCGTTCGCCTTCAGGCTCGACAGCAGCGATAATGCGCTTTGCATGTTCTCCGGCTCTTGATAATCAAATTTCGGTAGCAATAACATACCCCCTCCGTGTATCTTTCATGACAGATTTTTGGTAATTATAACAATTTGTAAAAAAATTGCATATTATAAATAAATAATTGCACATTTTTTTCCATCATAGTAGTTTTTACCCTAAGGGTTTAATGATAAATGCATCATAGAAAGTATAACATTTGAAATACATTATCTTACAAAGAGGTATATCTTATGATAAATAATAGCCTTTATTGGAATCCCGTTCTTGAAACCCTCCCATACGAGAAGCTCCGCCAACTCCAGCTAAAAAAGTTCAAGAGGATCGTTGAATGGGCGTATAACAACTCACCGTTCTATAAAAAATTATATAAAGATAATGGGTTTGAGCCAGGAGACATCAATAAATTTGAGGACATACAAAAGATCCCCAAGACAGATAAAGGAATGCTCAGGGAGGTCCAGAAAAGACCGCCCTTCCCCTATGGCGATATACTGTCTGTGCCGATCGAGGATGTAACGACCTTCAGACAGACGAGCGGCACCACAGGCACCCCGGTCTACCAGGCCGACACCTGGCA
>DLMV01000021.1:12179-12304 GCA_002478225.1 Deltaproteobacteria bacterium UBA7527 | reverse complement strand
TACCAGGCCGACACCTGGCAGGATTGGGAATGGTGGGCTGAGTGCTGGTCATATATCCTCTATGCACAGGGTTACCGCGACACCGACAGGGTCTTCATTCCTTTCGGGTATAATATCTTCGTTGC
>DLMV01000021.1:0-12052 GCA_002478225.1 Deltaproteobacteria bacterium UBA7527 | reverse complement strand
TTCGGGTATAATATCTTCGTTGCCTTCTGGGCAGGCCATTATGCCGCTGAGAAGATCGGCTGCGAGGTGGTGCCGGGAGGAGTTTTAAATACCGAGGCGCGGATACTCAAGATGCAGGAACTGAAGTGCACGGCCTTTATGGCTACCCCTACCTATGTCCTGGGGATGGCGGATACGGCAAAAAAGATGGGGATCGACCCTGGCAAAGACCTTTCCATACGGAGGATCACCTGCGCTGGCGAGCCCGGGGCCAGCATCCCTGCTACAAAAAAACGCATGGAAGAGGCCTGGGCCTGCAAGGTCTATGACCACATCGGCGCCACCGAGATCGGTGCCTGGAGCTATGAATGCACCTCCCAGCCTGGCGGCCTCCATGTGAACGACGCTTTTTTTCTCGTTGAGATAGAGGATGTCGAAACCGGTCAGATCATTGATGGACCCGGCAAGAACGGCAAGATGCTCATTACCGCCTTCGACAGGATCGGCAAACCCTGCATCAGGTTCGATTCAAAGGACGTGATCCGCTGGGCAGATCATACCTGTGAGTGCGGCCGGACCTTCAGGATGATCGACGGCGGAGTGATAGGAAGGGCCGACGACATAACAAAGGTAAAAGGGGTGCTTCTGGCTCCCACAGCAATAGAAGAGGTTGTCAGGAGCTTTCCCGAACTGAGTGATGAATATGAAGTGGTGGTAAGCAAGGTCGGGGATGTAGACGATATTCTCCTCAAGGTGGAAATGAGCTCCTGGCACGTGGAGAAAAAAGATATAATCCTGGCGCGCTTGCAGGACCAGTTAAGATTGAGGACAAACCTCGGGTACCGCATCGAGGTCCGTCCTCATGGCAGCCTGCCCCGCTATCAGGTCAAAGCGCACCGTTTCAAGGACCTAAGGAAAAAGGAGGGTTCACATTGAGCGATCAATTCGACATGAAGGAACTGAGCAGAACCATCGGCGAGCTTCGCGGAACCGCGGAACGCCTCCTCAAGGCCGGCGGGGAGATCGAGGCTATAAAGCGCAATGTCACAAAGATACTGGCAAATGTCAAAATGCTCGAGCTGAACATATCGGATGTGAATGAAATAGTTCATGGCTCATAGCTCATGGCAAATCCTAAATCCGAATATCTAAATCCTAAACAAACTCAAATGTTCAAAGTTCAAAACACAAGGGATCTTGTATCTGTTTGGAACATTTAATATTTGAATTTAGATATTGTTTAGGATTTAGTGCTTAGAATTTAGTGCTTTATTCCGATATTAGGATTTCGTGCTTGGTTTTGCCATGAGCTATCAGCTATGAGCTGTATTTAAGGAGGTCGTTATGCCGAATTATTCCGAGATAGATCAGCCTTCCGTACTGTCGTACATCTTTTACCCCAGGGAAGACCATTCGCCGTGCCCTGGATATGCCTTTGACGCCTCCGTGCCTGTCGATGATGACGTCTCCATAGTATGCCGCTTCTACAAAGGCAACGATGGGTGGCCGTGGATAATTTACTTCCACGGGAACGGAGAGGTCGTAAGCGATTACGACGAGATAGCGCCATTCTACTTCAAATATAAGCTCAATCTTGCTGTTGCTGATTACCGCGGTTACGGGGCAAGCACGGGAACGCCCTCGCTGGAATTCATCGCCCATGATGCGCCGATCCTCTTTACCGCAATACGGGATGAACTTGCGAGAAGAAACCTGAGAAGCGATGTCTGGGTCATGGGCAGGTCTTTGGGGAGCATCTCCGGGCTGGAGCTCGCAGCCAATCGCCCACAAAATATCAGGGGCCTTATCATTGAAAGCGGATTTCCAAGCGTCTCACGGCTTATCACCCACCTCAACATCCCCGCCCAGGGCATTGACCTCGCTAAACACTACAGAGAATGCATCGCGATGATCCAAACGATCAGCCTGCCCGTCCTCATCATTCACGGTGAATACGACAACCTCGTCCCCCTCGAAGAGGCTGAGACACTCTATGCAAACATCGGATCAGCTGAAAAAGAACTGCTCATCATCTCTTCGGCGACGCATAACGATATCATGTTCGTAGGCCTCAGGCAGTATATGGAGGCGATCCGCAAATTCATCGAGAAGACTTCTTAAATCAGTTAGATGCTGGATACTTGATACTCGTTATAAAAAACAGCACATCGCATACTTAACGAACCGGATACTGGATATTCCGTGCTGTGTATCAGTTACCGTTCAGAAAACAATAAGAATCGAAGGAGTGATGTATCATCGGGTTCATCTGACCAGCATCGAGCATCCAGCATTGAGCAACTTGCGGGTGATCCTCACTTCACCAGACTCTCCAGCCGGTTAATGATCACGGACAGGGCCTTCTCCCGCTCTTTGAGGGCATGACGAAATTCTCTTTTATAAGTGCGCCTGATCTCCACCTTGAGGTGCATATCGTACCTCGCCAGAACCTCAAGGAGTAATTTTGCCTCTTCCATGTTCATATTAAGGGCGATCATTTTAGACCTCCTTTTTGTTGCACATTGCCAATGAGCTGCTATCGCTGCTGATAGATATGCTTATAGGCGTTTCGCAATCTCTGCGCAATAATCCCTGTAAGGTGTTTATAAATGACCAGCCCTTCCTCCGGGTGGCGCTTAACAGCTTTCTCAATATCTTCACGGGCTATCCGTATGGCCTTTACACCGGTCTCACAGCGCGCAGTCGCCGTGTACAGATATGGCTCGACAAGGGCTGACCAGCCGAAGACCTCACCCGGTTTGATCACCTTAAAGTGTATGTTCTCCTTTTCAAGAATAACAATATCGAGTTCGCCTTCAACAAGCACATAGAGATAGTGCGCCTCTTCATTGGTCCTGAATATGACCGTATCCTTTTCAAAGCTCACCTCTTCGCTGTTTTTGCCGATCTCGCTGATTATGCGCTGACTTGCGCCTTTAAAAAGGTCTGACTCCCGTGTTGGAGATGCTTCCATTATGGCCATGCCCGCCACCTCCTTTGCATAATATATCTCCTTACTATCTCTAATAGCACATTATTGCGTTCTTGCAATCATGGAAATAATATGCCCGCTCATTCTGAAGAGGATGAATGAAAGAGATCGAGCAGATCAAGGACCTTTATGATCCTTACCGACCCGTATTTTCTTACCTCGAGCAAACTTTTATCGCCGGCAACAATGAGATCGGCAGATGCTGCGACTGCACAGGATAAAAATTTGCCGTCATCAGGATCTTTGCAGATGCCCTCCACGGGCGTTCTGACCTCGACCACCTCGAAATAAGGCAATATTTCCCCGGTCAGGATCACTGCAATTTCTTTCTTTGAGAGGGAGAATTTCGGATATTCAAGCACAGATCTAAGCTCCTTAAGGATATTGCTGGAGATGACGGGGATGAACTTTCTTTTTTCCCACAACCGGACAATCCCCGAAACCCTTCCCCTGAAGAGAAGCGCCGACAACAAGACGTTTGTATCAAGAACAACCTTTACCGTCTTTTTCTTCTTGCCCATGCAACCGCTTCCGCGACATCATCTTCGACTATGCCGAGCTTCTGCATCTTTTCCCGGATGCCCTCAAGGCCACCTTCGCTTTCTTCTGCCGGCACTATTCTAACCGGTGTCAACACGATCTTCCTGTTCTGTACCAAAACATCGAAGTAATCTATATCATCGAAATATTTAATGACCTCCTTCGGCAAAGTAAGCTGATCTTTCCATGTCCTCTTTGCAGGCATATTGCCTTACCTCCTCGTTATAATGACACAATGTTTTCTTCTAAGGTTCGAAGAAAAAGAAACTTTTGCTACATATTTATCCTCTTTTTATGGTATGCTCTGGCAATCTTTCCGCGCCCATAGCTCAACTGGATAGAGTGTTGGACTACGAATCCAAAGGTTGCAGGTTCGAATCCTGCTGGGCGCGCTTACTATCAAGGGTTTCCGGGAATCGACCAAAATTATCCTGCGACTACTTTGCGAACAAAAATAGTCACAAAGTCCGGATTTCTATTAGAAACATCAATAGTTTTACCGGTAAAAATTGGATTACAAATCCAAAGACCACGTTCAAAGCATCCTTCTCCTCTTCATCACGGGCTAAAACTATATGAATATCGTAGAGCTGGCGAAAATAAACTTAGGTGAGTAAGGAACTTTTTCCAGCTTGCAATTGAAGCAGAACTGGGGCACAATGATTAGGAGTAAATAAACATAGGGTTTATAGGCCGGAGGCAATATGTATATAACCCGTCTGAAACTTAAAGATTGGCGCAACTTCCATGAGGCAGAGTTTCATTTTACCCAGACATCTTATATTATTGGTCCGAACGCCTCAGGGAAATCAAACCTCTTGGATGCATTGCGCTTTCTTCGAGATGTATGTAAACCATCTGGCGGTGGCCTTCAGAGGGCCGTAAGAGACCGAGGCGGGATCACCAAACTTCGTTGCCTTCATGCAAGGCGTGATCCTGAAGTCAAAATAGAGGTCTTTTTTTCTGACCGCATTGATAGTACAACTTGGCGATATACACTTGGCTTCAAATCTGAAGGCAAAGGGGCTCAACGGCTACTTGTCTCTCATGAAGAAGTCCGGAAGGGCGACAATCTTATTCTTAAACGCCCAGACGCCGACGACCTAAAGGACAACCGGTTACTCACAGAAACACATTTGGAACAGACCAGGGCCAGTGCAAAATTCCGGGAAATTGTGGACTATTTCAGTAGTATTACTTATCTTCACTTGGTTCCACAGCTACTCAAATATGGGGACAAGATCGGTGGAAATCGTCTTGAAGATGACCCTTTCGGCCAAGGATTTACAGAACGTATAGCCAAATGCCAAGCAAGAACTCGTGAAGCACGGTTGAGAAGGATTAATGTAGCCCTCTCCGCCGCCGTTCCCCAGTTTAAAGAGTTGCGTTTTGAACAAGACACAGTGACAGGCAAGTGGCATCTTGAAGCGCTCTATGAACATCACCGGCCCCATGCAGGATGGCAACGGGAAGACCAGTTTTCCGATGGGACATTAAGGCTCTTAGGTATCCTATGGTCCCTTCTTGAAGGCAATTCATTGCTTCTTATTGAAGAGCCTGAACTTTCGCTTCATCAGGCTGTGGTGGAACAGCTACCAGCGCTTATAGACAATATCCAACGCGACATCAAACAACGACGGCAGATTATCATAAGTTCTCATAGCGATGCCCTACTCAGGAACAAAGGAATCGACGCCCGTAGCGTTATAGTGTTGGAACCAGGTCACGAAGGTACGAAGCCACGTCTTGTAAATGATAAAGAAAAAATAGGTCTTGATGCGGGTCTTTCTATTGCCGAAGTAGTATTACCTCGGACCCGACCTAAAAAAATTCATCTATTAGGGCAAATGAGGTTATGGGATTAACGGCGATCTACATTGCGACGGAAGATACTTTGAGTGAGGCCGTTACGGAGCGCCTTGTCTTGGAAGATAGCGGACTAGACACAATCTCACTGGGTAGGGTGGGCAAGGATTATCTTCGGAAGAAACTCCGTGAGTTTACAAGGATAGCCCGATCCATTCCTTTCTTTCTCCTTACGGACCTTGACTGCGATGAATGCCCGGCTGCATTGATTAATAATTGGCGCAGAACAATGATTTTACCCGAAGGGATGTTTTTTCGGGTCGCGGTACGTGGGATTGAAGCATGGCTTTTGGCTGATCGTGAGGGATTTGCTAATTTTTCAGGAGTACCCCTTCATCGAGTGCCCATGCATCCTGAGAAGCTTTGCAATCCGAAAGAGGCTTTACTTAACCTCGTCCGTCGCCATGGTAAAAGATCCGTCAAAAACATTCTTCCGGATCGCGGCTCTACAAGCAAGATTGGACTTGCCTATAATCAAGTGTTATGCGGATTTGTTCAAGAGTTATGGTCGCCTGATAGAGCGGCGCAGGCTGCTGATAGTCTCAATCGTTTTCGTAGACGTCTCCGTGAACTTTAAAAACTGCGACTATTGATTTTAAAGGCTAAAATAATGTTTTGTGACTATCAATATCTCGTAAACCCTTGATGGGCTTAAAGTGTGAAATGACTACGAATCCAAAGGTTGCAGGTTCGAATCCTGCTGGGCGCGCATAGAATCCCCCGACAAATTAAAAGGCAGCAATCCAATCAATGTTGACGCTCACCGTTTCACTGCTCCGATTGTGCTCATTTTGTGCTCATTTTTGAGAGAGGGCAATTTTATTGATAACTTGCTGCAACTGAGAATTCACATTTTCTGCTCAATGTGCAATACTTTAAACAGTAACCAATTATGCCTCCTTGTGCTTGCAGCTTAAGTAATAGCAAAAATTGTGGTGAAACAACCACGAAAGCTTACCCCATTTATTCAAGAACCCTCACGGCCCTGTTGCTTTGTATCCTGCCCTTGCTGACCAGTTGTGTCATGCTGCCAATACCCACAACAGAGAGCAAAGTGCTCGCCGGGAAACCGGTAAAAGAGGAGCAACTTTTATTCCTTCAACCGGACATCACAACGAAGCAGGATGTCATTGAACGACTCGGGAACCCAAATGTAATCTGGGAAGACGTCCGTGTATTCGCTTACAACTGGGACATGCGGCAGGGAATTCTCTTCTGGGCCGTTGGAGCCTACTATTCTGGAGGAATGGGTACAACGGACATTCCAAAGCATTACGCGCTGCTCATTCAGTTCGATGCACAAGACCGGGTTCAGCGTTTTGAACAAAGGGTGCGCCCTCTGTCACAATCTTATATAGACTTTCTGAAAGAGTGGGTCAAGACCCCTTCTCCACAGTCGCCCCAGAACCCGCTTGGCCAGAGGGAGTAACGAGGATGAAATATACTGGATTTCATTCGGAACAGCGATACACTGAAGGTCATCGGTTATGCCATTCGCAGGACACGCTGCCTTCCTTGCTGAGCGCTTTAGTGCTGCTGGTTTTGTTCACTCATCTTGTCGGCTGCACATCCCTATATGTACTTTCAGACGCTGAGAAAACCGCCATCAATGCCGGGGAGAAGACTGTCGTTTTGCTAAGGATTGAGTGCACGATAGATAATCAACCTCACGAGCCTTTCAAAACGTCCGCGTGGACGGGAGAGCCCATCGTTGCTCTCGGGATAGGGGGCTTCGAGACGGTCGGTGAACCCAGACTTGCGGTACACGGTTTCCTGTCAGAGGATTCACGTCGCGCGGGATGGACCTATTTTGCTCTCTCTTCGGGTGTTTATTATCTCGCGGTTCTAGGACCCAAATCCGATGCAGGCAACAAAAACATCCAAGAGGCTCCTCGTTGGCGGGTGGATGTACCTGAAAACACAAGGTTACTCTATATTGGTACCCTCCAGCTCACGGGCAGGGCCGACGGGGCGTTCCTGCTTGGAGGAAAGATAATAAAGTCTGCCAACAACGAAGAATTCATCGTAAAGAATGAGCACGAGCTTGCGAAAAGTCTCCTTGCTGAACATTTTCCGGATGGTGGTGAGACCAAAACAAGCCCAATGCAGCGATGGCGCCGGGGCGACCCAATCATTATCAGGACACCAAGACCAGATTCAGGAAAGTAGCTGTTGGCCAAAGTAGCCTTGTAATCAGACGATGGGGACGTCCATAAATTTATAAGTAACTATTTGCTTTCTCGTTCTAATCATTAATTTTCTATATCCTCTAGTCTCACGCTTCGTAAGTGGAGTCAATAATTTTCAAGATCGATTCGCTTTGAAAGTATGGAGAGGTAGAGGGGTCAAATCTTTATTCTTGATTTTACTGCTCATTGAAAACTGCTCTGTCAACAATAAAGATTTGACCCCACAGCTCCCACCACAGCTCCCACACCACCACAACACAAAAAGGGTTCATAAAGGGTTGGGGAATCAAACGCCGGTTCATTACCTCATACAGGAAGGGGTGTTGTCGCAAATGTGCTTGATTTATGCAAATATTTGACAAATAATAGCTTGCAATATATATTCATTATTGTTTATGACGCTTGACAAGAAGAGAGCAATTGGATACATGGAACACTGTATGATATGGATGAAAGGAGAACTCGATGAGTGACTCGGATGGCAGTTATAGCTGCCAATGCAAGACCCGGGAATTGACTCAAGAGGAACCTGAAGACCCTGGACAGCGATGCTTGCGCCTCGCGACTGGCGGTGTAAACGGTCGGCGCTCTACCTTAACATAGCCAGCCCGTTCGCCTCTGGCCGCGTCCGCCCATCTACCGCGGTCGATATGGAGGCGAACCATTGAAGAACAAGAACCCGCTTTTCGTCCCCGAACTGCGCGAGATACTCGCATCCGGGGACTTAAAAGACCTTCGTGAATTCTGCAAAGCAGATCGCTCCGCAAAAATAGCCGAACTGATTTCCGCATTTTCCATCACAAAGTCCTTTGTCCGATCTCAGGTTACAGATATCTCGTGCCCGATCCTCCTTCCGCCGGCGGAGAATCAATTTTACTCTTATGGTAGAAATCGGAACCAGCACGGCAACCCTGTTAAAGGGAGAGCTACACCATGAGAAAGGGTCTGTTCACGAAGCACTCAAACGGCTCCGACACTCAATCATCCGCAAAGTACAGTTTCAATGACCACGAAAGACGGTTGATGGAACTCTGCGCATTACCCATCCAGGTAACCCTTGACGCACTCAACACGTCTCTTACGGGGTTAAGTATCAAAGAAGCGGAACACCGTCTTGACGAGTATGGTCCCAATGAACTCGTGCACCTTAAACGTCTCGGTTTCTGCGCAGATATGTTCCGTCGCTTCAAGAGCCCCCTTGTTGTTCAGCTTTTTATAATAGCCCTAGTTTCTGGACTTATAGGCGAGTTGAAATCAACAATAATCGTTGGTGCCATGATCCTCCTCAGTGTGGGGTTGTCTTACATCCTTGATCATAGATCTAACAGGGCCGTTGAAGCCCTTGGCAAACGTGTCCAGTCCCGCACCTTTGTTTTGAGGGATGGCGAAGAGGTTGAGGTCAGGATGTCTGAAATTGTTCCCGGTGACATAGTGCTGCTTCATGCGGGTTCTATCATCCCCGCAGACTTACGGCTGATCACCGCAAAGGATTTTTTCGTTGGTGAATCAGCCCTGACCGGAGAATCTCTACCGGTGGAAAAAACAGCAACGGCATCAGACACACAAGTAGACTCGCCCATAGAACTTTCGAATGCCTGCTTTCTCGGTACCTCTGTCACCAGCGGCACAGCCAGGGGCGTGGTTCTGAACACCGGTTCACGCACCTTGTTCGGTGCCATCTCGGATCGTCTAGGCGAAACGCGGGAGGAGACAAACTTCGACCGTGGCGTCCGTTCATTTACATGGCTGATGATCCGGTTCATGGTGGTAATGGTCTGTTCTGTGTTTTTTATCGTGGGTATGACCAAAGGCAACTGGTTGGAGGCACTGCTTTTCGGTCTCTCCATCGCGGTGGGTCTCACCCCCGAAATGCTGCCCATGATCGTCACCGTCAATCTGGCAAAAGGGGCGCTGACAATGGCCAAAAAGAAGGTCATCGTCAAACAGCTCCAATCCATTCAGAACCTCGGTGCCATCGATATACTCTGCACAGACAAGACGGGGACGCTTACCCAGGACCGTGTTGTGCTTGAGCGTCACGTCGACATACTCGGGCACACCAGCGAAGAGGTGTTGGACTATGCATACCTGAACAGCTATTTCCAGACGGGCTTGCGGAATTTGATCGACCGCGTTGTCATAGAATATGCCGACCTTGATACAGAGCAGTGCCGGCTTGTAGACGAACTCCCCTTTGATTTTCAGCGCCGGCGAATGTCTGTGATCGTGGAATATGAAGGACACCATGTTCTTATATGCAAGGGTGCAGTGGAAGAGATCTATTCGTGCTGCACCCGTTATCAGATAGATGATGAGGTGTATCCTCTTATTGACATGATAAGGGCAGACCTCTTCGAGGATGTGGAGGAATTGAACCGCGATGGCTTCAGGGTGCTCGGAATCGCCTATCGTGAATTCCCCAGGGATACGACTGTTTTTACGGTTGAAGATGAGTGTGAACTTACCCTGATCGGATATATAGCCTTCTTTGACCCGCCTAAGGTATCCGCCATGGAGGCAATTTCTCTGCTTGAAGGGGCCGGGGTTAATGTCAAGGTTCTGACCGGTGACAACGGTCTGGTGACCAAGAAGATTTGCAAGGATGTGGGGCTTAATATTGAGAGGATGGTTACAGGCACCGATCTCCTCCAGCTTTCTCCTGATGAGTTTTCAAGGACAATCAGGGAAAACAATGTATTTGTAAAGTTGTCTCCATTACAAAAAGAACAGATTGTAAAAGACCTGCGCCGTAACGGGCAGGTTGTGGGGTTTATGGGGGATGGCATCAACGATGCGCCAGCGCTGAAAGCAGCAGATGTAGGGATTTCTGTGGATTCAGCGGTTGACGTGGCCAAAGAATCCGCCGACATAGTGCTTCTGGAAAAAAGCCTGCTTGTCTTGGAGGAGGGCATCATGGAAGGCAGGAGGGTTTTTGCCAACATCCTGAAATACATCCGCATGGGGGCAAGCTCCAATTTCGGCAATATGTTTAGCGTGGTAGGCGCAAGTTACCTTCTCCCGTTTCTTCCTATGCAGCCCGTGCAGATACTTACCAACAATCTTCTGTATGATTTCTCGCAGACCGGCATCCCGACTGATAATGTGGATGAGGAACTCGTTGTAAAACCAGTTAAATGGAATATAGACAATATTAAACGTTTCATGATATTCATCGGGCCTATCAGCTCTATCTTCGATTATGCCACCTTTGCACTGATGTGGTTTTTTTTCAACTGCAGCGCCTTTCTTGATCCGGCAACCACCTCTATGCAAAAGGAGGGCCTCGCAAGGCTTTTTCAGACGGGGTGGTTTGTGGAATCGCTTTTGACCCAAACGCTGATTGTCCATATTATCAGGACACGGCGGATGCCTTTCTTTAAAAGCCATTCATCCATGCATATGGCCATGACCACTCTGATCGTAATAGCTATTGGAGCTTGGCTGCCCTATTCCTCTTTTGCCGTTGATCTGGGAATGGTTCCGCTGCCTGCGGTCTACTGGGCATGGATTACGCTTTTCATTATAATATATGCTATGTTGACCCATTTTGTTAAGGTCTGGTTTTTCAAATATTACGGAGGTGATTAACGATGAATACCCTTTTGGATGCCCTTCAGGAGGGCCGTTTATTCGAGCTGCCTGAAGACGACAAGACACATGCTTTACAATTCCTGGCCCATGTTATAGAGGCGTTCCCGGAGGTGCCCGCAGGAACGGACGTGGTTGGGTATGTGATGAAACGAGAGGAGGCGATGAACACCTCGCTCGGTAAGGGTTGGGCCTGTCCTCATGCCCGGGTGCCTTTTGATGAAGACCTCAAATGTGTAATAGGTTGGAGCCCAGCGGGGATAGATTACGGAGCATCTGATGGTAGACCTGTGGCGCTGGTCATCATGTACCTTGTCCCAGAAAACCAGCGAAATCATTACCTCAGAGAGATATCCATGCTGTCCAAGGCGCTTGAAACCTATCCGGGTCTTGAGAAAATAATGGATGTCAAAGACCTGAATGACATTCGTAACTACCTGCTCGATCTAATAGATGCCACAAAAGAGACAGCAGGTCCGGACACCCGGGCTAGGATGATTCGGCTGCAGGCCAAACCATCAGAAGAGGCCGTGGCATTTCGCGATCTGTCGAATCTGATTGTAGAACCCGTGACGCTGGTTGCATGCCCCAGTATGAAACCTGTTGTTCTCGCACAGAATCCAAACCTTGTGGAATGGCTCGACTCAGTGAACGACCTAATCGGCAGGATAGAAAACGAAGGCATATATCAAAATGGCGGGTGGCGCGTTGTGCGCCGGGGCGCGGTTACTTATCAGGGCGGGCGCATTGCTTATGATTGTCTCGCTATTAAACCAATTCCCACTAGTTCAGGTAAGGCACAGTGAAGCTCCAACGCTCACTTCGTAAGTGGAGTCAATAATTTTCAATATCGATTCGCTTTGAAAGTATGGAGAGGCAGAGGGGTCAAATCTTTATT
>DLMV01000041.1:19961-20794 GCA_002478225.1 Deltaproteobacteria bacterium UBA7527 | reverse complement strand
CGATATACGAACTACGATATGCGGTTTGTTATAAGCCGATTTTCATTCTTGACATTTTATGAGCATATGCTTATAATAAACCATGTCCAGACCAAAGAAATGCCGCTGCATCAATTGCTGCCCCGATACAAACTATTTCAAACCAAAGGGTGTGCCGCTCATCCATCTTAAAGAGGTTTCCCTGAGCCTCGATGAACTGGAAGCGATCAGACTTGCCGATCTTGAGGGATTATACCACGAAGAGGCAGCAGGAAAGATGGATGTCTCAAGGGCAACCTTCGGGCGCATCCTCGACGCAGCACGGCGCAAAGTGGCCGAAGCCATTGTCAATGGCAAGGCTTTGAAGATAGAGGAAAATAATAATTCAATAGGAGGATAAGTAATGAAGGTCTGCTTTGCAGTACAGAAAGACGAGGGGATCAACAGCACAGTATACAACCATTTCGGGTCGGCGCCGATCTTTGTCATGATCGATACGGAACTCGACAAGGCCGTGACGGTCGACAATAAGGACAAGGACCATATCCACGGCGCATGCAACCCGATCATGGCGATAGGCGGCAGAGATATCGATGCCGTGGTCGTCGGGGGGATCGGCGCCGGCGCCATACGGGGACTCAACGCGCAGGGGATCAAGGTGTACAGGTCTTCAGCGCCGTCGGTCAAAGAAAATCTGGATCTGTTGAAGAAAGGGCAGCTTCCTGAGCTCACCTTGCAGCATGCATGCGGCGGGCATCAGGGAGGATGCGGCCACGGTCATTAAGGAGAGGATGCTATGCCCATATTCGAATACAAATGCGAAAGCTGCGGCGCAGTGAACGAATACCTGGTAT
>DLMV01000041.1:19554-19797 GCA_002478225.1 Deltaproteobacteria bacterium UBA7527 | reverse complement strand
CAGTGAACGAATACCTGGTATTTGGCGACAGCGAGGAAATTGCTTGTAAAGCCTGCAACGGCAGAGAGCTGACAAAACTGATGTCAGCACACAACACGGTAGCATCGGATCATCAAAGCGGGGCTGTACCCCATGGCGGCTGCTGCGGCTCGCCCAATTCATGCGGCAGCCCCGGAAGCTGCTGCTCCGGATAAAAGGAGGCCCATGGCTGGTATCAAATTCTAAGCACGAATATCTAAATCC
>DLMV01000041.1:19007-19332 GCA_002478225.1 Deltaproteobacteria bacterium UBA7527 | reverse complement strand
ATATTAGTGAATGTTCATTACAGGATGAAAAATTCGGGTTTATGAGAAAAGATACCAGATCATTTTACGTGGTTTAACAAAGTGGAGAAAGGGTTCGGCAACATATCCGCAGCGCATCTCTTTCTGTCCTTTCTGAGGCTCGGACTTACAGCGTTCGGCGGGCCTACCATGGTAGCCTACATCGGGGAGCTGTCGGTAAAAAAGAAGAAATGGCTCGATCAGGAGACCTTCAAGAACGGGGTGGCGCTTTGCCAGTCCATCCCCGGCGCCACCGCCATCCAGGTCGCTGCATATGTCGGACTTAAGGTAAGAGGACTGTCAGGGG
>DLMV01000041.1:1506-18888 GCA_002478225.1 Deltaproteobacteria bacterium UBA7527 | reverse complement strand
AGGTAAGAGGACTGTCAGGGGCTGCTGCATCATACATCGGGTTCGGCCTTCCGGCCTTCCTTTTTATGCTTCTGCTCTCGTGGGCATATATGCGGCTGGGGAACCTCCCATGGGTCATTTCCCTCTTCAACGGCCTCCAGGTCATCGTCGTGGCGATCGTCGCGAATGCCGCCTATGCCTTCGGCAGAGGGGCGGTGAAGCATTACCTTGATGCTATTATCGCCGTATTGGCTGCAACTGCCTTCTGGTACGGCATAAGCCCTTTTTTAGTTATTTTATGCGCGGCGCTGTTCGGCATCATCGCCTTCAGGACCACATCTCCGGTAATACCTGATAGAACTGAAGCGTCGCACGGGGCATTCATAAGGCAGCTCACCATACCTATTGCGGTCATTGCCGTCTTTTTGGCATTGATCCTTGCGGTGAACAGAGGCTGGTTCACTCTTGCGCTTCTCATGATGAAGATCGATCTCTTCGCTTTCGGCGGTGGGTTTGCATCAGTTCCTCTCATGCTCCAGGAGGTCGTCAATGTACGCGGCTGGATGGACAGCAAGACCTTTATGGACGGCATAGCGCTCGGCCAGGTCACACCGGGACCGATCGTGATCACCGCAACATTTGTGGGGTTCCTCACCTATGGTCTCGCCGGAGCAATGATCGCTACGGTTGCCATATTCACCCCTTCATTCATTCTGCTCATCCTGGGCGAACACATCTTCAGCAGGCTTAAGCGATCGGCCCTCTTTAACCGGGCAGTAAAGGGCATCCTCGCCTCCTTCGTCGGGCTCCTTCTGTTTGTGACCATCAGATTCGCTGCGGCGGTCCCGTGGGATATGCTGCGGCTGGCGATCGTTGCCGCAGCGGTCGCAGCCTTTTTGAAAAAGATCGATATACTCTACATCGTACTTGCCGGCGCCCTCTTCTCGATCTTTCTGCTGTAACCGGAATAAAGTCTCACATTTGCATATCAGATGGACACGATCTCGTTCTGCAGCGCAATGATCTTTTTGCGGATATTCTCGGTATCTCCCACGGTCTTCGAGACGATGGCGTCGATCGTCGAAAGCTCGTCGCTTACGTATCTCAAGGCCTGCCCCTGGATCTCGTCGATGGTCTTGTTGATCCTCACCTCCCACTGGTAGGCAAGCCGGGAGAGCTGTATCTCGACGACGCGCGGCAGCTGTTTGAGGAAGTGCTTCTCAAAGACCCCCCTGAAGATGAACATGGGAAAGAGGAACCAGAGGAGGTCGAAATGAAAATCAAAGGTCTTTGTAAAGGCCACGTCAGGATGCGACGGCTCGGAGACATCGATGATCCAATCTACGCTGCTTAACCGTATTCCCAGCACCTTCTCGATATTGCGGTCAAGGAGGCCCCTGAAAAGCTCTATGGATCGGGAGATGCTGCTGTGGGCCTTCTTGAGGCTCCCAAAGAAATGCTTATACTCTGTCCTCGAGATGTGGTCCATTTCCGCCGTCATGGTCTCCATAAGCCACTCCTCGTATTGCCGGGTGAGCCTCCAGAGGTTCCCTTTCCATGCAGGCATCGTTTCTTTGAGCTTCCCGACAAGCTTTTTTGTGAGCGGACCACGGTGGTTGTTTTCGAGGTGCTCTGCGATCAGCGTTCGTGTCTGCAGCTTAGCGTCGCGGGCCATGAGGAAGATCTCAGACCGTATCAGCTCGTAGTTCACCTTCTCGTCAAGGATAAGTTTTCTCAGCTCCTGCCGGTCCTGATCCGCCTGGGCTGCCGTCCTCAAAGCGATCTCGAGATACCCGAGGCACTGTCTCGCAAGGGAACGCATCTTGTGCTGCACGATGCCCGCGAACTCCGTCTCCCTGTTCCGGGAAAGGTTCATGAATATCTGGTCAAGGAAGCGCTTGTAGATCTCTGTCTCTGAGACCGTCGAATAGAGTAGGACCTTGAAATCCCGGTTGAACTCCCCCTTCAAAGAGCTTTTCATGAAATTGATCATCTCGCCCTGCTGCGCCTCGCTGAGAAGGTCAACCTTTGTGAGAAGCAGCACCACGTTGGGTGTATAGCCCATAAGTTCATGGATCAGGTTGAGATCGTTCTCGGACAGCGGCCTGTCTGCGCTTATGGCGACGATGGCAGTCCCCACCTCCGGGAGCCATTCCTGCGACAATTCAGTATTGTATTTGAAGATGCTGCCCAGGCCGGGCGTGTCAACGAACCGCAGACCTCTGTATGGTTCGAGCGAAGGCATCTCGATATCCACTACTTCAACGTTCTTCTCGTTCGCCCTGTTCTTTGCCTCTGAGATATATTCCTCGATCTCATCAAAACCAACCTCAGCCTTCGTCCCATCGAAAAAAGAGATCACGGCCCTTTCTTTCGCGCCGTGGTGGAGGCGGGTAATGACGGTTGTAACAGGTACCACGCCCACGGGCAGGATCGGCTGTCCGATGAAGCTGTTGATGAAGGAGCTCTTGCCTGCCTTGAACTGGCCGAGAATAGCCACGTCAATAAGGGGGTTTTCGACGAAAAGCCCCTTGCAGGCATCCAGCTGGCGGTCGAGGGAGGTGATCCTGTACTGGCTGCAGATATCACGGATTGCGGCGAGCAGATGTGCCGGGTCCTTCCGGGAGGAATCTTGCTGATATTCCATGCGTTGCTCCTTCCACAGGCCCTGTGACTATTGTCGCTTTATCTATGGTTTGTAATCTTGAAAGGGCCTTCTGTATGGTAGGTGTCATCAGCCCCTTGAGGCGGTTATGCGGTGGACCCCATCACCGTGTAAAATTCTATCATGTTTTCCGCGGTGATGGAACACTAATTTTATGCTGCTGCTTTATGGGCGGTCGATTCTCTGGTATATTGAATAAGATGGATCCGGAGATGAAAAAGAAAACGCCTGAAGGCCCCGGCTATCTTGACCGGGAAAGTCTTGTCGAGATCTCTCAATCCGTCAGAAAGCCCCTCGAATTAGCCTTCGGCCCTGCATCAGGAGAAGAATGTATCGTGTTCGGCGCCCATATGCCGGGTTATGGCGCACGCTCAATACCTGAAAGCGTCGTAAGACGATGGATATCTTTCATGAAAGATAAGGGCATTTTGCGGGTATGTTCTCTTCTACCTCCAAGCCAACTCGGATACTACATGGTGGACCTGCTGGGGGTATACAGGAGAGAGTTCGGGAGCGTCTGCGTTCTTAATGCACCTGTAGAAGATCATCATCTTTGCAAGACAGAGATGCTGAGGCAGATCCTTCTTTTCTTAAAAGAATCCGATTCGGAGGGTGAGCCTGTCGTTGTTCACTGTGCAGGCGGAAGGGGAAGGACAGGCTTTGTCCATGCTGCATGGCTCGTTCATGGGCGCGGATTTTCTATTGAGAAGGCTCTCGAAGCAGTAAAGAAGATGGGAAGGAACCCCTTTGAGGCAGTGGAACAGGGAACGGCCGATAAAGAAGAGCTCTTTGCGCTCCTTCGATCACATCAATAGAAGGTTTCGATAATTTTTACCGAAGAGAAAGCAGTGGGTCGACGATGCGTTTGACGCATGCGGTCGCTGGATATTGCGTTGAATGGCTGGTATACTAATGACAGACAAACGGAGGGAAGACATAATATGTCTCTATTTAAAGTGATAGGTTGAGTTACCTGAGTTGATCCCAACGCACCGACAGTTAGCCGGAAGACACTCAGATTTATTGACGGAACGCAGATCGCGCTTAACAATCTCCACGAGATAATGACGGAGCTTTATTCTGTCGGAAAAAAGGCCAATAAAGAAACCGCAGATGAGATCATTGCCGGATTGGAAGCCATGGGCAATTATATCCCCACCTCAGAGGTTATCAGGCGGGATTACAGGAATGTCCTGCTGAAGGAATATGAGGAGTTTATTGAGGTGCACGATAGAGAAAAGGGTGACAAGACGCCCCGGCCTTTATGATCTTGCCGTAACGGCGGAACATCAACTCCGGCGGGTCGCGAAAGTAATCCGTGCCTCCGAGCACAGCATTAAGATGAAGCGGGGATATCTTTGTACCGATTACCGGGATTTATTGATGTTTTTTCAGGATCTTGCCGCTGTCTTTCTTGGGTGCGACGGCAAGAATTATAACTTCGCCGGAGATGATACGATGATATGCCCTGAAGCTCCCGCTTCTCAACCTATAGAGGGGCGGCTCAAAGTTGGTCAGTTTTTTAATCCTTTTTTTGCCGAGAGGGATGGGGGAGGTTTCCAGATATGATCTTATATCCTTGACAAGCCGGATCGCATCATCTGCTTCAAGGGATTCTATTTCTTTTTGTGCTGATGGGCTGAATATAACTTTAAACCTTTTTGACGCCACGTCGCTTTTCCAGTTTTTTTATAAAGGCATCGGCAGCTATCCCCCCGCTTGCTGTATATTCTATGTATGATTCTTCAACCCTGTTTTTAAATGCAGGGTCATTTTCGATCAGGTAGTCGGCAAGGTCTTCCTCGGTTATATGATGCAGTATGGCTGCGGGCTTGCCGTAGGCTGTGATGATAATATCTTCCTTTTTAGATTCTTTGAGAATGTCCATGGTCTTATGCTTGAGCTCTTTAATACCTGCAAAGCGCATGATAAAACCCTCCAATTATGTTATACTTTAGTGTAACCTGGCTGATAATGTGAGTCAAGACAAAAGGCGGCGTTATAATTGTAAAAAAGTGTGCAAAACCCCTCTCAAACATCAGGACAGCTCTTCATGCAGTTGAAGCAGAGATACTGGAAACCCATCTGGAGCACATGGTAGAGACGCCAGTATTCCACGTCTTTCAACATCGCCTTCTGTTCGTCCGGGGATTATTCCATCAGTTTTGTCCAGAATTGAATGCTCGCACCGAGTCCGTAAGGTTTCAGCGTCCGCATACATCTCATCACATCGATAAACTGCACATTCGGGACCCCTGCGTATTCGCGTTTGAGCTCATCCAGGATGGGCGCCATCATCTTGCAGGGAATGCACTGCTTTGCGCCAATATCAATGAGAAGGGGCAGTGATGTTGCCGGAGACGGGGATTTATCGGTTTCCGCCTGTCCATACACTGTTGCTAAGGAAAATATCAGCATACAAATAAGGGTCAGCACAATGGACGTGACATGTCTCCTGTGAAGATATTTGCTCATGTATGCTCCTTTGCTATACCCGGCATTCAAGCTGAAGTTTGGCGTATGTTATCTTTTTTACGCCCTTCTCATGTTATTTCTTTCAGCCATTCCTTGATCTTTTGCTTTACTGCGTCTCTTACACGCCTCGTTTTCTCGAGCCGCTCCCCGTAGGTACCTTCAAAAGCCGAAGGGTCTTCAAAGCTCCAGTGGATCGTCTTTGCGACGAGTCCCGGGAAGATCGGGCACGTCTCCGCGCTTGCGGCATCGCATACAGTGACCACGTATGAAAAGAGCTCCCCTTTCTTGAAGAGGTCAAAGGCGCTCTTTGTCTGCTTCTGCGAGATGTCGATGCCTATCTCTTTCATGACCTCCACGGCAAGAGGGTTGAGGACGCCCGGTTCAAGACCGGCGCTGTGTGCTTCGAATCTGTCCCCTGCGAGTGCATTGAGGAATGCCTCGGCCATCTGGCTCCTCGCGCTGTTATGGACACAAACGAACAAGACCCTTTTTTTATCCATCATACTTCTCCTTTTTTATTTCACTTCCTGCAGCTGTAGTAGCAGACCCCAAGCGGTGTCTCGACCGCATACGGGAAATATCTTCTCCTGAACCAGAGCGCCAGATGCACCAGGTTGATGAGCACCGGGACCTCCACGAGAGGGCCGATGACGGCTGCAAATGCCTGGCCTGAGTTGATCCCGAAGACCGCCACGGCTACCGCAATGGCAAGCTCAAAATTGTTCGATGCCGCGGTAAAAGAAAGTGTGGCAGCCTGCCCGTAATGCGCCTTCGCCTTTGCGCTCATGTAAAAAGAGACGAGGAACATGACGACAAAATATATCAGCAGTGGGATTGCGATCCTTACCACATCAAGCGGGATCTTTACGATATATTCGCCCTTGAGGGAGAACATAACAAGGATGGTAAAGAGGAGGGCGATCAGGGTGATCGGGCTGATCTTCGGTATGAACCTCTCGTGGTACCACTTCTTGTCTTTTACCTTGATGAGCAGAAAGCGTGTGATGACGCCGGCGATGAAGGGGATGCCGAGGTAGATAAAGACGCTCTCTGCGATCTGACCTATGGTGATGTCGACCAGGAGCCCCTTAAGGCCGAGCATGGGCGGCAGGACAGTGATGAAGATATAGGCATACACGGAGAAGAAGAGGACCTGGAAGATGGAGTTGAAGGCAACGAGGCCGGCGCAGTATTCTGTGTCCCCTTTTGCAAGATCGTTCCAGACGATCACCATCGCGATACACCGGGCAAGCCCGATCATGATAAGGCCCACCATGTATTCCGGGTAGCCTCTCAGGAAAATGACGGCAAGAACGAACATCAGGACAGGACCGACAACCCAGTTCTGTACCAAAGAGAGCGTCAATACCCTGTAGTTCCTGAATACCTCGCCCAATTCCTCATACCGCACCTTGGCAAGCGGCGGGTACATCATGAGGATGAGGCCTATGGCGATAGGGATATTGGTGGTCCCCGACTGGAATTGGTTCCAGAAATCAACCACTCCCGGAAAGATATACCCCCAGCCGACGCCTATGAACATGGCGAGAAAGATCCACAGCGTTAAGAACCTGTCCAGAAAAGAGAGCTTCTTGCTGAGCTGTTCTGCGGCCATCTGTTTGTGCTCCTTTCTATGAATTCCGCTTTTTCGTTCGTTTCATGGCTGTCCGTCTTTTCCCTGTAATCCCTCTTTTTCGGGAAACCGGTCCGGGGACGGCGGAACTATCGCAGAGTTTCTTTTTTTGAACCTCCATCAACTTCGCGGCGTCTGCCCTGGCCCAACCGAGACCAAGGAGCTCTTTTTTCAGGAATTTAAGATGAGCGGCCGTTGGTCCTTCGAGAGGGTCTTTCAAAAAATAATGCATCCACGTCCCGACCCTTTTGCCCTGTATGAGCCCGGAGTGCTTTAAATACGCAAGGTGCCGCGACACCTTGGATTGAGGCTCTTCCAGCACCTCCATCAGGTCGCATACACACAACTCTCCCTTCATGAGGAGCATCATTATCCGCAGTCTCATAGGTTCTGAAAGGGCTTTATATATCTGTGCTGTGTCTTCCACGTTAAGACCTATGAATATATCCGCATAAACGGATAAAAGAATAAATATCAGAACTAACATTTTGTCAACAGAAAAGGTTTGCTCAAAAAAATCCCTTGACACATTATTGGTTTGTTGGTATTTTTACCAACAATGCAAAAGGAGTTCCCATGATAACCATTGAAGAGGCGGAAATAAGAAGCAAGATCATTAAGGCCATGGCACACCCGGTAAGGCTCATGATCATAGAATGTCTGAAGGACAGTACGAGATCGTTCTCAGAGATCTTTGACCTTTTTGCGCTCGATAAATCCACCGTCTCAAAGCATCTCCTCGTTCTAAAGGAGGCGGGGATCGTGTCTTCGAAAAAAAGCGGGACTGATATGATCTATACCCTCGAAGTACCGTGCGTCACAGATTTCTTCGGGTGCGTTACCGCTGTGATAGAGAACAATGTACGCAGGCAGCAGGTATGCCTCTGTAAGCGATAGCCATAGGCGGGGAAGGACCATCCCATGGAAGACCGTTATAAATTCCTCATCCTCCTTGGCGCCTTTCTCGGGGCATACTTCATCCCTTTTGAAAGCTTAGATGTTCAAAAGGCCGTTCTCGAATCATTCTACATGCTCCAGGATTACGCGCAGAAGCATGTGCTCCTCTGTCTTGTACCCGCATTCTTCATTGCCGGCGCGATCTCTGTCTTTGTCTCCCAGGCTGCAGTGATGAAATATCTCGGGCCAGCAGCGAACAAATGCCTTTCTTACTCCGTTGCATCCGTCTCCGGGACCGTCCTTGCCGTCTGCTCCTGCACCGTGCTGCCGCTCTTTGCAGGGATATACAGGATGGGAGCCGGCGTAGGGCCGGCGTCGGCATTCCTCTATTCGGGGCCGGCCATCAATGTGCTCGCCATCGTCCTCTCCGCAAAGGTGCTCGGCTGGCAGATCGGCCTTGCGAGGGCAATAGGCGCCGTTGTCTTTGCTTACATCATCGGTCTTCTCATGGCAGCCACATTCGGAAAGGAAGAAAAGGCAAAACAGGCGATCTGCATGCCTCCGCCTGAAGAACCGAAACGGAAGCTCTGGCAGGATACTGTATACATGGCATCCATGGTGGGGATCCTGGTCTTTGCGAACTGGGGCAAGCCCATGGAGACGGAGGGATTCTGGTATGCCATATATGCAGCGAAATGGTATGTGACAGGTCTTTTCGGTCTCCTCTTCGGATATACGATCGTGAGATGGTTCGGGGCAAAGCGTATCCCCACAGTTATTACGGGGATCGTCGTTCTGCTGCTGGCCCTCATTTTCCCGGGGTGGCCGCTGCTTCCTTTCTCTGCAGGCATTGCCGGGGTCGTATGGGTGACAAAGGCCTCGTCGGAAGAAACGAAAAGCTGGATAGATTCCACGTGGTCCTATGCCCTGATGATCGCACCGCTCCTTTTAGGGGGTGTCCTTGTGGCGGGATTCCTTCTCGGCATGCCGGGCACTGACAACGGTATCATCCCGTCGCGCTGGATCGCCGCACTTGTCGGCGGGAACGGTTTCTTCGCTAATTTCTTCGCATCCATTGTGGGCGCCTTCATGTACTTTGCAACATTGACAGAGGTGCCCATCGTGCAGGGGCTGCTTGGTGCGGGCATGGGGAAGGGGCCTGCCCTTTCGCTTTTGCTTTCGGGCCCGGCGCTTTCTCTTCCAAGCATGCTCGTGATACGAAGCATCCTGGGCGCAAAAAAGGCCTTCGTGTTCATTGCATATGTGATAATTCTTTCAACCATAGCAGGGATGGTGTTTGGATGGATAACAGGATAATAAACGATGCTGGCTGCTCGATGCTGGTTTGGATCCAGCATCAAGAGGCAGGTATCCAGAATCCAGAGCAAGGGAGGTATAGGTCATGAAGATACAGATACTCGGCACAGGATGCGCCAAATGCATGAAGCTCACAGAGAATGCCGAAAGGGCCGCTCGGGAAAGCGGCGTAAATTTTGAGATCGAGAAGGTAACGGACATCAACAGGATCATGGATTTCGGCGTTATGATCACCCCTTCACTTGCCGTTGACGGGGTGGTAAAAAGCGTGGGCAAGGTGCTGTCCGTGGAGGAGATAAAGAAACTGCTATAATAAGCTGAGAGCTTGGAACTGAGAGCAGAGAGCAAAAACCTTTAAATTCTCTGTTTTCTGCTGGTCTTAAAAGGAGGTTACTATGACTGAAGAAAAAGATGTGTGCTGCAGCGGTGAAGCACCGACATTAATCCTGGCCTGCTCTGGCGGATCGAACGTTGGCCAGGTTTCGAACAGTGTGATGATAGAACTGGACAGAAAAGGGGTGGGGAATGCATACTGTCTTGCCGGTGTGGGGGCAGCGCTTTCAGGGTTTATTGAAAGCGCAAAAGCGGCGAAGACGATCATCATTGACGGCTGCCCTACCGGATGCGGTAAAAAGGCATTCGAGAAATATGGATTAGAACCATCGCAATATTTTGTTGTCACAGAACTCGGCGTTGCAAAAAAACACGATTTTAGTAAACTTACCGAAGAGACAGACGAGGTCCTGCGGGCCCTCCTCGAAAAGATATGACGCTTAGCCCCGGCAGGTTATCATGGACGTAACGATGCAGCAAAACGGCATACAGGAAAGGGGCGCACCGAACAGGTTCACAGGGTGGGCGCGGTCAAAAAGATACATCATCAACATCATTTTTGCCTGCGCTGCCATCGCCCTGGAGATATATTACAGCATCTGCGCCGGCGCCTGTTCATACCTGAAGGGCGATATTGCAGGGATCGATCTTGAATATATCGGCATCGCATATATGGCGTCCATTATGCTCCTGAGCATCCTGAAAAAAGATATTCTGCTTCTTGTTCTTCTGTCCGCCGGCGTGGGGATAGAGTTCTATCTCATCGGGTTCCAGATATGGTACAACACATATTGCCCTTACTGTCTGGCCTTCGCGGCGATCGTTTTTATTCTCTTTCTCCTGAACGCTCAACGAAACAGAAAGGCGCTTTCCATTGTTGCAATGGGGCTTGCCCTCATCCTCTTTTCCATCTTCTTCAAGGGCTCAGTTGTGCCTTCTTATGTCCTGGAAGCCCCTTGCATAACAACCGCTCTGCAGATGCTGGACGGACAAACAGCCACCCCGCGGCTGGTTCACAAGGCATAGAGCAGTTCTCTTGGACAGGATATTATTTCTGCTTTGCTACGTTGTTACTCTTTTGGTTTTTGTTTGTTGCCGGGCACACAGCATACCGGCTTGCCGGATTGTCTGTCTGCGCATCTTTTTTGCAGCGCCGCTTCCAGCCTCTTCTTGTCCCTTTTGGAAGTTTCTTCAGACATGCGCTCCAGCACAGACAGCAAGATCAGCCTCTTGAACATATCGGCATCGTCTATCCGGTAGTGCATCCACTTGCCTTCTTTCCGGTCTTGCAGCAGCTTTGCCTTTTTCAGTACGCGGAGGTGGAATGACACCTTGGGCTGTATCATGTCGAGGGCAGCGACAAGGTCGCAGACGCAGAGCTCGCCGTGCCCGAGGAGCTTGATGATCCTTAGCCGCGTTTCATCGGAAAGCGCCTTGAACACCATCACCAGGTCTTTCATTATATCAAACCCCTTTCATCGGTTGGTCTTATTTGTATCCCTCCACATAAACGCTCACTACGCAGTCCTCAAGCGACGTTCCCTCTTCCGCTCCCTTCAGCAGGGCTTTCCCCATGGGGTCCTGCGTGTCCGGCATTATGCATGAAGAGCCGCCCTTGACCGTAGCCTTCACGCCCTTAAACCCGGATCCCTCGACAAGCCTTTTATATTCATCGACAAGGATCGCGCCGGCAACGCACCCCACGTATGCATCGACGCTCTGCCGGATACTCGCCGGCAGCTCCTTTAAAAGTGCCATATCGGACACAGCGATCCTGCCGCCCGGCTTCAATACCCGGTATATCTCCTGGAAGACCCTCGCCTTGTCCACGGAAAGATTGATCACGCAGTTGCTTATTACCGTATCGACAGAATTATCAGCCACCGGCAGGTTCTCGATCTCGCCAAGGCGGAATTCGACATTAAGAAAAGAACCTTTCTTTGCGTTCTCGCGTGCCTTCTCGAGCATCTCTGGGGTCATATCAACCCCTATGACCTTGCCCGACATGCCGACCTTCCGGGCAGCGATAAAACAGTCAAACCCCGCCCCGGAACCGAGGTCAAGGACCGCCTCCCCTTCTTTCAGGTTCGTAAAGGCTGTCGGATTACCGCAGCTCAATCCAAGGTTCGCCCCTTCCGGGACCGTGTTCAATTCATTTTCGGAATAGCCGATGGACCGGGCAAAGGCCCCGCTGTCGCATGAGCAGCTGCCGCAGCAGGAACCACCTTTAGCTTCACCCTCGGCGATCGCGCCGTACGCCTCACGAACTGTTTTCTTGATCTCCTCCGGTTCCATAAAAGATATCTCCTTTCCTCGCATGTTCAAAATATGCAATATTCTTATTTATAAACTATATTGTATATGATAGTATTCTTTCCATCTCATCATTTCTTCAATTTGTTAGTATAAGCCATGAGCTATGAACAAGGGAAATGCCTATCATATAAATTATTTTTTATATAATAAGTTTAGTGAGGGGTGCTGTCAAGAAAAATCTACTCGCTGCCTCCGCCTAATACCTTGTAGAGCGTTACGAGATTGACGGCCTTTGCCAGGCGGAGGGCGATCAATCCCTGCTGGGCGCTGAACAGTGAACGCTGCGCATCCAGAACGCTCAGATAGCTGTCAATTCCATTCATATAGCGTGCATTGGAGAGGCGATACGTCTCAGCTACTGCATTGACAAAGGACTGCTGCGACGTCAGTTGCTGCTCGACCGTGCCCCTGACAGCCAGAGCGTCTGCTACCTCCCTGAATGCCGTCTGAATGGTCTTTTCATAGCGTGCAAGGGCAATCTCCCTTTCCACCTTTGCAGCACCGTATGCTGCCCATATGCGTGCGTCGAAGATCGGCATCACTATCTTTGGAGCAAAATTCCACGTATCCTGTCCTGACCGAAAGAGCCGCGACAGCTCTGCACTCGCAGTTCCCATGGTGGTGGTGAGAGAGATGCGAGGAAAAAAGGCTGCCCGTGCAGCGCCGATCATGGCATTGATGGATTTCAGCATATGCTCAGAGGCCATAATGTCAGGACGTTTCAGAAGCACCTCAGATGACAGGCCGGGAGAAACATCTTTTGGCGGAACGACGCTGTCAAATCCATCAGGCAAAAGCTCCTTAGGAAGTATCTTGCCTGCAAGAAGGTTCAGGGCATTTTCATCTTGTGCAACGAGCTGGGTGTAGAGGTAGACATTTTCTCTTGCGCTGTCCACCTGGGTCTGTGATCGGCGAAGGTCAAGTTCTGAAGCAAGACCTACATCATGGCGCCGCTTGATCAGATCGTATGAATTCGTCTGGGCCTTTAACGTATCCTCGGCAAGCTTCAGGTTTTCCCGGTCTGCTGCGTACGTCAAATATGCACCGGCGGCTGCGGCAATGAGCATTATTCTTGCACTTCGGTGAGCTTCTTCTGTGGCAAGGTATTCTTCAAGCGCCCTGTCTTTCAGGCTTTGCAAGCGGCCGAAGAAATCGATCTCCCACGAAAGGACGCCGAGATTCACGCTATATTGCTCTACCACGCCTGTTATTTGTCTGCTGGAAAGGTCGGCAGGCATCCTTTGTCTGCTTCCCGTGCCCACAGCATCGAATGCAGGCAATAATTCTGCCCGTTGGATGCCATAGTACGCCCGTGCCTTTTCAACATTTAGCGCTGCAAGCTTAAGGTCGCGATTATTTGCAAGCGCCATCTCTATTACCTTTTGAAACCTTTGATCGGTAATGAAATTACGCCATTTCAGCTCTTCTGCTAAAGGCGCATCGGTTGTTTTTATCTCTTTATAGGCATCGCCCTCCGGCCAATCTTTCGGGATCGGCGCTTCAGGTCTTGTGTATCTGGGCGCCATGGTGCAGCCGCAGAACAAAAAGGCCGCCGCAATGCAACACAGCATTGTTCTTCTCATCATTGCCGCCCTCCTTCCGCACCTTCCGTACCGGAAGGCTTTTCATGGGCCTCCCCGACCTGTTTCACCTTGAACAGGCGTGATACAAGGACAAAGAAGAGGGGGATAAAGAAAAGGTCTATAAAGGTGGCGGACAGCATTCCGCCGACGACAGCGGTCCCGATCGCCTTCATGGCGCCGGCGCCCGCGCCTGTTGAGACCGCCAATGGCAAAACGCCGCAGAAGAATGCCAGTGACGTCATGATAACAGGCCGCAACCGTGTTCGTGCCGCACCGATGGTTGATTCGACCAAACCCCCTCCCTGGGCGATCCTGTCCCGTGCAAATTGAATGATGAGGATCGCGTTTTTCGTGGAAAGCCCAAGGGTCGTAAGAAATCCTATCTGGAAGTACACATCGTTATGGAGACCTCGCAGCCACGTTGCCATGAGCGCACCGAACACACCGAGGGGCAGCATGAGAAGATTCGCGATAGGGATCGCCCAGCTTTCATATAGTGCAGCAACGCAAAGAAAAATGACAAGAATGGAAAATGCATAGAGGAGTGATGCCTGGGCTGTTGCCATCCGCTCCTGATATGAGATGCCGCTCCATTCATAACCGACCCCCTGGGCCAGTTTTCCAACGATCTCTTCCATGGCCTGCATTGCCTCGCCTGAACTTCTCCCGGGCGCTGCCTCTCCCAGTATGTTCAATGCAGGAAAACCATTGTAGCGCTCAAGCCTCGGGGAGCCGTATGCCCAATAGCCGGTTGCGAAAGACGAGAAGGGAACCATCTTTCCGGACGTGTTACGGACATAGGTATTCTCGAGGTCTTTGGGGAGCATGCGATACGGTGCATCCAGCTGGGTATACACCCTTTTCACCCTTCCGCCCTGGATGAAGTCGTTGATGTAAGAACTGCCGAAAGAGGCCGAGATGACGCTGTGGATGGAAGTAATGGGAACTCCCAGGGCGCCCGCCTTTTCCTTGTCTACCTCGATCCGGTATTCAGGGACGTCCTCCAACCCGTTGGGGCGAACAGAGATCAATCTCTTGTCTTTCGCCGCCATTACAAGAAGCTGGTTGCGGGCTGCCATCAAGGCACCGTGGCCGAGACCGCCCCGATCAAGCAACTGGAAGTCGAAGCCTCTTGATCTGCCAAGCTCAATAACAGGAGGGGGAGCAAAGACGAACACCATAGCCTTTTTAATCCCTGAAAAAGCCCTCATCGCCCTTCCTGCAATGGCTTCCACTCTAAGATCATTACGTTTTCTCAATTTCCAGTCTTTAAGTTTAACAAACAGCATGCCGTTTGCCTGTGTTCTCCCTGAAAAACCTATGCCTGCAACATACATGCACGACTCTGCAGCTTCCTTTTCATTCTCCTGAAAATGCTTCTGTATTCCGTTAAGGACCTCCTTTGTCTGTTCCATGGTCGAACCTATCGGCATGATTATCTGGGAGAGAAGTATCCCCTGATCCTCATCAGGGAGATAGGCTGTGGGCAGACGCATAAATACGAAACCAACCGCCGCCACTATTACAACATATGCAACGATGTAGCGGAGAACCCTTGAATAGGAGCGCTCGACTATCTTTACATAAATGTCTCTGAGTCTGAAAAAGACCCGGTTGAACCTTGCGAAAAAAGGGCGCAGAAACGGGATGGTGTTCTCGGCAGGGTCATGACCCGGTGGAACAGGCTTAAGAAGGGTTGCGCAGAGCACCGGGGTGAGAATCAAAGCCACCACCACAGAAAGAAGCATTGCAGATATGATGGTTACAGAGAACTGGCGATAGACAACACCGGTGGAGCCGCCGAAGAAGGCCATGGGACCGAACACCGCGGAGAGCACAAGGCCTATGCCCACAAGAGCGCTTGTGATCTGATCCATGGACTTGGCTGTTGCCTCCCGCGGAGAAAGGCCTTCCTCTCTCATGATGCGCTCCACGTTCTCCACAACAACAATGGCATCATCGACAAGAAGGCCGATGGCAAGCACCATGGCAAACATCGTGAGCATGTTTATTGAGAACCCGAAGAACCCGAGCACTGCAAAAGTACCAAGAAGCACAACAGGCACAGCAATGGTCGGGATCAAAGTGGCGCGAATGCTTCCCAGAAAGAGCCACATGACAAGGAAAACAAGCGCGATCGCTTCAAAGAGTGTCTCCACTACCTCCCAGATAGAGACCCTTGTAAAAGGTGTTGTATCATAGGGGTAGACCACCTTCATGCCCGGAGGGAAATACCTGCTCATCTCCTGAAGCTTCGCCTTTATCTTGTCTGCCGTCTCCAGCGCATTTGCACCAGAGGCAAGCCTTATTGCCATGCCCGCAGAAGGTTTTCCGTTGTAAAAGGATTCAATATCATACGCTTCAGCTCCAAGCTCGGTACGCCCTACATCCCTGACGCGTACGATGGACCCGTCAGGGTTGATGCGGATCGGGACCTGGGCAAATTCATCGGGCGTCTTAAGAAGGCTCTGCACGATGATCGACGCATTGAGGCGCTGACCCTCCACTGCCGGTGTGCCGCCAAACTGGCCTGCGGAGACCTCCACATTGTATGCCTTCATTGCCTTGATCACATCTTCGATGGTAAGGTTGTAGCTGGTCAACCTGTCCGGGTTAAGCCATATACGCATGGCATACTGCGAGCCGAAATTCTCAACCTCGCCGACACCGGGGACCCGGGCAAGCACCTTCTCAAGATTTGACTGGGCATAGTCCCTCAGGTCATTGCCGTCCATTCGGCCGTCCTCAGAGATAAGGTTCACGATAAGCAGCCAGTTTCTTGTTGCCTTCCCTACAGAGACCCCCATGTTCTGCACCACCTCAGGGAGCGAGGCCATTGCGAGTTGGAGCTTGTTCTGGACCTTTGCCCATGCAAGGTCGGGGTCGGTTCCAGGTGCAAAGGTAAGCTCTATCCTGGATGTGCCTGAGGAATCGCTGGTCGCGGACAAATAGATCATCTTGTCAAGGCCTGTCATCTTCTGCTCGATGATCTGGGTAACGCTGTTCTCAACGGTCTCCGCCGAGGCGCCCGGGTAATAGGCCTGTATATAGATCGAAGGGGGGGCTATAGGAGGATACTGAGAAATGGGGAGGTTGTATATTGCAAGACCTCCCGTAACCATCATGATAATGGCAATTACCCATGCAAAGACAGGGCGGTCCAGAAAAAATCGTGACAGCATTCGCTCCCTCCGTTCAGTTCGCTTTTGCAGGCGGTTGGGGCTGTGCGGCGCCGAATGCGACAACCTTTACGGAAGCGCCCGGGCGCACCTTTTGAATCCCTTCGATGATCACGCGGTCGCCGGGGGCAAGCCCCGATGTGACGAGCCATTTATTGCCCATGGCACGATCCACGGTTATCATCCTCTGCTGGACCTTGTTCTCAGCATCCACAATGAGAACAACAGGGTTCCCCTTGGGGTCGCGTGAAACCCCTTGCTGCGGGACAAATATCGCGCTGTCGACCACTCCCTCCTGAACGAGCGCGCGCACAAACATGCCGGGGAGAAGGGTATGCTTCTTGTTCGGAAATACCATCCGCAGAATAAAGGATCCGGTGCTGGGCTCAACAGTGACATCAGAAAACTTGAGGCTTCCTTCCTGTGGATAGACCGTACCGTCCTCAAGAAGCAATTTCACCCTTGTCTGTTCCGGGCCGTCCTGCTTGATCTTGCCCGCCGCCACGCTCTGTCGAAGCCGCAGCAGACTGGCGCTTGACTGGGTTGCATCAACGTATATGGGATCGATCTGCTGGATGACTGCAAGCGGGATCAGCTGGTGTGCGGTCACAAGTGCTCCTACGGTAACATGGGATTTGCCTATGCGTCCGGTAATGGGCGCCTTGATGCTGCTGTATGCCAGATTGATGCGGGCCGATTCGACCGCCGCTTTCCAGGAATCGATCTCTGCCTCGAGCTGTTTTAAGTTCGCTGTCACATCGTCATATTCCTGCTGACTCACCGCCTTGATCGAGACCAGTTCCTTGTATCGCTCGGCCCTTAATCGTATTGGCGGCAGGTTTGCTTCGGCCCTGGCAAGCGCAGCCCTGGCGTTGTCGTATGCTGCCTGGTATGGCGCCGGGTCGATCTGGTAGAGAAGGTCTCCGGCCTTTACATCAGAGCCTTCTTCAAAGAACCGTTTCTGAATGATTCCGTTTACCTGCGGACGGACCTCCGCAACGTAAT
>DLMV01000041.1:357-1400 GCA_002478225.1 Deltaproteobacteria bacterium UBA7527 | reverse complement strand
AAGACGGACCTCCGCAACGTAATGCGCAGACGTACGGCCAGGCAATTCCGTTGTCAGCGTTATCCGCTCCGGCTGTATGGTGAAAACGGCAACCTCCGGAATGCCCGGCTGAGGCGGTTGTTTTCGATTGCAGCTGCAGATCGTAAACGCTGCACAGATAATAACAAAACATATAACGATTCCGGTTTTTTTATTGATATGCATGAAGCACCCCTTCAGTTTCTGATCAGAGCCCTGTCCTCTTCATTTATTTTTAATTGCCTCCCAGCACGCTGCTGCGGCCTGTGTGATGTGACCATCCTGTAGCTTTATCAGACCAAGGGTATGGTCGCGCGCCAAAAAAACCATCGGTCCAAAGGACAGCGCAAACAGCATGATGATCGGCAGATCCTTCACATTGTGATTCGTTATTCCTTCCTCAAAGAGGTCCTTAAATATACTTTTGTTGCCGGTTTTACCCAGGATCCTATCCCTCCTCAAAGAGGCGCCATAAGGTGAGTTGTGGTACTGCTCCATATAACGAAAGTGGAGAGGATGTTCGATGATGTATTGTAAAAGACCTATCCAGAGGTGGATGAATCTCTCTTTTATAGGCTGTGACGCAGAGTACCCTTCCTGGATCGCTGACGTGATCTTCTTTTCCAGTTCAAGGTATATCTCGTTAATGAGTGCATCCTTGTTCTCAAAGTAAATGTATATGGTCCCTGCCCCAACGCCTGCCTTATCGGCTATCATGGACATCGGCGCCTTGTGAAAACCCTGTTCTGAAATAAGTTCGAGGGCAGCGCTTAATATTTCATTACGTTTCTCGGTGTGTTTCATAGGCAACAAAATATAGAATGAATGTTCATTCTACCATTAATCCAATTTTTACGTCAATGCATTTCCGCAGATAATCCAGGTCTTTACTTCCCCTTAAGATATTTTTTGATTTGCCGATATTGTACAAGGGAGATCTGCAAAAACATTTTTTTTTAAAAAATACTTGCCAGATATGTTTTTTTTGTCGATAATCATAACAAATCCTGCAGGAGGTGATACGG
>DLMV01000041.1:0-214 GCA_002478225.1 Deltaproteobacteria bacterium UBA7527 | reverse complement strand
TCCTGCAGGAGGTGATACGGCGGCATGAAAAACATCAACGTTCTAACAATAATCGGATTTGTTGTCGTACTGGGTGGATTTCTTCTTTTGGCCTTTACGAAAGCCATGACAACCTTCACCATAGGCATTGTCTTAATTTTTGTGGGACTTATATTAATAATATTTTCTATGGAAAAAGGGAAGAAGGGGGGCAGGAAGGGGTAAGGAAGAATCC
>DLMV01000018.1:2349-20428 GCA_002478225.1 Deltaproteobacteria bacterium UBA7527 | reverse complement strand
GACCGGAGATGGACAAACACCCCCGCCGCCGGCTCCGAAGGTAGTGGTAGTGGTTGTTCCTGATCCGCCGCCACCGCCGCCACCGCCGCCACCCGTACCGCCTGCACCGCAGGAAGGAATAAACCTTACGGGGACATTGGGAGGGATGCCTTTTGAAGGGGGCGGAACGCTATCGAACACCACCCTCACTGCCAATATACCTGTCAGCGGTAAGGGCACCATATCAGCATCGGGGACCGTGACCGGCAACACGGGCACAACGCATCCGGGCACTGCAACAGGCACCTCTGACAAGGGCGGCGCCTTCCTCGGGTATACGCCCGGCGTACAGGGCTCGTGGCTGAACCGTCTCTCTTTTCTCTATCTTGAAGGCGGGAACCTCTACTTCCTCACAGGGGATGCGCCAGGGACATTTGACGGCACCATCTTCTCTTTCAGCGGCAGCCTGTCAAAAAGCGGCTCCGTTGGGACCATCACCCCCACACCCGAGACAGGGCAGACCCTTCTTGATTGGTTCAACACCACAACGCCAGGTTTTCCACCGCCCGAACTTTTCCCGACCGCTACTCTATTCACGGTCAGTGACTCGGGGATGGCGATCACACCGTCGGGCAGGACCGCACTGGGCGGATACCGCCTCACCAATGAAGGCAGGAAGGTCGCTTTCACCTCAGAGATCTACAAGGGAACCTTTGGCACAACGGAGACCGCATCACTCCCCTATCTCGGATACGCGGGAAATAACCAATATGGGGTGGGGCCGCTCTCGTACACCAACGATGCGGCAAACGGAAAATTTACAATGGACGCGAACCTCGATTTCATCGGCTATGACCCCCAGATCGGGCCGTACCTCGGCTGGTACTCTATGAGATATCTCGGCGCCTATTGTTCTGTCAGTGAGTGGTTCAGGATGTCGGGCGCCGGCAACGGCGTGAGCACCCCCGCGAACTTCTTCGGCGACTGGGGCGGCGGAACGCTCTATTTAAATAACGACGGCATGATGTCATTAGCAGGCACCGATCAAGGCTACTTCGGCGGACTTACCGCCCCGTGGACAAACCCTGCAAGCTTTACCGCCATAGGCACCTACGAGCTTTACTCTGGTCCTTCCATTCCGTCGCATTATCTGATGAACACCTCTATCTCTGCCTCTGCTAACCCGTCTGTTTCTTTCCCTGCCGGCACCATGGAAGGATACGTGGGCGCCATATGGAAGGGCGGAGATGCCTCGACCGTCGGCACCATATCAGACGGAACATTACGGGCCGTGTATGTAAGCACGCCCGACGGCAGCGGATATGTCACCGCAGGCGTCATGAAGAGCGATGTCTCCGGTTCCTACTATCCCTTCTCCACGGGTTCCACGATGTGGAGAACAGGCGGTACTCTTACCCCCACGCCTTATCTGACGGTCTTCGACCCCCACGATCTGAATTATGACAGCGGATCGGTGTGGGGCAGGTTATCAGGCGACTTCAATGGTACGGGAAGCATTATCGGAGGGGCCGGCGGCGACACCAAGTTCCTCTATGTCCCCTCGCAGTCCCTGCCTTTCGGTATCTTCAACATAAAGTTTGGCTATGAAACTTACAATTATTATGAATACAAACCGACAGGCAACCCGTCGTGGAGCGCAAAGCTCGGAGGCCTCGGCCTCTTTGATAACGACAGCGGGGGGATAGGGTACTGGCTCATGACGACAAGCGGCATGTGGACCGACACGGGAGAGGTAACAGGCAGCGTGACGGGAAAGGTAATGACGCCGCTACGGCTCTATGATGTGGAAGGAAAGTTCTCTGGCGTCAATATGGGCGAGGGCGATTCCGGCACCTGGATAGGCCAGGTAATAGGCAGCTATTACAACGGCACAGCGCTTAAGTTCTTCAGTGAATTCTATTCGGACATGCTCGATGCAGTGAATAATGACGGGTATATAGAATTCGAGTATCTCTCCTCTATGGACGGGTATCTCGGAGGGACGACGAGCCTCTGGAGCGGAAGCAACATCCCTATCACAATAATGGGTTCGGTAGGCCCGTCCTGCCTCTGGTATACCTCCTCTCCGATATACAGCTACAATGTCTCCACCGGCCTTAAGACGACCTATGACGGAGGGGCCTATTACGGAATCGCAGGCGGGAACGAATATGCCTTTAAGGCAATACAGAGTACGAAGACCCTCGAAGGCAAGTTCATTGCCCTTTACATCGATAACTCATCAACACCTAAGGCAGGTGTCCTGCAGGCCTACGTAAGCGGCGACATCTACAAAGATATAGGCATGTTTAAGATGGACGGTCTTGCCAACAGGACAGAGAAGTCATCAAACATTGGCATCAGCGCATCTGCCCTTTACAGCAATATCAGCCAGGGTTCTCTCGATGGCGTCGGGGCATACCTCTCCGGGAAATTTAATAATGGAGCTGCCATAACCGGCGGCGAAGATTCTGGCTACCCGGGCGCTACGTATGCGATCGCAACCCAGCCCTGGGGCATCTACGGGCTCCCCATGCTCGGTGAGTTTGGTGAGCTTTCAACAGTTCCTACCTCGTGGAGCGCGAAGACAGGCTCTTACGGGACCTTTGGCAAGACCTCGACCGGTGATCCCGACAGCGGATACTGGCTCGCAACCATAACAGGTACAGTGCCTACAGGCGCAACGACGAGTGAAGGCAAGCTCTTCGGCACCCTCACAGGAAATTACCTCACCCATACAAGGTGGGGCTCCATGGACGGCGATGTCTACGGCACGTATGAATATACCGGTCTCTGGAAGGCGGTTGCTCTCGGCGCATGGACGGGGACAGACCTTTCGTTCAGCGGGGATGTCTCAGGCGGACTCCTCTATTACAATACGAACTATTCAAGGCTCGTGTATGCGAATTCAGATCCTTTAAGTGAAGCGCACAATGTCACAGGCATCCTGGGCGGCATCGGCAACCTCTGGTCAACAGGATCGGCCCAGCTTTACATGATGGGCGCTTACAGCGATCTGGCTCCGTCCCCCTATGCGGGCAAACCGCGGCTCGCCTATGGTTCGGGCTGGTACCTGGATTATAATCCAGCCATATGGACCGGAGCTTCAACGATAGGCGGCGCTTTTAAAGGATATAACGTTGGTCTCTGGAAAGACGGGATAATTAATACGGAGGCGCTTGTAATCTACATAGACCCTTCGCTTAAGGCTGGTTATGCCGGCGGCAACCTCACGGGAAAATATTATTCTTATCCCGACATGTGGGAGCTGAGCGGTACCCTCACAAGGACCTTTGTTGAGACAACGGATATCCAGCCGGCGGACCTCTCGGCCTCCCTCGATCAGAGCAACTTCACTGGGCACGTGGCAGGCAGATTCACTCCGTCAGGGGGGACTATCCCGAGCTCATATATGGAAGGCTCTTCCGTAGGGCTTACAGGCCATGCCTGGGGCATATGGAACGCAGGCATGGGAGGAACTTACACAACGCCGGCAACAAGCACACAGGCGCTTGATTTTGGTGGACAATACTATTATGACCTGAGCTGGGGCTATTTCCTTGGACATGCCACAGCTGCCACCACTTCCTCAGATACATTCTCAGGCACGCTCAACAACTCGAAGGTCCTTACCCTCCATTTCTTGGCGACCATGACAGGGAATATCTACGGCACGATCGACAGCGCATTGCAAACATGGCAGGCCGCTGGCGTCGGAAAATGGCAGGCAACACCCCTTACGACCAGTCTGACATTCTCGACAACCGACTCGTCGCCGACCTCGCTCTGGCGCGCTTTGCCCGGGACATATTACGAGGCTGACTTTACCCAATACGACGGGGAAGCGCAGAGTTATTATAACTACGAATATAGATATATACAAACAAGCGGCAAAGGGTTTGGAAAAGTAGATGATGACATGGGTCCATATCCGGACAAACTCTATTTCCCCAACGGCACAATGTGGAAGAGGGATCAATATGGAATGATATCGATGACCGGCTGGGACATTGCGAGCATAGATGAAGTGAGAAACCTCCCGCCTTGGATGCACACTGATGACCCTTCTTTCACGCCAACGTGGTATTCAGAATGGCCAGGATTTTTGGACGTGCTGGAAAGGAGGGGTTCGGATTATCTGTATGCCATTCTCGGCATGACCGGCTACCCGTGGAGTACCGGGGGCACGCCGGTTACCGTCATCGGCCGGTTTAGTCCCTCTGACTACACCAAACCGACGATCGTCATTACCCCCTTCCTCTTCGGCACATTCTATACCCCGCACGTTTATGGAGGAACTGCCAATGGCGCTTATGGATTGACCGTGGGAGGCTTTATTGCAGACGATGCACGCGGCGTCCAGATGGCCATGCGCGGCCTCTATGTCGGACCCGACAACCAGACGGCAGGCGTGCTGAGGCATTCGCAGCTGCTGAAGGGAAGCCTTTATAAAGACATTGGCATGTGGGATGCGGAAGGGACGCTGGTCGCAACCGTCATGAACAGCAATTTTGCAAGCAACACCGAAGGGGTGAACATAGGCAACTTCAGCGAAAACATTATCGGCGGACCCTTTGCGTCACAGATCATGGGGCGCTTCACCGGTGATTCGGGCTCTTTGTTTGGCACCATGGAAAACTCGGGGACGGCCCGCTTTATTAAAGGGCAGGACTGGGGTATCTTCAGTTCCACAATATGGGTCGGTGGTTTTGGGGTGTCATCTACTACGATACCGGACACCTGGAGCACCCAGATCGGGGCACAAGGTCAATTCGGCGCGTACAAGGATGCTTCTAATAACTGGCAGGCAGATCTTGGAATGATGCTCATCCCGACGCTCAGCGGCACTTTCACCGGCGGCGTGGTGAAGGCCAGCAATACAGGCACCGTAGGTCAGTTCATGACCATGACGAAGATGGGCACCATAAGCGACGTGGGCGTCCTCGGCGTCTATACGCAGCCTTCAACCGTCATCCCCAATACGCTTTACTCCTGGCAGGGCAATTCGGGAGGCGTGTGGAACACAACGCAGTATTTTACCTTCGCAAGCTATTTTGATGCATCGAACAGGCGCTTTGCGGAGATGCATTCCGGCGGCTACTCAGATGGCTCCTATAACCATTACCATTACTACTATGATAATGAGGTCAAATACGGGGACATCAGCTTTTTCAGCGACGCATCAAGGACGCTGATAACCCAGAGAAAGTATGAAACGGATGTCGGTCCTTTCCCCACCCCCACGTGGTATGAATATACCTATGCAAAAGGGACCAACACATTCTCCGGCTACACAACAGGCACGGATTACCCCTCTTCCTTCAGTGACGCCTTCTTCAGCGCCCTTGCAGCAGCGAAAGGAGAGCCGGCGCCCAACTATATCTCTACGTGGTACAATTTTTCCGATAGCGGCTCAATTTCCGCGATCATGGGAGGCGTGGGGGATCTCTGGACAGCGACCGCAAGCAATCCGGCAACCGTCTATTTTCTTGGTGATTACGACAACTGGAACGGGAGACCCACCATATTCGGCACGAACATTGAGAGCTATAATATAAAGAACGACACCAACACGACGCTCGACGGGAAGGGCGCGTATTACGGATATATCGGCGGCAGGGAGATCGATGGAACGATCGAGGGAAGGATATACGCCATTTATCTCGACCCCGCTGAAACATCCCCTGCGGGCATACTGAAAGGCGCTTTCACGGGTACGGTCTATTCCGGCATCGAGATGTGGGCAGGTCAAGGAACTATCTATCCTGTCAAGCTGATGGATGTAAGCGTTCCGCTCGGGGATTTCTCTTCCCATCTGTACACAAGGGATTTTTATGACGATAATGGCATCAACAGCTCGTTCACGCTGAACGGATACGCAATGGGCGGCACCGACCGTCCCTATGTGTGGCAAGGAGAAGGCACAACCTTCTATGCGGCGGAAGGAAGCTGGGGCGTGTGGCAGTCAGCAATAGGCGGCAGGTATTACGGGATCACGCCGACCGATTCATGGACCGCCATGCTTGAGTTCATAGACACTACGAGGATCATGGGCAATGCAGCGACGGGCACCAAATGGTCAGGCAATAAGATCGAAGGCACAACGGTAGGCTATGGAGCGGACATACAGCCGGCACAGACCTACACGTGGATCTCTGTTGGCGAGGCAAAAGGAACATTCAACCCGACACTTTTGGCCTTCCAGATCGGGGTCATGGGAGTATCAATTGAAACGAATACATTCCTCGCTCTGGCGAGTAACACAGTTGGAAGAACGCAGCTTCAAAAATTGAATGTCCCCTGTGTCGAGGTAGGAAATGTTACACTGACAGGCAGCGGGAATAACTTCTCCACCCTTTCAATGAACAACGTCAAGTTCTTTGCGGAGACCGCTGGCGGCAAGCCGACGGTCTGGGCAACGGGGAGCGTGACCGGCACCTATACGGCACCGCCGGTGGTGGGGAGCGCGATCGGGATCAGCGGCGGGCCATTGAGCGGAAGCTTCACCTTCAAGGCATGGAACCCGGATAACAGCGGAAAATGGCTCAGCAGTGTGAGCGGCACAGGCGGTTTTAACGGCTCGACAAGCTTCAAGGGCGCTGCTGCGGGCACGGGTGCTACCTCCGGCTCAGGTACGATCTCAGGTACTGCTGCAGGAGTTGCGAAATAGCTCAGCCTATGGATCATAGCTGATAGCTGAAAAATGCGGGTGCTGGATGATTTTTCTCATCCAGCACCCTTTTTTTATACTTCATACGTCAACAAAAGTAGTATAATAGAAAAAGAGATGGATAAGAAAGGACAATTAATTTCTGCCATTAAGGAATATTTTAACCAGAAGGCAAAAGTCTATTCTATTGATATTTCTTTTCTTTATGGCTCATGGGCTATAGGCTATCCAAAGACCGGTTCTGATGTGGACATTGCGATTATATTCAACAAGGAAATGGACAGGGATAAGATTTTTGACATTATCACCACAATATCCTTTGAACTTACCAGTATTTTAAAGATAGAAACGAATGTTCTGCATCTTGATGGTGAATTCTACAGACCCATGCTTTACTACAATGCCATCGTCCACGGAATACCTGTATTTATGGAGAGCTTTACGCGATATGTTGACGCAAGGCTCAATGCAATGCACCAGATGGAGGATTTCAGCATCTTTGGGACAAAGTGGCAATCCGAGATTGTTGAGAGGCGGCTGGAGAAGCTGAATCATGCCTGAACATGTCTATGCAAAAGGAAGAATAACAGAGTCTCTTTCCTTTATTGCAAAAGAGATGGACGAGTTCGATACTGAATATGCATCAACGAAATGGAAGGAGTATGCAAAGAACAGCAAGCTCCAGAAACTCATTGACAGGACAATTGAAAATATCCTGACCGCCTTTATAGAGGTTAGTGGCGTTGTTTTAACAGAGAACAACATCATGGCTGAAAACTATCCTGATGTGATGAAGAAGGTCGGTGACTACTTCCATTTTAAGAAATCCGAAATTGATATTCTTGCTAAACTGGCCATTCAAAGAAATAGACTCGCCCACAGGTATCTTAACTTTCGGTGGGAAGTGGCGAGATTTTATATAGCCAACAAGACCGTTCTCAAGAAATTGCTCAATGCTCTGTATAAATATGAGAAATCAAAAATCACATAGGAGGATATTGATGAAAAAGGGAATTGTATGCGTCGCATCTGTTTTCTTCTGCCTGCTTGTTCTTTGTGCTGCACATGTCTCCGCCCAGGCGCTGAAGATCGGCGTCTTTGAGGTCCAGAAGGTCATGAGGGAATCAAAGACATTCGAAGGGTACCGTCAGGACCTCATGAAGCAGGTAGAGGCGAAGCGGAAACCGCTCAAGGACAGGGAGGATTCGGCGAGGGCCACCGAGGAGAAGCTGAGGAAGGAGGGCGAAAAGCTTTCTGTCAACGAGCGCAGGGCGCTGCAAGAGAAGCTCGAAAACGATGCGAGAGATATAAGAAGGCTCAGAGAGGACTTCGAGGTCGAGGTCAGGAAGCTGGATGCGCAGCTCGCGCAGAAAGCACTCGGCATGATCGGCGGGGTCATCAAGAACATAGCGGAGAAGGAAGGCTACACGGTGATCTTTGAGAGAAGCGCTGCAGGCGTTGCCTATGCGCAGGATGCGGTGGATATAACCGGGAAGATAATACAGCAGATAAAATAGGAATAGAACCCGTAAGTCGTGAGGCGTAAGGCGTGCTTAAAGAACAGAAGTGAGAAGAGAATAATAACAGAAAAGGGTTCATGGAATCAAGGGGTCGAGGGGTCAAGCGATAAAAAGCATGATCCCAATCGCAGGAACCTTTCTGTTGCCTTTCTCCCCTTTCGATTTACGCCTCACGACTTACGGGATGTTTTTAGCTACTCGCCACTATATTGACAATACCCTCTCTTTACGATACTATGGGTTGATAATACCCGATGGCCCAGTCTCAATACCGCACCTTTATAAGCGCTGTAAAGATATGTGACCTCTGCATCATGGTCATCTGTTTTTTTCTTGCAGCCTATGCGGTCTCCTTCGGCATCGGAACGGTCACCTTCGGTCAGTTCCTCTCCATGCGGATCAAGGTCCAGAACTTCATCATATTCCTCTGCCTCCTTTCTGTCTGGCATGTCGTTCTCTCGTCCTTCGGCCTCTATCGTCCGAAGTATGTGATACGTCTGCGCGCTGCAATGGGGAGCATCATCAAGGCGGTCTCTCTCGGTACGCTCCTTGTCGCCCTGGCGGGCATACTATTCAGGATCAAACTCGTGACGCCCTTTTTCATCCTCACCTTCTGGGTGTCCTGCGCCGCCCTTACTGTTGCGTGCAGAGGGATACTGCATCGGGCGGCACGATGGGCGGGAACTCAGGCCATCGGGGCCTGTTGTCAGCTTATCATAGGTACCGGCAAAGAGGCACACGAATACGCACAGAAGATCGCAAACACGGCAGGGACGGGGTACAGGATCATAGGTTATGTGAGTGAAGCTCACGAAACAGAGAGACCCCCGTTCATTGAGGGCATTCATATCGTAGCAGATCTCAGCGAACTGCCTTCTTTTCTACGCCGTGCGGTCGTTGACGAGGTCGTTATCTGCCTTGCTCCAGGGCGTTCCTATGAGAATATCCTCGAGGTTATCTCATTATGTGAAAGGCACGGCATTGCGGTCAGGATAGCTGCCGATCCCCTCGGCCGGAGATTAGCAAAAGGCAGCGCTGATGAACTATACGGTACGGAAACGATCATCCTGGATAGAAAGGGCATCGAGGGATGGGATGCATTCGTCAAGCGCGTCCTGGATATTGTGATCGCATCCCTATTGCTTATTATCGCATTCCCCATCATGGTCGTGACTGCGGTCGCCATAAAACTTACCTCGCAAGGACCTGTCTTCTTTATTCAGGAACGGGTAGGACTCCACAAGCGGAGATTCCCTATATACAAGTTCAGGACAATGATCCCCGATGCCGAAGAAAGATTGCCCGATGTGGCGGAGCTCAATGAGACAGACGGGCCGGCATTCAAGATCAGACATGACCCGAGGGCAACACCTCTGGGAGGGATCCTCAGGGAGTTCGCGATCGATGAACTGCCGCAGCTCATGAACGTGCTGAAGGGCGATATGAGTATGGTGGGACCGCGACCCCTGCCCATGAGGGATTACGAGGGATTTGACAAGGATTGGCAGCGCCGGCGTTTCAGCGTGCGTCCCGGGATCACGGGATTATGGCAGGTGAGCGGCCGGCATGCCCTTAGTTTCGACACATGGATGAAGCTCGATATCGAGTATATCGACCGATGGTCGCTGCTGCTCGATATGGAGATACTCGCAAAGACCATTCCTGCGATCCTGCGAAGGACACAAGAGGCATGAACGAACAGAGGATCAGCACAAACACGGTGCTTTTGTTCTCCACAGAGGTTGCGACGCAGGGCCTTAGCTTTATCGTGTCCATAATGGTAGCACGGATCCTCGGTGTCGAATCCTACGGCCTCCTTTCATTTGCCTATAGTCTCGGTGTTCTCTGTATCATGGTCCCTTCCTTTGGATTTCAGAGGTTCACGGTCCATGAGCTGGCACGATCCCCTGAGCAGGCAAACAGTTTTTTCACGCACATCTCTTTTCTCATGTGGGCATTCACGCTCCTCATGGCGGTAGTGCCGTTCGGTGTTGCCCTTTTAGGTCCTTTTGGGGAAGGGCGTCTTTTTGTCATTTTCATCATCTACTTTGCCATGGCAGCACTTGAGTATGTGCTATTCCTTTGCTCCTTTTATCGTGCATCTCAGAAAATCAGCAGGGAATCCATGCTCAGGATGTTCCTTGCCCTCATGTGGTGCGTCACGGGGCTGGCGGTCCTCTTTGCCGGGTATGGCCTTACAACCTTTGTGGTATGGAGACTGATCGTAACTCTCATCTGCGTGGCAGTGGCTGTTCTTGTATTACGAAGCGATTATGGAATCAGAATCGTTTCCTTCAGTCGGCAATACGCACGGAACATCGTGAAGAGGAGTGCGTCTTTAGCCGTCTTCTCAATGCTCTCCTCCGCCTTTACCTTTCTTAATCTTGTGTTGTTGGGGATGATGCGCGGCGATGTCGATGCCGGATACTATTCGGCAGCAGAAAAGATCGTGTACCTCGTCGGGATGATCGCTGCGAGTCTCACTTGGGTTGCTTTGCCGTCGCTATCAAGGGCATGGGCTCGCTCAGCCAAAGAATTTTCCAATGTCTACACAAGGATCATGCACGCCGCGCTGATCATTGCGGTACCCTGTGTGGTAATAGCTGGTCTTTTCAGGAAGACATGGATACTCCTTCTTTTTGGCACAGCATATATGCCAAGCATTCCTGCGCTTGGTCTTCTGTCGCTCAGCATTATTCCCTTTTTTATAAATGAGATTAATAGCGCCTCCCTTATTGCCATGGATAAGCAGAATACGGCGGTAAGGGCGATGCTTATCGGGCTGATCGTGCTTATTGTCTCGTCGTTTATACTCATACCCTTATGGGGAGCCAAGGGCATAGCGCTTGCGCGAACATTCTCCCTTTGCTTGGTGATATGGGTTCAATTAAGGGCGCTGAAAGATGGTGTATGGAGAAAAGAACAATGGGTTACTTTTGGAAGGGTTTTTGCCGCAGGAGCCGCTATGGCGCTCACTATAATGGTGCTCATAAAGCTATCATGCACCGTACCGGTCGCGCTGGTCGCTTCTTTTGTTCTCTATCTCGTCATGCTCCTCCTGATGCGGGAAATGAGATACGGGGAGATCACGGGTATTTTCTCACGATAAACATCACCAGATTTCTCATACGAAAAGAAAAATAGAATGAACGAACCTTACCGTATATCCGTGGTGGTGCAATAAGATAAAAGAGGGCATGGGATATTTTAGACATACGAAATAAAAATGGGCCAGGGGTCTTGTATTCCCAAAAATGTTTCAATGCAGTTCTGTATTGTCCTTTCATTCTTGTCAAAGGGATGCCCATTAACCGTAGATCATTCTCGACAGTGTTTACAAGCCTTGCAGCTTGGCCACCGAACGTGCGTTCCAGGGCACGGATTGAATACAAATAAAATCCAATACGCCTTTCATGCCATACGACGTCACTCCGGTGAGACTCATTGTCACTGTATGAGTATTTCCTGTAAAAACCTAACGATCTGTCCACAAAGTATATATCGGCGTGCACAAGGGCATGGAGATGGAGATACAGGTCAGCGGAATGGGTAAAATATTCAGGCAAAGGAAAGATCTTTTCGCAAAGCCTGCGGCTGTATGATTGACCTGAGGTCGGTATAAGAAAGTAGACGGGCATAAAACGCGAATCTCCGTCCTTCGCTGAAAGCACATAAAGGTTTTCTTCGATCTTGTGAAGCAATTGAGGATTGTGATAATAAAGATAGGGCATAAACGGTCTTTTATGGTTTGTTGTCACGACAGAAAGGTTGTGAGAGACTGCATCGCAACGATAGGTATTATAAATGTGCGAGAGCTCCTGTAGCTTTTCTGGATGAAAATAATCGTCAGCATCCAGGAATACAATGATGTCCCCGGTGGAATGCGTGAACCCCGTGTTGAATGCCGATGCCTGACCACCGTTTTTTTTTTATGAATGTACATGATACTATGCAGGTATTTTGCTGCTCTCTCCCGTGTGTCATCGGTCGAGCCATCATCGACCACAATGATCTCTGTTCTGTCCTTCGGAAAGGTCTGGGCAAGTACGCTCTCTATTGCCTCCTCAATGAATGCGCCAAGGTTGTAGGAGTCAATGATAACGGAAAAGTACGGTATGGTCATTGTGCCCATTTCTTTGCAGTCACTTGATGTTATACACCATAGGAGTTGCTTCCCACAAGCGAAAATACGGGGGAAATCTTCATATTGACAGGCCGGTTTCTTACACTATATGATTCGATAGAGGTTGTTTTTTGCACGATGAAGATCGCGATCATTGGAACACGAGGAATACCGGCACAATACAGCGGCTATGATACGCTTGCAGAGGAACTCGCCCTACGTTTGGCAAATGATCATAATGCGCACGTAACGGTATACTGCCGTAGCCCTTATTATGAGAAGAAGCCTCCACTGGTCTCCAACGCGGAGTGTGTCTATCTCCCTTCAGGCCGGGTGAAAGGTATTGAGAGCGTTTTCCATACAGGTCTTTCCGCGATGCATGCATTGACCAGAAGGTACGATGTGATATTTGTAGTGGACCCCGGGAATGCCCCATGGTGCCTTCTGCTAAAGTGGTTCGGGAAAAAGGTCGTCATCCATACCGACGGTCTTGGATGGAAGAGGAGAAAATGGGGGAGGTGTGCCCGGCTATACTATAAATGGGCTGAGCGCATAAGTGTGCTGGCAGCAGCGGTGCTTGTGAGCGATAACCCTGTAATGAAGGACTATTACGGGGATACCTATCATGCTGAGACGGTCTATATACCTTATGGCGCCGAACCGACCGCCGGCATGGACGAAACGGTCCTCAGCGAGATCTCCGTGAAGCCCCACCGCTACCTCCTTGTTGTTGCAAGGTTAGAACCGGAGAACAACACAGACCTTATTATAAGAGAGTATGTGGCCTCGAAGGTCGACCTTCCTCTTGTTGTCGTTGGGGACTCCTCTTATGGGAAAGGCTATCTCTCGAGGCTACACGCCCTGGCAGATGACCGGGTACATTTTACGGGAAGGATCTTTGACCAGAGGAAGCTGAATAGCCTTTACCAACATGCATTTCTCTATATCCACGGCCATGAAGTAGGCGGCACGAATCCCTCTTTGCTCAGGGCCATGGGGCTTAAGACCCCGCCGCTTGTACTGAACGTTCCTTTTAATACTGTTGTCACAGGCGGCAACGGGTTCACTTTTGAGAAGGAAGAAGGCAGCCTCTCTGTTGCGCTGCGAAGGCTTGTGCTTGAACCGGCATTGGTTAGAGAAACGGGTGTGAGAGCAAAGGCATGGGCTGACAGGCGCTTTACATGGCAGTCTGTTGCTGCCGCGTATGCAGAGCTTTTCGATTCACTGGCGGGACAAAGTTAGTTCTACCTGCTGCCCTGCCCTCTCTGCAGGATCTCCATGCATCTTGTATAACCTCTCTTCGCAAAGGGGTTGCCGGGGTCTATTCTCAGAGCGTGCTCAAACGACTCCTTTGCCTTTTTAATATCGCCCGCCATGCCGTAGGCATCCCCTATCATTACATGGTGCCGGGAACTGTATGGGAAAGAGGCGATCACCCGCTGCATTACAGTGCATGCCTGCTGGTAGTCCCTTGTCGCCATGTAGATATAAAAGAGGCCGTACTGCGCAGATAGCCACGTGGGCATGCGTGGGTGGCCTCTTCTCTCCCATTTGCTCCCGAGACGTTCCTTCTCGGCATAGGTAATGGCCTGGCTGTATGCATGGAGCGCTTTATCGTACTTTTTCAGCTCGTGGTATACATCGCCTTCCAGCAGAAAATGCTTGCTCGATTCAGGAGCCAGGATCCTGCTTCTCTCCAGCATCTGCAATGCAAAATCCGTGTTCCCTTCCGCCATTCTCAGCATGACCACTATGTGGTACACAGAGGGGTTGTTCTTATCCATGATAAGGATGTTCTCCGCAGCCTTTTCGACAAAAGGAGATGGTTTTTTGACATGGCCTTTTCTCATGGCAAGGGCTTCAAGCTCAATTCTGTGGGTGAGCACATAGACATCATAGGGATTATCCGTATATGCTTTCTCAAACAGATCTTCTGCTTTCCTATAAAATCTCTCATTGTCGGTTTCTTTATATTTGCTAGCGTAGAGCGTGCCTGCAAGGTCTTTGTAGTAGAAATCGCCCCTGAGCGTCTCAAGGGCATCGATAAGGGGCGCCTCGATCTCTTTTTTTGTAATATCTTTGTTATATACCTTGGTCTTCCATATGACGGTGTCTGCCCAGGTCCTGTTGATTGCCTCAAGGGAGAGGTAGAACAGAAATGCGCAGCATGCTGCAACAGCGGTACAGGCGGCTGCCGATCGCCTTCGCGTTAATACGATCTTTTGTTGAGCGTTGTGTGATGAAAATGCCGTCGCAAGGCCGAGAATGATCCAGAAAAAGGTGGTCTGGGAGATCTCAAGCCAGCCCGACATGTCCTGTATAAGAAAACCGCCAATGGATGCAATGAACGCCCACAGGAGTGTAGACCTATAGGTATCTTGTGCCGTCACGGAAGTCCGTATCAATGACAGGATGACTGCGCCAAGAAAGAAGAGGTAGAGCATGATGCCCGGTATGCCGTTCATTGCAGCAGACTGTAAATAACCGTTGTGCACCATGGTGGGCACTACGTCCCTGGCAAGACGGTTTTCTTCTGCCATGCGATACCGGGGATAGATGATCCGAAAGTTCTCAAAGCCGACACCGGTAAGGGGATGGTCCTTTGTGATGTTCATGGCTGTTTTAAAATAGATGAGGCGTATCTCGACCTCTTCGCCCGATGTGATGCGGTCTATCACGTAGGCTGTACCCTTCAGCATAATAAAAAGGACAGGAACTACGAGGACCAATGACACTGCAGCAACGATAATGCTTTTGCGTTTTACCGTGCCCCCGGCCTTCATATTCATGATAATTATAAAAATGCATGACAGTACGATGCCGATGAGAGGCCCCCTGCTTAAGGTGCTTGCTGCGGCGGACACAAAGAGCATGCATGCAAGACCGTATGAAATGCGCTGTATCAGCCTTTTCTTTTGGAAAAGAAACGTTATCGTAAAAGGCAGGGCGAGTCCGATGAGCGCCGAGAGCATGACCGGATGCCCGATAGTTGACGATGTTCTCCCCTTCAATGATACCCATGGAAGAGGATCAATATTGTAAAACTGGGCAAGGGCATACAATGCAACAGGTATTAACGAGACAATAAAAAGGTTGATGATCCTCTCGATACGTTTTTGATGGCCGGGCAGCGTAGCAAAGATAAAAAAAAGCATGAGCCACAGTTCGTGCGTGAAGAGCCCGTTATATCGACCATAAGCACCGTGCATCGCTGTATACGCGTGGAGCGCGAAGAAGGTTGAGAATACCCACCACGCTCCGAGGCCGATACCGCCGAAGAAGATCATTCGCGATACGGGTTGAACCTCTCTTTTGTTTATCCGGTATATCCAAAGGACAGCAAGAAAGAACGTGCATATTCGTAAAGCAACAAGCTTTGGAAGGGTAAAATTAACGCTGACTGAGGTGCTGAACAAAAGCAGGACAGAGAGAAAAAGGAGTCCTATGGCGCAATCTTCGATAAGATAAAGGCGCGGATACGGCGCATCTGTCTGTTTCGCGCTGCCCTGTACCGGCTGCCTTTTTGTTCTCTTGTTGGAATGTTTTCCCATCACACGTTGAATTTGCTCTGAGCCAAGAGCCATGAGCTATGAACTAAAAATAAAAGGGCTTGCCGACAGCAAGCCCTTTTATTTTTCTGTCATCTGCGTTACTCCTGTTGCTGTGCATTCGATGATTATTGATTTCTCGCCGGGGGGCATCGAGGTTATGCCATAGATGCATACCGGCTCTGCCTTCCCTTTTACTGCCACCATGTCAAGCCCTGTCACCTTCAGATGACCCAGGTCGCCTCCAACGAGAAGGCCGCGTATCTTGTCCAGGGTTGATTGGGTAATGATGATATCGGCTTCGTATTTCCGTGTGAGCCCTTCTATACGGGCGCCGAGGTTCACATTATCACCGATGACAGTATAGTCCATCTTTTTTCCTTCAGCGCCGATGTTCCCTACGATAACCTCCCCGGTGTTGAGGCCGAAACCTGCCGCGAGGGGCACCCTTCCTTCCGATCTCCATTTCTCCTGGAGATCTTTCAGCCTCTGCGTCATATGGAGAGCGCATTTGATGGCGAGTTCCGCGTGTTTTTCCTGCGGTATGGGGGCGTTCCAGAAGGCAACGATCTCATCGCCGACAAACTTATCGAGCGTCCCGTCCCACTGAAAGATGATGTTCGTCATCTCGCCAAGATATTCGTTGAGGATCGCAACGACCTCTTCCGGGGTATGCTTTTCCGAGAATGTCGTAAAGCCGCGGACGTCCGAGAAGAGGACGGTGATCTCTCTCCTCTCACCGCCGAGCTTTGCAAGTTCCGGGTTCTTGATGAGCTCGTTGACGACCTTCTCTGTTACGTAGCTTGAGAACATCCCCCGTATCTGCCTCGCATACCTTTCCTCGGTGGCGTACCTGTAAGCGGTGATAAGAAAATAGGTGATCAGGATATTATTCCCTGAGTAACTGAGGTCCATCCACAACCCTTTCGAGAAAAAGAGGTAATTGCCGATGCCATAGAGGATCGCGATAAAACCAAATGCAAAGACCGCGCCGACGATAGCCTTGATCCTCACGATAATGAAGGAAAAAAGCAGGCCTGATATAAGAACGATAAAGACGTTCCAGATATTCTTGAGCTTGGAGATGAAATGATTGTTCAGTATGGATGCCACGACGCTTGCATGCTTTTCGATCCCCGGCATTGCCGGCGATGTGGGGGTCACCCTGAGGTCGTATATGCCGACGGCCGTTGCGCCAAGGAGCACGACCTTATCCTTGATCATTGATTGTTCGACCTTGTTCTCAAGGAGGTCTGCAACGGACATTATCGGGAAGGTCCTTTCAGGACCGTAGTAATGGATCAATATCCTGCCCCAGAAATCGGTCGGTATGAAGGCTTCCCCTATCTGAATGCCTTCTGCTGCCTGGAGGATCATCGCTTCGTTGGGGAGATTGCGATAAAGCCTCGCAGCCTGGAGATCGATGGACGGGAACATCTCTTTGTTGTATTCTATGGCAAGCGCCTCCCATCTCAGCACGCCGTCCTTGTCGGGGAACATATTGATATAGGCGAGGGCCTTCGCGCTTTGCGACAGCTTTTTTACGGGTAGGAGAACATTGCTCGCGCTTAATGGCGGAAATATCCTGAAATTATCCGCTTTACGGATCATTGCAAAAGAATTGTCGAAAAGGGTATCATCCTGGATCATCCTTGGCTCGCCCTTGAAATCAAATACAACAGGAAGGATAACATTTCCTGCCTTCTTGATCGATCTGGCAAGGATGTCGTCGTCCTTTGAAGGCTCGCTGAAGATGATATCTACAAGGATGACCTTTGCTCCCATCTTGCTTAATTTGTCAATGATGGAGGCGACCTTTCTCCTCTCCCATGGCCATCTGCCGTACTTTTCGAGGCTGCTGTCATCGATCCCGACAACGACAACCTCTTTCGGCGGTGCGGTCTTTCCATGGAGGTGATACCTGATGTCGTAGAGGAGAAGCTCGAGACGTTCAAAAGGAACGAACCGTATGATCGCGAGCAAAGAGAAAAGAAGCGTCAATCCGATCCCGATCAGCGTCGGGATGAGTATCTTTTTCATAGAGTGCCTTTTTCTATATTATCAAAAGAGTGAATAATATTGCAAAAGAAAATTATATTTTATTGAACAGACCCGAATTTTCCATTAGGACGAGCATCAGTGTCGGGACAAAGGCAGTAAACAGCCGGTAGTAAAAAGCAGGGAACAAAGGGACAATCTGGCGGAAGATTATATAGTTTATAGCCCGTTCTCGGGCGAG
>DLMV01000018.1:2094-2241 GCA_002478225.1 Deltaproteobacteria bacterium UBA7527 | reverse complement strand
TATAGCCCGTTCTCGGGCGAGAGAGGGGGAACCTTTTCGGACTTTGCCCGAAGAGGTGGCGACTGAGCCCCATGAAAAGAAAGTTATGCTGCACGGGCATGATTATGATATAATGCTGAAAACGTGTGCGCCCGTAGCTCAGCTGGA
>DLMV01000018.1:0-1866 GCA_002478225.1 Deltaproteobacteria bacterium UBA7527 | reverse complement strand
GCAAACATCACTTCACCAACGAAATTGTGCCCAAATTGTGCCCGGCTTCAAAATTCTGCAGTTCTTTGAGGGTTTCTTCATGGGCATTCGATAATCGCTCGGATGCTGCCTTCTGGTCTTCCTCGCTCGTAATGTTATAACGCTCGAAAATCGTCCGCGTTTTGTGCCCGGATATCTTCATGGCAACACTCTCGGGCGTTCCCGTTCTTACCATATTGCGGACAGCGGTTCTCCGGTTATCGTGGAAGACTTTGCTGTTCCGTTGAAAACGGTTTTGACCGCAACGTTCGCAGATCAATTCCTGCCAGGTTTTCTTGTCTACCCTTAGGGAGACAAAGGGCCCTTCCTTTTTCCATTTTTGCTCTAAGTCAAGCTGCACAATAGCGCCACAGTCACGGCATTTAAAAGAAGGCTTATAGCCACACCTCAATAAAGCCCTCTGCCAAGCCTTGCGAAAATCAGCGATACGGTTGCCGTCTTTATGGAACACGTAACGGCACTTTGGAAAACCCTTCATGGTCCAGGCGTATTGTTCTTTCATAATTTCGAGTAGCTCCCCGGCAAGCCATATAATACGCGGCTCGTTGTTCTTGGTCGTGCCCGGATCCAGGGTTATCTTCCTTTGGAACAGATTTACTTGGTCCCACGTCAACGATGTAAGCTCGCTTTTTCGCAGTCCTGTAAAGTATGCAGCAGCAAATAAAGGTCTAAGGTATGCGGGAAGGTTTTCTCGCATGCGGATATAATCCTGAGGCTCAAAGTATCCTGCCCTTACGTTGTTTTCTTCGAGCATCTCAAAACGAGGTGCCCTCAGCACTTTAGGCGGTGTGGACTTCGTTGCGATAGAATACATCCGCCTGAGTGCAGTCAACTCACGGTTAACTGTTCCATTTGCCGCATTCTCATCAAGCCTTTTTGCCACATATTCATTGATTGCCCTCGTATCGATATCATTCGCGTTGTAGGTCGCAAAGAAGCCGAGCAGATGCCGGACGCTTATTTCTGCCCGGAAGAATGATTTATACTTGTTCTTCTTATAGTCCGTGAGGTAGTCTTCCGTGAGTTCCCTGAACATGGTCTTCTGGGCCTTTAACCCTGGGAACCGCTCCTCGACACTCTCTCCTTCCCTTTGTTTCAGAAGACGCCTTGCATCGGTTATCTTGTCGGATTGGCTGCTTTCCCTGTAGGTCTTCCCGTGATGAGTATATTTGACCCAGTATTTATTGCCTCTCAGATAGATTGATCCCACTTACATCACTCTCCTTTTCGTTTTCGATTACCCTTTCCCGTTAACCCACCTCCCTTTAATTCCAAATATCTCAGGGCAAGATATAGGAATTTTGGAATTTCCCGTTCACCTCTCTCCCATTTACTAATGGTCATCGGATGGCTTTCTAACGCTTGCGCAAGTGTAGTTTGTGTATATCCATGATCCATGCGCCATTTTTTGAGGTATTCGGGTGTCATAAGTATCATTATACAGTAAGCCATTGGGTTAGTCAAGAAATTTTTTAATTATCATCATATCCGGAACCGATCCTTGCTTCGCTCGATGAAATCATCCATGTCCCTCACGTCAAGGAGCATCCGCTTGCCATCCCGGAAGTAAGGAAGTTTGCCTGCCCAGATCATTTCCCTGAGAGCATCGACAGTCCGGCCAAGATAAAAAGCTGCCTCCTTCATGTTGTAGAGGCGCTTCGATGGTCCCCTGGGGTACTTCCGTTCCTGCTTGTATCTGAGAATATGTTCTACTTTACTCATACTTTAAACGTCAGGCACAATTTCAGGCACAGCGCCTGTGAAGCCTTGTCCATCAACGATCTACAAGAGTACATTGGTTTCCACTGTCAACGCCGATTTGTTTTG